>NZ_JALJDX010000196.1 GCF_022952855.1 Pseudomonas sp. RGM2987 | reverse complement strand
AAGCAATGTCGCCTGATACACCGTCTTCGCGAGCAAGCCCGCTCCCACACTGAAACGCTGTGCACCAAGGGTTTTCGGCCGTTTCGACGGCCTTTTTTTATTGGGCTCAGGAAAGCTGACGGTATATCTCTGTATCGAATAACCAAATGAATAAATATGATTTAAAGATATATGAATCGGCTGTTATGGTTTGCCCCATACAGCGAGATCGCCCACCGCGAATCGCACGTGACATTTAAGGAATGGTTGGCATGTTGGTCGTCTCACTCGGTGGCAGTCCCAGCCAGCGCTCCCGTTCCGGGGTGCTGCTGGAGCGTTCGCAACGCTGGTTGCAGCAGCAAGGAGTGGAAGTGGTGAGCTATCAGGTCCGCGATTTTCCGGCCGAAGACCTGCTGCATGCGCGCTTCGACAGCCCGAAGATCATCGACCTGCTCCAGCAGATCGAGAACGCTGATGGCCTGCTGATTGCGACGCCGGTGTACAAGGCCTCGTTTTCCGGTGCATTGAAAACCGTGCTGGACCTGCTGCCTGAGCGTGCCTTGAGCCACAAGGTCGTGCTGCCCATGGCCACCGGCGGCAGTATCGCCCACATGCTGGCGGTGGATTACGCCCTCAAGCCCGTGTTGTCGGCGCTCAAGGCCCAGGAAATGCTTCATGGGATCTTCGCCGAGGACAGCCAGATCGCTTATGGCGAAGGCAGCGCCCAGGCGCAATTGACGCCGGCCTTGCAGCAGCGCCTGGACGAGGCGCTGGAACAGTTTTTCAGCGCCATGGCTCGTCGGCCCCGGCCGTTGGACCCCAGCGTTTTGAATGAACGTCTGTTGAGTGCTCGCTGGAGCATCTGAATTTCGAAACCCCGTTTCAACTCACCTTACTCAGCCGCCAACGGCCAAGCAGGTGCAGCCAAAACCCCACAGCAAAAAGGAGAGGCGCCATGCGCACTGTCATTTTGCGTCGCGGGCTGGTCGCTCTGTTTGCTGCGGCTGTGTCCTTCGGCGCCACCATCCAGGCTCAAGCCGAAACCTTGCGGATCGGTTATCAGAAATACGGCACCCTGGTGCTGCTCAAGGCCAAGGGCACCCTGGAAAAACGCCTCGCCGCCCAAGGCGTGGACGTGCAATGGACTGAATTCCCTGGTGGCCCGCAGTTGCTGGAAGGCCTGAACGTCGGCTCCATCGACTTCGGCGTGACCGGTGAAACCCCGCCGGTGTTTGCCCAGGCGGCGGGCGCCGACTTGCTTTACGTCGCCTACGAGCCTCCGGCGCCCAACAGCGAGGCGATCCTGGTGCCCAAGGGCTCGCCGATCCAGTCGGTACAAGACCTCAAGGGCAAGAAAGTCGCGCTGAACAAGGGCTCCAACGTCCATTACCTGCTGGTGCGGGCGCTGGAAGACGCCGGCCTCAAATATTCCGACATCCAGACGGTCTTCCTGCCGCCGGCCGATGCCCGCGCCGCGTTCGAGCGCGGAAGCGTCGATGCCTGGGTGATCTGGGACCCGTACCAGGCGGCCGCCGAGCAGCAATTGCAAGCTCGCACCCTGCGTGATGGCAAAGGCATCGTCGACAACCATCAGTTCTATCTCGCCACCAAGCCTTATGCGCAACAGCATCCACAGGTCATTACCGCCCTGGTGGACGAGGTACGCGCCGTCGGCGAATGGTCCAAGGCTAACCCCGAGGACGTGACCAAACAGGTAGCACCACTGCTCGGCCTGCCCGCCGACATCACCCTGACCTCGGTCAAGCGCCAGGGCTACGGGGCGCTGTTCCTCACCCCGGAAGTGGTGGCGGCGCAGCAGAAAATCGCCGACAGCTTCTATCAGCTCAAATTGATTCCCAAGCCCTTGAGCATCAAGGACGTGATCTGGACGCCGCCAGCGGCCGTTGCGAACGCACAGTAATTCGACCCCTTTAGGAGACCACTCCATGAGCCTCAATATTTTCTGGTTCCTGCCCACCCACGGCGACGGCCATTACCTTGGCACCGCCGAAGGCGCTCGCGCCGTCGATCACGGCTACCTGCAACAGATCGCCCAAGCGGCCGACCGACTGGGTTTTGGTGGCGTGCTGATCCCAACCGGGCGTTCCTGCGAGGACTCCTGGCTGGTCGCCGCTTCGCTGATTCCCGTGACTCAGCGCCTGAAATTTCTGGTTGCCCTGCGCCCCGGGATCATTTCCCCGACGGTGGCGGCGCGTCAGGCTGCGACGCTGGACCGGTTGTCCGGCGGGCGAGCGTTGTTCAACCTGGTCACCGGCGGCGACCCGGATGAGCTGGCCGGCGATGGCCTGTTCCTCGACCACGAGCAGCGCTACCAGGCTTCGGTGGAATTCACCCGCATCTGGCGTCGGGTGCTGGAAGGCGAGACCGTGGATTACGACGGCGAGCACATCAGCGTGAAGGGCGCCAAGCTGCTCTATCCGCCGATCCAGCAGCCGCGTCCTCCGCTGTATTTTGGCGGTTCTTCTGAAGCGGCCCAGGATCTGGCGGCCGAGCAGGTGGAAATGGTCCTGACCTGGGGCGAACCGCCTGCGGCCGTGGCAGAGAAAATCGCCCAGGTTCGGGCCAAGGCCGCGAAGCTCGGCCGTACCGTGCGCTTCGGCATCCGTCTGCATGTGATCGTGCGGGAAACCAATGCCGAGGCCTGGCAAGCCGCGAACCGGCTGATCTCTCACCTGGACGATGACACCATCGCTCGCGCCCAGGCTTCCCTGGCGCGCTTCGATTCGGTGGGCCAGCAACGCATGGCTGCCTTGCATGGTGGCAGTCGCGACAAGCTGGAGGTCAGCCCCAACCTTTGGGCCGGCGTTGGCCTGGTGCGTGGCGGTGCCGGCACGGCGCTGGTGGGAGATGGCCCGACCGTGGCGGCGCGGGTCAAGGAATACGCCGATCTGGGGATCGATACGTTCATCTTCTCGGGTTATCCACACCTGGAAGAGTCCTACCGCGTGGCGGAGCTGCTGTTCCCGCACCTGGACGTGGAGCGTCCAGAGTTGCCGAAGAGCGGCGGCTATGTGAGCCCGTTCGGTGAGATGGTCGCCAACGACATCCTTCCCAAAGCCGCGTCCCAGAGCTGAGGCGGCCATGAAGAAAGTTATCCACAATCTGGCGCCCTGGGCGGTGCCGCTGCTGTTGCTGGCGGTGTGGCAGCTGTCGGTGTCGGCCGGTTGGCTGTCGACGCGGATCCTGCCGGCACCGGTGGCGGTGATCGAGGCCGGGATCAACCTGGTGCGCAGCGGCGAGATCTGGACGCACCTGGCCATCAGCGGCTGGCGTGCGGCGGTCGGGTTCTTGATTGGCGGCGGCATCGGCCTGACCCTGGGCTTTATCACCGGCCTGTCGAAATGGGGCGAGCGCCTGCTGGACAGCTCGGTGCAGATGGTTAGGAACGTACCGCACCTGGCGCTGATCCCGCTGGTGATCCTGTGGTTCGGCATCGATGAGTCGGCGAAAATTTTTCTGGTGGCCCTGGGCACGCTGTTTCCGATCTACCTCAACACCTATCACGGGATCCGCAACGTCGATCCGGCATTGGTGGAGATGTCCCGCAGCTACGGCTTGTCCGGTTTCAGCCTGTTCCGGCAGGTGATTCTGCCGGGCGCCTTGCCCTCGATCCTGGTGGGCGTGCGCTTTGCGCTGGGTTTCATGTGGCTGACGCTGATCGTCGCGGAAACCATTTCCGCCAGCTCCGGCATCGGCTACCTGGCGATGAACGCCCGGGAATTCCTGCAAACCGACGTGGTGGTACTGGCGATCCTGTTGTACGCCGTGCTCGGCAAACTGGCCGACCTTGCCGCCCGTGGACTTGAGCGGGTGTGGCTGCGCTGGCATCCGGCATATCAGGTCAACAAGGGAGGTGTCGCATGACCGCACAACAACCTCCACGCCTGTTGCGGGGCATTCCGCTGGCGGTGCGCAAACTGCAGAAAACCTTTGGCTCGCGCCAGGTGTTGCGTGACATCGATCTGCATATCCCCGCCGGGCAATTCGTGGCGGTGGTCGGTCGCAGCGGCTGTGGCAAAAGTACTTTGCTGCGGCTACTGGCCGGCTTGGATCAACCCACTGACGGTCAGTTGCTGGCCGGTTCGGCTCCGCTGAGCGCTGCGCAACAGGACACGCGGCTGATGTTCCAGGAAGCGCGCTTGCTGCCCTGGAAAAAAATCATCGACAACGTCGGCCTCGGGCTCAAGGGCAACTGGCGGCCCCAAGCGTTACAGGCGCTGGAAGCCGTAGGCTTGGCCGACCGCGCCGAGGAATGGCCGGCGGCGCTGTCCGGCGGGCAGAAACAACGGGTGGCCCTGGCTCGCGCCTTGATCCATCAGCCGCGCCTGCTGTTGCTCGACGAGCCTCTGGGAGCGCTGGACGCCCTGACGCGGATCGAGATGCAGCAACTGATCGAAAATCTTTGGCAGCAACACGGCTTCACCGTGCTGCTGGTGACCCACGACGTCAGCGAAGCGGTGGCGATTGCCGACCGGGTGATCCTGATCGAAGACGGCCAGATCGGCCTCGACCTGGCCATCGACCTGCCACGTCCCCGGGCCCGCGGTTCTCATCGACTGGCGGCCCTGGAAACCGAAGTCCTCAACCGAGTGCTGTCCTTGCCCGGCCAACCACCGGAACCCGAACCCGTTTCACCCTTGCCTACGCAATTGCGTTGGGCGCAATAACCTCATCCAGAAAAGGAAACGACACCATGACTATCAAAGCCATCAACGTACGCAACCAGTTCAAAGGCACCATCAAGGAAATCGTCGAAGGCGACGTGCTCTCGGAAATCGATGTGCAGACGGCCTCCGGCATCGTCACTTCGGTCATCACTACCCGTTCGGTCAAGGAACTGGAGCTGGCCATCGGTAGCGAAGTCATCGCTTTCGTGAAATCCACCGAGGTGTCGATCGCCAAGTTGTGAGCGATGCAACATCAACAGCCCCGGACGGCGTGAGCCCTCCGGGGCTTTTCTTTGAGCAGACAGCAGGCGTCAGACGGCGTGTCGCTTGGGCAGATACGGCGGCAGGTACAAGCCCAGGTACGCATCGAACACCCGCATGCCTTCTTCGGCCATGCGCGGGGTGATCTGTTCGTGTTGCTGCACCGAGCGGGCGTAGACGCGGTCGCCCAGTTCCATGGCCAGGGCAAAGACGTCGACATCGGTGGGCAGGGTTGGTAGCTCGAAATGGCGGTCGAACAGTTTGTGCATCAGCTCGCCCAGCTCGAGGTCGTGCTGGCGGTCGGCCTGGGTGACTTCGGTCAGGCCGTGCTGGGCAAGGATCAATTGGCGAGCGGCGGCGTCCTCGCTGTAGATGGTGAGCATGCGCTGTTCCACCAGGCGCGACAGGTCACGCCAGTGGTCCAGGGCTTCATGGTCGATCGGCCCTAGCAGGCATGCGCGAAAGGCTGCGTGGACATCGGCGGTCAGGGCTTGGAGCAGGGCCGGGACGCTGGCGAAGAAGTGATAGACAGAGGAGGGCGGGATCGCGGCGCGCTCGGCGACGCTGTAGATCGACAGGCTGGCCACGCCTTCGGCGGCAAGCAGCGTACGGGCGGCATCGAGAATCGAGTCGATCCGGGCCTGGCTGCGTGCGCGGGGTTTGCGCGGGGTGGCGGTGCGGGTCATGGAGGGCTCCTGCGGGACTGCGGGCATTGTACGCAGAGCGGGTGGATGGGCACATCCCCGGCTGTGTGGAGGCAGATTTCCTGTGGCGAGGGGATTTATCACCGTTGGGGTGCGAAGCGCCCCCGAAGCCAGACACCTCGACGTGTCTGGTTCGATTGCATTTATCAGGTTTGGGGCTGCTGCGCAGCCCAGCGGGGATAAATCCCCTCGCCACAATGTGCGGGGCATCCATAAAAAACGCCGCAGCCTGTGAAGGCCTGCGGCGTTTTTTTGCAGCAACCGCTTACACGGTATGCAGGTACCAGTTGTATTCAAGGTCGGAGATGGAATGTTCGAACTCCTCCAGCTCGCTTTCCTTGCAGGCCACGAAGATATCGATGTATTTCGGATCGATGTACTTGGCCATGACTTCGCTGTCGTCCAGTTCGCGCAAGGCGTCGCGCAGGTTGTTCGGCAGGCTTTGCTCGTTCTGCTCGTAGCTGTTGCCTTCCACCGGGGCGCCGGGCTCGATCTTGTTGACCAGGCCGTGGTGCACGCCAGCCAATACCGAGGCCATCAGCAGGTACGGGTTGGCGTCGGCACCGGCAACGCGGTGTTCCAGGCGCACGGCATCGGCGGAACCGGTGGGCACGCGCAAGGCCACGGTGCGGTTGTCCAGGCCCCAGGTCGGCGAGTTCGGCACGTAGAACTGTGCGCCGAAACGCCGGTAGGAGTTCACGTTCGGGCAGAGGAAGGCCATCTGCGCGGGCAGGGTCTCGAGCACACCGCCGATCGCGTGACGCAGCGCGGCGTTCTGCTCGGGATCCTCGCTGGCAAAAATATTCTTGCCATCTTTATCCAGGATCGAGATGTGGACATGCAGGCCATTGCCCGCCTGGCCCGGATACGGCTTGGCCATGAAGGTGGTGTCCATTTCATGGTCGTAGGCGATGTTCTTGATCAGGCGCTTGAGCAATACCGCGTAGTCGCAGGCCTTGATCGGGTCGGCCACGTGGTGCAGGTTCACTTCGAACTGCGCCGGGGCACTTTCCTTGACGATGGCGTCGGCGGGAATACCTTGCTCCTTGGCCCCTTCCAGAATGTCCTGGAGACAGTCGACGTATTCGTCGAGGTCGTCGATCAGGTAGACCTGGGTCGAGTGCGGGCGTTTACCGGAGATCGGCGAGCGGGGCGGTTGCGGGCGGCCATTCACGTTCTCCTGGTCGATCAGGTAGAACTCCAGTTCGAAGGCGGCGCAGATGGTCAGGCCCAGTTCATCGAACTTGGTCACCACCTGGCGCAGGACTTCACGCGGGTCGGCGAAGAAGGGCTCGCCTTCGAGTTCGTGCATGGTCATCAGCAGTTGCGCGGTAGGGCGCTTCTGCCAGGGTTCGTTGGACAGGGTGCCGGGGATTGGATAGCAGATGCGGTCGGCATCGCCGATGTCCAGGCCCAGGCCAGTGCTTTCCACTGTCGAGCCGTTGATATCCAGGGCAAAGAGGGAGGCCGGCAGGTTGATGCCTTTCTCGTAAACCTTGTGGAGGCTGGTGCGTTCGATGCGCTTGCCGCGCACCACACCATTCATATCCGCAATCAGAAGGTCAACGTACAGAACCTCAGGATGTTCCTTAAGGAACGCGTTCGCTTCGTTAAGCTGAACGGCACGCGGGGGTACCGACATGATGCAACACCTTTGTTGTTAAAAATATCAATCATTGATCTTTTCGAAACCCAGTCAACCCGAACGGCATGCCGAAGTCAAGCAGGGCCTTTTTTGCCCTAAAAAAGCACCTTGAGGGCTTTTTTGAGGCAGTTTGGGGCGTTTTTTTCCCTTTGCGGGTCTTGGCGCCCGCAGGCTTGAGCGGGCCGTGTTGTATTTTTTACGGGGGTGTTGTGTAAAAAAATGAACAAGGCTAAGCTCGATTCAAACCCATAACAGCAATAATACCGGGGTGCTTCATGTCTCGCCTGCCGTTAATCGGCGTCACCACCTGCTCCAGGCAGATCGGTCTGCATGCGTATCACGTCAGCGGCGACAAGTATTCACGAGCTGTCGTGACGGCCGCCAGGGGCCTGCCCCTGCTGATTCCTTCCCTCGCGGACCTGGTCCCGCCGTCCGATATTCTGGACGCCCTGGATGGCCTGCTCTTCACCGGCTCTCCTTCCAATGTAGAACCTTTTCATTACCAGGGTCCGGCCAGTGCGCCAGGCACTGCCCATGATCCTGCACGGGACGCCACCACCCTGCCGCTGATTCGCGCCGCTGTCGACGCGGGCGTGCCGGTGTTGGGTATCTGCCGCGGTTTCCAGGAAATGAACGTAGCCTTTGGCGGCAGCCTGCATCAGAAAGTTCATGAAGTCGGAACCTTTATCGATCACCGTGAAGACGACACCCAACCGGTGGACATCCAGTACGGCCCGGCCCACGCCATGCATATCCAGCCGGGCGGCATTCTCGCCGGCCTGGGCCTGCCAGCGGTGATCGACGTCAACTCGATCCACGGCCAGGGAATCGAGCGCCTGGCGCCGGGGCTGCGGGTCGAGGCGGTGGCGCCGGATGGCCTTATCGAGGCTGTTTCGGTTATACAGGGCAAGGCTTTTGCTTTAGGAGTGCAATGGCACCCCGAATGGGCGGTAAGCTCCAACCCGCACTACCTTGCGATTTTCCAGGCATTTGGCGATGCCTGCCGAGCAAGGGCAACACAACGCGACGCGGATGCGTCAAACAACGCCTGACGACTAATAGCAGTCAGGAAACTCACGCCTAGAGGCATTTATGAGTAACAACCTCGACCAGCTCACCGATTGGTTGAAAGACCACAAGATCACAGAAGTCGAATGCATGATTGGCGACCTGACCGGCATCACCCGGGGCAAGATCTCGCCGACCAACAAATTCATCGCCGAAAAAGGCATGCGCCTGCCCGAGAGCGTCCTGCTCCAGACCGTGACCGGCGACTATGTCGAAGACGACATCTATTACGAACTGCTCGACCCGGCCGACATCGACATGATCTGCCGCCCGGACGAAAACGCAGTGTTCCTGGTGCCCTGGGCCATCGAGCCCACCGCCCAGGTCATCCACGACGCCTACGACAAGCAAGGCAACCCCATCGAGCTGTCGCCGCGCAACGTGCTCAAGAAGGTGCTCAAGCTCTACGCCGACAAGGGCTGGCAGCCGATTGTCGCGCCGGAAATGGAGTTCTACCTGACCAAGCGCAGCGACGACCCGGACTTCCCGCTGCAACCGCCCGTGGGCCGTTCCGGTCGTCCGGAAACCGGTCGCCAGTCGTTCTCGATCGAAGCGGCCAACGAATTCGACCCGCTGTTCGAGGACGTCTACGACTGGTGCGAATTGCAGGAGCTGGACCTCGACACCTTGATCCACGAAGACGGCACGGCGCAGATGGAAATCAACTTCCGTCACGGCGACGCGCTGTCCCTGGCCGACCAGATCCTGGTGTTCAAGCGCACCATGCGCGAGGCGGCGCTCAAGCACAACGTGGCCGCGACCTTCATGGCCAAGCCCATGACCGGCGAGCCGGGCAGTGCGATGCACCTGCACCAGAGCATCATCGACAAGGAAACTGGCAAGAACGTCTTTTCCAATGAAGACGGGACCATGAGCGAGCTGTTCCTGCACCACATCGGCGGCCTGCAGAAGTTCATCCCCGAGTTGTTGCCGCTGTTCGCCCCCAACGTCAACTCGTTCCGCCGCTTCCTGCCGGACACTTCGGCACCGGTGAACGTGGAGTGGGGCGAAGAGAACCGCACCGTCGGCCTGCGCGTGCCGGACGCCGGGCCGCAGAACCGTCGGGTGGAAAACCGCCTGCCGGGCGCCGACGCCAACCCGTACCTGGCGATTGCCGCCAGCCTGCTGTGTGGCTTCATCGGCATGGTCGAGGGCATCAACCCGAGTGCGCCGGTGGTGGGCCGCGGTTATGAACGCCGCAACCTGCGCCTGCCGCTGACTATTGAAGACGCCCTGGAGCGCATGGAAAACAGCGCGACCATCGAGAAGTACCTGGGCAAGAAATTCATCACCGGCTACGTCGCGGTCAAGCGGGCCGAGCATGAAAACTTCAAGCGCGTCATCAGTTCGTGGGAGCGGGAATTCCTGCTCTTTGCCGTCTGAGGCGCCGGGCGAGGCAGCGACCCTGTCTCGCCCCCACCGATATAAAAGGAGAATCGGCATGACCGGCAACAATCCGCAAACCCGTGAATGGCAGGCCCTGAGCAGCGATCACCACCTGGCCCCATTCAGCGATTTCAAGCAACTCAAGGAGAAGGGCCCGCGCATCATCACCCGCGCCAAGGGCGTCTATCTCTGGGACAGTGAAGGCAACCAGATCCTCGACGGCATGGCCGGCCTCTGGTGCGTGGCCGTCGGCTACGGTCGCGACGAACTGGCCGACGCCGCCAGCCAACAGATGCGCGAGCTGCCGTACTACAACCTGTTCTTCCAGACCGCTCACCCGCCGGTGCTGGAACTGTCCAAAGCCATCGCCGACATCGCTCCTGAAGGCATGAACCATGTGTTCTTCACCGGTTCCGGCTCCGAGGGCAACGACACCATGCTGCGCATGGTCCGCCACTACTGGGCGATCAAGGGCCAGCCGAACAAGAAAGTCATCATCAGCCGCAAGAACGGTTATCACGGCTCGACCGTGGCCGGCGCGAGCCTGGGCGGCATGACGTATATGCATGAACAGGGCGATCTGCCGATCCCGGGCATCGTCCATATCGCCCAGCCCTACTGGTTCGGCGAAGGCGGCAACATGAGCCCGGAAGAATTCGGCGTGTGGGCGGCCAACCAGCTGGAAGAAAAGATCCTGGAGATCGGCGTGGACAACGTCGGTGCCTTCATCGCCGAGCCGATCCAGGGCGCGGGCGGGGTGATCGTACCGCCGGACAGTTACTGGCCGCGTGTGAAGGAGATCCTCGCCAAATACGACATTCTGTTCGTCGCAGACGAAGTGATCTGCGGTTTCGGCCGCACCGGTGAGTGGTTCGGTAGCGATTTCTACGATCTGAAACCGCACATGATGACCATCGCCAAAGGCCTGACCTCCGGCTACATCCCCATGGGTGGGCTGATCGTGCGTGACGATGTGGTCGCGGTGCTCAACGAAGGCGGCGACTTCAACCACGGCTTCACCTATTCCGGCCACCCGGTGGCGGCGGCGGTGGCCCTGGAAAACATCCGTATCCTGCGCGACGAGAAGATCATCGAGCGGGTCCACGACGAAACGGCACCCTATTTGCAACGCCGCTTGCGGGAACTGAACGATCATCCGCTGGTGGGTGAAGTGCGCGGCGTCGGGTTGCTGGGGGCGATCGAACTGGTCCGGGACAAGGCCACGCGCAAGCGCTACGAGGGCAAGGGCGTGGGCATGATCTGCCGGCAGTTCTGCTTCGATAACGGGCTGATCATGCGCGCGGTGGGCGACACCATGATCATTGCGCCGCCGCTGGTCATCAGCAAGGCCGAGATCGACGAACTGGTGAGCAAGGCGCGCAAGTGTCTGGACCTGACCCTCAGTGCGTTGCAAGGCTAAGTGCTAGGCTCTGTGCGAGGCGCCTTCAAGGGCCTCGCCCTGTGTGAATAAAAGACTGGGCTTTTGTTGAAAGCCTGCCCCGTAACTTGCCAGACTACCGTGCTGTTCAAGTTGCCCGCGAGCCGGCTACTGAACGTGGCGCTAAAAAGAATAACTGGAGCATTATTCATGAAGGCATTAGGCATGAACGCATTAGGTAAGAAGATAGCTGGCAAGACCCTCCTGGCCATGTCCCTGATGGGGGTGATGGCGGGGGCCGTCCAGGCAGAAGACAAAGTGCTGCACGTCTACAACTGGTCCGACTACATCGCGCCGGACACCGTTGCCAAGTTCGAGAAAGAGTCGGGGATCAAAGTGGTCTACGACGTGTTCGACAGCAACGAAACCCTGGAAGCCAAGTTGCTGGCCGGCAAGTCCGGTTATGACATCGTGGTGCCGTCGAACAACTTCCTGGCCAAGCAGATCAAGGCCGGCGTCTACCAGCCGCTGGACAAGTCCAAGCTGCCGAACTGGAAAAACCTCGACACCGACCTGCTCAAGGCGGTTGGCGACGCCAGTGACAAGGGCAACCAGCATGCCTTCCCTTACATGTGGGGCACCATCGGCATCGGCTACAACCCGGAGAAGGTCAAGGCCGCACTGGGCGTCGACAAGATCGACTCCTGGGACACCCTGCTCAAGCCGGAAAACATCGCCAAGCTCAAGGGCTGCGGCGTGAGCTTCCTCGATTCGCCAACCGAGATGATCCCGGTGGCCCTGCATTACCTGGGCTATCCGACCGACAGCCAGGACAAGAAGCAACTGGCTGACGCCGAGGCGCTGTTCCTCAAGATCCGTCCTTCGATCAGCTATTTCCACTCCTCCAAGTACATTTCCGACCTGGCCAACGGCAACATCTGCGTCGCCGTGGGTTACTCGGGTGACATCGAGCAGTCCAAGTCCCGCGCTGCCGAAGCCGGTGGCAAGGTCAAGGTGGCCTACGCCATTCCGAAAGAAGGTGCCGGTTCGTTCTACGACATGGTCGCCATTCCCAAGGACGCCGAAAACGTCGATGCCGCCTATCAGTACATGAACTTCCTGATGAAACCGGAAATCATGGCCGAGATCACCAACAACGTACGTTTCCCGAACGGCAACAAAGCCGCGACGGCGTTGGTGGACAAGGACATCTCCGGCGATGCGAACATCTATCCATCGGATGAAGTCAAAGCCAAGCTCTACGCGATCAGCGACTTGCCGCCGGCGACCCAGCGGATCCTGACCCGCAGCTGGACCAAGATCAAATCCGGTAAATAAGCCGGCCTGAAGCACTTTCCTGTTGTCGCGGGCATCGCGCCGGCGGCAACAGGAACCATTCAATAATAAAAGTTTTGCTGGATCGGTTTATCGAGGGTAAGTTGCGCGCCGGTTTTGTTGCAGGGCCCTTGATGGCCCGGTAACGGGGGGCAACTTGGGCCCAACTATATAAGAGGACCTCCACGTGCCAGTCTTTTCTTTGTTACGCAACGCCTTGCTGGTCGGCGCCGGCCTGACGCTCGCCGTCAGTGTCCAGGCGGCCTCCACCGTGCATATTTATAATTGGTCGGACTACATCGGCGAGACCACCCTGGCGGATTTCGAAAAAGCCACCGGGATCAAGCCGGTGTATGACGTGTTCGATTCCAACGAAACCCTGGAAGGCAAGCTGCTGGCCGGTCGTACCGGGTATGACGTGGTCGTGCCGTCCAACCACTTCCTGGGCAAGCAGATCAAGGCCGGGGCATTCCAGAAGCTCGACAAGGCGCAGTTGCCGAACTACGCCAACCTCGACCCGTCGCTGCTCAAGCGCCTGGAACGCAACGACCCTGGCAACCAGTACGCCGTGCCGTACCTCTGGGGCACCAATGGCATCGGCTATAACGTCGAGAAGATCAAGGCGGTGCTGGGCGTCGACAAGATCGACTCGTGGGCCATGCTGTTCGAGCCGGAAAACATCAAGAAGCTCTCCAGTTGCGGGGTGTCCTTTCTCGATTCGGGCGACGAAATGATCCCGGCGATGCTCAACTACCTGGGCTTCAACCCCAACAGCGAAGACCCCGAAGACTACAAGAAGGCCGAGGCCCAGTTGCTCAAGATCCGGCCTTACGTGACCTACTTCAACTCCTCCAAGTACATTTCCGACCTGGCCAATGGCGAGATCTGCGTGGCTGCCGGTTTCTCCGGCGACATCTTCCAGGCGCGCTCGCGTGCCAGCGAAGCCGGCAAGGGCGTCCAGATCGCCTACGTGATCCCCAAGGAAGGCGGCAACCTCTGGTTCGACATGCTGGCGATCCCGCGCGACGCCACCAACGTCAAGCAAGCCCACGCGTTCATCAACTATGTGCTCAAGCCTGAGGTGATCGCCCAGGTCAGCGATACCGTCGGCTATGCCAACCCGAACCCCAAGGCCGGCGAGCTGATGGACCAGAAAGTGCGCACCGATGAAGCGGTCTATCCACCGCAGGCGGTGGTCGACAAGCTCTACGTCAACTCCGAGTTGCCGCCCAAGATCCAACGCCTGATGACCCGCAGCTGGACCAAGGTCAAGTCGGGCAAATAACGTTTAACGCTTACCAAGGTTCGTCCGCGTGGGGCGAACTGCAATTTCTGTGGGAGTTTCGTAAATGGCAGTTGCCTCCGGCGCCTATAAGAAAGCCCTCGAGGGCGACCAGACACCCAAGCAGGTGCTGGTCAAGATCGACCGGGTCACGAAGAAGTTCGACGAGACGATTGCCGTGGACGATGTGTCCCTGGAAATCAAGAAAGGCGAAATCTTCGCCTTGCTCGGCGGCTCGGGATCGGGCAAATCCACCTTGCTGCGGATGCTGGCGGGGTTCGAACGGCCCACGGAGGGGCGCATTTTCCTCGACGGTGTGGACATCACCGACATGCCGCCCTACGAGCGGCCGATCAACATGATGTTCCAGTCCTACGCCTTGTTCCCGCACATGACCGTGGCGCAGAACATCGCCTTCGGCCTGCAACAGGACAAGATCCCCAAGGCCGAGATCGATGCCCGCGTAGCGGAAATGCTCAAGCTGGTGCAGATGAGCCAGTACGCCAAGCGCAAGCCGCACCAGCTCTCCGGCGGCCAACGCCAGCGCGTGGCCCTGGCGCGTTCCCTGGCCAAGCGGCCGAAGCTGTTGTTGCTCGACGAGCCGATGGGCGCCCTGGACAAAAAGCTGCGCTCACAGATGCAGCTTGAGCTGGTGGAGATCATCGAGCGGGTCGGCGTGACGTGCGTGATGGTGACCCACGACCAGGAAGAGGCCATGACCATGGCCGAGCGCATCGCGATCATGCACCTGGGCTGGATCGCCCAGATCGGCAGCCCGATCGACATCTACGAAACCCCCACCAGCCGGCTGGTCTGCGAGTTCATCGGCAACGTCAACATCTTTGAGACCGAAGTGGTGGACGACGCCGAGGGCCACGCGGTGCTGACCTGCAAGGACCTGGATCGCGGGATCTACGTCGGCCACGGTATCAGCACCTCGGTGCAGGACAAATCCGTGACCTATGCCATTCGCCCGGAAAAACTGCTGGTCACCGCCGAGCAGCCGACCTGCGATTACAACTGGTCCAGTGGCAAGGTCCATGACATCGCCTACCTGGGCGGCCATTCGGTGTTCTACGTCGAGCTGCCGAGCGGCAAGCTGGTGCAGTCGTTCGTCGCCAACGCCGAACGCCGTGGCCAGCGGCCGACCTGGGGCGACCAGGTCTACGTCTGGTGGGAAGACGACAGCGGCGTGGTGCTTCGCTCATGAACATGCGCAAATTCAAACGCCGACTCGACCGAATAACGCCCGGTGGCCGTCAACTGGTCATCGGGGTGCCCTTCATCTGGCTGTTCCTGTTCTTCATGCTGCCGTTCTTCATCGTGCTGAAGATCAGTTTCGCCGAAGCCGACGTTGCCATTCCGCCGTACACCGAGATCTACAGCTACGTCGACCAGAAGCTGCAAGTGCTGCTCAACTTCGCCAACTACGTAATGCTCAGCGACGATGAGTTGTACATCGCAGCCTACCTCGGTTCGCTGAAGATGGCGCTGATCAGTACCGCGCTGTGCCTGCTGATCGGTTATCCGATGGCCTACGGCATCGCCAACGCCCGTAAAGAGATGCAGACGGTGCTGGTGTTGCTGATCATGATGCCGACCTGGACCGCGATCCTGATTCGCGTCTACGCGTGGATGGGCATCCTCAGCAACAACGGCCTGCTCAACGGCTTCTTGATGAGCATGGGCTGGATCAGCGAGCCGCTGCAGATCCTCAACACCAACCTGGCGGTGTATATCGGGGTCGTCTACTCCTACTTGCCGTTCATGATCCTGCCGCTGTACGCCAACCTGGTCAAACACGACTCCAGCTTGCTGGAAGCTGCGTCCGACCTGGGTTCGAGCACGTTCAACAGTTTCTGGAAAATCACCGTGCCGCTGTCCAAGAACGGCATCGTCGCCGGCTGCATGCTGGTGTTCATCCCGGTGGTGGGCGAGTTCGTGATCCCGGAACTGCTGGGCGGCCCGGAAACCCTGATGATCGGCAAAGTGCTGTGGCAGGAATTCTTCAACAACCGTGACTGGCCGGTGGCATCCTCCCTGGCGGTGGTGATGCTGGCGATCCTGATCGTGCCCATCATCCTGTTCAACCGCAGTCAGGCCAAGGAAATGGAGGGCAAGGAATGAAGCGCTTCAGTTTTTCAAGCCTGATGCTGGTGCTGGGTTTGCTGTTCATCTATGCACCGATGGTGATCCTGGTGATCTTCTCGTTCAACGCCTCCAAGCTGGTGACGGTGTGGGGTGGCTGGTCCATCAAGTGGTACGTCGGTTTGCTGGACAACAGCCAGTTGATGGGCTCGGTGCTGCGCTCGCTGGAAATCGCCTGCTACACGGCGGTCGCTGCGGTGGCCCTGGGCACGCTGGCGGCCTTTGTGCTGACACGCATCACCCACTTCAAGGGCCGTACGTTGTTCGGCGGCTTGGTCACCGCGCCGTTGGTGATGCCGGAAGTGATCACCGGTCTGTCGCTATTGCTGCTGTTCGTGGCCATGGCGCAGATGATCGGCTGGCCCCAGGAGCGTGGCATCGTCACCATCTGGATCGCCCACACCACCTTCTGTGCGGCCTATGTGGCGGTGGTGGTCTCGGCGCGCCTGCGTGAACTGGACCTGTCCATCGAAGAGGCGGCCATGGACCTGGGTGCCCGGCCATGGAAGGTGTTCTTCCTGATCACCATCCCGATGATCGCGCCTTCGCTGGCGGCGGGCGGCATGATGTCGTTCGCCTTGTCCCTGGATGACCTGGTGCTGGCGAGCTTCGTTTCGGGTCCGGGTTCGACGACCTTGCCGATGGAAGTGTTCTCGGCCGTGCGCCTGGGGGTCAAGCCGGAAATCAACGCCGTGGCGAGCCTGATCCTGCTGGCCGTATCCCTGGTGACCTTCCTGGTCTGGTACTTCAGCCGCCGCGCCGAAGAAAACCGCAAGCGCGCGATCCAGCAAGCCATCGAAGAAAGCGCCGCCGACTCCTGGAAACAACCGGAAGTACGCCGGGCGGAGACTGCCTCGGCCTAGGCCGGGCAGATCCCATGTGGGAGCGGGTTTACCCGCGAAAGCGGCGGGTCAGCAGCATGGATGTCGGATGTTCCGACGCCATCGCGAGCAAGCCCGCTCCCACAGGTTTTTGTGTCGTTCGCTGCACTGTGATCCACCCCGATCCACTGTGGGAGCGAGCCTGCTCGCGATAGCGATGTGACAGCCAACGAAGATGTTCAATGTCAGTCCGTCATCGCGAGCAGGCTCGCTCCCACAGGTTTTTGTGTCGTTCGCTGCACTGTGATCCACACCGATCCACTGTGGGAGCGAGCTTGCTCGCGATAGCGATGTGACAGCCAACGAAGATGTTCAATGTCAGTCCGTCATCGCGAGCAGGCTCGCTCCCACAGGTTTTTGTGTCGTTCGCTGCATTGTGATCCACCCCGATCCACTGTGGGAGCGAGCCTGCTCGCGATAGCGATGTGGCAGTCAATGAAGATGTCCAGGCCCTCGCAGATCTCAAGCGACGACAATCGCCAATTCATTTCTTCAACGCATCATGGGCCTCCAGCGCCCGCAGCGAGTAGATGTACGCCGCGCCCGCATTCAGCGAAACCGCTGTCGCCAGGGTGGCGGCAATTTCCTCGCGGGTAGCGCCGGCCTTGATGGCCGCGTCGGTGTGCACGCCGATGCAGCCGTCGCAGCGGGTGGTGATGGCCACGGCGATGGAAATCAGCTCGCGGGTCTTGGCGTCGAGCACGTTGTTTTCAGCGGCGGCTTCATCCAGGGCCATGTAGGCCTTGACCATTTTCGAGTTGCTTTTGCCCAGCGCGCCGAAGGCGCTCTTGATGGTGGGCAGCAGTTCGGACCAATTGTTGAACATCGCATTGACTCCTGTAATGAGGGGCAGGGCATGGGGCCCTTGTAGTCTTGACCATCAGCGACGATCAAGCGGTTTTCACGACGAAATGCAGGGTTACTGCGTCCTGGCCGGCAGCAGCTTCAGGGTCCCGTGGGTATTGGCGGTCACTTCTTCCTCGGCCAGGTGCGCCTGGTGATACACGCCCTCGATATACGCTTCGGCCTGATCCTCGTAATGCTTGTCGAACGGCACGCCACTCTGGCCGACGGGGTTGATGGTGACGCTGTGGGTCGGGTCGGCGAAGTCGATGATGCGCCGGGTGGACGGACCATAGGTCACCGGCCAGGGCGCCGGGCCAATTTTTGCCGACAGATTATTGGGCACCTCATGGGTACCCGGTGCGGCAAACGGGCCGACGTTGAAAATCCGGTCCAGCGGTTTCTGCATGCCCAGCGGATGGCCGTGGGTCAGGGTGTGGGCCTTGCCCCATTGCCATTGCGCGGCATCGTCACCGAAGGTCGTCTTCAGGTGCGCCAGGCTCTTGTTCCAGGCGGTTGCCACGATGTCGGCACGGGTCTCGGTGCCCAGCGTCGATCGGTCGTCCCACCACGGCGAGTCCTTGGCGGCCGCCAAACGTGGAAGGGCGGCGTCGATCACCCGGGTCGACAGCGCTGTGTCGAAAAATCCGTCGCCCAGTTCATCATGCAGGGCGGCGTCGGCGAGGTTGAACAGGAACTGGTTGAACAGCGTGGCGCTGATGGAATCCACCGGGTAATCACCCGGCCATTGGGCCAGTTGCTCGACCCATTTGCGCTCCTGCGGGTCGCTGACCACCTCACGCAGCACCGGCAACAACGGTGCGAGTAACCGAGGGCCGTAGGCGGTCGTGGTGCCCAGTTGCAGTTTGCGGGTGGTCTCGATGTCCCACTTCGCTTGTTTGTCGCCCAGCAGCAGGTTCAGTTGTTGACCGCGATCGGCGAGGTTGTAGTACCCGGGGATCTCGATGTCGCTGGCTGCCACCGGTTGGAAGTTCGCCGAGATGATGTAGCCCCGGGCCGGGTTCTCTTCCTGCGGGTTGCTGCTGAATGGATAGAAACCCTCTTTGTCCGCCTCCGGGCTGCTGCCATCGAGAATGAAACCGGGCTTCACGCCCGCCGGCCGCTTGGGCAGTTGCGCGGCGGCCCACCAACCAATGTCGCCCTTGGCATTGGCCCACACGACGTTGAGTCCGGGGGAGTGGATCCTGGATGAAGCGCCACGAGCCTTGACGAGTGTGTCTGCGCGATTGAGCTGGTAGAACGCTTCGAGGATCGGGTTGCGGCTTTCCAGGAAGCCCCACCACATGGCGACCGGGGTCTTGCCGGCGTTCGCCCCGAGGGCATCGTTGACGATCGGGCCATGGGGTGACTGGCGCAGCACCAGTGTCACCGGCGCCTGACCCTTGACCGCGATCTGCTGTTCGCTGCGGGTCATGTCCACCCACTGGCCGCGATACCAGACCTGTTCGGGGTTGTCCGGGTTGACCTTCTCGGCGATCAAGTCCAGGTCGTCATTCTGGAACATGGTGATGCTCCAGCCGAAATCCTTGTTCATGCCCAGCGTCGCAAAGGGCAGCAGCGCCTGGTAATGCCCGTAGAGTTCGAAACCGGGTGCCGACAGGTGTGCCTCGTACCACACCGAGGGCGCCGAAAAGCGGATGTGCGGATCGCCCGCCAGCAACGGCTTGCCGCTGTGGGTGCGACTGCCGGAGACCGCCCAGGCATTGCTGCCTTCGAACTGCGGCAGGCCATGCTCGACCAGGGCCTGCTCGCTCAGGCGGGCCAGGGCGTTGAGATCTTTCCAGTCGTGTGCGGCCAGCGGCAGGCTGCTCTTGGACTTCTCGGCCAGCGCCCCCTGGGGTTGCCAATCAAGGTCGAAGATGTCCAGGTAGTTGGCGCCCAGTTGATCGCGCACATAGGTCAGCAGCGGTTCGGTGCGAAAGGCCGCGGCGAAACTGTAGGCCATGTAGCCGGTGATGCTCACGGTGTCCTCGGCGGTGAACGGGCGCTTGGGAATGCCCAGCACGTCGAACTCCAGTGGCCGGGTGTGGCTGTCCTGGTAGGCATTGATGCCGTCCAGGTACGCCTGCATCGCAATCCAGGCCGGGGATTGCGGGTCCTGCTCTGTCACATAGGTCGCGGCCCGCTCGCGCATCCGCAGGCTGCGCATCAGCTTGTCGGTATCGAGCAGTTTCGGCCCCAGCACCTCAGCCAGCTCGCCACGGGCGAGGCGCCGCATGATCTCCATCTGGAACAGCCGGTCCTGGGCATGGACATAGCCAAGGGCGCGGTACATATCGGTTTCGTTCTCGGCGCGGATATGCGGCACGCCGCGCTCGTCATAACGCACCGTGACCGTGCCGTGCAGCCCTGCCAGTTGCACCGTGCCCTGGCGGGTCGGTTGCTTGCTGTAGAGGTAGCCGCCCGCGACGATGACGGCGGTGACGACCAGTGACAGGAAGGCGATGAGGGCGCGTTTCATAAAAATCCGTTTTTCCTGAGTGCCGGAGGGTATGGAGTAAACAGTGTAGGGCATTGATCTAACAGAAGTAATAGTCCTTATGCGCAATAAGAGTCCTACCAAATTATTTTTGGTGTAAGACGCATCCTTCAAGTTTATGGGAATTGCACTACAAGAATGTTATTGCTGTGCTTTGCGGGGGTGGACTATAAAAGATGTATGGCGGTCATATGTTTTATTCAGTGTGCTGAGTAATGCATAGGGGCACTCGGATTATGCCCGCCTAAATAGCTGTAGTAATTTTCCTACAAATACATTTTTGGCGGTGATTTTCGGTGAAGACTATTTTGCTATGTGGCAATGGTTTGAGTGGCGAGGTGATCGCTACAATCAAAAGCTGGAACTATAAAGTTGCCTTGATATCAGAATTTCCCTTTGATTTTGGGACGGCGGATGCTGATTACTATATAGGCTAATATCCCTACAGTGATCTTCGGTGCGGGTTCGTTGGAGGATGCACACTCATCTAATGAGCGAATAGAGTTAGAACAGATGCGCATTGGTATGAAAGCATTGTCACTTTTTTTAATGGGTTCCTAATACTAGCCCCATTTCCCTCTTCGCAATTTGTTTGCGGCGATATATGGGAGCGGCAGGAGATTAGAATGATAGATGTAAAAAAATTACTGGAAAACGTCGAGGGCATGAGCGTCAACTTGCAGGCAAGGGGGATAAATTTCGATTTGAACCGATTTATTTGCTTATATGAAAATGTAAAGTCGAAAAAACAGAAATTAGAGGATCTGCAGCGTAGGTTAAACACGATCTCCAAGAAGGTAAAAGAGGACCCTCTGAAAAATGGTTCGCAGTTAGCGTTATCCGAAGCCTCGTCTTTAAAGGCAGATATTTTAGATGCTAAGGATCACTACAATTCTACCCAGCAGCAATTTACTTTGCTTTCGCGGCAACTGCCAAATTGGACATCTCCCGATGTGCCAGTGGGAAGAAATGATGTGGATAATTTAATACTTCGTACGAACGGGAAGATTCCTGAATTTAACTTTTTTCCCAAGGACCATGTTCAGCTTGGAAAGGAACTTGGCTTGATAGATTTTGATTCGGGTGCAAAAGTTTCAGGCTCGAAATTTTATTTTCTAAAGAATCACGCGGTATTTATACAGCATGCCCTTAAGTCGTTTATTTTTAATAAGGCGTTGAAAGCAGGATTTACGCCTTTGCAAACGCCAGATATTGCTTATAATCATATACTGGAAGGGGTTGGGTTTGCTCCAAGAGGAGACGAAAGTAATACTTATGAACTTGATGGGCTTGATAAGAGCCTTATCGCTACGGCTGAAATATGCGTTGGAGGTATGCACGCAGGGGAAGTTATAGATGGATCTAGCCTCCCTTTGATGTATGTTGCAGAAAGTCATTGTTTCAGGCGGGAAGCTGGCGCTTCCGGCAGGTCAAGCAAGGGCCTTTATAGAGTCCATCAGTTTGACAAGGTGGAACTCTTTGTAATATGCAGGCCGGAAGATGGAGAAAAATATCATGAATTAATACTTGCCTTGCAAGAAGAAATTTATAGTGAGCTGGAGATTCCTTATAAAGTTGTTGTAAATTGCACCGGCGATTTAGGTGCGCCCGCTTTTAAGAAGTATGACATTGAAGCTTGGATGCCCGGCAAGGGCGTTGCGGGGGAATATGGTGAAATTACCTCGGCTAGCAACTGCACCGACTACCAGTCCCGGCGATTAGACATAAAATACAAAGATCCTGCTACAAAAAATAATAGCTATGTTTATACGTTGAACGGAACTGCTTCTGCGCTTGGCAGAACGATGGTGGCTATTTTGGAAAATTATCAGAGGAAGGATGGTTCGGTAGAAATACCTGAGGCTTTGAAGCGCTATCTTGAATTTGACAGGATTGCTCTGCCGTTCGCCGAGCATAAGTAATCAGGCAAGATGAAAAGAACCTACTATTGCGATGGGTAGTACAACAATTGTCACTCGAATGTTGACCATGGCAAACCAACATTCGGGTGACAGCGGTCCATCGTCTATCGCAAGGCTATCGTTGATTGCGACAGCGATCACGTCTGCCATCGTCGAAGGGCAAGGGATGTAAGTCGGCGTGTGTCAGGAGGGCCGGCCGCAGGAGCGCCTGCGGCCGGTGATGGGAGGGAAATTCCAGCCGGTGATCGTTAAGCCATCGAAGGGTGGCCCGACGGCTTCATCAGCTTGGCCGGGTGGTCGGTGTCGGTTCGTTGGACGGTCCGCCCTGGGGGCGCGCTTCGCCTCGTTCGGCCAGCTCCATCGTGTCGCCAGCCGCCGTACCCTCAGGTCGTGTCCCCAGGCTCTTGACCCACTCGGTACCCAGGTTGAGCCCGGCGACCGTGGCTTGCGGAAGCAGCTGGGAAGCACCACGCGTGCCGTGATAGACGTTCTCGCCTGCGCGCCTCCAACCGGGGGGCTGGGTATGGGGCAGGCTGTCCCGATTTGTATTCGTGAGGTTCTGCCATGGAACGTTGGCGCGTGCGGTCAGGTCGTCCTTGCCGTCGTTCAACGCTTTATTTTCCAGCGGTGCCGCTACGCTGTTGGCGAAGAACGGAAGCAGGGTCAGGCCCGAGGAGAAGAAGGTCGTGATGATCTGCTGCATTTTTTCCCGGGTCTCGGCATCTTCGCCTGGCGCGGCGGCGTCTCCTACTGCGGTGCGCATGACAATACCAGCTCCGACGCCAAAGATTCGGTTCACATAGTCACTGATATTGGTCATGTTGGTCGGCAGCACTTTGCTTGATTCGGCCAATGCCTTGGGCAAGAGCTCTTTCCATTCGCGCGTTTCGTTTTTGACCCGATAGGTCGGGATTTTCTCGTCACCGTGGGTTTGAGAGTATTTGAACACGGCCTGGCCGCCGGCCATGAGCGTGCCGCCGACAGCGGACGCCAGGCTGCGGGCGCCGATGCCCGAAGCGTTCACGATGGTAAATTGGTTCAGAACTTCTCGTACCGCATGAGCCGCACCGAACGCGATGTAACCGGTGAAGTCGCCGCTGATGGTGCCAAAGTTATTGGCATTTTGTTTAAGCAGGAAATCGGTACGCTTGTCTTCCTGCGTCTTGTCGAGCGCCGCGCGGTCAGGATTGGCGACCCGCCGCCCATTCACCGTCACCTCTTGCAGGGCCTTGGGGTACACCGCCAGCGGATCGACCTTCTCCAGGCCACTGCCGATGGTTTTATCGACGATGGTCTGGATGATGGGGCGGGCGCTGTCGCTGACCACTTTATGGGCGGCCCCCAGGACGGCCGAGGTACCCGCGGCGTGGGCTGCGAGGTGCGTACCGTCGAGCTTGTCGTCGATTGCCGCGGTGCTGGCACCGAAGTGAGCCGAGGAGGCGAAGCCTTGCGGGATGCCCGCATCGGCAAATACCGCCAGGCCCGTCCGGAATCCACTGTGGGTCTTGAGGTCAGCGACATAGTCCTGGCGACCGACATTCTTGAGTGCTGTGTCCAGCACTTCGTTTTTCTTCGTCGCCGTCGTCAGTTCGCTGGGCTTGTCGTCCTCCTTGTCCGCTAACTCTTCAAACTCCACCTGAACCTTGATCAGTTGGTTCAGTTCAGAGGCCGCCTGGTCTCGTTCGGGCTGGGAAAGGCTCTCGTTGTTCATCGCACCGCGCGCGTGCTCGATGCGGCTTTCCATAAAGGTATTCAAGCGATCGGGCAGCTCTTGCGTCATGGCTTGCATGACGCCTTTGGCATAACCGCGGAAGGCATCGTGGCTGCTTTGCAGATTCGTACGTTCATCCCCTTCCGGGGTGCCTTCGATGGCCTCCTGGCACAGCGAGTGATAGGCGCCGAGGGTATCGCCCACTCGCCCGCAGTGTTTGTCCCAGACGGCTTTGAAACCGCCGCCTTCCTTGCGGTCTTTCTCACTCATGCCCAGGTATTCGTTGAAGTCTTTGACGAACTCGGCGGTTTCTTCCTGGCCCGACAGCATTGGGTGAGGGGTGCCGCCCAGTTCGACCAGTTGCTTCTGTACGTCCTGATAGCTTGCTTCTGGCGCAAAGCCCAAGACTTTACCTTCCAGGCTCATATGCTCACGGGCGTAGCCGAGGGGGTCGCTGTCGGGGCTTTTCTTGCCAAGGTTGTTGACCAGTACGGTCAGGCGCTGCTGCCGGGTCCTGAGGGTCTGCTGGGTGGCGTCGGTCGGCTTTCCTTCGAAGTGATAAGGCACCAGCGGCGTGGTGGAGGGGCGGACCTGCTCGGACAGGCTGTTTCTGATCGGCGTGATCCGATCGTCCTGGGCCAACGCCGCCGAGCTTGTGCTTCGTCCTACGGATAGATCTGGCATGTCGTGCTCTCCTAGATTGACAGGGCGTTGTTGAGCCCGGTGCTACGGGGGGTGGGTTTGCGCTGGGGCGGCTTGGCGGCGTCGTTCGGGCTGGCGCCGTCGAAGAAGTAACCCTCTCGCCAGATCAGCGCCATGTCGGCGATGCCACCCATGAGCCCCAGCAGGTGTTCGGCAGTGAGGTTTTCCAGCGGCACGTGACCGATCAGGATGACCAGCTCGCTGTCGCGGTTGTAAGACAGGGACGGGCAGAACGGCCCGCTCAGCAGGTAGAGGTTGGTTTCCAGCAACCGTTGCAGGACGGCTTCGCGATTCGCCGTGGGCAGCGCTCCGAAGCTGGCGTAGATGAACACGTCGCCTTCGCCCACGCTGGGGGTGTGTTTCAGGGAAAAGTCGACCTCCTTGACCGACAGGTTCGCCTGTTCGTAGAACGCGGACGGGGTGGGGATCATCGTGAGGGCGCAAAGCTGATCGATCAGCTTGCAATAGGTGGGTGACGCCATGATTGACCTCGCATTGTCATCCAGGCGCGACGAGCGCCTGCTGCCCCTCGTGAGTGACACCGGCGGCATTTCGGTTCCACGGGTGTTGTTGTCATGCCGCCCGGGTGGGAACCGCCGCGCAGGGATCGGCCACCCACTGGCGCCACCTCATTCAAGGTTGACCGCCCATGTCCCGTTCACTTTCCCGTTTGCCGGCCCTTCGCTTCGTCCCCAGGGGTTTGTCCCTGTTGGCCATGGGGTCCTTGCTGTACGGGTGCCAGCACCTCGAGCCGCAGCTGACCATCGGTGACCCGTTCGCCAACGAACCCTATCGGTCGCAGCTGCGCTGGCGTACGCCGGCGCCCACGGACACGATCGTGCAGATCGACGAACTGTCCGCCCAGGGCGATGGCAGCCTGTGGGCACGCATGCGCCAGGGCTTTTCGTTGCAGGACAAGACCCGCGGCGTAGCACGCATTGACGAGCAGCGTCGCTGGCTGATGGAGCGCCCGGCGTTTCTCACCCAGACCGGGCGCGCCGGCAGTCGCTACCTGCATTTCATCGTCGGCGAGTTGAACAAGCGCAACATGCCGCTGGAACTGGCCCTGCTGCCGGCCATCGAGAGCGGCTTCAACCCGAACGCGCAATCGCCCGCCCAAGCCATGGGTCTCTGGCAATTCGTCCCGGCCACGGGGCGCCGTTATCAGTTGCAGCAGCGGGCCGACTATGACGAGCGCCGGGACATTCCAGCCTCTACCCGTGCTGCGCTGGATTACCTGTCCTACCTGCATGACTACTTCGACGGTGACTGGCTGTTGGCGCTGGCCGCCTACAATGCCGGGGAAGGGCGCGTGCGCGACGCCATCACACGTAACCGGGCCCGCGGCCTGGCGACCAATTACTGGAATCTGTCGCTGCCCGGCGAGACCCAGAACTACGTGCCGCGGCTGTTGGCACTGTCGCAGTTGGTCAACACGCCTGCCGACTATGGCGTCGATTTGGTGCCCATCGCCGACCAGCCTTACTTCCAGATGCTCGCCCTGGCGCAGCCGGTGGACCTGGCACACCTGGCGGTGCTATCCGGTGTGCATGAGCGAGAACTGCGCATGCTCAATCCGGCCGGACGAGGCCGGGCCACTGGGCGCTTGCTGATGCCAATGGCGGCCTCGCGCCGTTTGAGCGCGCAGCCGGACCTGATCGCCAGGGCGGCGCAGCCCCGTGCTACGGGCAGCGAAGAGCAACGGGTCGCCGCGCCCGATACCGGCCCGGTTGGGACGCAGGTCGCCGAGGCCAGCGTGCCGCCAGGGGCGTGAACTTACGCTCGCCCCATGTCCGGGGCGAGCCAGCTACAGGCAGCCTGTCGCAACATTGGCCAGGTGCCGCCCGCGCGGGTCCATCAGCACGTAGGAGCCGATTGTGTTGCACGCGAAGCCGAACGAGACGCCGCGCTCCGGGTCGGCAAAACCGACGGTGCCGCCGGCGCCCATATGGCCGAACGCCTCGGTGCCCATGCCATAGCTGCCGTTTGCCACGTTCGGCTGGTCGAGCATGACGCCCAGGCCAAAACGGGCCGGCGTATGGAGCGTCGGGTCATACTCGGCGCTGTGTTCACGCAACATTTCATTGAGCAGCGGCGACTCCAGCAAGCGTCCGTCGAGCAGGCCCGCGTAGAACGTCGCCAGGCTGCGCGCATTGCCGTGCCCATTAGCGGCCGGTTGGGTCATGCGCTTCCACCCGGGTTCGTTGCTGCGCCCCAGCACCATCGGCGGGTTGGCGAAGGCCAGGGAACTCATGGCCGTCGGCTCGGTGAGCACATCCTGCAGCACCCGCCCGAAGGCTTCGTCGTCGATCTCTTCCTTGGTCCGTGCCATGTAGGCGCAGCGTGCCATGGTCGCGTCGTCCAGGCCCAGGTGAAAGTCCAGCCCCAGTGGCGCGGCCACCCGGCGACAAATGCTCTGGGCGGGAGGCAGGCCGTCTACCCGGCGCAGCAGTTCACCCAGGATCCAGCCGAACAGCAAGGGCGAATAGGTCTGCCGTTCGCCGGCGCCGGCCCAGGGCTGTTCCCCGGCAATCAGTTGCGCCATGGTGTCCCAGTCGTACAGGGTTTGCGGCGCCAGCGGCGTGCGCAGTGCTGGTAGACCGGCGCGGTGGCACAACACCTGGCGCAGGGTGGTCGAAGCCTTGCCGGCGTCGGCGAAGGCCGGCCAGTGCTGGCAGAGCGGCGCGTCCAGCTCCAGGCGGCCTTCGCCCACCAGTTGCATGATCGCCACGGCCGTGAAGGGCTTGGTGCAGGAGAACAGGTTGAGCAGGGTGTCGTGTTGCCAAGGGTGGTCCGGTTCGGGTCCGGCCTGACCGGCCCAGAGATCGATGACGGTGTCGCCGTCGACCTGCATGCACAGGGCGGCGCCCCGTTCGAAAGGGCTTTGCATCAATTGGATAAAGGCCGCCCTGACCGGTTCGAAACGAGGGTCGCAATGGCCATGGACTACGGGTGCACGCATCATGTCAGCTCCAGAAAAGGGGGAAGGACCCTCCTGAGTGAGCGCGGCAAAGCAAACGGTTCAGCGGTTTGCCCAAGGTCCTGGCGATGGACCTTTTTTGCGCACCGGGCCACTCAGGGTCAACGATCCTGTCTCTGGAGCTTGCCCATGGCGTACGAGCGTACCTTCCATTTCAACAGCGCCGATTTCAACAGTGATGACTTTCGCAGCGCGGCTTATCGGCACTATGCGGCGCTGCGCGAGGTCGCGCCGGTGTTCCTCAGCCAGCCGCAAGGGCAGTTGCCGATCTGGTATGTCACCGGGGCCCGGGAAGTCGAGACGGTGCTGCTGGACAGCGAGCGCTTTGCCCGTGACCCGGCCCGGATCAGTCCACAGTTCGCGGCCATGATGGGCGGCGAGCAGTCCATCGCGTTTCTCAACGACCACATGCTCAACCGCGACGGCGAGCACCATCGCCGCTTGCGTCGGCTGGTGAACAAGGCGTTCACGCTCAAGGCGGTCAATGCCATGCGCCCGCGCATCGAGCAGATCGCCGAGACGTTGCTGGACCAGGCCGGACCGGGCGGGCACATGGACGTGGTGAGCCAGTACGCGTTTCCCTTGTCGATCATCGTCATTGCCGAACTGCTCGGCGTCCCCGCCCGGGATCGGGACGACTTCCGCCGCTGGTCCCACATGATCGTCCAGCAGGTCGGGCACGACTTGAGCGAGTTGCAACGCTGCTACGGTGAGTTCGCGGCCTACATGCTGGCCTTGATCGACCAGCGTCGGGCGCAGCCGACCGACGATTTGGTGTCCGCGCTGGTGCAGGTCGAGGAGGAGGGCTCCGTGCTCAGCCGCAGCGAGCTGTGCAGCATGATCGCGCTGCTGATCATCGCCGGGCATGAAACAGCGGCGTCGATGATCGGCAATGCGGTGTACTTGCTCGTGCAGCATCCCCAGGCACTGATGCAACTGCGCGACGAGCCGGGGCTGATGCCCAACGCCGTCGAGGAATTGCTGCGCTATGACTCGTCGGTGGAGCGGGCCATGGTCCGCTTCGTGACCCAGGACACCGAGTTGGCCGGGCAACGCTTGCAGCGCGGCCAGTTGTTGCTGGCGGTGGTGGGCTCGGCCAATCGTGACCCAGCACTGTGTGCCGATCCTGAGACCCTGGACATCACTCGCCCGGCCTGCCCGCACCTGTCGTTCGGCAAAGGCACCCACCATTGCCTGGGCGCCTCGCTGGCCCGGCAGGAATTGGAAATCGCGCTGAACACCTTGCTCAGGCGCTGCCCGGGGCTGCAACTGGCGGTCGCACCCGAGGCCGTGCGCTGGCGCTATGTCCCCAACTTCAGGGGGCCGGAAACCTTGCCGGTGCGCTGGTCGGTGGACTGACGAACATAGGTTGGTGGGGCTCGCCCTACTACCTGGCTGGGCGAGCCCTGAAGTTACGCCAGCAGCTTACGCCAGCAGCTACGCCAGCATTGCGGGCGCCTCCTGCGTGTGCGCGGTGACGGGCGCCGAAACGTCCGGTGTCAGATGCAACCCGTAGAGGACCACATCGGCGCGCGTGTCGGCGAACCGGGCGATGCCCGGAAACCGCCCCCATTGCGTCGCGCCCAGGCCTTGCACGCCGCGTTTGCTGGCCTCGTTATGCTCGATGATCCAGGCCACCAGCGTCTCGAAGCCATAGCGCCTGGCCAACACCACGGCGGCCTGGCCGAGGCGAATCCCTACGCCGCTGCCCACATGGTCGTTGCGCACGTAGATCGACACCTCCCCGGTCAAGCGGCAGGCCTGGGCGCCCCAACTGAAGCGGTTGACGATCAGCCAGGCGACGACTTCGCCCCCACGTTCCAGCACATAGATCGGGTCGCCCTCCTTGACGAAGCAGTCGACGAAGAAAGTCATTTCCTTCAGGGAAAACGCTCTGAGCACGGGGGAGCTGGTGCCCCCCAGAGCGCTTTCGTTGAAGATAGCGGTCATCACCGGCAGATCGTCGGGCGTGTAGCGACGTACCCCGTGGGGCAGGTCGACGCGGCTGTTCAAGCGATTGGCGGTCATGAGCGGGCTTCTCCATAGACGCTGCGCTTGAGTTGCTCGCGGGCGCGGAACAGGCGTGAGCGCACGGTACCGATGGGCACCCCCAGCCGCTCGGCGGCGTCGCGGTAGCTGCTCTCGGTATCCACGGCGGTCCACAGGGTCTCGCGCATGTCCTTGGGCAGCGCATCCATGGCCGACAGCGTGCGGTCCAGTAGCCGACGGTTGTCGCACTGCTCGCTGAGGTCGACCTCGTCACCGGATTCGTGGAACTCGCTCTCATCGAACGTGCTCAGCGGCGGCTGCGCGTAGTAGCGGCGGAAATGGTTGCGGATCAGGTTCAGGGCGATGCCGCACAGCCAAGTGTCCGGCTTGGCCAGCCCTTTGAATTTCTCCTGGTTACGCCAGGCCTCCAGATACGTGAGCTGGATGATGTCGTCGGCGTCGTCCTGGTTGAGCACACGCTTTTGTACGAACAGACGCAGTTTGCGCTCCTCGCCAAAGGCAAGGCCTGGCGAGGAGGTTTTCGGGGGTGACACGAGGTTCAGACTGCTCATCGATGAATCCCTCTGAATAGGTGCATTGCGTCGATCGATGTCGACAACCCCTATCAGCAGGACCTGTGCCAAACCAATTTTTTGATCTATTTATTTGAAAAATAAGGTTTTTTTAATTAGAGCTATGGCTCTATCTGTGCAGCGCCATGCACAGCCCGCCCGAGTGCCACTGCAATAATTTGCACCGCTGGGCCCGGTGAAAAAGCGCGATGCCGCGGCCCCCTGGATCTGTCGAAAAATGCCAGTGATGAGGGATGGAACCGAACTGCAAAACGCTGCCACCCATTGAGCGTCCGAAACCACGGCTCATGGTCATCATGAAAGTAGAAGCACCGACAAACATGCGCATTGCCGTCAATCTTGCCCAGGCCGCTTCGGCGGTGGTGGGCCTGGGCAAGCCTGTCGAAACGCAACAGGCCGTGCAGTCCAGTTCGATGGAGGAGGTCGGCATGACCTTCAGCCATCATGTAGAGCGCAACACCAAGGCCTTGAGCCAGCGGCGCATCCGCAACGCTCGCAGCGAAGTGGGCCAGACGCGAGTCGAGACGCGTGAGCAATTGGAAGAGTGGTACGACCAGCTCGGTCATCCCGGCAAGCAAAGCCTGAGTGCAATGGCGGCGCAGGCCGGGACCCTGCTCTACGGCGAGCCGGTGCTCGAAGACGTGGTGCAAGCCACCGGTGGGGACCCGGCCCGTACCGAGCTGATCCTGCAAGAAGTGGTGCGCGAGGCCGAGGCGCAAGGCCGGCAGGTCGAAGCCAGGCGTGCCCGCGATTACCTGCAATTGTTGCGCGAACAATATGGCGCGCAGATCCAGGCCGGCATGAACATCGCCGAGGCGTTGCGCGCGGCGGGCGGCGACCCGCAGCTGCGCCAGGCGGTGCGCCGGCTCTACTACGACACGGTGGTGCTCAAGCAGTCCCTGCCGACCATGATGCAAGCGCTGCTCGGCCTGTTCGGCGAAAGCGCGTTCGTGTCGGGGCTGGACATGATGCGCCGGGCCCTGGCGGATGACATTGCCGCGCAGACCCCTTCGAGCCCTACCGCCAAGCTGCGTGCATTGCTGATCGGCCTGGCCGCCTCGACCCAGCTCGGCAGTGTGCTGCACAGCTGTCGGCAACTGCTGGAGCAACTGGCGGGCAGTTGCCCGGCCAGCCAACTGACCGCAGTGTTGTTGCTCCAGCGCATGCTCGCAGTGGCGGCCAGTGGCTTGTCGGCGGCCGAGGTACGGCGTCTTGGACGCGAACTCGGCGGCGATCAGGAGCGCGATCAACTGGTTTCCCTGAACGGTTTGTATTCGATGCTCAAGCGTCTGCCGCTGGCGCTCTGGCGCGACGGCAAGAGTCGCCAGAGCGCGTTGAAGAATCTGCTGGTGCTGCTGGATGAGCGTTCCCGCGACGAGGTTCGCGGGCAGACCGCCGCACCGGTAGTGGGAGCGCAGGCATGATCGCCCTGTTGAACAAAGTCGCCAGCGGCGCGGTGCGGCGCATTGAAGTGGCCGGGGCGTTCGTGGTGCTGGGCATCGTGTTCATGCTGATCCTGCCGCTGCCGACCCCGGTGGTCGATGCGCTGATCGCGGTCAACATCTGCATCTCCTGCCTGCTGATCGTGCTCTCGCTGTACCTGCCACGGCCGTTGGCGTTCTCCTCGTTCCCGGCGGTGCTGCTGCTGACCACGCTGTTCCGGCTGGCGCTGTCGGTGGCGACCACCCGGCTGATCCTGCTCCAGGGCGATGCCGGGCATATCGTCCAGGCGTTCGGCAACTTTGTGGTCGGTGGAAACCTGGCGGTCGGGTTGGTCATCTTCCTGATCCTGACGGTCGTCAATTTCCTGGTGATCACCAAGGGCTCCGAGCGTGTCGCCGAGGTGGCCGCACGCTTCACCCTGGACGCGCTGCCGGGCAAGCAGATGTCCATCGACAGCGATCTGCGCGCCAACCTGATCGATGTCAGCGAAGCCCGTCGCCGACGCGAAGAACTGAACAAGGAAAGCCAACTGTTCGGGGCGATGGACGGGGCGATGAAGTTCGTCAAGGGCGACGCCATCGCCGGCCTGGTGATTGTCGTGATCAACCTCATCGGCGGCTTCTCGGTGGGCATGATGCAGCACGACATGGGCGCCTCCGAATCGATGCACCTGTATTCCGTGCTGACCATCGGCGACGGCCTCATCGCGCAAATTCCTGCACTGCTGATTTCCCTCACCGCCGGCATGATCATTACCCGGGTGTCGCCGGAAGGGCAGCCGGCCGGGAGCAGCGTCGGCAAGGAAATCGCCAGCCAGTTGACCGCCGAACCGAAGGCCTGGGTGATCGCCTCGGTGGGGATGCTGGGCTTCGCCGCACTGCCCGGCATGCCGACGCTGGTGTTCATTGTCATTGCCCTGATCACCGGCAGCGCCGGGATCGTCCAGCTGTATGCCCGCGCAAGGCAGGCGCGTCAGGGCGAGCAGGCGCCGCAGGTGTTGTCCCCCGAGCAGAACGGTGCAGAAGACTTGCGCAGCTTCGACCCGACCCGCGCCTATCTCTTGCAGTTCTCCAAGGCCATGCAAGGCAACCCGACCACCGAAGAAGCCATCCAGGCGATCCGCAAGAAGCGCAACGGGCTGGTGGCCGGATTTGGCCTGACGTTGCCACCTTTTGAAATCGAATACAGCGCGTTACTGGAGGACGACGAATGTCGTTTCTGCGTGCATGAGGTTCCGATGTTGCGTGCGACCTTCTGCGAACGTGTGGCCGTGGCGCGCGGGCCGCTGCCTTTTGAACCGCGCGAAGCACAGGTCGGCAGTGAGGTGCGGGACGAGCAGCAGTGGCTGTGGTTGATGCCCGACGACCCGCTGCTGGCGGACGAGCGCGTGGAGGCAGTGTCCGCCAGCGAACTGCTGGTGGAGCGGATGAGCCGCGCCATGTTCGCTACCGGCCCGCAGTTCCTTGGCCTGCAGGAAAGCAAGTCGATCCTCAGCTGGCTCGAAGCGGGCCAGCCGGAGCTCGTGCAGGAGTTGCAGCGGACCATGCCGTTGGCGCGTTTCGCCGCAGTGTTGCAACGCCTGGCCGGGGAAGGGGTTCCGTTGCGCGCGGTGCGCCTGATCGCCGAGTCGCTGATCGAGCACGGGCAGCACGAACGGGACGTCGGCGCCCTGACCGACTACGCACGCATCGCCCTGAAGTCGCAGATCTATCACCAGTACCGCGACGCCGAGGGCTTGCACGCCTGGCTGCTGACCCCGGAAACCGAAACGCTGTTGCGCGATGCGCTGCGCCAGACCCAGACCGAAACTTTTTTTGCCCTGGAAAGCGGGCACACCCGGGCGCTGGTCTTGCAGTTGCGCGAAGGCTTTCCGTTGCGTGCCAAACGCGTGGCCGTGCTGTTGGTGGCCCAGGACCTGCGCGCACCGCTGCGCGACCTGTTGCGCGACGAGTTCAACCACGTGCCGGTGCTCGCCTACAGCGAGTTGCACAGCAATGCCCAGGTCAACGTGCTGGGCCGCTTCGACCTGGAGCAGGAACAACTGCAGGTGGAGGATGCCGCCTGACCGCTGCCGGCTCCGACAGCGTCGCGGGGGAATTGCACATAACAAGAGTGGGAGCCTTCGGGTGTTCCGCTGATAACAGGTGAGGGCGAACGATGTCGCCCCTTGAGGAGTTGGCCATGTTCGAGCTGCGGGTATTGAGTGGTCTGCACCGGGGTGCGGCCTTGCCGTTGGTGGGCGATGAATGGGTCGTCGGGGCGGCGGAGGATGCTGACCTGGCGCTTTACGATCCAGGTATCTGCGCCCGGCACGTACGCCTGGGCCGGGAGCAGGAGCAGTGGCGGCTGGAACTGCTGGAAGGCACGGTGTGCGATGCACAAGGCCAACCCTGGACGCCAACGCAACCGTTGCCGGTCAATGCCCCTTTCGTCGTCGCCGGCATCTGGCTGTGCCTCGCGTCGGCCGATCAGCCGTGGCCGCAGGACCTCATGCCGGATAGCGCCACGCCTGCGGCAGGCGGCCCGGACAATCCGAAGTCGGCGGCCAGGCCATCGTGGCCCAGGCGCCTGGCTATCGCCGCCGCCGTGGTCACCGTGGCGTCCAGTGCCTGGGCCTTTACCAGCCAACCGGCGCAGCCCGTCGCGCCCGGCCCGGCCCAGGCGATCAAGCGCAGCAAGGTGACGCTGGACAACGTCGCGGCGGTGCGCCTGGAACTGGATCGCATGCTGCAAGAGCGCGAGCTGGCGGCGCAGGTGCAGGTCGAGGTCCGGGACGATCGTCTGGTGCTGGTGGGCGAGCTGCCGCGCCAACGGCTGGCGGTTGTCGAGCGCCTGGTCGAGCGTTTCAACGACCGCTATGAGACGCCGGTTCCGATCACCGCCAACGTGCGGGAACGCCTGACGCAGTTGCCGTTCCAGATTGCGCAGATTGTCGGCGGCAAGCGTGGCCACGTCGTCACGTCGGACGGCCGCCGGTTGTTTCTCGGCGACCAGATCGATGGCTTGCGCCTGACCGCCATCGGCAACGACAAAGTGACCTTCGAGGGTGACCAACGCTACGAGGTCACCTGGTGACGACCCATGCGGCGGCTGCACGCTTGCAGGCTTGGGAAACCGGACAGCGGGCGCGCTTGCAGCGGTTCGCGCCGGTCGCGGTGCGTGGGCGGGTGCAACGGGTCAACGGCATTCTGTTGCAATGCCGGCTGCCCGAGGCGCAGATCGGCGACCTGTGCCGGGTCGAGCGCGATGCCCGTGAGTCGCTGCTCGCCGAGATTGTCGGCTTCGACCAGCACGACGCCCTGCTCAGTGCGCTGGGCGGCCTGGAAGGCGTGCGCGTCGGCGCGGCGGTGGAGCCGTTGGGCATGCCGCACCGGGTGCAGGTGGGGCCGCACCTGTTGGGCCAGGTACTGGACGGGTTCGGTCGGCCACTGGTCGACGGTGGCGCCGGCGCGTTTGCCGATGCGTCCGTGCTGCACGCCTCGGTGGTCATTGGCGAAGCCCCCGCACCCACCGCCCGGCCACGCATCCAGCATGCCCTGACCACAGGCGTACGGGCCATCGACGGGCCACTGACCCTCGGCGAAGGCCAGCGCGTGGGCTTGTTTGCCGGCGCCGGCTGCGGCAAGACCACGTTGCTGGCGGAGATCGCCCGCAACGTCGATTGCGACGTGATCGTGTTCGGCCTGATTGGCGAGCGCGGACGCGAACTGCGCGAATTCCTCGATCATGAACTCGACGACGAGCTCAGGGCCCGTGCGGTGCTGGTATGCGCCACTTCCGACCGCTCCAGCATGGAGCGCGCCCGCGCGGCATTCACGGCGACGGCTCTGGCCGAGGGCTTTCGTGCCCAAGGCATGCGCGTCTTGCTGTTGATTGATTCACTGACCCGGTTTGCCCGGGCCCAGCGTGAAATCGGCCTCGCCGCTGGTGAGCCGTTGGGGCGTGGCGGCCTGCCGCCGTCGGTCTACAGCCTGTTGCCGCGCCTGGTAGAACGCGCCGGGCTGACCAACGACGGTGCCATCACCGCGTTGTACACCGTGCTGATCGAGCAGGACTCGATGAACGATCCGGTGGCCGACGAAGTGCGCTCGTTGCTCGACGGCCACATCGTCCTGTCGCGCAAACTGGCCGAGCGCGGGCACTACCCGGCTATCGACGTGTTGGCGAGCCTGTCGCGAACCCTGGCCAACGTGGCCGAGGCGGAGCACCTGCGGGCGGGCATCAACCTGCGTCGTTTGTTATCGGCCTATGAGCAGATCGAACTGATGCTGCGCCTTGGCGAGTACCAGGCCGGCGCCGACCCGCTGACCGACCTGGCCGTGGAGTCACGCGCGGCCCTGGACGGGTTCCTGCGCCAGGACTTGCGCGAGCCGGAGCCGTTGCCGTCGACCCTCGCTCACCTGCAACAGTTGACCGCCTATGTCCCAGGCTGACCTGGAGGCCCTGGCGCCGGTGCGTCGTCACCGCGAAGCCCAGGCCGAACGGGCGTGGCGCCAGGCCCGCGACCTGCTGCGCGAACGTGAAGCCGAAGTCGCGGCAGCGCGGGCGCAATTGCAGGCGGCCAGTGAGCGCCAGGCGACACAGCGCGCAGTGTTGTGCGACGAACACCGTGGTCGGGCGCTCAGTGTGGTCGAGCTGAATGCCTGGAGCACCCAGGAACGCCGCCTGATGGGCGAGCTGGCCGAGCAAGCCCAGGACTTGCAGGCACTGGACGCGGCCCAGGCCCGCCAGGCACAGGACACCGAAGCGGCACAGCAGCGCCTGCGCGGGCGTCGCCGCGACCTGGAAAAGCTCAAGGCATTGATGGAGCGCCTGACGCAGGAGTCTTGCGATGAATGAACGTCCCGTACGCCACGACCCGTTACCTCGGCACGAGCCGCCGAGTCCATTGGTTCGCCACCCGCTGCGTGGGTACGAACCACCACCGGCCCAGGCGAGCCGGACGACACGCTCAATGCTGCGCGATTGCACGCCCGGCACCGATCGCGATCCCGAGGCCATGATCGGTCGCAGCGACGGCTACTGGTTCCGCCAATGGGTCGATGCGCCGGAGGGCGGCTTGCAGCAGGACACCGCCGGAGCCGGCTCACTGTCGGCCCTGCTGGGCCTGGAGGGCAGTGATGTGGAGGCGTTTGTCGATCAGCTCACGCCGCGCTTGTGTGCCACTCAGGACCGGCAACTGGACCTGTTGCTGCACCTGCCGCACCTGGGAAGGATCAAGGTGCTGGCACGGCGGCTGGAGAGCGGTCCCGGTTGGGACATCGGCCTGAGTGGCGAAAGCGATGAGGTGCAGGCGCGCTTGTCGAGCCGAAGCGGCCACCTTGAAGACGCCTTGACGCAGAGCCTGGGACAACCGGTCAGCGTGCACGTGGCACGCGTAGAGGAGGACGACTGACATGGGCGCATTTGCACTGTCGCTGCCATCGGTCAGCGCTGAAGAAGCCGTCGCCCGCCAACGGCTGGGGGCTGGCGTCGAGTTGCCGTTCGATGTGGCAGGAGCGGCGGGCCTGCTGACGCTGAGCCTGGGCAACGGTCCCACGGTCGCAACGCCCGCTGCGTTCGAGTGTGCCCACGGGGCCTTTGCCCTGGGCGAGCCCGGCCCGGTGCTGAGCTTGTTCGGTGAATGCCCGGTGGCCTTGCCCACCGAGGCGGGGCCGGATGACGAGTGGTTCTGGTCGCTGTTTCATCAGGTACTGAGCGAGCCCTTGCGCCGGGCCTTCGGTTTTCTCAAGCCCCTGGCCGCGGTCGGGGTCAGCGGCATTGCCTGTCGACTCGAGGTGCGGTTGGGGGTGGCTTGCGTGGTCAGCCATCTGGAAATGCCCGGCCAGACCCTGCTGGGCCTGCTCGACGCGGCACCCTGGCAGCGGCGGGCCGCGCCTTGGACCGAGCACTTCGTTTTCCGTGTACCGCTGCTGGTGGGGCACCTGGCCCTGGCCACCGGACAGCTCGCCGCCCTGCGCCCCGGTGACGTGGTGGTGCCCGAGACGCACCTGTTCGATTCATCCGGCCAAGGCCTGGTTCGCCTGGGCCGGCATTGCTTGCAGGTGCGGGTGCACAGCCACGCCGCACCGTTGCACCTGACCGTACTCGCGCTTGAGGAGACCGCTATGAGCAGCACCGCCGACACCGATATCCTGACGCCCGAATGGGACGACACCGCCCGCTACGCCGCCGACGAACAGGCCACCGAGGCGTTCGACCCGGCCACCCTGGCCCAGGCCGACGCCGACGCCGACGCCGAGGATGCACCGGCTGCGGTCGACCTCCACCAGCGCTTCGACGACCTGCCGCTGGCGCTCACGGTACGTTGCGGTCACCTGAACCTGACCTTGGGCGAGCTGCGCAACCTGGCCCCTGGTGCCGTGCTGCAAGTGCAAGGCATCGCGGCGGGGGCGGGGGCCTTGTTCTATGGCGAGCGGCCCCTGGCCCATGGCGAGCTGGTGGAGGTCGACGGCCGGCTGGGCTTGCAGATCGTCCGCGTGGATGTGGCTGGATGAGCTTCCAGGGGGTCGACCCCTTCCTGCTGGCGCTGTTCATCGGCGGGATTTCCCTGGTCCCGCTGCTGCTGATTATCTGCAGCGCATTCCTCAAGATCGCCATCGTGCTGACGATCACCCGCAATGCCATCGGAGTGCAGCAAGTCCCGCCGAACATGGCGCTGTATGCCATCGCACTGGCCGCGACGCTGTTCATCATGGCGCCGGTGGGCCACAACGTTGCCGAAGCGCTGAAAGAGCGGCCGCTGGACTTCAGCAACACCGAGGCGTTGCAGGGTTCGGCCCTGAACGCAATCCAGCCGCTGCAAGCGTTCATGTCGCGCAACACCAATCCGGACATCCTCACTCACCTGCTGGAAAACACCCAGCGGATGTGGCCCAAGGAACGCGCCGAGCAAGCCAGTCGCGACGACCTGATGCTGCTGATCCCGGCGTTCATGCTCTCGGAGCTGGAGGCGGGCTTCCAGATGGGTTTTTTGATCTACATCCCATTCATCGTCATCGACCTGATCGTGTCCAACCTGCTGCTGGCGCTCGGCATGCAGATGGTCGCGCCCATGACCATTTCGTTGCCGCTCAAGTTGCTGGTCTTCGTGCTTGCCCAGGGCTGGACACAGCTACTGGACAGCCTCTTCTATTCCTACCTCTGAGGACCCGCGATGGACGCGATGACGCTGTTCAAGGAAGGCATGTTGCTGGTGGTCCTGCTCTCCGCGCCGCCGTTGATCGTGGCGGTGCTGGTGGGGGTACTGACCTCGCTGGTGCAGGCCTTGATGCAGATCCAGGACCAGACGCTGCCGTTCGGCATCAAGCTGGTGGCGGTCGGGCTGACCCTGCTGGTGACCGGGCGCTGGGTCGGTGGGGAACTGCTGGGACTGCTGCGCCGGGCCTTTGAAATGATGGCCAACACCTGATGGCGGCCTCGGCGTTCCTGCCCTATTTCGACCTGCTGCTGTCGGTGGCGCTCGGCATGGCGCGCATCTACCCGGTCGCCTACCTGGTGCCGGTGTTCTGTTTCCAGCACCTGCGCGGCCTGCCACGCCATGCCATCGTGTTTGCCCTGAGCATGTTGCCGGCCCCGGGCATTCGCCAGGCCCTGATCGACGCCCAGGTCAACTGGCTGTCCCTGGGCGGCTTGATGATCAAGGAACTGATATTGGGCTTTTTGCTGGGGGTGCTGCTGGCGATGCCGTTCTGGCTGTACGAGTCGGTGGGGGCCTTGCTGGACAACCAGCGTGGCGCGCTCATCGGCGGACAGTTGAACCCGGCGCTGGGCACCGACACCACGCCCTTGGGCCACCTGTTCAAGGAGATGATCATCCTGTTGCTGGTCGCCACACTGGGCATCGGCACCCTGACCCAGGTGATCTGGGACAGCTACCTGGTCTGGTCGCCCACGGCCTGGTTCCCGTTGCCCGGGGCCGATGGCTTTGGTGTGTTCCTCGGGCTGCTCGCCGAGATGTTCATGCACATGCTGCTCTACGCGGCGCCGTTCATTGGCTTGCTGTTGCTGGTGGAGTTCAGCCTGGCGCTGCTCAGCCTGTACAGTCCGCAATTGCAGGTGTTCATCCTTGCCATGCCGGCCAAGAGCCTGATCGGCCTGGGCTTTTTGCTGTTCTACCTGCCCACGCTTTGGGATGCGATGACCGGTCGTCTCGTGCGTTACGGGGAAATCCGGCATCTGCTTGACCTGTTGTTGCAGGCGCCCTGAGGGAACTGGCCGATGAGTGAAGACAGTGGCGAAAAGACCAAGAGCGCGACGCCGAAGAAGATCCGCGACGCCCGCAACAAAGGCCAGGTCGGCCAGAGCCAGGACCTCAGCAGCCTGTTGGTGCTCGCGGCCGTCACCGAGGTGGCGTTGACGCTGGCCGACGACAGCATGCAGACGCTGCAAGACCTGGTGGCCTTCCCGCTGCATCGGCTGGATGTCGACTTCACGCGAGCCTTCGAGGAAACCCTGGCCCATGCCGCCAGCGTGTTGCTCAGTTTCACCCTGATGACCGTGGGCTTGGCGATCGCCACGCGACTAGTGGCCGGTTGGATACAGTTCGGTTTCCTGTTCTCCCCCGAGGCCCTGAAGCCTGACCCGAATCGCCTGAACCCGATGAACCAGGCCCAGCAAATGTTTTCCGGGCAAGCGCTGATCAACCTGTTCATGGGACTGGTCAAGGCGGTGTTCATCGCGGCCGTGCTGTACCTGGTCACAATGCCTGCGCTCGGGGCGTTGATCAGCCTGGTCAACAGCGATCTGCAAACCTACTGGCGCGGGTTGGCCAGTCTGTTCCGGCACATCATGCACACGTGCCTGGGGGTGTTGCTGGTGCTGGCGATCATCGACTTCGGCCTGCAGAAGTACTTTTTTGCCAAGCGCCTGCGCATGAGCGAGGAAGAGGTGCGCAAGGAGTTCAAGGAGATGGAGGGCGACCCGCACGTCAAGATGCACCGCCGCAACCTGGCCCGGCAGTTGGCCGGGCAGTCCGCCGAGAAGGAAACCAAACCGGTGGAAGACGCCGACATGCTGGTGGTCAACCCCACTCACTTTGCCGTCGCGCTGCGTTATCGGCCCGAGGAAACGGCACTGCCGCAGTTGATCGTCAAAGGCGTCGACGCCGAGGCGCGTGCGTTGATCGAACGGGCCAAGGCGGCGCGGATCCCGGTCATCCAGTGCATCTGGCTGGCGCGCACGATTTACCGCGAAGACGTCGGCGGTTTCATTCCCCGCGAGACGCTCCAGGCGGTGGCGCACATTTACCGGGTCCTGCGGGAACTGGACGATGAGGCCAAGGACGAGGTGATCGAGATTCCGGAGTTGAACCTGCGCTGAGGCCGGGCAAGGGAACCGATGCACGCGCGTCTGCCACTCAGGGGATGAGCCGGATTCGTCCGGGCGATGCCGGCTTGCCGACATGAGCTGCCAATCGTCCGTGATGAACCCTTTGGAGAATCTCCCATGCCCAATGATCCAAGCCCCATCGGGCGCACAGGTGCCCTGCACGGAGTCGACAGCGCCCCGTTGTCCAGCTCGCCCTCGTTGAGCCAGCAGCCCCTCGAGGCACAACAGCGCCGCACCAGCCAGAGCTTGCAGGCGCGTGGGCGTTCGTCCTCGTCGCCACCGACGTTGCATCAGCGCGGCCGAACCCGCACGCGGGAGGAAAACCGCTCGACCCGCTCCCGATCCCACGCCCCCGAGTCACGGCCATCCGCCGAAACGGACGCACCGACCCCGCCGCCAGCGGCACCCGCCTCCGAGCAGTCGCTCTTGCGTGATATGGAGTCCCGTCAGCGCCAGTTGATGGAACGTCAGTTCGAGCTTCAGATGGGTATGGAGGAGCGCCAGGCGGCGATGCTGCAAGTCAAGAGCGCAGCGGACATGACCAAGCTGATGAGCGATACGGTGACGGAGGTCACCAAGGGCTTCCTGGACAGCGCCAGGAAGGTCATGCAGGAAGGTGGCGAAGCGATGAAGCTGCGTTGAGGCTCGGCGCTGCCAACAGCCCCGCCGGGTATGTCCGGTGGGGCTCGATGGGGCAGTTCAACTCAGGTCAACTCAGGCGGGTGCGGCTCATGGCGAGGGTCGCCGGACGTGGCTCGCCAGGTTTTGCCAGGTCGAGGATGCGCGGGCGCACTTCGTTGACCTGGGCGACGAACCCCACCACCCAATGACAGAACCGCGTCTCGTCGAGGGCCGACAACGCGCTGTGGGCGCACAGGCGAACACAGGCCTTGTCGTCCAGGGCCAGCCAGCTGCCGCCGAGCAGGTCCAGGCGAAAGTTGAGCTCCAGAAGACGCTTGTGCAGGCCCGGGGCGTGGGCCGTCACCTCGATCGCGCAATGGAGAATGGCCATGTCGCTGTGCTCGGGCAACTCGATGACCACCGCTTCGCGGTTGCTCTTGTCGTAGAGCGCGCACACCCCTTGCTCCAGTTGCAAGTCCGCGTGCAGATGGTCGGCCAGGGCCGAGATCAAACGTTGGGCGAGCGGTGCGGCGGTCATGGTGAACCTCAGTAAGTGGCTGGACGGTCGTCGAGGTCTTCCAGGCCCAGCAGCGACAGCTGTCGGGACTGGATCTGGTCGAGCAGTTCAGGGGTAAGCGATGAGTCCGGCAGCGCCTGCCACACCACGAGCGCACGCTGTGGGTCGAGGAACACGAATAGCTGAGCGTATTCCAACGGGTTGGCGAAGCGCCGTTCGAGTGCCTGCTGGATCTGGTTGGCACGCAGCACCTGGCTTTGTACCTGTAGCGCCAGCCCCACGCTGTGAGGCTCGCGTCTCAAGCCGAACTCGATGCCGGGGGCAATTTCCCAATACGTCGCAATGCCGGCGATGATGTTCTTTTGAAAGGCTTGGCGAGTGCTTGCGCTGTGCACCGAGAAAGACATGCCGATTCAGTTCTCCAGGGGGACGACGCTGTGGTCGAGAGGGTGTTCAGGGGAGCCGAGGCCGCCGCGCATGCCGGGCGACCACCAGACGACGATGCGTGCGTGGTCGGGCTCGGCCCGTTCACAGGAACCGGCCTGGCAGCCCGAGCGGCTGGCGCAGCCGGCGAATACCGGCAGGCTCAGGAGTACGGCGAGCAGCAACGGTGTGCGACTCATGGGGTCATCCTCGCGGTGGTTTGCAGAAGGGAGGGGCGCTCGCCGCCCGGCACGCGAGCGGGCTGGTTCATGACCACGAACACTTCGGTTTCCTCGCCGGGCTCGAGCCACACCTTCGGCCAGGCGGACGCCGCCAGGGTCCAGCGACTGCCGCAGCTCGCTTCATCGAAGCGCAACCGCCGCTGGCTATCGTTGCGCACCACGCCCACGGCGATGCCGTAGTCGGGGCCGGCGAACCACTGGGCGCGCGCGGCATCCAGGGTCAATCCAGGCTGCAAGGCGCACAGCGTCTCGGGGGAATAGGGAATCGAATCGGCCTGTTTGAACGTAGCCGGAATGTTGCCGTCGGCCAGTCGGGCGAGTACGTCGCTGACCTCCAGGCGACCAACCGGGCGTTTGCCGTTGCGCCGCTCTTCCAGGCGGGCCATGGCGCTGTCCACCTGTTCGCGGTCGAGGGTCGAGATATAGCGGGCCGGGTCGACCTGGTCGCCGATCAGGCGTGGCGTGAGGATGAACACCCGCTCCCGGCGATTGGTCTCGCGGGTGGTCGAGGAGAACAGGAGCGGCCCCAGCAGCGGGATGCGCCCCAGCCACGGCACCCGTTCCAGGTTATCGCCGGTTTCCTCGGTGTGGAAACCACCCACCACCAACGAGCGGCTTTCACTCATGACTGCCTGGGTGCTGACGATCCCGCGTCGCACGCTGGGTGTTTGCTGGCCCACCTCGGAGGGTTCGATGCGTCCGTCTTCGATGTCCAGGGACATCTGGATCTGCTTGTGCCCGCCGGTCTCGATGGCGTGCGGCACCACTTGCAGGCTGGTGCCGGCGGTGATGGGTTCGATGTTGGCCACGCGCTCGCCGATGGCCGAGAGGTATTCGGTACGGCTGAAGTCGATGACCGCCGGCTGGTTCTCCAGGGTCAGTACCGAAGGGTTGGCGACCACCGAGGCCAGGCCTCGGCCCTCCAGCGCCCGCAGCTGCGCAGAAAAGTCGCCGTAGTCCTGGATGAATACCGTCGAACTGGCTCCGGGGCGCAGCATCGAGGCGCCGCCGATCAGGTCGCCGCTCTCGACGTTCCAGTTGGAGGCCAGCTCGGCCAGTTGGGTCCGGTCGATGTCGAGGATGATCGCGTCGATTTCCACCAGCTTGCGCGGCACATCCACGTCGCGGATCAGCGGGGTATAGATTTCCCGTCGCTTGGGCGCGTCGTAGATGAGCACGGCGTTGTTGCGCACGTCGGCCTCGACGCGGATCTTGCCGCGGCTTCCCCCGCTGCTCTCGCCGGGCTGCACGCGGGTGGTGTTCGGGCGGCCCATGCCGTTGAAGGCCAACTGCTCGATATTGCCCATGGCCATCGATTGATTGGCCTGCATGTTCTGGAAAGAAGCTTGTGGCAGGGCCGTTGGCGCGGCGCCCGAGGTTGAGCCACGGTTTTCCAGCAGGCCCCGCAGGATGCTGGCGACCCCGGGGATGACCAGGGTGTCGCCGCGGTATTTAATGTTGCGGTCGGCCGCAGTGGCGTAGCGCAGCGGGAAGCTGATGACTTCCTGCTTTTCCTCGGGGGTCTTGCGCGCCTTGGCAAACTGCGTCACCAGGCGCACGTAGCGCTCGGGACCGGTGATCAGCACCACGCCTTCGTCGGGCAACTCACCCCAGCCGAAACGCGGGTCCAGCAGGCCGATATCGGTCAGCGCCTGTTTCATGTCCGGCACCGCATCGGCGGACACTTCCAGGCGCTTGGAGCGTTGGTTCTGCAACGGACTGACATACAAGGTGGTGCCGTACACGAACCACTGGAAGCGATTCTCCAACCCGAGCCGGTCGAGGAACGCCTGAGGGCTTTCAGCACGCATCCGGCCTTCCACGGTGCCCTTGACGGTGCCGTCGATTACCAACTGCACGCCGAAGGTATTGGCGAAATCGTCGAGTACCTTGGTCAGCGGCGTGGCCTGGGCGTCATAGGCATAGGGGGTGTTCTTCCAATCGGTGGGCACGGCCGCCAGTGTCGGTGCTGCCAGGCCAAGCGTGCCGGCCAGCACCAGGGCGACCAGCGAGGTTGCCCGGCGTTGCGCGATCAACTGGCGAAGACGAGCGTTGCCTTCGGTCATCAAGCGGTACGGCATAAACCACTGGTTAGGCATGGCGGAGTCCTGTTCCGAGGAAATGAGCGTGCGAGGGCCGTCGCGCCACTGGCGCCGCACCACGTGGGGATTTTTGAAGGATCGATTGCCAGGTGTCGCGCTGGTTGAGCAGTGCTTCGAGCAGCTCGATCAGGTCGTCGACGTGCCCGTTCGCGGCCAACTGCGCAACCAGCCATAACCGGGCGTCGTCGGGAGAGCGCGCCAGTGCCCCGGGAAATCGCGAAAGGCTCGGGTGTGCCAGCCGGAGCACAGCCTCCAGGGCCGCTTCATTGGACGCGCCTGCGGGCAGCTCGACCGACAGCAGCAGCGCGCCTTCGAGTTTGTCGAAGGTGACGTCGCCGTCGTCGATGACCAGGGTGAAATGCGTCGGTTCGTCGCCGCCGGCACTCCAACGGATGAGCTGTGCGCGCAGCTCATGGCATTGCATCAATGATCGCCTTGGCGAGGTTGTGGTGGGCCGTGGTCTGTTGGGTGGCCGCCGTCACCGCGACCGACATGCCATTCATGCTGGTGAGGAAGGTGTGCATGTCGTCGAGGGACTGGCTCTGTGCAGCGTTCATCGCCGCGTTGTTGACGTTGTCGGTGGCGCGTTGGAAGTAGGTGTCGAGGCGGCGCTGCAAAGCATCGATAGAAGACATAAACGGTTCCTCCGGGCTTGGGCGTGTTCACCCGGTGAGTGGTGAATACGCCCTGGGTGGTTCCGCCAGGAGAAGAGAAAAAGCGGCGGGGGCCCGGATTTATGATTGCGGCTCTGGCAGCCATAGCGCTTGCGAGGCGCTGGGCCAGTCGAGCTGGAACGTGCCGCCAGGGGTCTCCAGCTTCACTTGGTGGCGGTCCATGGCGCTATCTGCCACCGGCGTCCAGGGCTGTCGGTCAGCGCTGCGGAGGCTGCGGGTCAGGCTTGCCACGTCTTCGGGATGACAGCGTAGGGTGGCACTGACTGGATCACGCTGCCGGGAGGCCAGCTGGCGCACGAGCGCGTCGATGCGTGCCGGTTCGGGCACCTCGTCCAGAAGCGTTTGCAAGGCCTCGTTGACCAGGCGGGCGGCGCTGGCTTCGATCTGTTCCCACATCGCCTGGCGCTGCGCTTCCCACGTGGCGAGCAGGGCGTCGGCCTTGTCCCAGAATCGAGCCTGCGCCTCGAGCACCTTTGCCTCGGCCTCTTCGTTGGCTTGTTCGAGCAACTGCGCGGCCTGGTCCCGGGCATGTTCAATGACGCGTTGCGCACGGGCGCAATCGACCAGGGTTTCGCGAGCGATATAGGCTTGCAGCAAGCCCTGGCCTTCGGGGCGTAGTTCAAGCGAGCGCCGGGCGAGCATCGTGCATCTCCGTGTCGTTGGCGGTAGGGGCGGGCATCGCCAGGGTTTGCCCGGCTTTCCAGCAGGCGGACTGCCAGAGCGTGTCGAGCCTGGCCGCTGGCGGTTGAGACTTCGCGCTGCGCTCGACGGCCAGGACTCTTGTGCGAGGGAACGCCAGGCGGGCGCGTTGCCAGGTCGGTTCGCCGAGCCAGGCCCGCAGCAGCGCGAGCGGGTCCTGCTCCGGTTCGAGCCAGTGCCCGGGGCGCAATGCCTTGGCCGTGCGCTCGCACCAGGCGCGGTCCTGTGCCGACAACGTCGGCGCTGCCGTCAGCGGTGAACAGGTGGCCGCCACCAGTTCACAGGCCAGGGCCAGCGCGGCCGGCGCGCAAAGCAGTGCCTGCACCGCCGGGTTCGGCCTTGGCGGTGTGCAGGGCGTCATGCCGAAGCGCCTCGCCAGCGCGGCGTGGTGTCCGCGGGCGAGGGCGTCGAGGTGTGGCGCGGTCAGCCGTTCAAGGCCGGGTGGCTGCCATTCGGGGCCTGCCTGGCGCCAGGCGTGGTGCCACCAGTGAACCCACTCCAGCGCGGCGCTCATGCGGCGGACCCTTTGTCATGGGGCCCGGCGCCCGCTGTCTTGACTGCGAACAGCGTGGCCGCCGTGCTGCCCGTGGGTGCATCGGCTGCGCTCGGCCGGGCGAGCTTCTGTTCGAGCAAGCGCGGCAGCGTCAAGGCACCCCTGCGCCACAACCGGTAAAGACCGTAGCCGGCGCCCAGCACGATGCCCAGCAAGGTGACGCCTGCCACCACGGTGACCGTCCGCCAGTAGGCGACTTCCTCGGCCTGCATGACGAACGGTCCGAAGTGCGCCATCTTGCGCCGTTCTTGATACGGCACGGTGGGCACGAACACCACCGACAGCTTGCTCGCATTGTGGGCCGCGTCGGCCATGCCAGGGATCCCGCTGGCGATCAGGTTGCGTACCCGTGGCGTGATGCTGTCGGGGTCCAGCGCCCCGGTGTGCTTGATGAACACCGAGGCCGACGCCGGCTGCACCGGTTCACCGGGTGCGACCCGTTCTGGCAGCACCACGTGGACCCGGGCGAGCACCACGCCGTCGATCTGCGACAGGGTCGATTCGAGCTCCTGGGACAATGCGTAGATGTAGCGGGCCCGCTCTTCCAGCGGCGTGGAAATGACTCCCTCCTTGCGGAAGATATCCCCCAGGCTGGAACGAGAGCGCCGAGGCAGGCCGGCGGCTTCGAGCACATGGACGGCGCTGTTCATGTCGGCGGGCTCGACCAGGACGGTCATGCCGTCCTTGTCGACTTGCTTGCTCGCCTCGATGTTTTTGTCCGCCAGCTCCGCGATCACTTCGTTGGCATCCTGCTCGGAGAGCCGGCTGTGCAGCGCCGACCGCTCCTCGCAGGCCGTGAGCAGCAGGCACAGTAACAGCGTTGAGCATGCGCGCATGAACATGGCCGGCATTTCCTTTACTGGAGGTTAGTGAGCTTCTCGATCGCCTGGGAGCCTTTGCTGACCAGTTTCGCGGTCATCAGGCTTTCCAGGTGGAACGACGACAATGACCGATTCGACTGCAGCATGTCCTGCGGGTCGGCGGTACGGATGGCCTTGAGCATGTCCCGGTTGGCGCGCTCGTCCAGTCGCTGCAGTTCGCCCGAGCGGCTCGACAACGAATCGATGATGCGTGCCGCGACGTTATTCTGGTTATCTGGCGCCGGCGGCTTCTCCCGCATCTGCGCGTTGAACCAGCTGACGTCGCTGGTCTCGGCGCCGGCCTGCGGTCTCGCGCTCGTTTTGGCTGGGGAGGAGGCCAGTTGGCTGGCGTCGATGGCTTGTATTTCCATGGGCTTCTCCAATCGATAAGGACGAATCAAAAAGGGCGGATGCCTTCAGGCGCACATCAGCCTCAGGACGTTGCGGGCACTGCCGGTGACGCTCAGGTGAAATTCGACTTCCTCGCGGCCGCGCCTGGCTCGCCGGCGCACGACCGGGTACTGGCCCGCGAGGCGAGCCAGCGCCAGGTCCAGTTGTTCCAACGCCAGTTGGAACAGCCGGGTCTCACGGGCCTCCAGCGGCGTGCCAAGGGCGATGCGGTCGGTCCATGTCCACGCTTCGCCGTCGTGGGTGGCGGGCGGCGGATAGCGCAGCGGGTGTTGATCCATGAAGCTGGCGATCTCGAACAGCAGGTCCTGGTCATCCGGCTCGTAGCGCGCCTGGCCTGCGCTGTCGTCGATGTCCAGCAGCGTCAGCAGTTTGCGCCGGCCCAGGATTGCGATAAGCCTGAGTAACAGGCGCAGGCTCGCGTTGTGCCGGTCAAGCGTGCCGTCGGTCTCCCAGGCGCCGAACAACGCACCGCAGAAGGGGTTGTTCGCGCTGCCGAAATCATTCTGGCTGCCGACGTCGTTGTCGCCGATGGGTGGCCGGCGATGGGCGAACATCTGCGCCAGGTCGCCGAACAGGTCCTCATCGCAATAGGCGTCGTCGATGTCGACCTCCAGGTTCTGGCCGGTGCCGCCGTTGATCTCTTCCAAGATGTCCGCCAGCACCAGGTTCAGCGGGTTTTCCGCTTCTGCGGCCGTCCCCTGCTGCGAGGGTTGCCAACCGAAGGGCGACCGTCCGCCTGCCGAGTCGTGTTCACCGCCCCATCGCACGAGCGATTCCTTCAACCGACCGCTGCCCGCATGCTGCGTCAGGTGCTCGATCACCACGTCTGCCAGGCCCCGGGAAAGCGGAGTGCGACGCTGGGTGGGGTCGTCATGTGCAAGGTCCACGGGAGGACGAAGGCCGTTCAGCCGATCGATGGGCATGGGTCTGATCTCTTCGCGCTTGGGGAGACCCCGCCGCGGCGGGGCTTGAAGCGAGGGTCAGAATCGTATGTTCTTGGACGCCTCCCCCATGGCCGTAATGGCCTTGGTGGCACTGTCCATGGACTCTGCCGAGATGGCGTTCATGGTGTCGGCGACCAGTTTCTTTTGATCGAATTGGGATTTCATGGTCGTCATCGCGGCCGAGGTAGCGTCCATCTGCTGCATGGCCGCCATGGAAGCCGCAAGGGAAGCTCCACCAAAACTCATAGTCGTATCTCCGGATTGTGGAATGGCGAGACGCTTGTGAGTGTCTCGAGGGTTAGGTGGCGGCAGAGGTGGAAACGGTTCCACGCCGGGCACTCAACTCATCGATATTTCCAGGCACTTCATCCGGTAGTAGAGCGTGCGCCGGGCGATGCCCAGCTCGGCGATGACCTTGTCGATATGACGATGGTGGCGACGCATGCAGTCCTCGATGAGCACCTTCTCGAACTGCTGCAGTTGTTCCTTCAGTTTGAGCGTGGTGTTGCAGCGCTCCGATTGTTCGGTGGCGGGGAGCGGTGGCAGGCCCAGCACGTAGCGCTTGGCGGCGGACTGCAATTCGCGGATGTTCCCGGGCCAGGCGTAGCTGATCAGCTGGCACAGCAGCTCTGGCGACGGGGCGATGTAGGGCCGGTCCAGGGCCTTGGCCTCCCGGCGTACCAGTGACTGGAACAGCGGCACGATGCGCTCTTTGCGGCTGCGCAGGGGCGGCAACTTGAGGCTGACGATATTCAGCCGGAAGTACAGGTCCCGGCGAAACTCGCCCCGTTCGACCATCTCCCCCAAAGGGCACTGGGCGGAGGCGATCACCCGCATGTTCACCGCAATGCTCTGGGTCGAGCCCAGCCGCTGGACGGTCCTGGACTCCAGGACGCGCAGCAGCTTGGCTTGCAACGCCAAGGGCATGCTGTCGACCTCGTCCAGGTACAGCGTTCCGTTATGCGCGGCCTCGACGAACCCGGCGCGGCTTTGGCTGACACCGGTAAACGCACCGGTGTTGGCACCGAAAAGCTGACTCTCTGCCAGGCTCTCGGGAATGGCCGCGCAGTTGATGGCGACGAACTTGCCGGAACGACCGGACATGCGGTGGATCTTCTCCGCCAGCGTGTCTTTGCCAGTGCCGGTTTCGCCGCGCAACAGCACGTCGACCATGAGTGGCGCGACACTTTGGGCGAACGCCTCAAGGTTGAGAACATCCTCTTTATGGGTAGTGGAAAGTGCAGCGCAAAGCATCTTTTGCATCACTGACGATTCCATTCTTGTTTTGTTAGGAGGTCGACAAATTTAAAGATCAAAGGCGCGTGGAACTTGCCCGCACCGCGGCATGACCGACTTGAGACCAACGTTCTGTTTGCTACGGAGGTTTAGAGAACCGATTAAAAAAAAGTTCATGCTCCCAGCGCAGATGTTAATCGTTTCAGCTCAGCGGTCGAAAAGCTGGAACACCCGTCCGCAACCCGTTTGGCAGGGGGATTTGGCCAAAAAATGGGTCATCTTGGACGGGTTTCGGAAAATTGGATCCGACAAACGGTTCAGCACAAGCGCTTGTTTGGAGCAAACGCTCTACTATTAAACAAATGTTCGATTGGTTTAGTTCTACACAAAAGTATTCTGGAAATACGTTTCGTAGTTCAGCTTAGTCACTTGGGAGTTGACCAGGGACAATAACAGCCGACGGCCAGTGTGTTAGCGGCATTAACTTTGCGACCGACATTAAGCGCTTCAAGGATCGGCTCGATAAAGCTGTTGTTCGAGTTGCAAGTCAGGCCTTCACTATAGGGGCCAAAGTACGCCAGTTGACCGCTGCGATCCCAGATTGCCACGGCCGGGCTGGCGGGGATCCGGTCCGACCCGGGCAGCGCAGCAAGGGGCTTGAGTCGGCTCAGCGTGTCGGGTAACCGACCTTGGCTGCCGGTCTTTTGTACCGCATAAAACTCGACGCCTTGCGGTACGTATTTATCCACCAGTTCGGAAAGATGCTGCTGGTTGCCGACGTTGCACGGGCACGCCGGATCCCAGAAATGCACCAGGCGGATCGCGCCCGGGCCGGCGAGCTCCACGGGTAGGCGCAAGGGATCGCCGGAAAATACCGCCGTGTGTTGGCTGAAAGCCCGCAGGAAACGCCCCTGGAACCAGTCATAGGCCACCCACAACACCACGGCGCACCCGAGGGCGAGCAGGCTGGCAAGCAAGGTCGTGCGGTGGGACGGGCGCATGGGGTCGATCCTCTGGGGGCGAGTAGCTTGCCATGGCTGGCGCGACAGATGAATATCAGCAGGCTGACAAACTCCGTTTCGCGCGATGCGCTTTTGCCTGGAAATACCGATGCCTGCCACTTTCGACCCCGACCACCTGCGTGCCAGCCTGCAACCGTTGGTGCGCTGGCAACCGTTATCGGAGCAGGCGCAGGCTTACCAGCGGTTCTATGGGTTGGACTTTCCCGGGTATCAGGTGCGCACCGGCCTGGGGGGCTTCGAGGTCGAGGGCTACGAGCTGGTCGCTCAGGTCTGGTGGCCACAGAAGGCCGTGGCGACCTTATTTGTCTTCCACGGCTATTACGACCACATGGGGCTTTACCGACACCTGATCGAGTGGGGCCTTGCGCAGAAATTCGCGGTGATCGCGTGCGACCTGCCAGGCCACGGTCTGTCCAGTGGCGAGCGTGCGAGCATCGGCGACTTTGCCGAGTACCAGGCTACGTTGCAGGGCTTGCTGGCCGAGGCCGCGGCGCTGGAGTTGCCGCAACCCTGGCACCTCTGCGGGCAAAGCACCGGCGGGGCGATCGTGGTCGATCATGTGTTGAACCACGGCGCGCAGAGCCCGGCCCAAGGCCAGGTCATTCTGTTATCGCCCTTGGTGCGTCCGCGGGCGTGGGGCTGGTCGCGCCTGAGCTACTACCTGCTCAAGCCTTTCGTGAGCGGCATTGCCCGGCGTTTCAGTGAAAACTCCACCGACCCCGGTTTCCTGCCGTTCTTGCAAGCCGACCCGTTGCAACCGTTGCGCCTGCCCACCGCGTGGGTCGGGGCGCTGGCGCAATGGATCAAGCGTATCGAAGCCGCCCCGAACAGCCCGCGCCAGCCATTGATCGTGCAAGGGCAGGCGGACATGACGGTGGATTGGAGACACAACCTGGACGTCTTGCGCAGCAAGTTCGACCGGCCACAGGTCTTGATGTTGCCTGAGGGCCGGCATCACCTGGCGAACGAAGCGCTGGCGTTGCGTCAGGAGATGTTTGGGTTCTTGAGCAAGCGGATGAGTCGGATCCGGGGTTGACTGGTCGATTGCTTTCGCGAGCAAGCCCGCTCTCACAGGATCTTCAGTGAATCAAATTCCGAGGTCGCCGCCAGTCCCATGTGGGAGCGGGCTTGCTCGCGAATGCGGTTTGGCAGTCGCTGAAGAGCTACCTTATTGCCCCAGGTTCTGCCCCACCGCCAACCCCGCCCGAATCGCTGCCAGGGCCGCTTGATAGTAAGCCTGGCCCTCGGCCGATTCGGCGAAGGTGGCGAACTCTTCCAGCTCGGTGTCCGTCAGGTCGCGGTAGACGTACAGCAGGGTGTTGTTCAGGTCGGCGCCGATCTGTTCCATCAGTCGCTGGCGCTGTCCGTTCAGCATGCCTTGGGCCTGGCCGCCACCCAGCAGGCCGGGGATCATCGAACTCAGGCTGTCAGCCGCCACGCCGGCAATCGCCAGGCTGACCTCGGCGCCGGCCTCTCGGGCGGGCAGGGCCTGGGCCAGGTGGCCGATGATCAACAGGCGGTTATCGCTGGCGGGCATCTTCGGCAGGCCCTTGGCGTTCTTCGCCAGTTGATCGCGACGAGTCGCCAGCAGCTCGGCCGCCACTACCTTGCGACCCAGGGGCGATTGGAAAAAGTCCAGGGCCGGGCTCGGGTTACGGAGGTTCTTGCGCAATTGCGCCTCGGCCCGCTGGTCCATGGCCTGGGGCGCGAAGCGTTGATTGCTGTTATTTACCAATGCCTGAAATACGGCGGGCGGCAGGCTGTTTTGATAGCGCTGCTGGGCGGCGCTCAAGGCATCGTTGAAATGCGCGCGCTGTTCCGGCCAGCCGGCGACCTTGTACAACTGGTCGTAGCTGTCTGCCCAGGCGGGCAAAACGCAGAACATCAACAGTGAGAAAAGCAAACGGCGCATAGGGACTCCTGTCAGCAGCCGACTATTCTCCGTGGGGTGTGGGGTCTTGTCGAGAATTCGTATCAAGTTCGTACGCCAGTGCTATCTGGCGCGCCGAACCCGCTGCGCGGCGCTGTCGGTTTTGCGGGCACAGGCTTACTATGCGCGCCATGCAAATACCTTCCGATGACCCGCTGCTGTTACGTATCGTGGACGACCTCGCCGAGCGCGGCTGGTCGCAGCAGAACCTCTTCTTGCCGGACGCCTTGACCCGCGCCCTGGCGGCCGAGTGTCGCCAGCGTGCCGCCGAAGGCGAACTGGCGCCGGCAGCGGTCGGGCGCGGGCCGTTCTCGGAAATCCGTGAGGGCATTCGTGGCGATCGTATCCAGTGGATCGAGCCCGGCCAGGCGCAAGCCTGTGACAGCTACCTGGGCCTGATGGACAGCTTGCGCGAGGCGATGAACCGGGGGTTGTTCCTGGGCCTGGAAGACTTCGAGAGCCACTTCGCCCAGTACCCGCCCGGTGCGTTCTACCTCAAGCATGTCGATCGCTTTCGTGACGACGACCGGCGCATGGTGTCGGCGGTGCTGTACCTCAACGACGATTGGCTGCCGGAACAGGGCGGTCAATTGCGCATGTACCTGGACGGCGCCGAACATGACGTAGTGCCCACGGGGGGGTGCCTGGTGGTATTCCTGTCGGGGGACATCCCCCATGAAGTCCTGCCGGCTACCCGCGACCGCCTGTCTTTGACCGGCTGGTTCCGGCGCCGCGGCAACGAGTTGTTCTGAGCATGGAAAAGATCCTGGTCAGTCGCTGCCTGCTTGGACATCGCGTGCGCTACGACGGTGGCGCCAGCGGGCCGTTCGATCAGTTGCAGCAATGGCTCGACGAAGGCCGGGTCGTGCCGCTGTGCCCGGAAGTCGCCGGCGGCTTGCCGACGCCGCGCGCGGCGGCAGAGATTGTCGGTGGACAGGGGGGCCGCGTGCTCGACGGCGAGGTGGCGGTGATCACCACTGACGGTGAAGACGTCAGCGCGCAGTTTTTATCCGGCGCTCGCCAGGCGCTGGATCAGGTTCGCGAACATGGCATTCGGATCGCCGTGCTCAAGGCCAACAGCCCGTCCTGCGGCAACCTGCTGACCTATGACGGAACGTTTGCTGGCGTGAAAGTCGGTGGCGAAGGCGTCACCGCTGCGTTGCTCAAGCGCCATGGCGTGGAGGTGTTCAGCGAGTTGCAGCTGCCGCAAGCCGCGGCGGCGCTGAAGGCCTTGATTTAACGAATAATTTTGGTCGAACAGCGTTTTGTGGCGAGGGAGCTTGCTCCCGCTGGGCTGCGAAGCAACCCCAAACGAGTCACCGCGTTTCATCAGATACACCGCGTGCAGTGGTTTTGCGGCTGCTGTGCAGCCGAGCGGGAGCAAGCTCCCTCGCCACAAGGGCAAGCCGCTTCCCCGGATCTGGTGTCAAAGCTGCCCGGCCAATTGCTCAATCTGCTCCTGCCGCTCGGCCTGGCTCAACCGTGGCTGGGGATTGAGCGACGACCACTGCGGATAGGCCCGGGCCTTGGTCAGGGCTTCAGGCAGCTTGCCTTCGCGCCAGCTCTTGTCCTGGGGGGTGGCGATGCGAATGCTGTCCAGCGCCGCATGGCCGCGCTGGTTGAGGGCTTGCAGCAGTTGCCGTTGGCGCAGGGCCAACAGGCGCAGTACGTTGTCGTCCACGGTCAGTTCCCGCTGGCCCTTGAGCTTGCCCAGCAGCCGATTGCCGTAGCTGCGGGCAGTTTGCACGGCGCCGCCGGCGATGGCGCCGGCCAGCGCGGCGGCACCGAGGGTCAGGCCACCCACCAGCAGATCTACGCCGGCACCGGCCGCAGCGCCCGCCGCGATCCCGCCACCGACGCGTACTCCCAGTTGCTTGAGCGTCTCGGGGTTGAACAGGTCATCGCCCCAACGCCCGTCGAGCAACGGCAGATCGCTGGCCGCCGCGTCCTGGGCCCGGAAGGCGAACAGCTTGAGCAAGGCCTCGACGCAACGCTGTTCACGCTGACGCACGGCGCTGCGCAGTTCGCTGATGGCCTGGCGTTCCAGTTCCGGGGTGCTTGCGACGCTGCGGCGGCAGGCGGCGCAATCGATCAGCAATTCGGCGATCAATCGTGCCGCGCTCTGCTGGCGGGCCAGGCGTTGGGCCTGCTGATCGGCGACCAGCCGCTCCAGTTGTCCCCGGGCGCTTTCAAGCAATAGCGCGAGGCTTTCATACAAGCGGCGCTCGCCGTCCTCGGGCGGGGCTACGCTGTCGAAGCGCACCAGGGCGTGCAACCCCAGTCGTGCCAATGCTTCGCGCCAGGCCGGCTCGCGGTGGTTGGCACTGCTGACGAAATTCAGCACCGGCAGCAGCGGCTTGCCACAACTGGCGAGCACTTCCAATTCATCGCGATATTTGGCCAGCACCGGTTCCCGGGCATCGATGACATACAACCCGGCATCGCTGGCGAGCAGCTGGCGCAGCACTTTGGCTTCCTGCTCGAAACGCTGCCGGGCCTCGCTGCCCTCAAGGAAGCGGGCCAGGCGCGCCGGGCCGTCGAGGCGCTCGCCGGGGCGCTCCAGGCGTTCCAGGTAATCGAGCAGGGCGATGGCATCTTCCAGGCCCGGCGTGTCGTACAGCTCCAGCAGCGCTTCGCCGTCCACCGATAAACGCGCACCTTCGACGTGGCGCGTGGTGCTCGGCCGATGGGAGACCTCGCCGAAGCCGACGTCACGGGTCAGCGTGCGCAGCAGCGAGGTCTTGCCGACATTGGTATGGCCGACCACGGCCAACTTGAGCGGCTTGATTGGATCAGTCATGGCCGCTCTCCAACCAGTTCAACGGCGCGCAATCGGCGAAGGGCAGTTGCAGCTGTTGCAGCGCCGTGTGCCAATCTCCCAGGCGCTCGGCGTCCAGCGCTTCGCCGGGCGGTGCCTGCAACAGCCAGACGCGGGTGGCGCTGGCGCTGCGGGCCAGCTCGGCGATCAACGCTAGGCTGCCGCGGTCCGGCGAGCGCCGTGGGTCGCAGGCAATCGCCAGCCGCGCGGGAGGGAAGCGTGACAGTTGCTCCAGGAGCCTGTTGCGGGACTCGCGGCTGTCGAGGATACCGGCGTTCTTCACCGTGTCCGGCAGTTTCGGCGGCCAGGGGCGGTCATCCAGCTCGATGGCGACCAACAGCGCGCCGTCACTCTGTAGCGCACCGATTGTCGGTTCGACCTGATGCACCTGCGCAGGTGCGGCGTCGTTGACGCCCAGGCGCTCACTGCTGGGCATCAGGCGCTCGCGCAGTTGAGCGTAGCCCGGCAGGTTCAGGTCCAGGCGCAGCAGTGCCCGGCCACGTCGCCAGCGCCACAGGCACAGCAGCGCCAGGCACAGGCGCGGCAACACGCCGTAGACCAGCAACACCCCGACCAGCCAGGCGGCCCAGGCCTGGCGCGCGCTTTCGAGATTGAGGGCGCCGTCGCCGCTGGCGCGGATCATGTCCACGCTCGGCACGCTGAACCCCAGCAGCGCCGGCAACGCGCCCAAAGTCCGGGTCACGGCGACGAAGGTCTCGCCGCCGAGAATGGTGGTCTCCCAGACAAAGCCATAGCGCCGGGTCGCCATCAGCATCAGGACGATGGCCAGTGCACTGAGCATCGCCAGCAACCACAAGCCGTTGACCAGCGCGCCGAGGGTCCAGCGATTGAGCTTGTGGCGTTGCAGCAACAGCAACAATGCCGGCGCCAGTTGGGCGGCCTTGGCGTCCCGGGCTAGTTTTTCGCTGAGCCACAGCCATAGACGCCCCAGCGTGGCGCCTTGCTCTGCGGCGAATACCAGGCCAAGCGCCCAGCCAATCAGCAGGATCAGATTCAACCCGAGCAGACTGCCCAGGGCCCAGAACACATTGACCGGTGCCTGTCCGTCGCCCAGCGCGGCGAACCCCAGGCCGGCACCGCTGACGATGGCGAGCGCCGCCAATACCAGCAGCGCCAGGCGCGCCCCTTGCAGCCAATGGCGCAAGGCCTGGGTCAAGCCGTCGCGCTCGGCCAGGTGCAGGGCGCGCTGGCGGATACGGCCGGATAAATCGCCGCCCGCCGCACGGGCCAGGCGATTGGCTTCCTGGTCTTCCAATGGGCCGGCGTGCTCTTCACGCAGGCGGATCGTCTCGGTCAGCCAGAGGCTTTGCAGTTCAGTCAGGGGTCCAGTCACGGGCGCTTCCGTTGCAAATGAGCGTTGAGGATAACCGCTGTGGCGCCTGTCGGGGTACGCCGGGGCTCTGGTATCCTCGCCGTCATGAAAAAAACTCTCCCTTTAAGCTTGATCGCAGCCCTCGGTGAAAACCGAGTGATCGGCATCGACAACAGCATGCCCTGGCACCTGCCGGGGGATTTCAAATACTTCAAGGCCACGACCCTGGGCAAACCGATCATCATGGGGCGCAAGACCTGGGATTCCCTCGGTCGTCCGTTGCCCGGGCGCTTGAACATCGTGGTCAGTCGCCAGCCTGGCCTGCTGCTGGAGGGCGCGGAAGTCTTCTCCTCGCTGGAGGCTGCCGTCGAGAGGGCCGAGGCGTGGGCGCTGGCCCAGGGCGTCGATGAGCTGATGCTGATCGGCGGTGCCCAGCTGTATGCCCAGGCACTCGAGCAGGCGGATCGGTTGTACCTGACCCGCGTGGCGCTGAGCCCGGTGGGGGACGCTTGGTTTCCGGAATTTGATGCAAGCCAGTGGGCGTTGGTGTCGAACCAGCCCAATCCGGCCGAAGGGGATAAGCCGGCGTACAGTTTTGAGGTGTGGGAAAAGCTTTAACAGCAAGAGCTTCGCGAGCAAGCCCGCTCCCACAGCCGACCGAGTTCTTCCTGACAAAACCCGGTTAACTGTGGGAGCGGGCTTGCTCGCGAAGGCGATCTAACAGGCACCGCCGGTCAGGCGTGTGCCAGCTCCCCATGCTCCTCGGCTTCCAGCAACGCCTTGTCAGTCTGCTGCATCACCTGGCTGGTAATCGCCCCGGCGGTGATCGAGCCGCTGACGTTCAACGCCGTGCGGCCCATGTCGATCAATGGCTCGACGGAAATCAGCAGTGCCACCAGCGAGACCGGCAAGCCCATGGCCGGCAGTACGATCAACGCGGCAAACGTCGCGCCGCCCCCGACGCCGGCCACCCCGGCCGAACTCAAGGTCACAATCGCCACCAGCGTCGCGATCCATAGCGGATCCAACGGATTGATGCCCACCGTCGGCGCGACCATCACCGCCAGCATCGCCGGATAAAGACCGGCGCAACCGTTCTGGCCGATGGTGGCGCCGAACGAAGCGCTGAAGCTGGCAATGGCCCGCGGGATGCCGAGGCGGCTGGTCTGGGCTTCGATGCTCAGCGGAATGGTCGCGGCGCTGGAGCGGCTGGTGAAGGCGAAGGTCAGCACCGGCCAGATCTTGCGGAAGAACCGCAGCGGATTGATCCCGGCGGCGGACACCAGCAGGCCGTGGACCACGAACATCAGGCCCAGCCCCAGGTACGACACCACCACGAAACTGCCGAGCTTGATGATGTCCTGCAGGTTGGAACCGGCCACCACTTTGGTCATCAGCGCCAGCACGCCGTAGGGGGTCAGCTTCATCACCAGGCGCACCAGGCGCGTCACCCAGCTTTGCAGAGTGTCGATGGCGTTGATCACTTTCTGACCTTTTTCCACGTCATCCTTGAGCAACTGCAAGGCCGCGACACCGAGGAAGGCCGCAAAGATCACCACGCTGATGATCGAGGTTGGCTTGGCCCGGGCCAGGTCGGCGAAGGGATTTTGCGGAATGAACGAGAGCAGCAACTGTGGGATGTTCAGGTCGGCGACCTTGCCGGCGTAGTCGCTCTGGATCACTTGCAGGCGCGCCAGTTCCTGGGTGCCGGCCACCAGACCCTCGGCGGTGAGGCCGAACAGGTTGGTCAGACCGATGCCGATCAGCGCGGCGATAGCGGTGGTGAACAGCAGCGTGCCGATGGTCAGAAAGCTGATCTTGCCCAGGGACGAGGCGTTATGCAGGCGGGCCACGGCGCTGAGGATCGAGGCGAAAACCAACGGGATGACGATCATTTGCAGCAACTGCACGTAACCGTTGCCCACCAGGTCGAACCAGCCGATGGACGCCTTGAGCACCGGGTTACCGGCACCGTAGATCGTGTGCAGGGCAATACCGAACACAACGCCCAGCACCAGCGCCAACAGCACTTTTTTCGCCAGGCTCCAGCTGCCATGGCGGGTTTGCGCCAGGCCGAACAGCAGGGCGAGAAACACCAGCAGATTGAGGATCAGCGGCAGATTCATCAAAAGACTCCGATAAGACTTGTGCCAGTCGCCTGAAGCCGCGACTGCGAACCGGGAAGCCTAACAGCCTGATAACTAATGAATTAATATTAAAAAGGCATGTAGATTGTCGTTTATGGAATAAGGCTGTGGCGTTTACGGACATGTCGCTGACGCGATCAAGACGCAAGCGGTCGCGGGCAGGCGATATCTGTCACAGGCATTTGTTAGCGTCGGGTTCTTCAAACCTGGGAGAAATGCCGATGAAGCTCGCACCTCGTTTTCTCGCTGTCGCCTTGAGCCTGGGCCTGGCCGGCCAGGCCCTCGCTACCGAACTCAAGCACTGGCCGGCAGAGCAGGCCAAGGCCCTGGACGCGATGATCGCGGCCAACGCCAACAAAGGTAACTTCGCGGTGTTCGACATGGACAACACCAGTTACCGCTACGACCTTGAGGAATCGTTGCTGCCGTTCATGGAGAACAAAGGCCTCATCACCCGCGAGACCCTGGACCCGTCCTTGAAGCTGATGCCGTTCAAGGACACGGCGGATCACAAGGAAAGCCTGTTCAGTTACTACTATCGCCTGTGCGAAGTGGACGACATGGTCTGCTACCCGTGGGTGGCCCAGGTGTTTTCAGGCTTTACCCTCAAGGAGCTCAAGGGCTACGTCGACGAGTTGATGGCTTCCGGCAAGCCGGTACCGACTACGTATTACGATGGCGACAAGGTGGTCAACTACAACGTCAATCCGCCAAAAGTCTTCACCGGCCAGGCCGAGCTGTACAACAAGCTGATGGAAAATGGCATCGAGGTGTATGTCATGACCGCCGCTTCCGAGGAGCTGGTGCGCATGGTCGCCGCCGATCCGAAGTATGGCTACAACCTCAAGCCCCAGAACGTCATCGGCGTGACCACGCTGCTCAAGGACCGCAAGAGCGGCGAGCTGACCACCGCCCGCAAGCAGATCACCGCCGGCAAGTATGACGAGAAGGCCAACCTGGACCTGGAATACACGCCCTACCTGTGGACCCCGGCGACCTGGATGGCGGGCAAGCATGCGGCGATCCTGACCTACATCGACGAATGGAAAAAACCGGTGCTCGTCGGCGGCGACACGCCAAGCAGCGACGGCTACATGCTGTTCCACGATGTGGACGTGGCCAAGGGCGGCATCCACCTGTGGGTCAACCGCAAGGACAAATACATGACCCAGATCAACGGCATGATGGCCAAGCACGCCGCCGCCCAGGCCAAGGAAGGGCTGCCGGTGACGGCGGACAAGAACTGGGTGATCGTCAAGCCGGAAGATATCCAATAGGATCACGCGAACTCCTGTGGGAGCGAGCTTGCTCGCGAAAGCGTTGGATCAGCTTGCATAGATGTTGAATGGTGAACCGCATTCGCGAGCAAGCCCGCTCCCACATTGGTTCTGTTTGCAACTCAGAAAGCCTGGAACACATCCGTGGCGAGGGAGCTTGCTCCCGCCGGACTGCGCAGCAGGCCCAGGACTTTTT
>NZ_JALJDX010000197.1 GCF_022952855.1 Pseudomonas sp. RGM2987 | reverse complement strand
GGCGGTGTGTCAGTTAATCCATATGCCACTGATACACCGCCTTCGCGAGCAAGCCCGCTCCCACAGAGTGTTCACAAGCCTATAAGTCACTGAGCAGTCCGGCGGGAGAGGATTACTCGTACTGACTCAGCAACCGCTCCATCCGTGCATCCAGCCGGCGCTTGATCTCGGTCTCGATGTGCGGAGCGAAGTCGTCGATGACGTCTTGCATGATCAACTGCGCGGCGGCCCGCAGCTCGCTGTCCAGGTGCAGCAACGCGTCGGGGCCCTTGGTTTCGGGCTTGGCGACAGGCTTGGGTTCGGGCTGGCCGTTGATCGGGTCGAACAGCAGCGGGATCTGTTCTTCGTGCACGGGCGCTTGCACGACCGTGTCGGTCAACAGGGGCGGTTGCAGGGTGTCGTCGCCGAGCAATTGGCGGATCGACTCAAGGTCATCCAGCAGGTGCGCGGGTTTTTGTGGTGGTTTTGGCGTGTCCATCGTAGGCTCAGAGTCGCTTTAAACGGTGGTCTTGCAGAGGATAGCCCTGTTCGCGGTAGAAACGGAAACTCTCGCGTGCGGCTTGCCGGATGGTCGGGTCTTCCACCACCACTTCCGCCACCCGGGCGAAGCGTTGGGCAAAGACCGGTACTTTCAGGTCAAGGTTGACCAGCAGGTCCTGGTGCTGCCCGCAGTCATCCCCCAGCCCCAGCACGATCAGCCCTTCGGGTTCGCTCTCGGCCGGGCCATGGGGCACGAAGCTTTCGCCCTTGAACGCCCACAGGCGCGCATCGAGGTCCTCGCGCTGGGCGGCATCGCTGCAATGCAGGTAGATGCGATGGCCCATGCGCCAGGCCTTTTCGGTGAGCTTGCAGGCGAAATCCAGCCGCGCCGACGGATCGGCGCTGGGCAGGATGTAGAAATCGACTTTGGTCATTGCGGTTCCTGAGCCGTTGCTGGCGCCACCCGCAGGCGGCGCCAGAAACGGTCATCGGTGTCAGGCCTTGGCGCGGTCCAGCAGGTACTGGGTCAGCAGCGGAACCGGACGACCGGTGGCGCCCTTGTCCTTGCCGCCGCTGGTCCAGGCTGTGCCGGCGATGTCCAGGTGCGCCCAGTTCAGGTTCTTGGTGAAGCGCGACAGGAAGCACGCAGCGGTGATGGTCCCGGCTTTCGGGCCGCCGATGTTGGCGATGTCGGCGAACGGGCTGTCCAGTTGCTCCTGGTACTCATCAAACAACGGCAGTTGCCAGGCGCGGTCGTCGGCTTGCTGGCCGGCGCTGAGCAGTTGGCCGATCAGCTCGTCGTTGTTGCCCAAAAGGCCCGAGGTGTGAGCGCCGAGGGCGACGACGCAGGCGCCGGTCAGGGTCGCAATGTCGATCACCGCTTGCGGCTTGAAGCGCTCGGAGTAGGTGAGGGCGTCACACAGCACCAGGCGGCCTTCGGCGTCGGTGTTGAGAATCTCCACGGTCTGGCCGCTCATGGTGGTGACGATGTCGCCCGGGCGCGAGGCCGTGCCGCTGGGCATGTTCTCAGCGCAGGCGAGGATGCACACCAGGTTGATCGGCAGTTTCAGTTCGAGCACGGCACGCAGGGTGCCGAACACGCTGGCGGCACCGCCCATGTCGTACTTCATCTCGTCCATGCCGGCGCCCGGCTTGAGGCTGATGCCGCCGGTGTCGAAGGTGATGCCCTTGCCGACCAGTGCGTAAGGCTTCTCGGATTTCTTGCCGCCGTTGTATTGCATGACGATCAGGCGCGGTGGCTGGGCGCTGCCCTGGCCGACGGCGTAGAACGAGCCCATGCCCAGGTCCTTGATCTTCTTCTCGTCGAAGACTTCGACCTTCAGGCCCTTGAATTCCTTACCCAGTGCCTTGGCTTGTTCCCCCATGAACGTCGGGTGGCAGATGTTCGGCGGCAGGTTGCCCAGATCGCGAGTGAACGCCATGCCGTTGGCAATCGCGGTGGCGTGGGTCACGGCGCGCTGCACTTCGGCCTGGGCGGCCTTGATGGTCAGCAGGGTGATTTTCTTCAGGGCGCGGGGTTCGGCTTTCTGGCTCTTGAAACGGTCGAACTGGTATTCGCCATCCACCAGGGTTTCAGCCAGCAGACGGTTCTTGCCGTAGCTGTCGCGGCCCTTGACCACCAGTTCATCCAGGGCCAGGGTCGCCTCACCGCCGCCCAGGCCCTTGAGGGTGCCCAGCGCGCCGGCGATGATTTTGCGGAACGGCCGGTCGCCCAGTTCGGTGTCCTTGCCCACGCCCACCAGCAGCACGCGCTCGGCCTTGAGATTGGGCAGGCTGTGCAGCAACAGGCTCTGGCCGACCTTGCCGGCCAGGTCGCCACGCTTGAGCACGGCAGTAATTGCACCGCCGCTCAGGGCGTCGAGTTGGCTGGCGACGACGCCGAGCTTGCGGTTCTCACCAACGGCCACCACCAGCGTGGCGGTTTTCAACGTTTCTGGGCTGACGCTTTTTACAACCAGTTCCATGTCCGGATCCCTGAGTGATTGGTCAAGATGCCAGGCGCTGACTGTGGCGAGGGAGCTTGCTCCCGCTCGGTTGCACAGCAACCGCGAAAAAGCGGGGTCTGCTACGCAGTCCAGCGGGAGCAAGCTCCCTCGCCACAAGTCCTGAGTGAAGCAGTCACGGTCGCGCCGGCGACAAAGGCCGCAGTTTGAACCCCGGCGCCCGAGCCTGACAACCCCGGTGTCAAGGCTGCTTCTGTGCGTTTAGCCACGGGGTTAAAGCGTGCGAAGTGACAGGCGCCTACAATCACAGGATAATGCGGCTCTTTTTTCGGCGGCGCGCTGTGGCGGGCCGGCTCGATCTGTTTGCTTGTTTGGCCGCCTTAGCCTGACAACCCTGGAGTGTCTGGTTTGATCGTCTTCCGTTATCTATCCCGCGAAGTCCTGCTGACCCTGAGCGCGGTCAGTGCCGTGCTGCTGGTCATCATCATGAGCGGGCGCTTCATCAAATACCTCGCCCAGGCGGCTTCCGGCGCCCTGGACCCGGGCTCGCTGTTCCTGATCATGGGGTTCCGGCTGCCCGGCTTCCTGCAACTGATTCTGCCGCTGGGGTTGTTCCTGGGTATTTTGCTGGCCTACGGCCGCTTGTACCTGGACAGTGAAATGACCGTGCTGTCGGCCACCGGCATGAGCCAGCAACGTCTGTTCCGCATCACGCTTTTCCCAGCGGCGCTGGTCGCGCTGGTGGTGGCTTGGCTTAGCCTGAGCCTGGCGCCCCAGGGCGCCAACCAGTTCCAGTTGCTGATCAACCAACAGGACGCAATGACCGAATTCGACACCTTGGTGCCGGGGCGTTTCCAGGCCCTGCGCGACGGGACGCGGGTCACTTACACCGAACAACTGTCGGACGACCGGATCAATCTGGGCGGTGTCTTCATTACGCAAAAGAACCTGTCTGCCGAGGGTGGCAAGGATCGCGGCATTTCCGTGCTGGTGGCCGAGAAGGGCAAGCAGCAGATCAGCCCCGAGGGCAACCGCTACCTGATCCTGGAGAACGGCTATCGCTATGACGGCAAGCCCGGCCAGGCCGACTACCGGGCCATCCAGTACGAAACCTATGGCGTGCTGCTGCCCAAGCCCGATGTCAGTGAAGAAGTCACCGACCGCGACGCAATGCCCACCGCCAGCCTGCTGGGCAACAGCGACATCCGCGCGCGCACCGAGTTGCAATGGCGCCTGTCGCTGCCGCTGCTGGTCTTCATCGTGACCCTCATGGCGGTCCCGCTGGCGCGGGTCAATCCTCGCCAGGGTCGTTTCCTCAAGCTGCTGCCGGCGATCCTTCTGTATATGGCGTACCTGACCATCCTGATTTCCGCCCGCGGTGCCCTGGAGAAAGGCAAGATCCCTCCGACGCTTGGCTTGTGGTGGGTCCACGGGATCTTCCTGGCCATTGGCCTGGGGCTGCTCTATTGGGAGCCGCTACGCCTGAAGCTTGCCAGCCGCCGCAGCTTGTCGGAGGTGGCCCGTGGTTAAACTTGACCGCTACATCGGCAGCAGTGTGTTCATGGCGATCCTCGCAGTGTTGGGGATCATCCTTGGCCTGGCGACGCTGTTTGCCTTCATCGATGAAATGAGCGACGTCAGCGACACCTATACCCTGGCGGACGTGGCGAGCTACGTGCTGTTGACCGCGCCACGGCGACTGTACGACATGCTGCCGATGGCGGCATTGATCGGTTGCCTGATCGGCCTGGGCAGCCTGGCGAGCAACAGCGAGCTGACCATCATGCGCGCTGCCGGCGTGTCCATCGGCCGGATCGTCTGGGCGGTGATGAAGCCGATGCTGGTGCTGATGCTGGTGGGTGTGCTGATTGGCGAATACATCGCCCCGGCCACCGAGAACACCGCTCAGGCCAACCGGTCCCTGGCCCAGGGTGGCGGCGATGCGCAAAGTGCCAAGCATGGCTTGTGGCACCGCCAGGGCGACGAGTTCATCCACATCAACTCGGTGCAGCCCAACGGCGTTCTTTATGGCGTGACCCGTTATCGCTTCGACGACCAGCGGCACATGCTTTCGTCGAGCTTCGCCAAGCGCGCGAACTTTGCCGAGGACCACTGGCAGCTGACCGACGTCACCACCACGCTGTTCCACGACAAGCGCACCGAAGTGGTCGCTGCCCCGCAGGAACGCTGGGAGGTGTCCATCAGCCCGCAACTGCTCAGCACCGTGGTGATGGCGCCGGAGTCCCTGTCGATTACCGGGTTGTGGGGCTACATCCACTACCTGGCGGACCAGGGCCTGAACAACGGTCGCTACTGGCTGGCTTTTTGGGTCAAGGTGTTGCAACCGTTGGTCACGGCCGCCCTGGTGCTGATGGCGATCTCCTTCATCTTCGGCCCACTGCGCTCGGTGACCCTGGGTCAGCGGGTGTTTACCGGCGTACTGGTGGGGTTCACCTTCCGTATCGCCCAGGATCTGCTGGGGCCGTCGAGCCTGGTGTTCGGTTTCTCGCCGCTGTTCGCGGTGCTGGTACCTGCCGGGGTCTGTGCGCTGGCGGGGCTCTGGCTGCTGCGCCGGGCGGGTTGATCCAAGTTCATCGTGGCGAGGGAGCTTGCTCCCGCTTGGGTGCGAGCACCCACAAAAAGGGCCGCTGCGCAGCCCAGCGGGAGCAAGCTCCCTCGCCACAAAAGCGTTTCAGTTCCTTAATGAAAGATGGTTGCCACATGGACGCGGCGTTTTGATTTGAGCGGCCATCGACAGGCGAACGTGACGCTTGTGCGCGGTATCAGGTACAATTCCCGGCTATTTTTCGGCGGGCCATGCCTGCAGCCTTTTTGAGTGTTGATCCGTGAGTGATTTGAGTCATATCCGCAATTTCTCCATCATCGCCCACATTGACCATGGTAAGTCGACGCTGGCTGATCGCTTCATCCAGATGTGCGGCGGCCTGGCCGAACGCGAAATGGAAGCCCAGGTCCTGGACTCCATGGACCTCGAGCGTGAGCGCGGCATCACCATCAAGGCCCACAGCGTCACCCTCTATTACAAAGCCCGCGACGGCATCACCTATCAGTTGAACTTCATCGACACCCCCGGCCACGTCGACTTCACCTATGAAGTCAGTCGTTCCCTGGCGGCCTGTGAAGGTGCGTTGCTGGTGGTCGATGCCGGCCAGGGCGTCGAGGCCCAGTCGGTTGCCAACTGCTACACGGCCATCGAACAAGGCCTGGAAGTCATGCCGGTGCTGAACAAGATCGACCTGCCCCAGGCCGATCCGGACCGCGTGAAAGAAGAAATCGAGAAAATCATCGGCATCGACGCCACTGACGCGGTCACCTGCAGCGCCAAGACCGGCCTGGGCGTGGACGAAGTGCTCGAGCGCCTGGTGACCACCATCCCCGCGCCGACCGGCAACATCGAAGATCCGCTGCAAGCGTTGATCATCGACTCCTGGTTCGACAACTACCTGGGCGTCGTCTCCCTGGTGCGTGTGCGTCATGGCCGCGTGAAGAAGGGCGACAAGATCCTGGTCAAATCCACCGGCAAGATCCACCTGGTGGACAGCGTCGGTGTATTCAACCCGAAACACACCGCCACCACTGACCTGAAGGCCGGTGAAGTGGGCTTCATCATCGCCGGCATCAAGGACATTCACGGGGCGCCGGTCGGCGACACCCTGACCTTGAGTTCCACCCCTGATGTCGATGTGCTGCCAGGTTTCAAGCGTATCCAGCCCCAGGTCTATGCCGGTCTGTTCCCGGTCAGCTCCGACGACTTCGAAGACTTCCGCGAAGCCCTGCAAAAGCTGACCCTGAACGACTCGTCCCTGCAGTACACGCCGGAAAGCTCCGACGCCCTGGGCTTCGGTTTCCGTTGCGGGTTCCTGGGCATGCTGCACATGGAAATCATCCAGGAGCGCCTGGAGCGCGAGTACGACCTGGACCTGATCACCACCGCGCCGACGGTAATCTTCGAGCTGCTGCTCAAGAACGGTGAAACCATCTACGTCGACAACCCGTCCAAGCTTCCGGACCTGTCGGCCATCGAAGACATGCGCGAGCCGATCGTGCGCGCCAACATCCTTGTGCCTCAAGAGCACCTGGGTAACGTCATTACCTTGTGCATCGAGAAGCGTGGCGTGCAGCACGACATGCTGTTCCTGGGTTCGCAGGTCCAGGTGACCTACGACCTGCCGATGAACGAAGTGGTGCTGGACTTCTTCGATCGCCTGAAGTCCACCAGTCGCGGCTATGCTTCGCTGGACTATCATTTCGATCGTTACCAATCGGCTAATCTGGTGAAGCTGGATGTGCTGATCAACGGTGAGAAAGTCGATGCCCTGGCATTGATCGTGCACCGTGACAACGCGCACTACAAAGGTCGTGCATTGACCGAGAAGATGAAGGAACTGATTCCGCGGCAGATGTTCGACGTAGCAATCCAGGCCGCCATCGGCGGGCAGATTGTGGCGCGGACAACCGTCAAGGCGCTCAGAAAGAACGTATTGGCCAAGTGCTACGGCGGCGACGTCAGCCGTAAGCGCAAGCTGTTGGAAAAGCAGAAGGCCGGTAAAAAACGCATGAAGCAGGTCGGTAACGTGGAAATTCCACAGGAAGCCTTCCTTGCAGTGCTCAGGTTGGATAGTTAGGTCCTATGTCGCTAAATTTCCCGCTGTTGCTGGTGATCGCCGTGTTTGTCTGCGGCTTGTTGGCGTTGCTTGATCTGTTGTTCCTGGCGCCCCGGCGCCGGGCGGCCATTGCCTCTTATCAGGGCAGCGTCAGCCAGCCGGATGGCGTGGTGGTCGAAAAACTCAACAAGGAACCGCTGCTGGTCGAGTACGGCAAGTCGTTCTTCCCGGTGCTGTTCATCGTGCTGGTACTGCGCTCGTTCCTGGTGGAACCGTTCCAGATTCCGTCCGGCTCGATGAAGCCGACCCTGGACGTGGGCGACTTCATCCTGGTGAACAAGTTTTCCTACGGGATCCGCCTGCCGGTGATCGACAAGAAGGTCATCGAGGTAGGGGACCCGCAACGCGGCGATGTGATGGTGTTCCGCTTCCCCAGCGATCCGAATGTCAACTACATCAAGCGCGTGGTTGGCCTGCCGGGCGACACGGTCCGCTATACCGCCGACAAGCGGCTGTTCGTCAACGGCGAATCGGTGGCCGAGCAGTTGATCGGTTCCGAGCCGGGCACGCTGGGCAGTGCCGAGCTCTACAAGGAAAAACTCGGCGAGGCCGAGCACCTGATCCGCAAGGAAATGAGCCGTTATCGCGCCACCCCGGACCATTCCTGGACGGTACCGGCGGGGCACTATTTCATGATGGGCGACAACCGCGACAACTCCAACGACAGCCGTTACTGGGATGACCCGAACATTCCCAAGGACCTGCTGGGCATGGTCCCCGACCGGAACATCGTCGGCAAGGCCTTCGCCGTATGGATGAGCTGGCCGGAACCCAAACTCAGTCACCTGCCGAACTTCTCGCGGGTCGGCCTGATCAAGTAATCACACACGGCGCTGTTGAACACAGCGCCGAATGCATTTCTGGAGCCTGCATAAGGCGCCAACGATACTCAGGACATCATTTTTGAACACAGCGTTAATTGTCCCAAGCCAACGGCGCCTTGCCCTGGCGGTGGAATCCAGCCACGAACTCAGCGTGGGTAAACCGTGAGCGTTTCTCTAAGCCGTCTCGAGCGTCAGCTCGGCTACACCTTCAAGGACCAGGAGCTGATGCTCCTGGCCCTCACCCACCGCAGTTTTGCCGGGCGCAACAACGAGCGCCTGGAATTCCTCGGTGACGCCATCCTCAACTTCGTCGCCGGCGAGGCGCTGTTCGAGCGTTTCCCGCTGGCCCGCGAAGGCCAGTTGTCGCGTTTGCGCGCACGATTGGTAAAAGGTGAGACCCTGGCCGTACTGGCCCGCGGTTTCGACCTGGGCGAATACCTGCGCCTGGGCTCTGGCGAATTGAAAAGCGGCGGCTTCCGTCGCGAGTCGATCCTGGCCGATGCCCTGGAAGCCTTGATCGGTGCGATCTACCTGGATTCCGGCATGGAAATGGCCCGTGAGCGGGTGCTGGCCTGGCTGACCTCCGAGATCGACAGCCTGACACTGGTAGACACCAACAAGGACCCGAAGACCCGTTTGCAGGAGTTCTTGCAATCGCGCAGCTGCGAGCTGCCGCGCTACGAGGTCGTGGATATCCAGGGCGAGCCGCATTGCCGAACCTTCTTCGTCGAATGCGAAGTCGTCTTATTGAATGAAAAAAGCCGGGGTCAGGGTGTGAGTCGTCGTATTGCCGAACAGGTAGCGGCCGCCGCAGCACTGATTGCCCTGGGTGTGGAGAATGGCAATGACTGATACAAATGTTACCCGCTGCGGCTATGTCGCCATCGTCGGCCGGCCGAACGTGGGCAAGTCCACATTGCTCAACCACATCCTCGGCCAGAAACTGGCGATCACCTCGCGCAAGCCCCAGACCACCCGCCACAACATGCTGGGCATCAAGACCGAAGGCGCCGTGCAGGCGATCTACGTCGATACCCCGGGCATGCACAAGGGCGGCGAAAAGGCCCTGAACCGCTACATGAACAAGACCGCTTCGGCGGCGTTGAAAGACGTCGACGTGGTGATCTTCGTGGTCGACCGCACCAAATGGACCGAAGAAGACCAGATGGTCCTCGAGCGCGTCCAGTACGTGACCGGCCCGTTGATCGTGGCGCTGAACAAGACCGACCGCATCGAGGACAAGGCCGAGCTGATGCCGCACCTGACCTGGTTGCAGGAACAGCTGCCCAACGCCCAGATCATCCCCATCTCCGCCCAGCACGGCCATAACCTCGACGCGCTGGAGCGGGTGATTGCCGAGCATCTGCCGGAAAACGATCACTTCTTCCCCGAAGACCAGATCACCGACCGCAGCAGCCGCTTCCTCGCCGCCGAACTGGTGCGCGAGAAAATCATGCGCCAGATGGGCGCCGAGCTGCCGTACCAGATCACCGTGGAAATCGAAGAGTTCAAGCAGCAGGGCAAGACCCTGCACATCCACGCCTTGATCCTCGTCGAGCGTGACGGCCAGAAGAAGATCATCATTGGCGACAAGGGCGAGCGCATCAAGCGCATCGGCACCGAAGCGCGCAAGGACATGGAGCTGCTGTTCGACTCCAAGATCATGCTCAACCTGTGGGTCAAGGTGAAGGGTGGTTGGTCGGATGACGAGCGGGCGCTGCGTTCGTTGGGTTACGGCGATCTGTAACCCCAGGTTCATGTGGGCGGGCTCCTGTGGCGAGGGAGCTTGCTCCCGTTCGGCTGCGAAGCAGTCGTGAAATCAGGCAATGCGGTGTGTCTGACTGAACAAAGTCGCTGATCTTGGGGCTGCTTCGCAGCCCAGCGGGAGCAAGCTCCCTCGCCACAAAGCTTTCTTCAACAGTCGATATCTTTTGATATTCAGGCCCCCATGTCCCCCTCCCAACCCATCGCCCAACCCGCCTACGTCCTGCACTCACGCGCCTACCGCGAAAGCAGCGCCCTGGTCGACTTTCTCACCCCCCTGGGCCGGCTGCGGGCGGTGTTGCGGGGGGCGCGGGGCAAGGCCGGGACGCTGGCGCGGCCGTTCGTGCCGCTGGAGGTGGAGTTTCGCGGGCGGGGCGAACTGAAGAATGTCGGCCGCATGGAAAGCAACGGCATTGCCGCCTGGCTCAACGGCGAAGCGTTGTTCAGCGGCATGTACCTCAATGAACTGCTGATCCGCCTGTTGCCTGCCGAAGATCCTCACCCGGCGGTCTTCGATCACTACGCCGCCACACTACTGGCCCTGGCCGAAGGCCGCCCGCTGGAGCCGTTGCTGCGCTCGTTCGAATGGCGGCTGCTGAACGACCTGGGCTACGGTTTTGCTCTCGACACCGACCTGCACGGCGAGCCCATCGCGGCAGACGGCTTGTACCGCTTGCAAGTGGACGCGGGCCTTGAACGGGTCTACCTGCTGCAACCCGGGCTGTTCAACGGCGCCGAGCTTTTGGCCATGGCCGAGGCCGACTGGAGTGCGCCGGGCGCCCTGGCTGCCGCCAAACGGCTGATGCGCCAGGCCCTGGCGGTTCACCTGGGCGGGCGGCCATTGGTCAGTCGCGAGTTGTTTCGCAAGCCCTGAGCAACCCGTATGCTGTGGGCCGAATATTTGTCCATTCAGGAGCGCTTTTACGTGAGCACCAGCCATCGCATTCTTCTCGGCGTGAACATCGACCATGTCGCCACCCTGCGCCAGGCCCGCGGTACGCGCTACCCTGACCCGGTCAAGGCCGCATTGGACGCCGAGGAGGCGGGCGCCGACGGCATCACCGTGCACCTGCGTGAAGACCGCCGGCACATCCAGGAGCGCGACGTGCTGCTGCTCAAGGATGTGCTGCAAACCCGCATGAATTTCGAAATGGGCGTGACCGAAGAAATGATGGCGTTCGCCGAGCGCATCCGTCCGGCGCACATCTGCCTGGTGCCGGAGACGCGCCAGGAACTGACCACCGAAGGCGGCCTGGACGTGGCGGGGCAGGAAGCGCGGATCAAGGCGGCGGTGGAGCGCCTGTCGAAAACCGGCGCCGAGGTCTCGCTGTTCATCGATGCCGACGAGCGGCAGATCGAAGCGTCCAAGCGAGTCGGCGCACCGGCTATCGAACTGCACACCGGCCGCTACGCTGATGCCGAGACGCCCATGGAGGTGGCCGATGAACTGCAGCGCGTGGCCGATGGCGTCACCTTCGGCCTGGCCCAAGGCCTGATCGTCAACGCCGGCCACGGCCTGCATTACCACAACGTCGAAGCCGTCGCGGCCATCAAGGGCATCAACGAACTGAATATCGGCCATGCGCTGGTGGCCCATGCGCTATTTGTCGGGTTCAAGCCGGCGGTGGCGGAGATGAAGGCGTTGATCCTGGCGGCCGCGAAACCCTGAGCCCACCGCCTACGGTGGGGCGGCATGCCTCAATTCAGTCAGTAGGGTCAGTCAGTAGGGGAAAGCTCTTGTGGCGAGGGAGCTTGCTCCCGCTGGGCTGCGAAGCAGCCCTATTGAAGTCGACCACCTGCCTGACATACCGGGTGCTTGGATTTTAGGGCCGCTGCGCGCCCCAGCGGGAGCAAGCTCCCTCGCCACGGGGTTATTGCTCGACTGGCGGGGTTGGCAGGCTTTAGAGCGGCGGTGTTTCCTGGTTTGGCTTGCTCTTGTCGACACCCGGCACATGCAGGTTGCCCTCGGCCACCTGGTTGCCTTCAAGCTGCGGCTGCGTGACCCAGGTGAGGATGTCGTAGTAGCGCCGGATGTTCGCCACGAAATGCACCGGCTCGCCGCCGCGGGCATAGCCGTAGCGGGTCTTGCTGTACCACTGTTTCTGCGACAGGCGCGGCAGGATCTTTTTCACGTCCAGCCATTTGTTCGGGTTCAACCCTTCCTTGGCCGCCAGTTTGCGGGCGTCGTCCAGGTGCCCGCTGCCGACGTTATAGGCGGCGAGGGCGAACCAGGTGCGGTCCGGCTCTTCGATGCTTTCGTCCAACTGATCCTTCATATAGGCCAGGTATTTGGCACCGCCCATGATGCTCTGCTTCGGATCCAGGCGGTTGGACACGCCCATCGCCTGGGCAGTGTTCTGGGTCAGCATCATCAGGCCACGCACGCCGGTCTTGGACGTGACCGCCGGTTGCCACAGCGATTCCTGATAGCCGATGGCGGCCAGCAGGCGCCAATCGACTTTCTCCTGCTTGGCATAGGCCTTGAAGTGCTGTTCGTACTTGGGCAGGCGTTGCTGCAAATGCTGGGCGAAGGTGGTGGCGCCCATGTAGCCAAGGACATCGACGTGCCCGTAGTAGCGATCCTTCAGCCGTTGCAGGGTGCCGTTCTTCTGCACCTTGTCCAGGTAGCTGTTGATCTCGTTTAGCAGGCTGTTGTCTTCGCCGGGAGCCACCGCCCAGCTCTGGCTGCGGGCATCACCCAGGTCGAACGCCACGCGCACGTTGGGGAAGTACACCTGGTTCATCGCCACTTCGTTGGAATCCACCAGGGTCAGATCGATCTGACCCTCATCGACCATGCGCAGCAGGTCGACCACTTCGACCGCGTCGGACTCTTCGTATTCGATGCCGGGGTACTGCTGTTTGAGCTGCGCCAGTTGCTCGGCGTGGGTGCTGCCCTTGAGCACCATGATCTTCTTGCCCGCCAGGGCCGCCGCGTCGGTGGGGCGCGACTGGCCATTGCGGTAGATGATCTGCGGGGTGACTTCCAGGTAGGAGTGGGAGAACCGTACCTGCTTCTTGCGCGCCTCGCTGCTGACCAGGCCCGCGGCGGCCAACACCGGGCCGTTGGGTTTGCCGACCTGGCTGAACAGATCGTCGAGGTTGTCGGCGGTCTCGATCTTGAGCTCCACCCCCAAATCGTCGGCGAAGCGCTTCACCAGCTCGTATTCGAAGCCGGTTTCACCGTTGCGATCCTCAAAGTAGGTGGCGGGGCTGTTCCGGGTAACCACCCGCAGCACGCCATCCTCCTTTACGCGCTCCAGTGTGTTGGGTTTCTCAACACAACCACTGAGCACCAGGAAGAGTCCGGTTGCGATCAGCCATCTGGCGTATCGCGGACGCAAAGCCGTTGGGGAAAACATCTGCGCAGTATACGCAAACGGCCTGCGCCGCCATATCTCGACAGCAAAAGGCCAGTCTGCTAGCGGTTGCAAAACATGTCCGCAACGCAAGCCGGCTGGCGTGCGGCCGGGTTTGGGTCGCTGAAAAATATCTAATCGAAGTTAACGGAACGTGCGTCCAAACAGGCCTTTGACGCAAAGACCGACATTCGGCCGCCACTGCGCGTGCCGTTTCGGGTGCCGTTGGCAGCGGTTTAGGCTAGAATGCACGGCCTCAAAGCACACCCCCTTCCCGAGGCTGTCCCGAAGATGTTGATCCTGCGCGGCGCTCCTGCCCTTTCTGCCTTTCGCCACAGCAAACTCCTTGAGCAACTGAGCCAGAAGGTTCCGGCTGTCAGTGGCCTGTATGCTGAATTCGCTCACTTCGCCGAAGTCACCGGCGGTTTGACCGGCGACGAACAGCAGGTGCTCGCGCGCCTTCTGAAGTACGGTCCCAGCGTTCCCGTCCAGGAGCCGGCCGGTCGTCTGTTCCTGGTACTGCCGCGTTTCGGCACCATTTCGCCGTGGTCGAGCAAGGCCAGCGACATCGCCCGCAACTGCGGCCTGGCGAAAATCCAGCGCCTGGAGCGCGGCATCGCCTTTTATGTCGCCGGTGAGTTCAGCGAGGCCGAGGCCCAACTGATCGCCGACAGCCTGCATGACCGCATGACCCAGGTCGTGCTGGGCAACCTGGAGCAGGCTGCCGGCCTGTTCAGCCACGCCGAGCCCAAGCCGCTGACCGCCATCGACGTGCTGGGCGGCGGTCGCGCCGCGCTGGAAAAAGCCAACGCCGAGCTGGGCCTGGCGCTGGCCGAAGACGAGATCGATTACTTGGTCAACGCCTTCCAGGGCCTCAAGCGCAACCCCCACGACATCGAACTGATGATGTTCGCCCAGGCCAACTCCGAGCACTGCCGCCACAAGATCTTCAACGCCAGTTGGGACATTGACGGCCAGAGCCAGGAAAAAAGCCTGTTCGGCATGATCAAGAACACCTACCAAATGCACAGCGAAGGCGTGCTGTCCGCTTATAAGGACAATGCTTCGGTGATCGTCGGCAGTGTGGCCGGTCGTTTCTTCCCGGATCCCGAGACCCGCCAGTACGGTGCGGTCCAGGAGCCGGTGCACATCCTGATGAAGGTCGAGACCCACAACCACCCGACCGCGATTGCCCCGTTCCCGGGCGCATCCACCGGTTCCGGCGGCGAGATCCGTGACGAAGGCGCCACCGGGCGTGGTGCCAAGCCCAAGGCTGGCCTGACCGGCTTCACCGTGTCGAACCTGCAGATCCCGGGCTTTGAACAGCCGTGGGAAAAGCCGTACGGCAAGCCTGAGCGTATCGTCAACGCCCTGGACATCATGATCGAAGGCCCACTGGGTGGCGCTGCGTTCAACAACGAATTCGGCCGTCCGGCGCTGACCGGTTATTTCCGGACCTTTGAACAATCCATCGCCACTCCGCGCGGTGAAGAGGTTCGTGGTTACCACAAGCCGATCATGCTCGCCGGCGGCATGGGCAACATCCGCGCCGAACACGTGCAGAAAGGCGAAATCGTGGTCGGCTCCAAGCTGATCGTCCTCGGTGGCCCGGCGATGCTGATCGGTCTCGGCGGCGGCGCTGCGTCCTCCATGGCCACCGGCACCAGCTCGGCGGACCTGGATTTTGCCTCGGTCCAGCGGGAAAACCCGGAAATGGAACGTCGCTGCCAGGAAGTCATCGACCGTTGCTGGCAGTTGGGTGACAAGAACCCCATCAGCTTCATCCACGACGTCGGCGCGGGCGGTTTGTCCAACGCCTTCCCGGAACTGGTCAATGACGGTGGCCGTGGTGGCCGATTCGAGCTGCGCAACATTCCGAACGATGAGCCGGGCATGGCCCCGCACGAAATCTGGAGCAACGAATCCCAGGAGCGTTACGTCCTGGCGGTCGGCCCGGCTGACTTCGAGCGCTTCCAGGCCATCTGCGAGCGCGAGCGTTGCCCGTTCGCCGTGGTCGGTGAAGCCACTGCCGAGCCGCAACTGACCGTCACCGACAGCCACTTCGGCAACAGCCCGGTGGACATGCCACTGGAAGTGCTGCTGGGCAAGGCCCCGCGCATGCACCGTTCGGCCGTACGCGAAACCGAGCTGGGCGACGACTTCGATCCGTCCACCCTCGACGTCGCCGACTCCATCGAGCGTGTGTTGCATCACCCGGCCGTGGCGAGCAAAAGCTTCCTGATCACCATTGGCGACCGGACCATCACCGGCCTTGTGGCCCGCGACCAGATGGTCGGCCCATGGCAGGTGCCGGTAGCCGACGTGGCCGTGACCGCTACCAGCTTCGACGTCTACACCGGTGAAGCCATGGCCATGGGCGAGCGTACGCCGCTGGCGCTGCTGGACGCTCCGGCGTCGGGCCGCATGGCAATCGGCGAGGCCCTGACCAACCTGGCGGCGTCGCGCATTGGCAAGATTTCCGACATCAAGCTCTCGGCCAACTGGATGTCCGCCGCCGGTCACCCGGGCGAAGACGCCCGCCTGTACGACACCGTCAAGGCTGTCGGCATGGAGCTGTGCCCGGAGCTGGGCATCACCATTCCGGTGGGCAAGGACTCCATGTCCATGGCCACTCGCTGGAAAGACGAAGGCGTGGACAAGAGCGTGACCTCGCCGCTGTCGCTGATCGTGACCGGTTTCGCCCCGGTGACCGACATCCGCCAGACCCTGACCCCGCAACTGCGCATGGACAAGGGCACCACCGACCTGATCCTGATCGACCTGGGTCGTGGCCAGAACCGCATGGGCGCTTCGATCCTGGCCCAGGTGCACGGCAAGCTCGGTTCGCAAGCGCCGGACGTCGACGATGCCGAGGACCTGAAGGCGTTCTTCGCCGTGATCCAGGGCCTCAACGCCGACGGTCATCTGCTGGCCTACCACGACCGTTCCGACGGCGGTCTGCTGACCACCGTGGTGGAAATGGCCTTCGCCGGTCACTGTGGCCTGAGCCTGACCCTGGACAGCGTCGCCGAATCCGCTGCGGAAATCCCGGCCATCCTGTTCAACGAAGAGCTCGGTGCGGTGATCCAGGTTCGCCAGGACGCCACCCCGGACATCCTCGCCCAGTTCAGCGCTGCGGGCCTGGCCGACTGCGTCTCGGTGATCGGTCAGCCGATCAACAACGCCCACATCAACATCACCTTCAACGGCGACACCGTCTTCGAAGGCCAGCGCCGCCTGTTGCAGCGCCAGTGGGCTGAAACCAGCTACCAGATCCAGCGCCTGCGCGATAACGCCGAGTGCGCCGAGCAGGAATTCGACGTCCTGCTGGAAGAGGACAACCCGGGCTTGAGCGCCAAGCTCAGCTACGACGTAAACCAGGACGTGGCAGCGCCTTACATCAAAAAAGGCATTCGCCCACAAGTGGCGGTCCTGCGCGAGCAGGGCGTCAACGGTCAGGTGGAAATGGCCGCGGCGTTCGACCGCGCCGGTTTCAACGCGATCGACGTGCACATGAGTGACATCCTCGCCGGGCGTGTCGACCTGAACGACTTCAAGGGTATGGTCGCTTGCGGCGGCTTCTCCTACGGCGACGTGCTGGGTGCCGGCGAAGGCTGGGCCAAGTCGGCACTGTTCAACAGCCGCGCCCGTGATGCGTTCCAGGGTTTCTTCGAGCGCACCGACAGCTTCACCCTTGGCGTGTGCAACGGTTGCCAGATGATGTCCAACCTGCACGAGCTGATCCCGGGCAGCGAGTTCTGGCCGCACTTCGTGCGTAACCGTTCCGAGCAGTTCGAAGCCCGCGTGGCGATGGTCCAGGTGCAGGAGTCGAACTCGATCTTCCTGCAGGGCATGGCCGGTTCGCGCATGCCGATTGCCATCGCCCACGGAGAAGGCCACGCGGAATTCGAAAGCGAGGAAGCCTTGCTCGAAGCCGACCTGTCCGGTTGTGTGGCGCTGCGTTTTGTCGACAACCACGGCAAGGTCACTGAAACCTACCCGGCCAACCCGAACGGCTCGCCGCGCGGGATCACCGGCCTGACCAGCCGCGACGGCCGCGTCACGATCATGATGCCGCACCCGGAGCGTGTCTTCCGTGCGGTGCAGAACTCGTGGCGTTCGGACGACTGGAACGAAGACGCGCCATGGATGCGCATGTTCCGCAACGCACGCGTCTGGGTGAACTAAAGGCGTGTACAAGCTCTGCTTCTTCGTCCCGCCCAGCCACGTGGACGTGGTCAAGAGCGCCGTATTCGCTGCCGGTGGCGGGCGAATCGGCGCCTATGACCACTGCGCCTGGCAAGTGCTGGGCCTGGGCCAGTTTCGCCCCCTGGACGGCAGCCAGCCGTTCATTGGCGAGGCGGGGCAGGTCGAGCAGGTCGAGGAATGGAAAGTGGAGCTAGTGGTGGCCGATGAGTTGATCAGTGGGGTGGTGCAAGCCTTGAAGCAAAGCCATCCCTACGAGACGCCTGCATATGAAGTGTGGCGGTTGGAGGATTTCTGATCCTTTGCCCGTTTGAATGAGAAACCCGCTGATTGAGTCAGCGGGTTTTTTATTGCCTGGGTTTAATAGCCAAAACCATGCCCGTCAGCGCAAGCAGATTCCCACGTGAGTTCCAGTGGACCTGGAAACTGTGGGGGCGCCAGTGGGCCCGAAATATGTGCCCGACGCCAATCAACTGTGGGAGCGGGCTTGCCCGCGAAGACGTCGGGTCAGCTTGCATCGATGTTGGATGTACTGGCCTCTTCGCGAGCAAGCCCGCTCCCACAGAGACTCTTCCTGGCCCGTCTATTGATGCCGGTTCTCGAGGCGACAGACTTCTTTCTCGATGCCGATGCATTCAACCGGCTCACCCACACCTTTCTCGAACCGGCGGGCATTCATCAACAGCCCGCCCTTGATACCACCGATGAAGGCGTAGGCACCTTCACGGTTGCCGGTGTAACGCCCGGACAGATCCACCGCCACGCTGTTCGGCCTGACTTCATACACCCAGCCACCGTTTTCTGCTTCCGTGACGGCCCAGATCTTGGCGTCGCTATAGTCGCGAAAGGCTACGATGGCTGATTCCGCAAAGCTGGACTCCGGGTAGCTCGCCAATCGCAGATTTGGGGGCGACGAGCTCCAGCCTCGCAGTCCTTGGGCCAGCGCATCCGCACCTTGCACCGGGTTGATCTTCACAGAACCCACCGCCCACAGCGATTGCTTGTTCGTTACCCAGGCCAACCCTTCGACAGGCACGAGCTTGTTCCAATCAATGCGGGTCGCCGCAACCTCCAGCATCGTCTCGTGGCCAGTGGGTTCACGGTAGTTAGGGTTCGCGACGCAATCGGCATCATTGGTTTTCTTGCAGGCCCGCTTGATAAATATCCCCTTGACCCCGCCGGGGTAGCTGATCTCCTCTTCCCCGGGAATGGGCCCGCCCGATTGAGTCTGGTCGATTCCGTGGGGAGCCTTGAACTCGAACACCCATTCATTGGCGAAGCTCTGGGCAATACGCTGGCTGCGGGTTGTACTGCTATAGACCGACCGTTGGGCGCCGGCCCCGTGGCTGAACCAGTCGTACATCCATTCGTCTTCGGGGAACGCGACGGATTTGGGCAATAGCCCGTCCTGGAAAGCCTCCAGCCCCTGATTGGTGGTGTCGCCTCGATAGAGGGTGTCCATGTCGGTGCGCCAACGCAGAGAGGGGTTGGTGGCGCGGATATCCACACTCGAATCCGCAGTGACCTGAAGCCAGGCCTGATACCAAGGTTCATCTTTCTGGATCGGGTACTGGGTCGCTGCCCACGCATTTGGGCCCGCTTGCCACGCGCCTGCCAATACCACGGCGACAGCCGCCACCCGTACAAAACCGTTGCTTTTACTCATGATTTGGACACCTCACCTGAAACGAGGACGCCAATCGAATCACATACTTCATTACGACCTATTCTTCGAATTGACAGTTTTAATTACCTGTTGCGCACTGCGAAGGCACCGCTGGGGTGCGCCTCGGTTCACTGCGTGAGGGTGAGCATAGATGACTGTGGCGTGACGTAAGGTCTGATTTTGTAACCAGCTGCTCTGCTGGGTACGGTCGAAAATAATCAGGTTGTGTTTATAGGCTGTAATCCGTCTGAATTATCCGTTACCTGTTATTTCTGACAGTGGCGAGGTCTTGCTTGATGGCTTTTAATCGAGGGTTTTGTCTAGGGATCGCGGGTATAGATCCGGACCTGGTGCAATAAGTACCGGCCTCATCGTCGGATCGCCGCCCGGAGCAGGCTCGCTCCACAATGGGCTATGTCGATCACAACCTCCTTGAACTACACCCAACCCTGTGGGAGCGAGCCTGCTCGCGATAGATCGAAAGACCAACACAAAAGTATCAGCGCAGCACAGGCCCCCGTGGCGAGGGAGCTTGCTCCCGCTGGGGCGGGCTGGGGTTCCAGTGCGAAGCGGTTATGAAAGCAGGCGGCTTGGTGTGTCAGACCAATGGAGTTGATAACCTTGGGTCTGCTGCGCAGCCCAGCGGGAGCAAGCCCCCTCGCCACGGGGAAAGTGGTCCGTCAGTGCATCAATGTTTTCGACGGGGTTTTAAGATTCTTCGCAATGGGTGGTTTTAGCGTTCGAATCGTATACCCCAGCGCTCCGCCTAACCCGTATCTGGCGGGAATATTTGAGGATATCGACGTTGAAGCCCGATAAAGACTATGTTCTCTCTTCCTCCTTGCGCGTATTGGTCAAAAAACCATTGAATCAAGCAGACGACGCCGCACTTGTATGTGCGGCCAAAAATGTCTGGTATTCCCACTCTGACCTGCTAAGCGAAGCTCGGATATTTTTGAGCCAGCACTCCGATGAGCTTGAAGTTCGTCGTGCGGGATATCTGCTCGAGCGATTCACTCGATTTTCATGTGTAACGGATCTCCGCGTGTCGCAGGTCTCTAAGGCACTTGAATTGTTTTGTCGTGTGGCGCCTAAGCAACAAGTTGTTTCAAATGCTGCGGCAGCGCTTCGCAAGCGCAATGATGAATTGGCGCTTTCTTGGGGATTGGATGAAGGGCTGGGTTTGAAGGTCCAGATCCTCTTGCCTTTTCAGACCCGGCATTTTGAGGCTGGGCAGCGGGTTAGGATTGTTTGAATCTTGATCTCTCCTGCGCAACCCGACCTAGGTCGAAAATGCTATCCAGGAAGGTGATCATTATCTGTGCGCGGTACGACGAGAAACGTGAATAAACAGCCAAGGGGCTGCTGCGCAGCCCAACGGGGATAAATCCCCTCGCCACAGGTGCGGTGGTCTGTCAGACGCACCGAAGTTTCCGACAAGGTTTTAGGGTTGTCCCTCGGAAGCGGGGGATCTAGCCTTTGAATGTCGCTGCCAATTCAGCGACCGGGCTTGACCGACCGAAAAAATCACAGGGTATTGGCTCGGACAATTTGTCCCGGGCTCCATTAATTCAAGGAGTTTCCCTTTGAAAGATGATTCGGACGTTCGCAAGCCCACATCCACTTTCCCCTACGGCGACTACGCCCCCGAAAAGCTGCAAGAGGCCGCTGACCGTGCGCTGGACCATTACCTCAAACCCGAGGACAACCCGTCAGAACCCAAGTCCTCGGCGCAGTTGTTCACCGTGAGCGACGAGGTCGATACCGAAGTCCTGCTGGCCAACCTCAGCGAAACCCTGGCCTCGGCCAATGCGATGCTCAATGACCTGGCCTTTGACATGGAGGGCTCGCGGCGGCATGTGCTGTTGGGGGTGCTCCAGATAATCGAGCTGGGCGCGCTGCTGGCGGATAAGGCTTTGGATCGGGTAGAGATCCGGACTTGATGTAGTAAGGGCCGGCCTCATCGTTGGATCGCCGCCCGGAGCGGGCTCGCTCCCACAATAGACGGTGTCGATCACAAGTCCTGAGAACAGCACCAATCCACTGTGGGAGCGAGCCTGCTCGCGATAAATCGAAAGACCAACACAACAGTATCTGTGAAACACAGGACCCCGTGGCGGGGGGGGGGGGGAGCTTGCTCCCGCGGGGGCGCGCAGCGGCCCTGAAACCGGGCGACAAGGTGTGTCAGGCAAATTGAGTGGATAGCCATGGGTCTGCTGCGCAGCCCAGCGGGAGCAAGCTCCCTCGCCACATAAGCGTCTCGTCACAAAAGCCGGGTTACGGCCGAATCTCGATCATCGTCCCATCCGGCACCAGGTTCCACACTTCGCGCATGTCGACATTGCGCATGGCGATGCAGCCGTCGGTCCAGTCCAGGGTGTGGAACAGCTGTTCGGGGTTTTCCTCGGTGTCCGGGGTGCCGTGGATCATGATCATGCCACCCGGTTCCACGCCTTCGCGTCGGGCGCGGGCGGCGTCGCTGATGTTGGGGTAGGAGATGTGCATCGACAGGTAGTAGCGGTCGCTGGTCTTGCGCCAGTCGATCCAGTAGAAGCCTTCCGGGGTGCGCTTGTCGCCTTCGATCAGCTTGGGACCTTTCTTGGCGCCTTTGCCCAGGGAGATACGGTAAGTCCTGAGCGGTTGGCCGTCGACGATCAATTGCAGTTGATGGGCGGACTTGAGCACCAGCACTTTTTCAATGGGCTTGGAGTAGTAGGTTCCCACCGAAGTGGCTTGGGACACCGCGGTGAACGACAAGCAGAACAGCACAAGCAACCAACGCATTGAAACGATATCCCTGGAAGTGTCGCGGCTAAATTATTTTTTCAGATATTGGCAGGCTGGGCCAGCGGTGGGATCGATTCGGATCGCACCGGGTAATCCTCGGCTCGCCGGTCAGCATAAAAGTATTCCAGGGTGCGGCCCACCGTGCGGAACGCCAGTTCATCCCAAGGAATGTCAGCTTCTTCGAACAGCTGCACTTCCAGGCTCTCGGGCCCGGCGGCGAAGTCTTCGTCCACCAGCTCAGCGCGGAAGAATACATGCACTTGGCTGATATGCGGTACGTCAATCAGCGTATAGATGCTCAAGTTGCGCACCCGGGCGCAGGCTTCCTCGGCGGTTTCGCGCACGGCGGCCTGTTCGACGGTTTCGCCGTTTTCCATGAAGCCCGCCGGCAGCGTCCAGTAACCGCGTCGTGGCTCGATGGCGCGACGGCACAGCAAGACTTTGCTGCCCCAGGTCGGTACGCAGCCGGCCACGATGTTCGGGTTCTGGTAGTGAATGGTGTGGCAGGTGTCGCAGACAAAGCGCAGGCGCGAGTCGCCCTCGGGTATGCGCTGGGTCACCGGGTTACCGCACTGGCTGCAGAATTTCATGCTTGGATTCCTGAATGCTGCGCCTATCTTGGCGTGGGCGGGCCGGTGCGGCAAGTTGTCGTTTCGCGACACGACGCGGTGCGGGGGTTGGGCCGCTTGAACGATTGGTGCATGATGCAAGGTAGCGAATGAATCGAGAAGTCTCATGCTGGACGAGCTACTGCATCGAGTAAGCAACCATACCCCGCACGATCTGGAGGCCGACCTACGTTTCCCTGAAGCCGCGGTGCTGGTGCCGATCACCCGCAGTGAAGAACCGGAGCTGGTATTGACCCTGCGTGCCAGCGGGCTCTCGACCCACGGCGGCGAAGTCGCGTTCCCCGGTGGGCGCCGCGATCCGGAGGACCCGGACCTGATCTTCACCGCCCTGCGCGAAGCCGAGGAAGAAATCGGCCTGCCGCCTGGCCTGGTGGAAGTGATCGGCCCCCTCAGTCCGTTGATTTCCCTGCATGGCATCAAGGTCACGCCGTACGTCGGGGTGATTCCGGACTTCGTCGAATACCAGGCCAACGATGCGGAGATTGCCGCAGTGTTCAGCGTGCCGCTGGAATTTTTCCGCAAGGATCCCCGCGAACACACGCACCGCATCGATTACCAGGGGCGCAGTTGGTACGTGCCCAGCTATCGTTTTGGCGAATACAAGATCTGGGGCCTGACGGCGATCATGATCGTCGAGCTGGTCAACCTGCTGTTCGACGCCGGTATTGACCTGCACAAGCCGCCCAGAACCTTTATCAATACCTGAAGCCCGAGGATCGTCATGAAATACCGCCTGGGCGATGCCCGTGTCGAAACCCACCCACACAGCTGGGTCGCTCCCAATGCGACGCTGGTGGGCAAGGTCCGTCTCGAAGAGGGGGCCAATGTCTGGTTCAACGCCGTGCTGCGTGGCGATAACGAACTGATCCTGATCGGCAGGAACAGCAATGTGCAGGACGGTACGGTGATGCACACCGACATGGGTTTCCCGCTGACCATCGGCACCGGCGTGACCATCGGCCACAATGCCATGCTCCACGGCTGCACGGTCGGCGACTACAGCCTCATCGGCATCAATGCGGTGATCCTCAACGGCGCGAAGATCGGCAAGAACTGCATCATCGGCGCCAACTCGCTGATCGGCGAGGGCAAGGAGATTCCCGACGGTTCGCTGGTCATGGGCTCGCCGGGCAAGGTGGTGCGCGAGTTGACCGAGGCGCAGAAGAAGATGCTCGAAGCCAGCGCGGCCCACTACGTTCACAACGCACAGCGCTATGCCCGCGACCTGGCCGAGCAGGACCAATGACCGCCGCCGAGCGCCCGGTCCCGTCGCCCTGCGTGAGCATTTGCGCGCTGGACGATGACGACATCTGCACCGGCTGTCAGCGGACCGTGGCAGAGATCACCCGCTGGAGCCGGATGGACAACGAGGAGCGACGCAGTGTCCTCGCGTTGTGCCACGAGCGGGCGAAGGCCAGTGGGTTGCTGTGGATGTTGCCGGCGAAGTGTTGATGTCCGCGCAATTGAAGTGAACATAAAACCCGTGGCGAGGGAGCTTGCTCCCGCTGGGTTGCGAAGCAGCCCTAAAACCTGGCACCCGGACACGTCAGGCAGATTGAAGTGACTGCTTTGGGGCCGCTGCGCAGCCCAGCGGGAGCAAGCTCCCTCGCCACAAAAGCATCGATCGAGATTTGCTAGTTCCCACGCCCCATCCACCGATCCAGCCCCACTACCCCCAGCGCAATCACCACAAACCCCAACAATATCCCCCCGGCATTGATGAACACCTGTGGATAACCCAGCTTCGCCACATCGATGAACGGGTAGGGATAGGCCGCCAGCAAATCCCCCCGCAGCAGGACATAGGCGAAATAAACCACCGGATAAATCATCCACAGGCCGACATGGCCCAGGTGCAGGCTGCCCTTGGGCACCCAGCGCCACCAATAGGCGATATACAGCAGCGGCACCACATCGTGCAGCAACTCGTCGGCCACGAACTGCCAGCCCTCGGGTTGCCAGAGATGGCGCAGCAACAGGTTATAGGCCAGGCCGACCAGGGCGATGCTGACGGCGATGCCGCTGCGCACGCTCGGCAGCAGGAACCAGCGTCGCACGGTGGAGGGGCGCTCGTTCAGTTCCCAGGTCAGCACCACCGCCACCAGGATGTTGGTCAGTACCGTGAAGAAGCTGAAGGTGTTCACCAGCCCGCCCAGCAGGCTCGCGCCCAATTCCCAGCGACCGAGCAGGATCAGGTACAGCTGGATGCTCAACCCCACCCAGCCCAGCAGCGCTGTTACCGATACGAAACGCTGGCGCAGCGTGAGGCGCCGACCCGGATCGATGCCCACGGCTCAGACCGGCCGCTTGGTCCGCATCAGCTTGATGTACAGGCGCTCGACTTTCTCCCGTGCCCACGGGGTCTTGCGCAGGAAGGTCAGGCTCGACTTGATGCTCGGGTCACTTTTGAAGCAACGGATATCAATGCGCTCGGCCAGCCCCGACCATTCGTAATGCTGCACCAGGGCGTTGAGGATCTGCTCCAGCGTCACGCCGTGCAGCGGGTTGTTGTTGGGTTCGGTCATGGGGAGGCCTTTGCGCGAAAAGGGTGAAAGCCGCGCACCTTAGCCGAGGTGCCGGTAGGGTGGAAGCATAGCGTGCGCCTTCGTGGGTGAGAGTCGTTACCGTGGTGGCACACTGTTACCGATTTCGCGATGATCCATGTCATCAAAAGCACTTTCTCTATTTGTAACAGATCATTATCCTTGCGCCGCTTGCTGAAACGCTTCTGTTGGCGTGATAGAGCCTTTGCGTCCTCCCGAAGGTGTAGTTCCCCATTGTGAAAGATAGCGCTGTCTCATGTTTGGTGGGCGAACTGCTTTTCTGTGGGAGCGGGCTTGCTCGCGAAAGCAATCCCACATTCAGTGCTGCAGTTGACTGAGCCACCGCTTTCGCGAGCAAGCCCGTTCCCACAAGGGTTTGCAACATCCGGACACTTTTTAACTGAACCATGCCCCCAAAGGATCGTCATCTACAGTGACACCTTGCGCGGGACTCCTTAAAACCTCACGGAGAATCACACTATGAGCACTGAGGGTGCTTTGAGTCGAAGCCGTCTGCTACCGAGTCTGCTCGGCATTCTGCTTCTATTGATGGGCCTGGCCCTGTTGGCGGGTGGGGTCAAGCTGAGCACGCTTGGCGGCTCGTGGTATTACTTGCTGGCGGGTATCGGCCTGGCACTGACCGGCGTACTGCTGATCATGGCCCGTCGCGCAGCCCTGGGCCTGTACGCGCTGGTACTGTTCGCCAGCACCGTGTGGGCGTTGTGGGAAGTCGGCCTGGACTGGTGGCAGTTGGTGCCGCGCCTGGCGATGTTGTTCGCCTTGGGTATCGTCCTGTTGCTGCCGTGGTTCCGCCGTCCGCTGCTGACCGCCGATGCTTCGCCAACGGGAACCCGCGCATTGGGCGCCGCCGTGGTCATCGCCGGTGTTGTCGCACTAGCCAGCCAGTTCACCAACCCCGGTGAAATCAAGGGCCAGCTGGACCGCGATAGCGTGCCGGGCATGACCAACACTGCGCCGGCAATGCCGGACGGCGACTGGAATTCCTATGGCCGCAGTGCCCATGGCGACCGTTATTCGCCGCTGGCTCAGATCACTCCACAAAACGTCAGCAAGCTGGAGCAAGCCTGGAGCTATCGCACCGGCGACTTGCCAGGGCCAGGCGATCCGGGCGAGACCACCGCGGAAAACACCCCGCTGAAGGTCAACGGCATGCTCTATGTGTGCACGCCCCACAGTCAGGTGATCGCACTGGAGCCGGAAACCGGCAAGGAAATCTGGCGTTTCGATCCGAAGCTTTCCACCCAGAAAGCGGAAAACTTCAAGGGTTGGGCGCACATGACCTGCCGTGGCGTGAGCTATCACGATGACGCCGCGTACGCCTCCGCTGAGCAGAGCCCGACCGGTGCCGCCAGCACCACGCCGGCCAGCAGCGTGTGCCCACGGCGGATCTTCCTGCCGACCGCCGACACCCGCCTGATCGCTCTCAATGCCGACACCGGCAAGATGTGCGAAGACTTCGGCGACAAAGGCCAGATCGACCTGAGCGCCAACATCGGCGGCTTCACGGCCGGTGGCTATTACTCCACGTCGCCACCGGCGGTCACCCAGAACCTGGTGGTGATCGGCGGCCACGTCACTGACAACGTTTCCACCGACGAACCCAGCGGCGTGATCCGTGCCTTCGACGTGCACACCGGCAAGCTGGTGTGGAACTGGGACAGCGGCAACCCGGACGACACCACGCCGATTGCCGAAGGCCAGACCTACACCCGCAACTCGCCAAACATGTGGTCCATGTTCAGCGTCGATGAAAAACTCGGCATGCTCTACCTGCCGATGGGCAACCAGACCCCCGACCAGTTCGGTGGTAATCGCACGCCGGAATCGGAAAAATATTCCGCCGGCCTGACCGCGCTGGACATCGCCACCGGCAAGGTGCGCTGGTACTTCCAGTTCACCCACCACGACCTGTGGGACATGGACGTCGGCGGCCAACCGACCCTGATGGACATGAAGACCGCCGATGGCGTGAAGCCGGCCGTGCTGGCGTCGACCAAGCAGGGCAGCATCTACGTGCTGGACCGCAGCAACGGCCAGCCGATCATCCCGATCAAGGAAATCCCGGTGCCGCAAGGCGCGGTGGAAGGCGACCACACCTCGCCGACCCAACCGATGTCCGACCTGAACTTCGTGCCGCCGGTCCTCCAGGAACGCGACATGTGGGGGGTGACCCCGTTCGACCAGATGTTGTGCCGGATCGACTTCAAGTCGCTGCGTTATGACGGCATGTTCACGCCGCCGTCGCTGCAAGGCTCGATCGTCTACCCGGGTAACTTCGGCGTGTTCGACTGGGGCGGCATTTCGGTCGATCCGGTGCGCCAGATTGCTTTCGTGAACCCGAGCTACATGGCGTTCAAGTCGAAGCTGGTCCCGGCCGCGGAAGTTGCCGGCGGCCCGGGTCGCAAGAGCGAGACCGAAGGCGTACAGCCGAACAAGGGCGCGCCGTATGGCGTGATCCTCGAAGCCCTGCTCTCGCCAATGGGCTTGCCGTGCCAGGCTCCGGCCTGGGGTTATGTCGCGGCCGTGGACCTGACCAACCACAAGACCCTGTGGAAGCACAAGAACGGCACCGTGCGTGACAGCTCGCCGGTTCCGATCCCGCTGAGCATGGGCGTACCGAGCCTGGGCGGTACGTTCACCACCGCCGGTGGCGTGGCGTTCCTGAGCGGCACCCTCGACCAGTACCTGCGCGCCTACGATGTGAAGAACGGCAAGCAACTCTGGGAAGGTCGCCTGCCAGCCGGCGCCCAGACCACGCCGATGACCTACACCGGCAAGGACGGCAAGCAATACGTGCTGGTCGTCGCCGGCGGTCATGGTTCCCTGGGCACCAAGCAGGGTGATTATGTGATCGCGTACAAACTGCCGGATTAAGCCCGACCGGCGGACATGAAAAAGGCGACACCCTTGCGGGTGTCGCCTTTTTTATTACTTGTTACACCATAGCTTTCGTGGCGAGGGAGCTTGCTCCCGCAGGGGTGCGAAGCAGCCCCCTGTGTTCGGGCCATCACATCGCAGGGGACGCTGGCGCGTCCAGCGGGAGCAAGCTCCCTCGCCACAGGGGATTGTGTGCAGTCTTACAGCTCGATTTTTACCGCTTGCGAAGCCCGGGTCGCCTTGGCGCGGGCGGCTTCGATGGATTCGTCGCGGGCCAGGGCCACGCCCAGGCGGCGCTGGCCGTTGACTTCCGGTTTACCGAACAGGCGCAGGGCGGTGTCCGGTTCGCTCAGGGCGGCGCCGAGGTTGGCGAAGGCGGTCTGGGTCGATTGGCCTTCCACCAGGATCACGGCCGAGGCCGATGGCCCAAACTGGCGGATCAACGGGATCGGCAGGCCGAGAATGGCCCGGGCGTGCAGGGCAAACTGCGAGAGATCCTGGGAGATCAGCGTCACCAGGCCAGTGTCATGTGGGCGTGGCGAGACTTCGCTGAACCACACCTGATCGCCCTTGATGAACAGCTCGACACCGAACATCCCGCGACCACCCAAGGCCTCGGTCACGGCCTTGGCGACGCGCTCGGATTCAGCCAGGGCCGCCGGGCTCATGGCCTGGGGCTGCCAGGATTCCTGGTAGTCGCCTTTCTCCTGGCGGTGGCCGACCGGCGCACAGAACGTGGTGCCGCCGGCATGACGCACGGTGAGCAGGGTGATTTCGTAGTCAAAATCGATGAAGCCTTCGATGATCACCCGACCCTTGCCGGCCCGGCCGCCTTCCTGGGCATAGTCCCAGGCTTTCTGCACGTCATCGCTGCTGCGCAGCAGGCTCTGGCCCTTGCCTGAGGAGCTCATGACCGGCTTGACCACGCAGGGGAAGCCCAGGGTCTCGACCGCCTTACGGTAGTCTTCCACGGTGTCGGCGAAGAAGTACGGTGAGGTCGGCAGCCCCAGTTCTTCGGCGGCCAGGCGACGGATGCCTTCACGGTTCATGGTCAACTGCGCAGCACGGGCAGTAGGGATCACGGTGAAGCCTTCGGCTTCCAGTTCCACCAGGGTCGCGGTGGCGATGGCTTCGATTTCCGGCACGATGAAGTGCGGCTTCTCCGCCTCGATCACCGCGCGCAGGGCGGCGCCATCGAGCATGTTGATCACGTGGCTGCGATGGGCCACTTGCATCGCCGGGGCGTTGGCGTAGCGGTCCACGGCAATCACTTCGACGCCCAGGCGCTGCAATTCGATTACCACTTCCTTGCCCAGCTCACCGCTGCCACACAACAAAACGCGGGTCGCGGTCGGCGACAATGGGGTTCCGATACGGGTCATCTGAAGGTCCTCAAAAGGAGCGGATCATCGAGGGTTGCACGCCGGGCGAGCTTCCCATGGAGAGAAAGCGCGGCATTTTACATGAACCGCGGGTTTTGGCTTCAGCTCGCGACGGCCTGTTTGCGTAAACGCCAGGCCATGATCAGCCAGACGACCGTGACCCCGGCGAATTTCGAAGCCAGGGCGGTGCCCACCACGGCGGGCGTCAGGGCGTCGATCAGGCCGAAGAAGATGAAGGTGTCCAAAGGGATGCTCAGGGCGGAACTGATCCACAACCGGTCATGCAACGGACGCTTGGTGATGGTGAACACCAGCCAGTCGATGCACTCCGACACCGCGAACGCCGTGGCGCTGGCCAGGGCGATGGTCGGATCCGAGGTGACATAGGACAGCACCAGCGCCGCCAGCATTGCCACGATGGCGCCGTGGCCGAAGCGGGTTTGCACCATGTCGCGCAGGATAAACACCAGCCCACCCCAGGCCGACCAGATGACGTCCAGGTGCGGCGCGGCGGAAAATGCGTAGTTGATCAGCACGACGCTGGAGATGTAGGCGATCAGGAAAAGCATGGGGTACCTGGTTCGGCGAATATTCGAAGGCGAATGATAACCCCAGTGGGAGCAAAGCTTGCTCGCGATAGCGGCTTATCAGCCGACTCGCTTGTGGACTGACTTGCCCCTGTGGCGGGGGAGCTTGCTCCCGCTGGGTCGCGCAGCGGCCCCAAAAAGCCTGCGAGCGCTACGCACTCGAGCGGGAGCAAGCTCCCTCGCCACGGGTAAGTGTTCAGTCTGCCTCGTCGCTACCATCCGCCTTCCAGTACCCCACCGCCTTCACATAATCCTGATCCAACCCTTTTTCCTCCAGCAACACCTTGCGAATCCGCCGCGACACCTTGCTTTCGGTCGCGACCCAGGCGTACAGCTTGCCGCCCGGCATGTCCAGATGTTGCACGGTGGTCAGCAGGCTGTCCTGGCGGCCTTCGCGCAGCACCCAGATCACGTGGACCTGCGCCGGGCTATGCAGCACTTGCTGCTCGGCGCCGTTCTCCACTTCCACCACCACCAGCGCACGCCGGTTCGGCGCCAGGCCTTCGAGGCGGCGGGCGATGGCGGGCAGGGCGGTTTCGTCGCCGATCAGCAGGTAACTGTCGAAGATGTCCGGCACGACCATCGAGCCGCGAGGCCCGCCGATGTTCAGGTATTGCCCGGGCCGGGCCTGGGCCGCCCAGGTTGCCGCCGGGCCGTCGCCGTGGAGCACGAAGTCGAGGTCCAGCTCCAGGCTGTCCAGGTCATAGCGGCGCGGAGTGTAGTCGCGCATCGGCGGCAACGGCCCCTGGTCCTTGCCGGCGCTGGGGTCGAAGGTTTCCAGCGCGGCGTGTTCCTCGGCATTCTGAGGGAAGAACAGCTTCACATGATCATCGGTGCCCAGGCTGACGAAACCCGCCAGTTCCGGCCCGCCTACGGTGATACGGCGCATGCGCGGGGTCAGGTCGACCACCCGCAATACTTGCAGGCGCCGGCGTTTGATTGGGTGATTGACGCGGTGAATGGTATTTGGATCGATTTCAGTCATTGCTTGACTCCGATACAGAGGGACGGGCGGGGCCGTCGACGATGGCTTTGACGGTGTCATTGAGCAGTGCGCGTACCCGCAGGATTTCTTCCGGGCTCCAGCGGCCTTGATGCTTCTGCAGGGCCTGGCGAAGGTGGCCCACCGCCTCACGGATCTCCGCCGGCCGATCCTGCTCGCGCAGGGTGCGCTTGCTGGTTTCAACGCGCATCCGCACAGCATCCAGCGCTTGGGCCTGGTCTTGCAGGAATAGACGTCCGGCGTCGGTCGCGCTGTAACATTTTTTGCCACCCTCGGCATCGCCGCTGATCATCTTACCCATTTCCAGGTGGGTCAGGGTCGGGTAGATCACCCCCGGGCTGGGGGTGTAGGCGCCGTCGAACATGGACTCGATCTGGCGGATCAGCTCATAGCCGTGGCCGGGCTTCTCGGCAATCAGCGCCAGCAGTAGCAATTTCAAGTCGCCGGCAGCGAACACCCGTGGGCCACGGCTGACGCGTTCGCGACCGGGAGGGCGGCGGTCGAAGCCATCGCGATAACCGGGTTCTGAAGTGGAAGAGGAATAAAGGACTGTCATCTATCTGCTCTCTGTTCTGCATAAATAGAACCGAGATATATCTTTGACTTCAGATATATCTTTGCCTATATAGATATATCTTGGATAAGCGATATATCTTAGTTGGGTCCTACAGGAAATGAAATATGACCATACCCCAGTCCCTTATGTTTGCGGGACGAAACCGGATAGGCGTGGGGTGTTTTAACCGTAACTAGTGAGATTGTGGGAAGTCTCTTACATTAAAAGTTACGCTTTATCGAAATCCGCGTATTTTTCGCAGTTTCGTGTGCGCGATTTACTACAAGCTCAGGTGAACTTTCCTGCTTATTTTTAATTAAAGAGCGACGATCATGCACCGCGTTGAAGGGGCACACCGATATGTATTGGCCTGCTACTTCAACCCTTCTCTCTTTATTGCTTATGAACAGGTGTTAACAATGCTCATGAAAATCGTAACCGCCGCTTCCCTGACCGCTGCGGCCCTGAGTTCTTCGCTGGCTTTCGCTCTGGATGATGCGCAGTCGTCCATCCACATCACCGCGAACATCCCGACCCAGCAGTTCCATGTGCAGCCAACTGACGCCAACTGGGGTAAGGATGAAACCATGACCTACAACACGGTCAGCGGCACCCTGACTTCGCTGCGCCAGACCTACAACGTGAAAAACACCGAAGGTTCGGTCAATGCCTACATCCAAGGCGGCCCGGCTGCGCTGTACAACGGCCGCGATGCCATCGCCCTGACCACCACCTTCAACGGCGTCACCCTGAGCGCCACGTCCCAGGAAGTGGTCGATGACGCCACCTCCACCCCGGGCACCCAGGCTGACATGACCATCACCCCGGCCAAGCCGCTCGCCACCCAGAATGGCCTGTACACCGCCGACATGACCGTCATCTTCGACGCCGTGCCGCGCCCGTAAGGCCATTCGCTGCCCGGTGACGGCCACCTCGTTCCCCGGGCATCGCAAGCAGGCCGGCCGGTTCTCCCCAGTCGGTCGGCCTGTACCTGAAATACCCCGAAAAGCTCGCTGATCATGAGAGTCCGTTGATGTTACCGATGACACCCATCGCGGGTGCGCTCGCGCTGTTGTTGTGCGCGAATGCATTGGCCGCGCCGACTGCCCCCGGTACCACGCCGAGTAGCCTGCTGGCCCAGGCCAAGGGCCTGCCGGCGGAATTTGAAGCACACTTCTTCGACGTGCCCCTGGCCGTTCGTATTGAGCTCAATCAACAGTATCTCGGCGAAGCCATGGTGGTCTTGACGCGAGATGATCGTATTACCTTGCTTGAATTCACCGACACCCACGACAGCACCATCAAGGCCATCGAGCGCGAGCAGTGGGAACAACGGCTCAAACAAGGACAACTGTTAGGCGCCTGTGAAACCAATTGCACGGCCGGGTTGCTCGCAGTGCACTACAGCCTGGAAAACTCGCTGCTGTCGATTCTTACCCAAGATGTCGAGCGCGGCACCGAACCCCTGCGTTATCACGATCAACCCCAAGGCGGCAGCCTCGGCCTGATCTTCAACAACCAGCTCAATCTCAACGGTGGCCAGGAACAGGACACCGGCGGACGCTATGGCCTCAACGCCGTTTCCAGCGTCGGCAACTGGAGCCAGTCCCTGGACCTTCAGCTCTCGCGCCTGGGTGGGCCGGACGACAAGGTCTACCACGCCGTCCATGAACTCTTTACCCAGCGCGAACTGGAAGGCAATTTTTTCCGCCTGGGCTACTTCACCCCCAGCTCCGATGGCTTGAACCGGCAGATCCGTTCGTTCGGCGCCAACCCGGACACCGCCTTGGGCGTGATGTACGGCAGTTCCGACAGCCTGGTGATCGACAATCCGAAGCCCAGCGTCTACCCCATTTATGTCACCGCCAGCCGCCAGGCCTCGGTGGAGATCTATCGCAGCGGCCTGCTGATCAACACCCAGGCCGTCAGCGCCGGCTTGCAGAGCCTCGACACCCGTCCGTTGCCCGGCGGCATCTATGAAGTGGAAGTGCGACTGATCGAGGATGGACAAACCACCGCCACCAGCCAGGAACTGGTCTACAAACCCAACAACTGGAGCAGCACGGAGGAGCGCTGGCGCTACAATCTGTTCGCCGGTCGCGAAACCCGGCTCTGGAGCAACTGGGAAGACCAGCCTTCGGGGTTCACAACGGCGGGGATCGGCGTCAACTACCTGCTGCACCCGCGGGTGATTCTCGGCGGCTCCACCCGGCAGGTGCAGGACAAGCTGCAAGTCGGCACGTCGATTGACTGGACCCTGGCCTCCCACACCAGCCTGTACGCCAACGTCTACCACACCGAACAGTACGGCAACGGCATGGACGTGCAGGCCCTGTACAGCTACGGCCAGGGCAGCGTCGTCGCCAGCCACAACCGCAGTTGGCTCGACACCCGCAACACCTACGAGACCCTGCCGGACGGCACGCGGATTCGCCAGCGCAACGTGTTCGTCGGCCAGACCAGCAACTCGTCGCTGTCGGTCAACCATCGTTTGAGCAACAAATCCTCAGTCAACGGCCGGCTGGCCTACAGCGAAGGCAACGTCCAGGGCACCGGCCTCGACCTGGGCTGGACCCAGCGCGGCAAGCTGCGCGGCAGCGATGCCAACTGGCGCCTGTCGGTGTTCGACCGCCCCGGCACGTCGAGCACCAACGACCAGCGCAATCGCGGGGTGGACCTGAGCGTCAGCGTGGCGCTGGGCGGGCCGGGCGAATACTGGTCCGGCAGCATCGGCACCCGCACCTCCCGCGAGGGCGACCGGGACAATAATGCCTCGCTGACCTACCGCCGGGACCTCCAGGACCATGTGCTGCAGAACGTCTCCGCCACGGCGCTGGCCGACACTTATGGCGTGGGCCTGTCCAGCATGGCCAGCTTCAGTACCGAATCGCTTTACGGCGACGGTTTCCTCCAGCGCTCGTCCTATAACGATAACCTCACCGGCGGCCTGAACCTGAGCAGCACCGTGGCCGTCGGCGGCCAGAAAGCCACCTTCACCGGCCTGCCTCACAACCGTGGCGCGGGAATGATCGTCGACGTGGACACCGACCTGGACGACATCGTCCTGCGCGCCGACGACCTGACTGGCGGCTCCACCACTTTGCATCCGGGCCGCAACTTCGTGCCGATCACCGCCTACCGCAACAGCATGGTGACCTTCGATTTCGAGGGCGTGCACCCACCGGCGGCGAACATCGAGCCGGCCCGCACCCGCTATCACCTGAACAAGGGCGGCGTGGACTATCGCAAGATCAGCGTAATGAAAACCGTGACCGTGCTCGGGCGCCTGCTGGACGAGCAGGGCGAGCCGCTCAAGGGCCATCACGTGATCAACCACGCCAGCCGCGGCGTCAGCGAGGCGGACGGGTTCTTCTCCATGGAAATGAACGCCGCTTCGCCAACCCTGGAAGTGCGTTACGGCAACGAGTTGTTCTGCCGGTTCCGCCTCGATCCGGACAACGCCAGCGATGACGGCGATGTGCTGATGATCGGTGACTTGCGTTGTACGCCGGACAGTCTGGCGGACAGTTCGCTGGCTGCGGTCGACCCGGCGAAACAGCGCTCGTGAACCGTTTGTATGGTGGGGGCAAGGCTGCTCCCACGCAATTTCTCACCATTATTTGCAGGGATTGGCGTTGGTTCATGAGGTTGTATAAATGAAATGTTTACCGGTAGCCCTGCGCTGCGTGGTCTCGGTGTTGTTGTTTGCTTGTGTGCCGGCGGCCAATGCCTTGAACCGTGATATTAGCGCGGTGTTCAGGCCCGATGCCTCGAAACCAAACGAGAATCAATTTACCAATACCACACCGGTGACTGGTTATTGCACGATCTATCCGGCGGATTGCGCAGCCACCAAGATGTTTAGTATTCAGCTGCCTACCCGCTTCGACTCGATCGGTCCTATCCAGGCGAATCACACCGATTATCGACAAGGCGCGACGTTCAAGGTGCCCGCCAATTGGCGCACCGCACAAGTAACTCATGCTGCTACGGGTGAAACCGAAACTGTTGAAGTGCGCTTTTCAGGAATCGGCTCGAGATACCGACTTCCAATGAATGTGCTTGATCTGATAGGTAACCCGGATATTGATCTTACGCTGGCACATAACCGGTTATGGGGTGGGTATGGGAATAGCTGGGTGAATCCCCCGTCACCTTGCAGATACACCGGTCATGGAGGCTTGAACGCAACGAGTTACCGTTTTTTCTGGAAAACCCCGGTCGAAGCGGCATGCTCCAAAAAGAGTAGTTTTTTGATCCCAAGCCTGGCCTATGAATATTTGGATTTCGCCTACGAATTGCGCACTCCAAACCCTCTGAAAATGTCGAGCGGTCTATACACGGGGTCGTTGACCTACAGCGTTGGGCCGGGTCAGGACCTCGATATGGGCGATGTCATGATCCCCTCCGATCCGATAATTACGTTTGACTTCAAATTGACTGTCGAACACACCCTCAAAGTCGAAGTGCCCCCCGGCGGCAACCGCGTCGAACTGGTCCCCCAGGAAGGCTGGCAATCCTGGCTCAACAGCGGACGCAAACCCACGCGGCTATTCCGCGACCAGCGCTTCCATATCTCCGCTTCTTCGCGTTTCAAGATGGCGCTCGAGTGCCAGCACATCAGCGGCAACACCTGCGCCATCTCGGAAACCGACACCGGCCACGCCGTGCCGGTGGACGTCAGCGTAACCCTGCCCGATGGCTTGACGGACGGCGCCGGGCAGCCGGTCAACCGTCGTCGGTTACTGCGCGACGGCAGCGGCACCGAGCTGTTCCAGCCTGGCTTATACGTCGACCGCAGGCTGGGAATGCTGCATTTCGAAGTGGCACGGGGCAGCGTCGAAGCGATGCTGGACACGGGCGCCACGCGCTACACCGGCGATGTCACGGTGATCTGGGATTCGGAAGTTTAAAGGGCACGGATTGGCCTGCCTGAGGTGGAAGGGAAGGTGAGGGATTAAATGAAAGGTTTACCAGTAGCAGTGCGTAGCGTGGTGTCAGTGATGATGTTGGTCGGTGCATCGACGGCCGGGGCCCTGAGCAAGGACATCACTGCGGTCTTCAGGCCCGATCCCTCGAAGCCCGACGAGACTACCTTTCGCAACACCACGCCGGTCTCGGGGTACTGTGAATACTATCCGGCGGTCTGTGAAGCGGAGAAAATTTCCAGCATTCAGGCGCTGATCAACGTCTACTCCAATGCGCCTATCCAGGCCGGTCATGGTAATCCCCGTCAAGGGGCGATGTTCGACGTACCTGCCGGTTGGCGTCTGGCTCAAGTGACCCATACCGGTACGGGCGAAACTGCAATCGTGCAGGTACGCATAGGCGGCATCGGTTCGTACTACCAACTACCGGTCAGTGCGGTTGAGTTGGTAGGTGGCGGCGTGGATTTCAGAGCCGCTCATGCCAAGTTATGGGGCGGTTCCCCCTGGATGTATGCCCCCTCGCCCTGTCGATCCACCGGTTACGGCACCTTGAATGATGTCGTCTACTTCTTCTTCTGGAAGACCCCAGTGGAAGGTACTTGCGCCAAAAGGGCCAGTTACCTGATTCCGAGCATTTTTTACAACAGCCTGACTATTGGCTACGAACTGCGCACGCCCAATCCGTTGAAGATGTCGTCCGGCCAATACATCGGGTCCTTGGTCTACAGCGTCGGGCCTGGGCAGGACTTCGACATGGGCGACGTCATGATCCCCACCGACTCGATAATCACCTTCAATTTCAAACTGGACGTCGAGCACAACCTCAAGGTGGAGGTGCCCCCCGGCGGCAACCGGGTGGAACTGGTGCCCCAGGAAGGCTGGCAAAGCTGGTTGAACAGCGGTCGCAAACCGACAAGGCTGTTCCGCGACCAGCGCTTCCATATTTCGGCCTCGTCCCGTTTCAAGATGAACCTTGAATGCCAGCACATCAGTGGCAACACCTGCGCGATCACCGAAACCGGCACTAACCATGCCGTGCCGGTGAACGTGAGCGTGACCCTGCCCGAAGGCCTGACTGATGCCAGTGGCCAACCGGTCAACCAGCGTCCGCTGTTGCGTGACGGCAGTGGCACCGAGCTGTTTCAGCCGAGTATCTATGTCGATCGTCGGCCCGCAATGCTGCACTTCGAGGTGGCCCGGGGCAGCGTCGAGGAGATGTTGGACACGGGCGCCACACGCTACACCGGCAGCGTCACGGTGATCTGGGATTCGGACGTTTAAGCGGCCTGCGGGCCGCCCTAATAGTGAATTACGTTTAACGCATGAGGTTGGAAAAGCAATGAAGCATCTTTTGGCTTGGGTCGGGTTTTCTCTGTTTTGCGGCGTCGCCCAGGCGGGCCCGCAGATTGGTGTCGGGGTGGTCTACGACTACCTGGACGGCAACAAGACCACGTACATGAAACGGGTGTTCAACGGCGGCACGTCGACGGCGTTCGTCAAAGTGAACATCCTCGAAATCATCTACAACGAAGACGGCACCTACAGCGAGGTGCCCTTGCAGAACCAGGCCAGCGCCCAGGCCCGGGATGGCCTGATGGCCAGCCCGGCGCGGCTGATCGTGCCGGCCAACGGAGTGCAGGGCACGCGGTTGCTGTTCATGGGCAACCGCGACAAGGAGCGTTATTTCCGCGTGCGGTTCGTGCCGGTGGTGCCGGAAGCGGAAGACGAGTTTGCCGTCAGCGCCGAAGAGCGAGAGGAGTACAAGAAGGAGCGCGTGGCCGCCGGAGTCAAGGTGTTGGCGGGTTACGGCACAGTGTTCTTTGTGCGCCCCAAGGACACCCGCTTTGAGACCGTGATCGAAGACAACCCCAATCGCTACCTGATGCGCAATAACGGCAACAGCGTGCTGGTGATCGATGAGTTCAAGGACTGCGAAGCGAAGAAAGAGAACGAATGCCGGCCCACCACCAAGCATCACGTCATGGCCGGTCGCACGTTTTCATTCGACAAGGAGGCGGGGCGTGAATACCGCTTCACCCTGATCGAAGGCAGCAAGACAAAAAATGTCGAGATCAAAGGCTGACGGCTGCCGTCGCCGAGTCGTCGTTGACGCCACAGGTAAATCAGAATGACCAAGCTACCGCTACGCCCCGTCGCACTCACCGCACTGATACTCCCCTGGGCTTCGGCCTGGGGGGCGGTCGAGCGGGAAACCTTCGAGCTCTACGTGACCATCCCGACGGCCGACTTCTACGTGCTGCCCCTCGACCCGCAACTGGTCCAGCGCGAGCAGCGCCTGCCGTTCAGCACCATCACCTCGGACCTCATCCCGTTGCGGGCGACCTACGAGGTGAAGAACAGCAACGGCTCCATCGGCGCACGCCTCGGGGAGGAGGCGTACCTGTCCAATGGGCGGGAGCGCATCGATTTGCGCGTGCGCTTCAACGGCGTCGAACTGACCCTGGATTCCGCCCAGGTGGTCACGGCCATCGACGCGCGGCCGGGGCGCCAGGTGCCGCTGGAAATCGCCGCCATCAAACCGGCGGACGACTACAAGCCTGGCGACTACTACGGCACGGTGCACATGGTGTTCGACGCCACGGCGCCGTAGGGCAACCCCACACATCGAGCCAGTGCGAAATCTTCGTGGCGAGGGAGCTTGCTCCCGCTGGGACGGTCCGACGCCTCGGGCGAAGCCGCCCCTGCTGTTTTTGCCTGGCCACCGTTGCGACTGCTGCGCAGTCGAGCGGGAGCAAGCTCCCTCGCCACGGGAGTATCGGATGGGCGGGACGATGCTGTTGTTTCTTCGCTTCTCTAATAACCAGGAAAGGTATCAAACATGTTCAAGCAACTTGCCTCCGCCATCGCCCTGGGCGTTACTGCCTTGGGTTCTTCGCTGGCATTGGGCGCCGATGATGCACGCTCACCCATCCATATCAGCGCGAATATTCCGACCCAGCAGTTCCATGTGCAGCCCCGCGATCCCGAGTTTGGCAAGAACGAGGTCATGCATTACGACCCTATCAAGGACAACTTGGGATATTTGCGCCAGACCTTCGACGTGAAGAATACCGAAGGTTCGATCCATGCCTACATCGAGGGAGGGCGGGCTATGCTCACAAGCGCAAACAACGTCATATTTCTGAATGTAAAGTTCAACAACGTCCGGTTGGACGGTATCCCTCGGGAAGTCGTGGATGATCTCTCGTCCACGCCAGGCACGCAGGTAGAGATGAGGATTCGTGCTGATTCCATGCCTGTGGATCGCAGTCCAGGTTTTTACACCGGTGACTTCACCGTGATCTACGACGCTGTGCCGAGAATATCGGCTTAAGCGCGTGGTGCTTTGACTCACTGCGCACCCTACGACCTTTTTCTGGCGGTGGGGTGCGCTGGAGTCTTTCCTTCCTGCTAAAAAGGTATTTGGCATGTTCAATCAAAAGGTATTTGCACGCGTTCTGGGTGCCATTGCCCTGACTTCTTCCCTGGCATACGCGGCCGATGATGCGCGTTCAGCCATTCATATCAGCGCGAACATTCCGACCCAGCAGTTTCATGTGCAGCCCAGGGACCCGGAGTTCGGCAAGCATGAAGTCATGCGTTACGATCCTGTGACGAGTCAACTGAGCTTGGTGCGACAGACTTTCGACGTGAAAAATACCGAAGGGTCTGTGCATGCTTATCTCCCGGCTGGCCAGCCTGCGCTGACTAACGGCAGCAGCGATATTCCACTGCTCGTCAGGTTCAACAACGTCACCCTGACTTCCACGCCCAGGGAGGTGGTGGATGACCCGACCTCCACGCCAGGTACCCAGGCGGAGATGGTCATTCAGGCCTCGGCACTCCCGCTCCCCGGCCAGACCGGCTTATTCGTCGCCGACTTCACAGTGATCTTCGACGCCGTGCCTCGGGTGACGCCGTAATCCGCACGCCCCTCACCGGCGCGCCACCAACGGCTTGCACTGGGTATGGCTGCCCGGCTGCAAGTAGGGCGAGAGAAACGGCGCCATGCCTTTGAGCACCTGCACCGGCAAGGCCGAGGTGAATTTGAAGTTCTGCGCCGAGGCCCCCGGGACGTAGGCGGTGAGGGTGCCGAAATGGCTGTCGCCGATGTAGAAGACGAAGGTGGCGGTGCGGTTGATTGATTTGGAACTGAGGATCCGCCCACCGGCGCCGATGGCTTCGATGCGGTTGTCGCCGGTGCCAGTCTTGCCGCCCATGGCCAGCGGCGTACCGTCGTCCAGCTTGAAACTGCCGGCTACGCGTTTCGCGGTGCCGGCGTCCACCACCTGGGACAGCGCGCCGCGCAGGGCCCGGGCCACTTCCACCGGCATCACCCGCTTGCCGTTGTCGGGGTTGCTGACCAGCCGCGTTTCGTAGGGCGTGCCGACGGCAAAGTCGAGGCTGTCCACGCGCAGCGCCGGCTTGCGGATACCGTCGTTGAGAATGGTGCCTACCAGCTCCGCGAGCGCAGCAGGGCGGTCGCCCGAGCTGCCGATGGCGGTTGCCAGCGACGGCACCAGATGGTCGAACGGGTAGCCGACCTTCTGCCAGCGCTGATGAATGTCCAGGAACGCTTCGATCTCCAGCATGGTGCGGATGCGACTGTCGCGGGCGCTCTTGTGCCGGCTCTTGAACAACCAGCTGTAGACCTCCTGGCGCTCGAACTGGCTGGCCTTGACGATCTGGCTGAACTTGGCGTCGGGGTTGTTCAACAGGTAACCCATCAACCACAAGTCCAGCGGGTGGACCTTGGCGATGAAGCCCTGGTCCGGCAAATCGTAGGCGCCGGGGCCGTAGCTTTGATAGAGGCGTTCCAGGCGTTCGTCGGTGAGCTTTTCGCTGCTCTTGACCGACTTCAGGTGCGAGCGCACGAACAGATTGAAACTTTCCTGGCTGTCATTGGGAAAGAAGTAACGGTGCACGGCGGCCAGGCGGATGGCCGTGGGGTGCATGCTGTCGAGAAAGGTTTCCAGGCGTTGGGCGGTGTCCTTCTTCTGGTATTTCTTCCAGAACCTGAGCAGGAACGACGTGCCTTCGCGATCGGCGAACTGCGCCAGGTATTCCTGGCGCCGCGGGTCCTTGTCATCCTTGAGCAGTTCGGCGCTGTTATCGGGGCCGCCATAGGTGGCATAGCGCACCAGGTCGCGCATCAGGCGGATGAACGGCAGGTTGATCGACTCGCGCAGGGCGTCGCGCAAGGTGGGGTTGCGGCCGTTGTCTTCGTTGCGGAAGTTGTGGAAAGTGTGCAGCCCGCCACCGGTGAAAAACGCCTCGCCAGGGCTGGCTGAATAGGTGCGATCCAGCGCCGCCTCGAGCATTCTCGACAGGTCGCGGTCGCGGTCGCTGTTCTGGATCAGGTAATCCACAGCCCAGCGGGACAGGCGGTCCTGCTCGGCGATATCGGCTTTCTTCAGCTCGGCCGGGGTCTGCCGGGCATAGCGATCATGCAGCTCGGCGATGATTTGCAGATAGGTCGTGAGGACCCGCAATTTGGCGGTCGAGCCCAGCTCCAGCTTGCTGCCTTCGTTGATGTCGAAGGGCTGGTCGGTGCTGTCGGTCTGTACCCGCACCCGCGAGCCGTCGGGGGTCAGCTCCAGCAGCGTGAAGCTGTAGCGCACCTGAGTGGTGCTGGTGGGGGTCAGCAGGCGTTCACCCATCAGGCCGATCTCGGCGGCGAACGCCGGGTCGGCCAGGCGCTTGAGGTACTCGGTGGCTTGGGCCTGCAAGTCGCTTTGCAGGGTGCTGGTGGCGGACAGGTCCAGGCGATCGAGGTCGTACAGCGGCCGGTTGAGCAGCGTGGCGAGGCGACTGCGGGCGGCACTGATGCCTTTGTTGGTTTCGATGGGCTGGATCGTCGGCTGTTGCACCCAGTCGCGGTAACTGACCTTGCTCGCCAACGCGGCCTGGGCCATTGCACCGTCGATTACGCCGTTTTGCGCCAGCAGGCGGATGTGGCTGTCGGTCAGGCTCGCCAGTTCATCGTGGCCCTTGGTCAGGTAATGGGAAGGGCGGCGCTGGGCGATCATCAACGAGAGCATTTCCCGTAGTGCCAGGCCTTTTTCCGCCATGGCCTGTGGATCGGTGGCGTTGCTGAACAGCCGTTCGTTGGCCCGGTTGAAATCGGCCCCGTACCAGACCCGCAAGCCTTCGGCCATGCCATGCACTTCGCCATGCCCCGGTACGGCGGAGAGCGGCACGCTGTTGAGGTAGTCACGGACTACCCGCTGCCGCGCCTCGAGGGTCTGCGGACCGGCCTGGTAGGCGCGCACGCTGGCGGAAATCATCTGGCGGATCTTCTCCGAGCCAGACACCGTCAGGCCTTCGGGAGAATGGCGGTATTTTTCCAGCTGCGTCGCCAGCGTACTGCCGCCAGCGGACTGGCCCGGCAGGCTAAGCAGCTTGGCCACCTGCGACCACGCCGCCATACCGAAGCGCGGCCAGTCCACCGCCGGGTTTGCCAGCGGTTGCCTGGGGTCGAGCAGGAAGCGGTTCTCGATGAACAGCAGGCTTTGCACCACCACCGGCGGGATAGCCTCGAAACTCGAATACAGTTGCTGCGGGTACTTGAACTGGTACACCGGGGCGGCACGGCAATCGGTGATGGTCAGCCCGGCCTGGATTTTTTCCGCGTAGGGCACGAACAGGCCTTTCTCGACGTAGCCCATCAAGGCCGGCGAAAATCGGGCCTGGCTCTGGATCACGTAGTCGCGCTTGAGCAGGCGTGGCAGGAACTCGCCCAGGGAGCTGTAGCCCAGGCGCCGGTCGAACGGCCCTGCACCAGGGTAGACGATGGCATCGCTGGGGCCCGGTTGTACCGAATAGCCCAAGGATGAGGCGTACTTGCTGATCTCCTGGGCCTGGAACCGCGAGGTGCGCATTTCCTTGGCCACCGCCAGGCCGACCACCACCACGATAATCAGCAGCAACAACCAGAACGCCCGCCAGCCATGCCGTGCGCGACGATTTTTCTGGGGTGTAGGCGCTTCTTCCATACGTTCAGTCGGGACCACAGGTTTATTCGAATCGGTTTGCCACAAAGCGCCCATAGTCGACTGATCCATTCAAGCAGATTGATCGGACTTGCTTGAAGCTTAGACGGTGGTTGGCGTGGGGGGAGGGGAAATTGCCGGGCAACAAATCTCACTTGCTTGGTGCGCGCTCTGTGGCGAGGGGATTTATCCCCGCTCGACTGCGCAGCAGTCGCAAAAAAGAAGGACTGCTGCGCAGCCCAGCGGGGATAAATCCCCTCGCCACATAACCATTCACCATAGGCAGAATCTGCTTCACAGCCATTCAGCATCCCAGAGCGGGTAATCGCCGATTCGCTCCACTAACCCTGCGCGAAGCGGATTGGCAACGATGTAGCGAGCCGAGGGCAGCAGCTCTTCGTTATCACGAATCGCACGATCATGAAAACCGCTTTGCCAAAGCGACCCACAGGCCCCAGTTGTACTGTTGACGCTACGGGTGCATCGAGCCTTGGTGGCGCCTATGACACTGCTCAACTGACCATCGACCATTTGCAGCAACCAATGGAAGTGATCCGGCATTACAACCCAGGCTAAAGAGTTAACTTGTCCTGAATCATGGACACGTTTGAACTCTGCGACCAACAATCTCCCCACTCGCCAGTTAGCAAAAACAGGACGTCGCTGATGGATAACAGCTGTCACCAGATACGCGCGCCCGTGTTCCGAATAACGGCCTCGGCGCAGGCGATGTGAGTTGGGACGTGGATGCATTCCTTGCTTCCTTGAGAGGCGTTGAATGCAGCGTAGCTGCGGCTACGCTCGGTCGACGCTGGAAAGCCCGAGCGAATGTTCCGAAGCTTGTGTAGTACTTATGACGAAGCAGTGATCTGTGGCGAGGGGATTTATCCCCGCTGGGCTGCGCATCAGCCCCCCTCACTGCGAACTCAATCTGCCTGACACACCGGTTGTCTGCTTTTGATGGCTGCTGCGCAGCCCACGGGGATAAATCCCCTCGCCACAAGATGGCGGGCTCTCCGTTAGTTCACTGGATTTCCTGTAATCTCAGTCAATGCCTCTCCAAAAACAGCATTTTTGTTGAGGCTTTCCCCTGAATTAATCAGGTTTTACAGTTAATCTCTCTATCCCTGGCTTTCTATACTGCACGGCCCGCTGATCCTGCGCTGTTGTCCTACAGGACGGTCTGTCCACGAGACAGGCCCGGTTTCGGCAAGGTGGCAGGCTACCCGCTTGCGCCTTGGGAACTCGGTGGTTAATCCAATAACAAGACGAGGTTGTACCTATGCCTGTCGGCAATCATCTGCCCCATGGCGAGACCGCTCAGGGTGGTCCGCTCAAACGTGAACTTGGCGAGCGGCATATCCGCCTGATGGCGCTTGGCGCCTGTATCGGTGTCGGGCTGTTCCTCGGTTCGGCCAAGGCCATCGAGATGGCCGGCCCGGCGATCATGCTGTCGTACATCATCGGTGGCCTGGCGATTCTGGTGATCATGCGCGCCCTCGGCGAGATGGCGGTGCATAACCCGGTGGCCGGTTCGTTCAGCCGTTATGCCCAGGACTATCTGGGCCCGCTGGCCGGCTTCCTGACCGGCTGGAACTACTGGTTCCTGTGGCTGGTGACCTGCGTGGCGGAAATCACCGCCGTGGCGGTGTACATGGGCATCTGGTTCCCCGATGTGCCCCGCTGGATCTGGGCCCTGGCGGCGCTGGTCAGCATGGGGTCAATCAACCTGATCGCGGTCAAGGCTTTCGGTGAATTCGAGTTCTGGTTCGCCCTGATCAAGATCGTGACCATCATCGCGATGGTCATCGGCGGCATCGGCATCATTGCCTTCGGGTTCGGCAACGACGGCGTGGCCCTGGGCATTTCCAACCTCTGGACCCACGGCGGCTTCCTGCCCAACGGTGTTCAGGGCGTGTTGATGTCCCTGCAGATGGTGATGTTCGCCTACCTGGGCGTGGAGATGATCGGCCTGACCGCCGGTGAGGCGAAAAACCCGCAGAAAACCATCCCCAACGCCATCGGCTCGGTGTTCTGGCGGATCCTGCTGTTCTACGTCGGCGCGTTGTTCGTGATCCTGTCGATCTATCCATGGAATGAGATCGGCACCCAGGGCAGCCCCTTCGTGATGACCTTCGAGCGCCTGGGCATCAAGACGGCCGCCGGTATCATTAACTTCGTGGTGATCACTGCCGCGCTGTCGTCCTGCAACGGCGGGATCTTCAGCACCGGGCGGATGCTCTACAGCCTGGCGCAGAACGGCCAGGCCCCGGCCGGCTTCGCCAAGACCTCGGCCAACGGCGTGCCGCGCCGGGCATTGCTGCTGTCCATCGCCGCACTGCTGCTGGGCGTGCTGCTCAACTACCTGGTGCCGGAAAAAGTCTTCGTCTGGGTGACTTCCATCGCGACCTTCGGTGCGATCTGGACCTGGGTGATGATCCTGCTGGCCCAGCTCAAATTCCGCAAAAGCCTGAGCGTTTCCGAGCGAGCGGCATTGAAATACCGCATGTGGCTATACCCGGTCAGCTCGTACCTGGCCCTGGCCTTCCTGGTACTGGTGGTGGGGTTGATGGCGTACTTCCCGGATACCCGCGTGGCGCTGTATGTGGGGCCGGCGTTCCTGGTGCTGCTGACAGTGCTGTTTTATGCCTTCAAGTTGCAGCCGACCGGCGGGGGGCAGGGCGCGGTGCGTTCAGCTGTGTAGGTTACAAGCGGTGTAGAGCAAAGCCCCGGTCTAATAATCGGGGCTTTTTTGTGAGGTCGGCTTAGCGCCTTGTACTGCTTCTGTGGCGAGGGGATTTATCCCCGTTTCGACTGCGTAGCAGTCGCAAAAAGCAATGAGCACTTCCCGAAAGATAGCGAATGTTTCAAGAGGGCTGCTTCGCAGCCAACGGGGATAAATCCCCTCGCCACAGATAAACGCTTACCACAGGTCATCAAATAACGCGGCACCTGTAAGTTCTTACAGTAGACCGTCCAACCACCACCCCCTAGATTAAGTATCGCCTGAAGCACCGACACGTCGGGAGCATGCATGAATGCGATATGGAAAGCTTTCCTCACTTACGCATTGGTTGGGCTGGCCAATACGCTGATTCACTGGCAGGTATTTTTCGTGCTGCGGGTGGCTGTGGGCCTCAATCAGGCGACGAGCAATTTCGTTGCGTTCTGTGTGGCCGCCTCATTTTCCTTTTATGCCAATGCGCTTTATACCTTCGAGACCAGGCGCTCAGTAACCGGTTATGTGCTTTTCCTCAGCGTAATGGGTGCGCTCAGTTTTATCGTCGGTTATCTGGGGGACCGTTGGCAGGTTCACGGCTTACTGACGGTCGTGACATTTTCCGTAGTGAGCCTGGTGATTGGTTTTCTATTTTGCCGGTTCGTGGTGTTTCGCGAGCGTCGTACATGAAAGTCTCGTTGATCGTTCCGGTGTTCAACGAACAGCAGGCCATCGTTTTATTTTACGAAAGCGTTCGCCAGCATCCGGCGTTGAAAGAGCATGTCGTGGAAATTGTGTTCATCAACGATGGCAGCGACGACTTGACCGGTCCCTTGACCCGTAGCATCGCGCGGGCGGACGAACGGGTATTGTTGATTGAGTTCTCCCGCAACTTCGGTAAGGAACCGGCGCTGTTTGCCGGGCTTGAATACGCCAGCGGTGATGTGGTCGTGCCGATGGACGTGGATCTCCAGGACCCCATCGAGGTCATTCCCCGATTGATTGCCGAATGGGAAAAAGGCGCCGAAGTGGTGTTGGCCAAGCGCCGCGACCGCTCCTGCGACAGCTACCTCAAGCGCGGCGGTGCGACACTGTTCTACCGCCTGCTCAATCACATTGCATCCCCTCACATTGAACAGAACGTGGGGGATTTCCGCCTCATGGACCGCAAGGTCGTGGAAGTGATCAAAACCCTTCCCGAATACCAGTTATTCATGAAAGGCGTGTTGTCGTGGGCCGGTTTCACCGCTGTTGTCATCGAATACGACCGCCCCCGTCGCGCTGCCGGCCAGAGCAAGTTCAATGGCTGGAAATTATGGAACCTGGCGCTTGAAGGCATCACTTCGTTCAGCACGGTGCCGTTGCGGTTGTGGACTTATGTGGGCGGTTGCCTCTCGTTGGTTTCGCTGGCCTACGCCGCGTATCTGGTGCTGGGCAAGCTGCTCTTTGGCAACGACGTACCGGGTTACCCTTCGCTGATGACGGCGATTCTGTTTTTGGGTGGCGTGCAACTGATCGGTATTGGCGTGTTGGGTGAATACATCGGGAGGATTTATCTGGAAACCAAGCACCGGCCTCGGTATGTCATCAAGGCGATGATTCGGGGAGGGGCGAAGGCGCGGGATAAACCTATATGGGCAGCGGCGACCCGTGCAGATCCTGATTTCAAAGAGTCATGATTCATGAATGCTCTGCTTGCTTATCTGGATAACCCTGCCAATCGATATGTTGACCGCTGGGCCTTGGCGGCAGTGCTGGTTTTGGCTCTGGTCGTGAGGCTTCATGGCATCGCTGTACCCGCTATCTGGTATGACGAAGCGTTCAGTGTGCTGCTCGCAAGGCATGAACCCGGGGAGATCTGGTCGATTACAGCCCGAGACGTTCATCCACCTCTTTATTATCTGCTGCTGCATTATTGGATGATTCTGTGGGGGGACGGGGCCGGTGCCGTGAGGACCCTCAGTGCCATAGCGGACGTGGGTACAGTCTTGTCGAGCGTAAAGCTGATGAGCCTGATCGCCTCGCGAAGAGCGACCTGGATTGCGGCATTGCTATTGGCGTTGCTGCCCATCTCGGTTCGCTACAGCCAGGAAGCGCGCATGTACAGCTTGCTCGGGTTCTGGTTGATGGGCGCGACCGTCGCATTGGTATGTTGGGTAAAAAACAATAGAGCGAGGCGTTTCCCGTTTATCTATGGGCTGCTGATGAGCGCGGCTTTCTATACGCATTACTTCGCGGCACTGTGTGTACTCGTCCATTGGTTCTATTGGTGGTGGGGACGTCAGGGAGTTTTCAACGTCTTGTTACCTGTGCGTTCCTGGTTTCTGGTTAATGGTGCGATTGTGCTGTCATTCGTACCTTGGCTGCCTCATCTAATTGACCATATGACCGGTCGGTGGGGCGTTCAATGGATACCACCTGTCACTGCCGACGGAGTGTTCAGCCTGGTTTGGCAGTTCGTTGTAATGAATAACTGGGGAGCGCACTCGTTACTTCTGCGCTTGCTGCCCACCGTATTAGCCATTGTCTGTGCAGTCATGCTGGTTCAGAAAAGTGATCGACCGCATCGTTACAGTTGGCTGTTGATCGGCTATTTCTTTATTCCTGTTATCGTCCTTTCCTTGGTGGCGCTGGTAGTCCCGATATTCGTTCCTCGCTATGTGGCATTCGCAGCGGTCGGCCTGCCTTTGTTCGTTTCCATGGCGCTGGATGCAATGGCACGACGCAGCGCCCTGAGCTTGGCCTTGGCGATAATAGTGACCATCCAAGCGCAGGGCCTGCGAGCGGTGTATCAACAAGCGGATGGGGTGGGCAGTACCAGTTATCGTAACGAGTCAAGGCTTGATGGACTGGCGGCCGGGATCAGACAAGCTGCCCAGCCAGACGACGAAATCCTGGTTGGCTTTTTACTGCTGTACCTGCCATTCAGTTACTACAACCGTACAGGTATCCAACCGAAAATATTCACTCAGGAGGCTCGTTCCAGCACCGTGGATATTCTTGATCGCAACGGCTACGCCTTGATTCCTGCGCGTCTTAAAGAAAACGCTTTCACCGACCTGGAAAGAATGAAGAATCCGGGGCACAGGGTTTGGTGGATCACCTTCAACGAGGACGCCGTACCACTATCGAAAGAGGATTGGGAACACACCCTTACCCTGGCTGATGGAAATGTGGTTGCTTATCTGTTTATCCCTAAAGCGACAATCCGCTAAGCCACGGCCACCTCACTCGGCTCAAAGCTATCCGCCCGCGCCATCTGCCACATCCGCGAATAAAACGCCCCATTCACCTCACCCGTGAGCAATTCCCCAGGCTTCAAAAACACATGCAACTGCGAAAACAGCTTGATCTCGGTCGCAGACATCCGCCGTACCAGGTGCTTGGGTTGCAACTGCGATGGATGGTCGAGGCCGGCGGCGGCGAGCATTTCCGCCAGGGCCTTGAGGGTGTTGCGGTGGAAGTTGTAGACCCGCTGGGCCTTGTCCGGGACGACCAGGGCGCGTTGGCGCAGGGTGTCCTGGGTGGCGACGCCGGTGGGGCATTTGTTGGTGTGGCAGCTTTGGGACTGGATGCAGCCGATGGCGAACATGAAGCCACGGGCGGCGTTGGCCCAGTCGGCGCCGATGGCCAGGACGCTGGCGATGTCGAAGGCGCTGACGATTTTGCCGCTGGCGCCGAGCTTGATCTTGTCCCGCAGGTTCAGGCCCACCAGGGTGTTGTGCACGAACAACAGGCCCTCGCGCAAGGGCACGCCGATGTGGTCGGTGAACTCCACCGGCGCCGCGCCCGTGCCGCCTTCCTTGCCGTCGATGACGATGAAGTCAGGCAGGATGCCGGTCTCCAGCATGGCCTTGGCGATGCCCATGAATTCCCAGGGGTGGCCGAGGCAGAACTTGAAACCCACCGGTTTGCCGCCGGACAGTTCACGCAGCTGCTGGACGAATTGCATCAACTCCAGGGGGGTGGAAAACGCGCTATGGCGTGACGGTGAAACGCAATCCTCGCCCATGAGGATGCCACGGGTTTCGGCGATTTCCCGGGTGACTTTGTGCTTGGGCAGGATCCCGCCGTGGCCCGGCTTGGCGCCCTGGCTCATCTTGATTTCAATCATCCGCACCTGCGGGTTCTGCGCCTGGACGGCGAAGCGCTCCGGGTCGAAGCGCCCGTCACTGGTGCGACAGCCGAAATAGCCGCTCCCCAGTTCCCAGGTCAGGTCGCCGCCGTGTTCGCGGTGGTAAGGGCTGATGCTGCCCTCGCCGGTGTCATGGGCGAAGTTGCCGAGCTTGGCCCCTTGGTTCAATGCCCGGATCGCATTGGCGCTCAGAGAGCCGAAGCTCATCGCGGAGATGTTGAACACCGAAGCCGAGTATGGTTGGGTGCATTGCGGGCCGCCGACCGTCACGCGAAAACCGCTGGGGTCGCTCAAGGGGGCAGGGCGCATGGAGTGGCCGATGAATTCGAAGCCGGTCTGGTATACGTCGATCAAGGTGCCGAAGGGCTTGTCGGCGCTTTCATTCTTGGCCCGGGAATAGACGAGGGAGCGTTGTGCCCGGGAAAAAGGCAGGGCGTCGCTGTCGGATTCGAGCAGGTACTGGCGGATTTCCGGGCGGATACCTTCGACCAGATAGCGGATATTGCCCAGGATCGGATAGTTGCGCCGCACCGCGTGGCGGCTCTGCAACAGATCGAACAGCCCCAGCAGACTCAACAATCCGGTCACCAGCGTGATCGGCCAGAGCCAGTCGTGTTGCAGGAACGGCAGGCTGGCGAGGGTGAAGATCACACAGCCGGCAAAAAAGGCGTAACGGCTCAACAGCGACAGGCTCATACGGTTTCCTTGGGGTTGGACATCAGAGGGACACGCAGGCAGGGCATCCGGACATTCTGCGCTGGCAGCGAAACGGCGGGCAAGCCTGTGGCGAGGGGATTTATTCCAGAGAGGTACCCGACTTCTGATCGCGTATCACATGTCACCGTCCCCTGTGGCGAGGGGATTTATCCCCGCTGGGGTGCGAAGCAGCCCTCAAGCCAGCCGCCGCGGTGTGTCAGGGAAATTGCCTTCAGCTTTTTTGGGTCTGCTGCGCAGCCCAGCGGGAGCAAGCTCCCTCGCCACGGGGGGCAGTTCTGGGGCCGCCGGGTTGCGTTTCAGCCCGCCTGTTTCATCTGCCGCAACGGCAGTTCCACGCGGAAGGTGGTGCCGACGCCGACTTCGCTGCGGACGGTGATTTCGCCGTTGTGTTTTTTCACGATCCCGTAGGACAGCGACAGCCCCAGCCCTGTGCCCTGGCCGATGGGTTTGGTGGTGAAGAAAGGGTCGAAGATTTTTTGCAGGGTTTCCGGCGGGATGCCCGAGCCGTTGTCGGCGACTTCGATCCATACCATGTCTTCGCCGACGCCATTGCGCAAGGTGATGGTGCCGCGCTCGGGGCCGATGGCCTGGGCCGCGTTGACGATCAGGTTCATGATCACTTGGTTGATCTGCGATGGCAGGCATTCCACTTCCGGCAGCGGCGTGTATTCCTTGACCACGTCGGCCTTGTATTTGATTTCATTGGCGACGATGTTCAACGTCGAATCCATGCCCTGCTGCAGGTTTGCCATTTGCCATTCCTGGCTGGAGTCGACACGGGAGAAGTCCTTGAGGTCCTTGACGATCTGTCCGACCCGGGCGATGCCGTCCTTGGACTCCTTGATCAGCAGGGGAATGTCCTCCACCAGGAAGTCCAGTTCCACCTGTTCGCGCAGTTTCGTCAGGCGCATCAGCAGCTCCGGCGAGGCGATGGCTTCTTCGGCGCCGCCATAGGCGCTGAGCATTTCCTGGAGCTTGGCGAAGTAGCCGTCCAACGCCCCGAGGTTGGAGGAGATGAAGCCGATAGGGTTGTTGATTTCATGAGCCACCCCGGCCGCCAACTGGCCCAGCGAGGCGAGTTTTTCCGATTGCACCAGCTGGGTTTCCAGCATCTTGCGTTCGTCGATTTCCATCTGCAGCAGCTCGCTGGCCTGTTTGAACGCCTGGGTGCGCTGCTCCACCAGGTCCTCGAGCTTGCTCATTTTCAGTTGGGCGCGGGAGGTCATCTCCCATTTGGTGGTCAATGTGTTGGCCATCTGCTGGACTTCGATGTTGTCGAAGGGCTTCTTCAGGATCAGCAACCGGTCATGGCCGTTCAGGCGGTCGAGCAGTTCATCCCAGGAGTAATCCGAATACGCGGTGCAGACCACCACTTGCAGCAGCGGGTCGCGCTTCCACAGTTCTTCGATGGTCTTGGCCCCATCCCAGCCTTCGGGCATGCGCATGTCGACGAACGCCAGGGCGTAGGGGCGCCCCTTTGCCGCGGCGTCCAGCAATTTGTTCAGGCCTTCCTGCCCGCCATAGGCCGAGTCGAGTTCGAACACGGTGCCGACCGGCTTCGGGGCGTCGCCGAACAGCGCGCTTTCCATGTCCAGCAGGTCCGGGTTGCTGTCGTCCTCCGGGGTCAGGATCTTGCGGAAATCGTCATGAATGGCGGGCGTATCGTCGATCAACAGGATGCGTCGGTTACTCAGGCTATTCATTGCTCACCTTCTGCGAGTTTCAGGGGCAATTGCAGTTGGAACGTTGCCCCTTTGCCTGGCCCCTCACTGTGTACGGTGAGGTGGCCGTTCATTTCAATGGCCGCCAATGCGCAGCTGTGCAGGCCAAATCCGTGGCCTTCCTTACGGGTGGTAAAACCATGGGCGAAAATGCGCGTCATGTTCTCCTCGGGGATACCTTCGCCTTCGTCCTTGACGCTGATCTGCAAGGTTTCGCCGTTCACCACTTCGGCCCTGAGGGTCATGTTGCGCGCATGGTTGGACACCCCGCCCATGGCGTACTTGGCGTTGCTGATCAGGTTGATCAGGATCAGCAGCAAGCGGTGCTTGTCGCCCATGATTCGCGGCACTTCGCCGTATTCCTTGATCACCGTAACATGATGGCGGGTCAGCGCGCCGGAGTTCATGCGCAACGCGTCTTCGAGCAATTCGCTGACCACCAGCGGTTCCAGCAGGCTGTTGGCGCCGGCGTAGGACTGCTGCGTGGAGACGATGTCCTTGATGTGGTCCACGCTTTTGCTCAGTTGGGCCAGCTCTTCGATCAGCCCCTGCTGCTCCACCGCAATGGCGTCAACCAGCTGATTGAGGTAGCCGGGCAGCAGTTTGCCTTTGTCGTCCTCGGTGAGGAAATGCCCCAGGTCGTGGGGGTGTTCATTGATCAGTTGCATCGCCTTGCTCAGGCCTACCGATTTGCTGCTGCGCAGCTTACGGCTGACAAGGTCGGCGGAGATGTTCACACTGTTGAGCACGTTGCCGACGTTGTGCAGCACGTTGGTCGCGATCTCCGCCATGCCGGCCTGACGGGCGGTGTCCATCAGTTCACTCTGGGTGTCCTTGAGCTGGCGGGTACGCTCTTCGACCCGTTGCTCCAGTTCATCGTTGGCGGTCAGCAGGGCATTGTTGACCCGTTTGATCTCGCCGAAACTGCGAATCAGGCGCACCGCCAGCCAGATCAATATCAGCACCAGTAATGTGGCGAATACCAGCAGGTAGACATGATTGCGCTGGTATTGGCTGGCGGCGATTTCCTGGTCCTTCTCCAGGAGGTCGCTGATCGCATCCAGGTGATCGGACACCGGGACCGCTTCGATGCCCTCCAGCAATTCATTGACCCGTGGCTGTTCGCGCAGGATCAGGGCGATGTGCCGGCTCAGGATATCGACCGAGTCATGCAGCCCCTTGGGCAGTCGCTCCTTGTTCACATCCAGACGGTTCAGGCCCAGCAGCACTTCGGCGGCGATTTCGCGGGTGGTGAGCTGGGCAAATTCCATGCTGCTGAGCAGCAGGTCGTAAGTGTCGATGGCGACACTTTGCAGTTTCAGTTTTTCCTCGTCGGACAGTTGGGCGAACTGGGCCTGGATGTCGTCCTCGGCGGTGGGCAGGAAGGCCAGCGAGTTGCGCAAAATCGCGTTGCGCGACTTGAACTGTTCCACCAGGCGGGTCTTGTCCTTGACCGCCTTGAGGTACTCCTCGCGCAGGCTTTCCCAGCGCGAGGCTGCATGGCGACCCGGTTCCGACTCGATGGCGTCGAGGCGCTGCCACAGCCGCGTCGTCTCGTGCAGGGGCGATACCAGTGGATCGTAGTTGTGGCTCAGGGCGATACGCGACTTGAGCACTTCGTTGTCCCAGATGGCGTCCTGTTGCTTGAGCAGGCGGATCAGGTCCCGGGATTCAATGTACGAGGCGGCCTGTTGCGCGCCGGAGTTGACGTACATGAACAGCAGGACCGAAGCCAGCAGCAGGCCGATGAAGGCAAGACCGAGGCGGCGTAGAGCTGTCATTGGGGCTTGCCCTCCCATTCGCCGGTCAGAGTCTTGAGGAATTCGACGATCAGTTGCGTATCGTTTTTCTGCGGCTCACGCCCCAACTGGTACTTGAACATCACTTCCACCGCATTCTCCAGGGTGGGTGCGGAGCCTTTGTGGAAATAGGGGGCGGTCATCGCGACGTTACGCAGGCTCGGCACCTTGAAAACCTGGCGGTCCGCTTCATCGCCGGTGACATTGAAACGACCCTCGTCGGCCCGGGTCGGATTGCCCCGGTCGGCAATGTAGTCGCCCATCACGCCGAATTTCTGGAACATGTTGCCGCCAATGTTCACGCCCTGGTGGCAGGCGATGCAGCCGTACTCCTTGAAGCGCTGGTAGCCGAATTTTTCCCGGGGCGTGAGGATGTCGGTATTGCCCAACAGGTACTGGTCAAAGCGCGAATTGGGGGTTTGCAGGGTGCGTTCATAGTCGGCCAGGGCACCCTGGATATTGGGCGCGGTCACCCCGTCGGGGTAGGCCGCCTTGAAATCCTTGGCGTAGCCCGGGTCATCGGCGATGCGCTTGACCACCGACTCCCAGGTGCTGCCCATTTCCGTCGGGCTGATGACCACCAGGTGCGCCTGTTCTTCCAGGGTCTCGACGCGGCCGTCCCAGAACTGATGGAAGTTCAGGCTGGCATTGAGCACGGTAGGCGTATTGACCTCCAGCAGCTTGCCGTCGATGCCCGTGGAAAACTGTTTGTCGTCGGCCCCGCCCTTGTCCAGGCGATGGCAACTGGCGCAGGACAAGGTGTTATTGACCGACAGCCGTGGGTCATTGAACAGGCGCAGGCCCAGTTGAACACGCTTGGAGTCCAGGGCCGGAATAGGGGGGAGCGGTTTGAGCGGTTCGTCCAGTGGCGCTGCGCGAGCAGCCACGCTCACCCCCACGAACAGGCCCAGAGCCAGTAACAGTCCAGATGAGGCCATCGGATGCTTCCTTGAATCTTTTGGTTGAGGGTACTTGGCGGTTCACGAAAACAGCTACTGGCGTTGCTCCCACTCGGTCACCCATTGGGCGAAGGCTTGCGGCTCCACCGCCTTGCTGAAGTAGTAGCCCTGGGCTTCCTCGCACTGGTGGCGCTTGAGGAACTCCAACTGCTCAAGGGTTTCCACGCCTTCGGCAATGATGTGCAGGTTCAGGCTCCTGCCCAGGCTGATGATGGTGCTCACCAGCTTGGCGTCGTTGCTGTCGATGCTCAGGTCGCCGACGAACGATTGGTCGATCTTCAACACATCCACTGGAAATTTCTGCAGATAGCTCAGGCTCGAATAGCCGGTGCCGAAATCATCGATGGCCAGCCGTATCCCCAGTTGCTTGATCGCCTTGAGGATCGCGACGGTGGTGTCGATGTTCTGCATCAGCACGCTTTCGGTGATCTCCAGTTCTAACTGTGTCGGATCCAGTCCGGTTTCCTTGAGGGTACGGGCGATGCCTTCGACGAAACCGCGCTGGCGAAAATCGATGGTCGAGACATTCACCGACAGGTACAGCGGGCGCATGCCCTGGGCTTGCCATTTGACGGCCTGTTGACAAGCCTCCTGGAGCACCCATTGGCTCAGCGGCACGATCAATCCGCTGTCCTCGGCCACCGGGATGAAGTCCGACGGGAAGACCAGCCCTTGGTCCGGCCGGTTCCAGCGCACCAGCGCCTCGGCGCCGACCACCCTGCCACTGGTGAGGTCGAGCTTGGGTTGATAATGCAGCACGAATTCCTTGCGTTGCAGGGCCAGGCGCAAGCCGGACTCGAGGGTCTGCTGCTGGCGTGCCCGGCGGTTCATGTCTTCGGTGAAAAACCGGTAGTCGTTGGGGCCGGTTTCCTTGACGTTGCGCATCGCCGTCTCGGCTTTCTTGATCAGCGCCACGGCGTCGAAGCCGTCGACCGGGTACACGCTGACCCCCAGGCTCGCGGTGACGGTCAAGTCATGGCCGTCGATCGGTTGCGGGGAGCTGATGGCCGCCAGTAGTTTTTCCGCCACGCCCTTGGTCTGCTGCGGGTCGGTGATGTCCCCCAGCACCACGACGAATTCATCGGAGCCGTAGCGAAACACCGAGTCGGATTCACGCACGACGGTTGCCAGCGTGCGGGCCACGCGCTTGAGCATTTCATCGCCCACCGGATGCCCCAGCGCATTGTTGATGCGCTTGAAGCGGTCCAGGCCGATGAACATCACCGCCAGTTGCCGGTCGTGGCGCCGGCACTGGGCCATGGCCTGGGTCAGGCGGTCGCCCAGCAACATGCTGTTGGGCAGTTCGGTGAGCACGTCGTATTGCAGCAGGTGAGAAACCTTGAGCAACTCCTGGACGCGTTCTTCGATCGTACGCTCCAGGCTGCGCATCTTGCGTGCGGCGTCCTGGGCCAGCTGCCATTTCCAGGTCATGGCGCTGGCCATCTGGCGGATTTCCAGGGTGTCGAACGGTTTCTTGAGGATCAGCAATTGATCGTCGAACTCGATCCGTTCCGACATGGTTTCCCAGGTGTAGTCCGAGAACGCCGTGCACAGGGCAATTTGCAGCCGGGGGTCGGCCTCCCACAGTTTCTCGATGGTTTGCAGGCCGTCCCAGCCCGGCGGCATGCGCATGTCGGCGAACACCAGGGCGTAGGGTTGACCTTCGGCCTGGGCGCGCTTGACCAGTTCCAGCGCCTCCTCACCCTGATAGGCCGAGTCGATCTGGAATTGCAGCCGGCTGACCTGCGGGGTGCCGAACAGCAGGCTCTCGGTGTCGTCCAGCGACGCATCGTTACCGGCGCTGGGGCTGAGAATCTTGCGAAAATCCTGGTGGATCGCCGGGGTGTCGTCCACCACCAGGATTCGTCTGTTCGCAGGGACCGACAAAGGGTTCATGGGCTGCTCTCCGATAGCTCGCTCGCCGGTCGGGTCCAGTGGTCGGTGACCGGAACGATGGTGCCGGCCTTGAGCAGTTCAGCTGCCTGGCCGCTGTCCACCACGGTGCTGAAGTAATGCCCCTGGGCCTGCATTGACCCACCGCTGGACATCAGCGTGGAGCGTTGCTCCTGGGTTTCGACGCCTTCGGCGATGATCCCGATGCCCACGTCCCGAGCGAAGTTGATGATTGCCCGCAGGGTCGTGGCGTTCTCCGGGTCGGCGTTGGCGCTGTCGAGGAACCGCTGGGCGAGCTTGAGGTGGTTGACCCGGTAGGTCTTGAGGTAATCGAACGAGGAATACTCGGTGCCGAAGTCGTCGATGGCGATCTGTACCCCCAGTTCACACAGGCGCGGCAGCACGTCGTTGTGGGTCCACTTGGTCTGGGCCAGGGTCGCTTCGGTGACGTCGAAGCGCAGGTCCCAGGGCGCCAGTTCCCAGCGGGCGGTGGTGCGCAGCACGTCGTAGATCAGTTCCGGGCCGGTCTTGAGCTGGGTCAGCGACAGGTCGAGCGCAATCACCGGTGGCGCCATGCCCTGGTCGCGCCATTGGCGCATCTGTTGGCAGGCCTGGTCCAGCACCCAGTGGCCGAGAGGGATGATGATCCCGCTTTTCTCGGCCGCCGGCATGAACGACGCTGGCTCCAGCCAACCTTGCTCGGGGTGTTTCCAGCGTACCTGCACGCCCATGCCGAGAATCCTGCCGGTGCCCAGGTCGACTTCCGGCAGGTAATGCAAGTGCAGCTCCTGGTTCTCGATGGCCCGGCGCAGATCGTTGGCCAGGGCGACCCGGTCCGTGACCTCCTGGTTAATTTCCTCGTTATGGAAGTGGTACTGGTTGCGACCCTTTTCCTTGGAGCGGTACAGGGCCATGTCGGACTGCGCCATCAGGCTGTCGGCGCTCACGCTTTGCGGGGTGTACAGGGCAATGCCGATGCTCACCGAGATCCGCACGTCGTTGCCGTCCAGGGAGTAGGGCGCCACGAGGGTGTCGCGGATCTTGGCCGCCAGCGCCGCGCACTGGGTCGCTTCATGCACGTCCAGTTGCAGGATGGCAAACTCATCACCGCCCAGGCGCGCCACCACGTCGTTTTCCCGGGTGCAGCCCTTGATGCGCGCGGCGACTTCCTGCAACAGCAGGTCGCCGATGGGGTGGCCGAGGGTGTCGTTGATCCGCTTGAAGTGGTCCAGGTCCAGGTAAAACATGGCGAACGGCGCCGCGCCCCGGCGGGCACCGGCAAAGGCCTGGTGCAAGCGCTCGATCATCGTTGCGCGGTTGGCCAGGCCGGTCAGGCCGTCGGTGCGGGCCAGCAGGGCGATTTTTTCCTCGGCCAGCTTGCGCTCGGTGATGTCGAGGATGATCCCTTCCACCTCCAGCAGCAGGCCGTGCTCGTTGCGCACCGGAATGTAGCGGTTCTCCACCCAGCGGAACGCGCCGTCGCCGGTGCGCATGCGGAACTCGATGGACGCGCCCGCGGTGTCGCGGTCCAGCACCCGGACCATGGCTTCGTCGACCTTGCCCTGGTCATCGGGGTGGATCAGGATCTGCGCCCAGTCCGGCGCGTTGATCAATTGCGCCGCGACATGGCCGAACTTGGTGATGTTGTGGGAGATGTACATCAACGGGAACGGCGGCTCGCCCCGCAGGCGATAGAGGATGGTCGGGCTGTTCTGCACAATGATATTGGCGTCGGCCAACTCCCGGGTACGCTCCTCGACGGCGCGTTCGAGCATGTCCATTTTCAGCGCCGCGTCTTCGGTCATCTGCCATTTGACCGTCAGGGCACTGGCCATCTGGCGGATCTCGATGGCATCGAAGGGTTTTTTCAGGATCAGCAGCCGGTCGCCCAGTTCGAGGCGCTCGCTGATGTCTTCCCAGGAATAATCCGAATAGGCCGTGCACAGCGCCACTTGCAGCTTGGGGTCGACGCGCCACAGCCGTTCGATGGTTTCCAGGCCGTCCCAGCCCGGCGGCATGCGCATGTCGATGAAGGCCATGGCAAAGGGTTGGCCCTGGGCCAGCGCGGTCTCTACCTTGTTCAAGGCTTCCATTCCCTGGAACGCCGAGTCGAGCACGAAACTCTGGCTGGCGACGGCCACCGGCGCACCGAACAACGCTTCTTCGGCGCTGCTCAGGCTGTCTTCGGTGACAGCCCCGGGACTGAGGATCTTGCGGAAATCCTCATGGATGGTCGCGGTGTCGTCGACGATCAGGATCCGCCGATTGGTCTTATCCATCGGCAGGCTCATGGCCGTGCACCGTCGCGATGCGGACTACGGAACCGTGGGTACATCTGATATCCCTTTCGCTGGCATGAGTACTCTGGCCTGTACATGGCCCTTCATGGGGTACAGCATAGTCGTCCCATACGGATGCGCTCGGTCAGTGATGGCAAATGTGTCTAAATTTTCGCAATCTACTAGCCTGTACTTTGGGGGTACGGTAGAACAGTTGTGGTCTATAGGAGGGGGTAGCAATGGAAGATCAATCGCCGGACGTTCCGGTAAAGAAGCCCACGGTGCTGTTGGTCGACGACGAAGAGTCGATTCTCAATAGCCTGCGCCGGTTATTGCGCAGCCAGCCGTACGAGATCCTGCTGGCCGACAGCGGTGCCAAGGCCCTGGAAATCCTCAAGGAGCGGCCCGTCGACCTGGTGATGACCGATGCGCGCATGCCCAACATGGACGGCGCCACGCTGCTGGCGCAGATTCGCCAACTGTATCCGTCGACCCTGCGCATCCTGCTCACCGGCTACGCCGATGTGGACATGATGACCAAGGCCATCAACGAGGGGCAACTCTACCGCTACCTCAGCAAACCCTGGAACGACGAAGAGCTGGTACAGGCCTTGCGCCAGGCCCTGGCTCACCAGCATTCCGAAAGCGAGCGCCAGCGCCTCGAAGCACTGAACCGCGAGCAGAACCAGCAACTCAAGACCCTCAACGCTACCCTGGAAAAACGCGTGGCCTCGCGCACCTCCGAGTTGCAGCAGACCGCCGATATGCTTGACCTGGCCTACGATGAGCTCAAGCGCAGCTACGTGACCAGTACCGAAGTGTTCTCCCTGATCGCCAACCTGCGCCTGCCCAAGGCCAAGCAGACCAACCGGCAGATCATCGAGCTGATCCGGGTCTACAGCCGGTTGCACTTTCTTGACGAGTCCACCGACCGCGACCTGACCATGGCCGCGGCGTTGTACAACATCGGCAAGCTGAGCTGGACCGACAACATGATGGTCACCCCGGCCGACCTGCTGCACCACACTGAGCTGGAGCTGTATCGCGCCTACCCCAAGCAGAGCGAGTCGCTGCTGATGACCCTGGATCCGATGAAAGATGCGGCGCGGATCATCCGGCATCACCAGGAGCGTTGGGATGGCAGCGGTTTCCCCGAGCACCTGAAGGGCGATGCGATCCCGTTCGGTTCGCGGCTGTTGAAACTGGCGGTGGACTTCATCGAGTTGCAGCGCGGGCTGATCCTCGAACGGCAGATGAACAGTGACGAGGCACTGGTCTACATCCGCAAATACGCCGGCAAGCTGTACGACCCGGACATGATCGAGGACTTCATCAAGGCCTGCGGTGAATACCTGGAAGACGTGACCCTGTCGGACCCGACGGTCAAGGTCATGACGACCCGCGAGCTGGGGGCCGGCATGGTCCTGGCGCGCAACCTCAACGCCGACAACGGCATGCTCCTGCTCAACGCCGGCAAGGTCCTGAGCGGTCCGCTGGTGGAAAAGCTCATCGCCTTCGAAGCGATGGAAGGAGCCCGGTACAGCGTGTTCGTCAAGATCCCCGAGGAAGAAGCCGACCCCTTGGCGCCCAAGCCGATATTGGGGTGAACGCAGCTCAACCTGTGGGAGCGGGCTTGCTCGCGAAGGCGGTGTGTCAGGGAATACATCATTAACTG
>NZ_JALJDX010000198.1 GCF_022952855.1 Pseudomonas sp. RGM2987 | reverse complement strand
CTGATACACCGCTTTCGCGAGCAAGCCCGCTCCCACATAAGGGCCGGCGCTTAACCCGGCGTCCGATTACGCCGGGTCTCGATGATGTTCGGCAACTGGGAAATCCGCCCCAGCAACCGTCCCAGTGCATCCAAACCCGGAATCTCGATGGTCAGGGACATCAGTGCAGTGTTGTCTTCCTTGTTCGAGCGAGTATTGACCGCCAGCACGTTGATCCGCTCGTTGAGCAACACCTGGGACACGTCACGCAGCAGGCCGGAGCGATCGTAGGCGCGGATGACGATGTCCACCGGGTAGGTGAGCACCGGCACCGGGCCCCAGCTGACCTGGATGATCCGCTCCGGTTCACGGCCGGCCAGTTGCAGCACCGAGGCGCAGTCCTGGCGGTGAATGCTCACGCCTCGGCCCTGGGTGATGTAGCCGACGATCGCATCCCCCGGCAACGGCTGGCAGCAGCCGGCCATCTGGGTCATCAGGTTGCCCACGCCCTGGATCTGGATATCACCGCGCTTGCCGGGCTTGTAGCCGGTGGCCTTGCGCGGGATCAGTTCCAGTTGCTCGTTGCCGCGTTCCGGCTCCACCAGTTGCTGGGCCAGGTTGACCAGTTGCGCCAGGCGCAGGTCGCCGGCACCGAGGGCGGCGAACATGTCTTCGGCGGTTTTCATGTTGGCCTTTTCGGCCAACTTGTCGAAATCCACCTGCGGCAGGCCCAGGCGACTGAGTTCGCGCTCGATCAGCGTCTTGCCGGCGGCGACGTTCTGGTCGCGGGCCTGCAACTTGAACCAATGGACGATTTTCGCCCGCGCCCGCGACGTGGTGATGTAGCCCAGGTTCGGGTTCAGCCAGTCGCGGCTCGGCGTGCCGTGCTTGCTGGTGATGATCTCGACCTGCTCACCGGTCTGCAGGCTGTAGTTGAGCGGCACGATCCGCCCGTTGATCTTGGCGCCACGGCAGTTGTGGCCGATCTCGGTGTGGACCCGGTATGCGAAGTCCAGCGGCGTCGCGCCCTTGGGCAGGTCGATGGCGTGACCGTCGGGGGTGAAGATATAGACCCGGTCCGGCTCGATATCGACCCGCAGCTGTTCCGCCAGGCCGCCGATGTCACCCAGCTCTTCGTGCCATTCGAGTACCTGGCGCAGCCAGGAGATTTTCTCTTCGTAATGGTTGGAGCTGGACTTGACGTCGGTGCCCTTGTATTTCCAGTGCGCGCACACGCCCAGCTCGGCTTCCTCGTGCATGGCGTGGGTGCGGATCTGCACTTCCAGCACCTTGCCCTCGGGACCGATCACCGCGGTGTGCAGCGAGCGATAGCCGTTTTCCTTGGGGTTGGCGATGTAGTCGTCGAATTCCTTGGGAATGTGCCGCCACAGGGTATGGACAATCCCGAGCGCGGTGTAGCAGTCGCGCATTTCCGGGACCAGCACGCGAACGGCGCGAACGTCGTAGATCTGGCTGAATTCCAGGCCCTTGCGCTGCATTTTGCGCCAGATCGAATAGATGTGCTTGGCGCGGCCACTGATGTCGGCTTCCACGCCGGTGGCCTGCAACTCTTCGCGCAACTGGGTCATCACGTCGGTGATGAAGCGTTCGCGGTCCAGGCGCCGCTCGTGCAGCAGCTTGGCGATCTGCTTGTACTGGTCCGGCTCCAGGTAGCGGAAGGACAAATCCTCCAGCTCCCATTTGATGTGACCGATGCCCAGGCGATGAGCCAGCGGTGCATAGATGTCGAACACCTCGCGGGCGACGCGATTGCGCTTCTCGTCATCGGCGGCTTTCACCGCGCGGATCGCGCAGGTGCGTTCGGCCAGCTTGATCAGCGCGACGCGCACGTCGTCGACCATTGCCACCAGCATCTTGCGCAGGTTTTCCACCTGGCCCTGGGTACCCAGGACCATGGAATGACGCGGGCTGAGACTGGCGCTGATGGCAGCCATGCGCAGCACGCCGTCGATCAGCTTGGCGACCACCGCGCCAAAACGCTGGCTGACCACCGGGAGCTGGATCTGGCCTTCGCGCACGCCACGATAAAGCACGGCAGCCACCAGCGAATCCTGGTCGAGCTTGAGGTCTGCGAGGATTTCGGCGATCTCCAGGCCCGTCTGGAAACTCGAGGTGCCTTCGGACCACAGGTTCTTCGCCGCGTTGTGCTGCTGCTCCGCCTCGCGAGCGAACTCGCAGGCGGCTTTCAAGGCTTCGCGATCCAGTGCCATGTCGATACTGACCGCGTGATCGAGCCAAGCCTCGAGATTGATACTGCCGTCGGTGTTGATCGGCTGGTGTGCTCTCACCTGTACCATCTTTACTTACCTTCCCTACGACGCAGATTCAATGCGTCAACATCGCTGCCCTTCGGTGCCCGTGTTTCCGCCCAGGGCTGTGGCGGATTGGCACGAACGGGGTCAGTCGGACAAGCCATCCTGGCTCGCTTCAAATAACGCCATGGCCTCGACATGCGCCGTCTGAGGAAACATATCGAGAATCCCGGCACGTTTTAACCGGTAGCCCTGCTTGATCAATTCGACCGTGTCCCGGGCCAAAGTTGCCGGGTTGCACGATACATAAACCAACCGTCTGGCGCCCAGGGACGCCAGCTTGCGCACCACCTCGAAAGCACCGTCACGGGGTGGGTCCAAGAGTACCGCAGAAAAGCCTTCGCCGATCCATTCGGCACCCGCCAGAGGCTGGGATAAATCGGCCTGAAAAAAGGCAGTGTTATGCAAATTGTTGCTGAGCGCGTTGGCCGCCGCACGGTCGACCATGGTCTGCACGCCTTCGACGGCGACCACCTGGCGCACCTGGCTGGCCAGCGGCAGGGCGAAGTTGCCCAGGCCGCAGAACAGATCCAGTACCCGCTCCTCGGGCTGCGGGGCAAGCCATTGCAGCGCTTGGGCAATCATCGCCTCGTTGACGCCGGCGTTCACCTGGACGAAATCCCCCGGGCGGTAAGCCAGTTCCAGATGCCAGGTATCCAGGCGATAGCCCAGGGATTGTCCCGGATCGACCGGTTGCGGCTCGCCCTCGCCGTGCAGCCACAGCTGGGCCTGATGAGAGGCGCAGAAATCCTTGAGGATCGTCAGGTCGGCTTCCGACAATGGCGCCATGTGCCGCAGCAGGACCGCCTGGGACGAACCGGCGAACAATTCCACATGACCCAGCGCCTGGGGTTTGCTCAAGCGCCGAAGCATGTCCGGCAGGCCGCTCATGATCGGCTGCAAGGGCTGTACCAGCACCGGGCACTCGCCGATGGCGACGATGTCCTGGCTGCCAACAGCGCGAAAGCCCACCTCGAGTTTTTTCGCCTTCTGGTCCCAGCGCACCGCCACGCGGGCGCGCCGCCGGTAACCTAACTCTGGCCCGCTCAACGGCTCGGCCCACTCATCCGGCTCGACGCCGGCCACCCGCGACAACTGCTCGGCGAGCATGCGCTGTTTCAGGGCAAGTTGTTCGGCGTGGGGCAAATGCTGGACGCTGCAACCGCCACAGCGACCGGCATGGATGCACGGTGCCGGACGACGCAGTTCGCTGGGCAGGAACACCCTTTCGGTGCGGGCTTCGACCACTTTGCCATGGGCACCCAACACCCGCGCCTCGACCTCTTCGCCGGCCAGGGCACCGATGACGAACCAGGTGCGTCCATCGACAAAGCCGATGCCGCGCCCATCGCTGGAGAGGCGTTCGATGATCAGCCGCTGCTTTTTACCGGTGGGCACTTGCGGGGCCCGGCTTCCGCCGCTGGGCTGGAAGCGCAGGCCTCTCTCTTGCTTGGCCATCAGTTGGGTGCGTCGAAAATGCCGGTCGACAGGTAGCGGTCGCCGCGGTCGCAGATGATCGCGACGATCACCGCGTTTTCAACTTCCTTCGACAGGCGCAGCATCCCCGCCACGGCACCGCCCGAGGACACGCCACAGAAGATGCCCTCCTCGCGCGCCAGGCGCCGGGTCACGTCCTCGGCTTCGGCCTGGGCCATGTCGATGATGCGGTCCACGCGATCGGCCTGGTAGATCTTCGGCAGATACTCTTCGGGCCAGCGACGGATGCCGGGGATGGCCGCGCCTTCCATCGGCTGCAGGCCGACGATCTGCACGTCCGGGTTCTGTTCTTTCAGATAGCGCGAGGTGCCCATGATGGTGCCGGTGGTGCCCATCGAACTGACGAAATGAGTAATGGTGCCGCCGGTCTGACGCCAGATCTCGGGGCCGGTGCTGGTGTAGTGGGCCTCGGGATTGTCGCCGTTGGCGAACTGGTCGAGCACTTTGCCACGGCCCTCGGCCTGCAGGCGCTCGGCCAGGTCCCGGGCGCCTTCCATGCCTTGCTCCTGGGTGACCAGAATCAACTCGGCGCCGTAGGCGGTCATCGCGGCCTTGCGTTCGGCGCTGGAATTGTCCGGCATGATCAAGACCATCTTATAGCCCTTGATCGCCGCCGCCATCGCCAGGGCGATACCGGTGTTGCCGGAGGTCGCCTCGATCAGCGTGTCACCGGGCTGGATCTGCCCGCGCAGTTCGGCGCGGGTGATCATCGACAGCGCCGGCCGGTCCTTGACCGAACCCGCCGGGTTGTTCCCTTCGAGCTTGAGCAGAAGCGTATTGCTGGTGGCGCCGGGCAAGCGCTGCAAGCGGACCAGCGGCGTGTTGCCGACGCAATCGGCGATGGTGGGGTACTGCAAAGTCATGGCGTATTCGCAATCCGGACTGCGGGGGCGCCTATCATACCGGCAAACCTTGCCAGGCCATATCACGCAAAGTGCGGTTGTTATGGTTTATGGGAATAAGGCGCTGGAGGCCGCCACGGGGGATCAGTGGCGGTTAAACGCAGGTTAAGGCGCAGCCCCTTCCCCGCATTTTGCGCCCACATCCGCCCGCCCTGGCGCCTCACCGCATTGCACGCGATGCTCAAGCCCAACCCAAAACCACCGTCCCCCGGACGGGAGCCATCGAGGCGGGTAAAGGGATCGAAAATACGCTGCAGGTCCTGCTCGGCCACCCCACCCCCTTCATCCTCCAACCACAGGAGCCAGAACTGGCCGTCGCGCCGACCGTCCAGCCGTACGATGCCGCCGGGCGGCGAGTGGCGGATGGCATTGCGCAGGACATTTTCCAAGGCCTGGGCCAGCGTGTTGAGATTGCCCAGGACCCAGCATTCGGCATCCACCGCACAACGCATCTGGGCCGCGGGCCAGCCGCTTTCATAACTGGCATTTTCCGTGAGCATTTCCCACAGAGCCTGGATCTGGATGGCTTCGGCCGGCAACAGGGCGCGCTCGGTGTCGAGCCAGGCCAGTTGCAACGTGTCGTCCACCAGTCGTTGCATGCCGGCGACTTCCCGGGCAATGCGTTCGCGCAGCCGGACCAGATCCTGTTCACCTTCGCTCGCCACCTGCAAGCGGCTGAGCGGCGTGCGCAGTTCATGGGACAGGTTGCGTAACAATTGTTGTTGCAGGGCAACCGTGGATTGCAGGCGCTCAGACATGTGATCGAAGGCACGACCCAGCTCGCCCAGTTCATCGGTCCGGTTGGTGGTGTGGCTGGACAGGCGCACATTCAACTGATCGGCCCGCCAGGCGTTGGCCTGCTCGCGCAGCTGGTTGAGCGGCACCACCAGCAGGCGATACAGACCGACACACAGCAGCAACGTGAACAGCCCGGGAATCACGCCATTGGTGATCACGCGCCAGAACACCCGGTACTGCCCCGGCAGGAAACGCTCGGGCAGTTCGATCACCAGGCTGCCGGCGGACGGGTCACCGGGAAACGGCACCCGCAGCCATGGGCGGCCCTTCTTGTGGATCGGCCAGTCGAGGCCGCGCAAGAAGGTCAGGCGCTGGATTTCGCTGTCGGTCAGCGGGCGATCCCCCAGGGATTGCAAATCACAGCCAATCACGCCAACCCAACTCGTTTCACGCTGTTGCATGCCTTGCAACCAGTGCTCGACGCCCGCTTGCTGGCCCGCATACCAGGCCTGTTCGGCCTCGGCGGCATAACGGCTCAGGGTGCGGCGGGCTTCATCCGAGAGAAACTGGTTGCGCACTTCCATGTAGCGCCCCCAGGACCAGCTCAGCCAGATCATCAGCAGACAGAACGCTACCAACAGGCATGCCAGCTTCCAGAACAGCGAGTGCCTTCCCGGCAGATCAGACCACCTCATCGTCGAGCCCCAGCACATAGCCCTTGCCCCAGACCGTACGCACTTGCCGAGCGGTGTAACCGATCGCCTTGAGCTTGCGACGAATCTGGCTGACGTGCATATCCAGGCTGCGGTCGTGAGGGGCGTAACCGCGTTGCAAAACATGCTGATAAAGAAAGGCCTTGCTCAACACTTCATCGCCGCTGCGATACAGGACCTCCAGCAAGCGGTATTCACTGCGGGTCAGCCCGGCCCACTGTCCGGCAACCTGTACATCACAGCGTTGCTCATCAAACTCCAGATCCATGACTTGATGGGCGATTGGCGCCGATGCCGGGCGCCGGTCCAGGGCGACACGGCGCAGAATGGCCTCGATGCGCACATGCAGCTCGAGCATGCTGAAAGGCTTGGGCAAGTAATCATCGGCACCGAGGCGAAAGCCACTGATGCGATCCGCTTCGGCGCCCAGGGCCGACATCAGCAACACGGGTGTCGACTGCCGCTGGCGCAGACGGGTCAGCACCGCGAGGCCGTCCAGGCCCGGCAGCAGGATGTCCATCAACACGACGTCGAAAGCCTGGCGATAGGCAATGTCCAGGCCTTCCTGGCCATTCTGGCACCAGGTCACGTCAAAGCCGCTACTGCCCAGGTGCTCATGCACATAGGCGCCCAGCACGGGATCGTCTTCGATGGACAGGATGCGCGGAGAAGGCGTGGAAGTGGGATTCATGATTATCTGCAAATAATTCTCAGTTGAGCGATTATTCAAGATCGGCCTCCCAGAGGCAACCGCCGCTTGGCGCTTTGCAAAGATGCATGGCGAGACGGATGCACCGCGACTTGAATTTTACGAAGATTGCCCGCCTGCAAGTCGCTACACTGCGCAAGTATTGCGTGCCGGATGCGCGCAAGCTCAATCAGATCGCTGGATGCAGGAGACAAGCGTGCTCAAGAAACTGGGAATCAAAGGCCGAGTGCTGTTGCTGACCCTGTTGCCGACCAGCCTGATGGCACTGGTCCTGGGCGGCTATTTCACCTGGATGCAGCAATCGGACCTGCATGCTCAGTTGCTGCAACGTGGTGAGATGATCGCCGAGCAGCTGGCCCCGCTCGTCGCCCCCGCCCTGAGCCGCCAGGACACCGAACTGCTGGAGCGCGTCGCTACCCAATCGCTGGAGCAGACCGACGTGCGCGCCGTGACGTTTCTCGCACCCGACCGCACGCCGCTGGCCCATGCCGGGCCGACCATGCTCAACCGGGCACCGGAGGGCAACAGCGCCCAGCTGTTGCAACGCACCGGTAATGACGCCACACGCTACCTGCTGCCGGTGTTCGGCAAGCATCGCAACCTGGCCGGCGAGCTGATTCCCGAAGAAGCCGACCGCCTGCTGGGTTGGGTCGAGCTGGAGTTGTCCCACAGCGGCATGTTGTTGCGCGGTTACCGCAGCCTGTTCGCCAGCCTGCTGCTGATCGCCGCCGGCCTGGGCCTGACCGCTTTGCTGGCCCTGCGCATGGGCCGCACGATCAACCGACCGCTGAGCCAGATCAAGCAAGCCGTGGCGCAACTCAAGGACGGCCACCTGGAAACCCGCCTGCCACCGTTGGGCAGCCAGGAGCTGGACGAACTGGCCTCGGGCATCAATCGCATGGCCGGCACCTTGCAGAACGCCCAGGAAGAATTGCAGCACAGCATCGACCAGGCCACCGAAGACGTGCGCCAGAACCTGGAAACCATCGAGATCCAGAACATCGAGCTCGACCTGGCGCGCAAAGAAGCCCTGGAAGCGAGCCGGATCAAATCCGAGTTCCTGGCGAACATGAGCCATGAAATCCGCACCCCGCTCAACGGCATCCTCGGCTTTACCCATCTATTGCAGAAAAGCGAGCTGACCCCGCGCCAGCTCGACTACCTGGGCACCATTGAAAAATCCGCCGACAGCCTGTTGGGGATCATCAACGAGATCCTCGATTTCTCGAAGATCGAGGCCGGCAAGCTGGTGCTCGACAGCATTCCGTTCAACCTGCGGGACCTGTTGCAGGACACCCTGACCATCCTCGCCCCTGCAGCCCATGCCAAGCAGCTGGAGCTGGTGAGCCTGGTCTACCGCGACACGCCATTGTCGCTGGTGGGCGATCCGCTGCGGCTCAAGCAGATCCTCACCAATCTGGTGAGCAATGCCATCAAGTTCACCCGCGAGGGCACCATCGTCGCCCGCGCCATGCTCGAAGACGAACACGAGGACAGCGTGCAACTGCGCATCAGCGTCCAGGACACCGGCATCGGCCTGTCCAACCAGGATGTACGGGCATTGTTCCAGGCGTTCAGCCAGGCTGATAACTCGTTGTCCCGGCAGCCGGGCGGCACCGGCCTGGGCCTGGTGATTTCCAAACGGTTGGTGGAACAGATGGGCGGTGAGATCGGCGTCGACAGTACACCGGGCGAAGGCTCGGAATTCTGGATCAGCCTGCGCCTGCCCAAGACCCGCGACGACGCCGAGGACCTGCCCGGCCCACCGCTGCTGGGCCGCCGCGTCGCAGTGCTGGAAAACCACGAACTGGCGCGCCAGGCCTTGCAGCACCAACTGGAAGACTGCGGCTTGCAAGTGACCCCGTTCAACTCCCTGGAGAACCTGACCAACGGCGTGACCATCGCCCACCAGACCGATCAGGCGATTGACCTGGCCGTGCTCGGCATCACCAGCAACGACATGCCGCCGGAACGCCTCAACCAGCACATCTGGGACCTCGAACACCTGGGCTGCAAAGTGCTGGTGCTGTGCCCCACCACCGAACAGACGCTCTACCACCTCTCGGTCCCCAACCCTCACAGCCAGTTGCAGGCCAAGCCGGCCTGTACCCGCAAGTTGCGCCGCTCGCTGTCCGACCTGGTCAACCCGCGCCCGCCCCGCAGCGAACCCAGCGAACCGGTAGCCAGCCGTGCGCCCAAAGTACTGTGCGTGGACGACAATCCCGCAAACCTGCTACTGGTGCAGACGCTGCTCGAAGACATGGGCGCCAAGGTGCTCGCGGTAGAAAGCGGCTATGCGGCGGTCAAGGCCGTGCAGAAGGAAACCTTCGACCTGGTGTTGATGGACGTGCAGATGCCCGGCATGGACGGACGCCAGAGCACCGAGGCGATCCGCCAGTGGGAAAGCGAACGACACTGCACGCCGCTGCCGATTGTCGCCCTCACCGCCCATGCCATGGCCAATGAAAAGCGCGCCTTGCTGCAAAGCGGCATGGACGACTACCTGACCAAACCCATCAGCGAACGGCAACTGGCCCAGGTGGTGCTCAAATGGACCGGACTGGCCTTGCGCAACCAGTCGCCGGAACGCGGCAACGAGAACCAGGGAAGCAGCGAACTGCTGGTGCTTGATCATGAAGAAGGCCTGCGTCTGGCCGCCGGCAAGGCCGACCTGGCGGCGGACATGCTGGCGATGTTGCTGGCGTCCCTGGAAGCCGACCGCGAAGCGATCCGCCAGGCCAGCGAGGCCAACGATCACAACGCCCTGATCGAACGGGTCCACCGCCTGCACGGCGCCACGCGCTACTGCGGTGTGCCGCAGCTGCGGGCGGCCTGCCAGCGCAGCGAGACCCTGCTCAAGCAGCAGGACCCGAAAGCCGCTGCCGCCCTGGAAGACCTGGAACGCGCCATCGACCGGCTCGCCAGCGAGGCCCGCATCAGCGCCTGATCCAGCGCAATAACCGCGGCGCCCATCACGGGTAAGCTGGGCCCATCCCACAGCAGGAGGCCGTCATGCGGGTGATTTTTTTCAGCAGCCAGACCTACGACCGCGACAGTTTCACCCAGGCACCGAAACCCGCAGGCCTGGAGCTTCAATTCCAGCCGGCACGGCTGGACCTGGACACCGTGACCTTGGCCGAACGGCATGAAGTGGTGTGTGCTTTCATTAATGACGACCTCGGCGCCCCAGTGTTGGAGCGGTTGGCGCGCGGCGGGACCCGGTTGATCGCGCTGCGCTCGGCCGGCTACAACCATGTCGACCTGGGCGCGGCCAGGCGCCTGGGATTGAACATCGTCCGGGTGCCGGCCTACTCGCCCCACGCGGTGGCCGAGCATGCGGTGGCATTGATCATGGCCCTCAACCGTTGCCTGCATCGCGCCTACAACCGCACCCGGGACGGCAACTTCAGCCTCCATGGGCTGACCGGTTTCGACCTGGTGGGCAAGACAGTCGGCGTGGTGGGCACCGGGCAGATCGGCGCAACCTTCGCCCGGATCATGGCCGGCTTCGGCTGCCGCTTGCTGGCCTACGACCCCTACCCCAATCCGCAGGTCGAAGCCTTGGGCGCCCGCTACCTGCCCTTGGCCGATCTGCTGGCACAAGCGCAGATCATCAGCCTGCACTGCCCGCTCAACGAACAGAGCCGCCATCTGATCAACGCACGCTCCCTGGCCGCCATGCAACGCGGCGCCATGCTGATCAACACCGGACGCGGCGGACTGGTGGACACTCCCGCCTTGATCGAGGCCTTGAAAAGCGGCCGCTTGGGCTATCTCGGCCTGGACGTGTACGAGGAGGAAGCCCAGCTGTTTTTCCAGGACCGTTCCGACCAGCCCTTGCAGGACGACGTGCTGGCGCGGCTACTGACCTTTCCCAACGTGATCGTTACCGCTCACCAAGCCTTCCTGACCCATGAAGCGTTGGCGGCTATTGCCAGGACCACCCTGGATAACATCGCCGCCTGGGTGGCTGGCGCACCGCAGAATCTGGTGGAAAGCTGATTCAGTCTTTCAATCACCACAAAAACCTGTGGGAGCGGGCTTGCTCGCGAAAGCGGCGCCTTAGTCAACAAATGAGTGGCTGACACACCGCCTTCGCGAGCAAGCCCGCTCCCACAAGGGGAGTTCGTCGCATCCAGACCGCCCCAACCCATCCCCCGTGCTAGCATATCGCGCCTATTTGGAGGACCCATGGCCGAACACGATTTCCGCTACACCCTGATGAACCCGCAGCACACCCTGACCGAAGTCCGCGCCCTGGCGCCGGGCCGCTATCAGGTCACCGGCAATGGCGGCTCGATCCAGGCCAACGATGTACTGCTCGTGACCTTGAAGGGCAGCAAGGACCTGTCCATGCGCCTGACCGTGGACACGGTTCGCCATCTGCTCAAGCCCATGGGTCAATGGACCGCCATGACCACCGGCCCGGTGTTCGGCGAACTGGCGATCCATACCTGGCAGGTCAACTGCGACGGCTGCGCCAAGACCCTGAGCTTCGAATTCGCCGTCGACGCCAAGCTCGGCGTCAAGGCTGAAAAACCCGCCGCCAGTGCCCGCATCGCCGAGTTGGGCTGGAGCAGCGTGGGTGAAAAACATCTGTGCCCGAAATGCCAGGAAGCCGCTTGATGAAACGTCTGGCCCTGTGCGCATTGATCGGCATGAGCCTGCTGGGCTGCGCCGCCGAACCGGTGCAGTTGCAACAGAACCGCAGCTATATCCTGGAATGGATCGGCGAGCGCCCGCTGATGGACTACAGCCACCTGACCATCACCCTTGGCGATGATGGCCGAGCCTATGGCAACGCTGGCTGCAATCACTGGTTCGCGCCTTACACCCTGGAAGGCCACCGCTTGAGCTTCGGCAAGATCGGCAGCACCCGAAAACGCTGCGCCCCGGCCGTGATGGAGCAGGAGTCGCGCTTTTTGCAGGCCCTGGAAAAGGTCGAACGCTGGGACGTCTCGCCCATCGAGCAGATGCGCTTCTGGCCGGCCCAGGGCAAGCCGCTGCGTTGGTGGTTGGAGGAAGGCTGAGACCTGAGCCCTCCAGACACACCTGTTTGGACCAGGGACAGGGTTAACCCTGTGGCGAGGGAGCTTGCTCCCGCTGGGTTGCGAAGCGGCCCCCGGATGCATCCGTCACTTTGATACATCAGACAGAATGCAGGGGCCTGCTGCGCAGCCCAGCGGGAGCAAGCTCCCTCGCCACAAAAGCGCTCATCCTCACAAAAAGCCTCCACGTCACATAGGAATCACTTGAGCGCCTGCAACGCCTCGAGCTTCGCCATCACGCCCGCCGCAGTCTGCTCGCCCAGCAATTGCTCGCGCAGCTTACCCTGGTTGTCGATGATGTACGTCACCGGCAGCCCTTCGCTGCGTGGCAGGTCGAAGATCTCGGCCGGGTCCCGGGCAAGCACGGTGAAGCGGATGCCCATCTTGTCGCTGGCGCCCTTGAGTTCCTCGCCCTGCACTTGGTCGAAATTGACCCCGAACACGCCGATGTTGCGGCCCTTGAGTTGTTCGGCCAGGGCGTTGAATTCCGGTATTTCAGTGCGGCACGGCGCGCACCACTCCGCCCAGTAGTTGAGCACCAGCCATTGCTTGTCCAGCCGTTGCGAGGCGATGGCCTGGCCGTTCTGGTCCACCCCGTAGTCGTTGCCGCAGCCGGCGAGCAATAAAATGCCCATGAATATCAGTGCCGCCGTCAATCGCCTTGCCATCTGCCAATCCTTGTCTGAAAGTGAGTCGCCGCGACCCATTGCCTCCATCGGGTGCCTGGGGCCTCGCGGCACAGTAGAATAGCCGCCACCTTACGCAAGATGCGACCCGCTCATGACTGATCTGACGCTTTATCACAACCCGCGCTGCTCCAAATCCCGCGGTGCGCTGGAACTGTTGGAGGCCCGGGGCCTGACGCCCACCGTGGTCCGTTACCTGGAAACCCCGCTCGACGCCGCTCAGCTCGAACGCCTGCTGGGCAAGCTCGGTATCAGTGCCCGGCAATTGCTGCGCACCGGCGAGGACGAATACAAAAGCCTCGACTTGGCCGACGAAAGCCTGAGCCAGGCCCAGCTGGTCGCCGCCATCGCCGCCCACCCGAAACTCATGGAACGGCCGATCCTGGAAACCGCTGACAAGGCCGTGATCGGTCGGCCACCGGAGAAAATCCTGGAGATCCTGCCGTGAGCACACCGTACATCCTGGTGTTGTATTACAGCCGCGGTGGCGCCACCAACGAGATGGCCCGGCAGATCGCCCGTGGCGTCGAGCAGGCCGGGCTGGAAGCCAGGCTGCGCACAGTGCCGGCGGTTTCCACCGAATGCGAAGCCGTTTCCCCGGACATCCCCGAACAAGGCCCGCTGTACGCCACCCTCGATGACTTGAAGAACTGCGCCGGCCTGGCCCTGGGCAGCCCGACCCGTTTCGGCAACATGGCCGCGCCGCTGAAGTATTTCCTCGACGGCACCAGTAATCTCTGGTTGACCGGAGCCCTGGTGGGCAAGCCGGCCGGGGTCTTCACCTCCACCGCGAGCCTGCACGGCGGCCAGGAAACCACCTTGTTGTCGATGATGCTGCCACTGCTGCACCACGGCATGCTGATCACCGGCCTGCCCTACAGCGAATCGGCGCTGATCGACACCCAGGGCGGCGGCACACCTTATGGCCCAAGCCATCACGCCGGGGCCGATGGCAAGAGCGGCTTGAACGAGCATGAAATCACGCTATGCCGGGCACTGGGCTCGCGCCTGGCGAAAACCGCGCAATTACTGGAGAAGGGCCGTGGCTAAGAAGCCGAAGATCCTGCCGCCCATCCCGTGGCTGGAACCGCGTGTGCGCATCGCCCGGATTCTCAGCCTGCTGTGCTATTTCAGCCTGGTGGGGTTGCTCAGCGCTTATTACCTGTTGATCGCCGACCTGCACGGCGCCCGGCCCTGGGTGATCCTGCTGATCGAGCTGGTGCCGCTGCTGATCCTGGCGCCGGGCATGCTCAGCGGCAGCGCCCGCGGGCATTCGTGGATGTGCTTCGTGGTGAACCTGTACTTCATCAAGGGCGCGCTGGCGGTCTATGACCCGAGCCGGCAATGGTTCGGCGTGCTGGAAATGGCAGCGAGCGTGGCGGTGTTCTGCTCGGCCTTGTTGTATGTGCGGTGGCGGTTTCAGTTGAATCGGCGGTTGGCGGGTGAAGGTGATATCTCTGTCGCCTGATAAACCGTCTTCGCGAGCAAGCCCGCTCCCACAAGGGGATTTGTGAACGCCCCAGATCCAATGTGGGAGCGGGCTTGCTCGCGAAGGGGGCGATGCGGGTCTCAATGATTCACTGTATAAGCCAGCATCATCGAAATCTGGCTCATCGGCCGCCCGCCACTCTCTTCATGCCAGCGATTGAACGCATTCTGCACCGTCGCCAGGTCCCGCAGGCTGGTGGGCACTTTCTCGATGATTTCCTGGGCGTTGAGCGCGGCCACCACGTCATAGCTGGGCACGAAGGTGTCCTTGCCCATCATCCGCAGAAAGCGCGGCGCTGAAAGACCGCCCAGTTGATGACCGTGTTTTTTCAGGTAAGTCCACAGGCCGACGATGTCGGTCACCGGCCAGTCGGCGATCAGTGCGCCGAAGCTGCCCTTTTCATGGGCCACGTCCAGGATCAACTGCGCATTGCGCGGCACGCTCTTGAGCTTGCCCAGGTGCCGGATGATCCGCGCATCCTGCATCAGCCGCTCCAGGTGTTCGGCGCTCATCAACACGACTTTTTCCGGATCGAACTTGAAGAACACTTCCTCGAACGCAGGCCACTTGGCGTCCACCAGGCTGTGCTTGAGCCCGGCGCGAAATACCCGCAGCGCCATGGTCGAGAGGTAGCGGTCATCGCTGATCTTGCGCAGTTGCGCCGGGGTCTTGGGTACAGGCAGGTGGGCTTCCAGTTCAGCCGCCGAACCGAAGCGGTTCAGACAATACTCGTGCAGCCACTTGTAATCGCGCATGCCCTCTCCTGGGGTCGGAAATGAAAACGGCGCCCGCGAGCGCCGTGAATACGAGCGTGTGCCCTGGTCAGAGGTTCACCACATTGACGAACCGCGGCGTGGCGTTTTCGTCGATGCGAAGGTTGGTGAAATCGAACAGGTTGCGGTCCGCCAGCTGTGACGGAATGACATTTTGCAAGCCGCGGAAGATGCTCTCGGTGCGGCCCGGGGTCTTGCGTTCCCACTCCTGGAGCATTTCCTTGACCACCTGGCGTTGCAGGTTCTCCTGGGAACCGCAGAGGTTGCAGGGAATGATCGGGAATTGCTTCAGATCCGAATAGGCCTGGATGTCTTTTTCATTGCAATAGGCCAGTGGGCGGATCACCACGTTGCGCCCGTCATCGGCCAATAATTTGGGCGGCATGGCCTTGAGCGAGCCGTTGTAGAACATGTTCAGGAAGAACGTCTCGACGATGTCGTCGCGGTGGTGCCCCAGGGCCATCTTGGTCGCGCCGATCTCGTCGGCGAAGGTGTAGAGCGTGCCGCGACGCAGGCGCGAGCACAGCGAACAGGTGGTCTTGCCCTCCGGAATCAGCTCCTTGACCACCGAATAGGTGTCTTTCTCGACAATGTGGTATTCCACGCCCAGCGACTCGAGGTAGGCCGGCAGCACGTGCTCGGGAAACCCGGGCTGCTTCTGGTCCATGTTCACCGCGACGATGTCGAACTTGATCGGCGCCACTTTCTGCAAATGCATCAGCACGTCGAGCATGGTGTAGCTGTCCTTGCCGCCGGACAGGCAGACCATGACCTTGTCGCCATCCTCGATCATGTTGAAATCGGCGACCGCCTCACCGGCCAGACGGCGCAGGCGCTTTTGCAGTTTGTTCTGGTTGACCGTAAGAGTGCCCATGACGCGAAATCCGTGAGGTGTGACGAAAGGCGGGCATTTTACGCAAAAAACCCAAGGCGTGGCACCGTTCCCCTGTGGCGAGGGAGCTTGCTCCCGCTGGACTGCGAAGCAGACCTTCAAAATCTGCGAGCGCTGCGCACTCGAGCGGGAGCAAGCTCCCTCGCCACAGGGATTTCCTACAGGCCTAGGTGTGCACAGACCCATCGGCGATTAACGCCCTCGCCCACAGCGCGATTTGCTCTAAGCCCCCCATCCCCCTCGGGGTAACTCCTTTCTATACTGCGTCATAAGGTCGCACACACATACAGACCTTCACTTACTTGGCCGCTTGGCCCGTAGGCGCTCCGTTGGGGGGCGATGGCAATAACAAAGGAGTGACTGACTATGATCCATCACGTCGTGGGGCTCTTTACCCACCCTGATCAAGAATGGAAAGAAATCCGTGGCGATCAGGAGGAAAGCATCAGCCACATGTACCTCACCCACACGTTGATCCTGGCGGCCATTCCCGCCGTCTCTGCGTTTATCGGCACCACTCAGGTGGGATGGGTCATCGGCAGTCGTCCACCGGTGATGTTGACTCAGGAAAGCGCGCTATGGATGACCGTCATGTCGTACCTGGCCATGCTGGGCGGCGTAGCGGTGATGGGCGCCTTCATCCACTGGATGGCCCGCACCTACGATGCCAACCCGAGCCTGGCCCGTTGCGTCGCGTTCGCCACCTACACCGCGACACCGCTGTTCATCGGCGGCCTGGCAGCGCTCTATCCACACATGTGGCTGGGCATGATCGTCGGCACGGCGGCCATCTGCTACACGGTGTACCTGTTGTACGTGGGCCTGCCAACCTTCATGAACATTCCCCAGGACGAAGGCTTCCTGTTTTCCAGTTCGGTGCTGGCCGTCGGCCTGGTGGTGCTGGTGGCGATCATGGCGTTCACGGTGATTGTCTGGGGCCTGGGGGTCGGCCCGGTGTACACCAACTGAATCAAGGCTCACCTTATAAAAACAGGATCTGCCGACACAGGCCGCCGCCAGGCGGCCTTCCTGTGTCCACGCCTGCCAAAACGACCACTGGGCGCCTGGGCGATTCGCAACGACCGGCGCTTGCGGCATACTCGGGCTTCTGGAGACCCGTAAAGCATGCTCGAGCAACTCAATACCCGCGTCGAAGAGTGTTACCAACAAGCCGAATCCTTTTTCAAACGTCCTTTCAAACGCCCGGTGGTCAGCTTCAAATTGCGCGGCCAGAAGGCTGGCGTGGCGCACCTGCATGAGAATCTGCTGCGCTTCAATCCGCAGTTATACCGGGAAAACGCCGAGGACTTCCTCAAGCAGACCGTGGCACACGAAGTCGCCCACCTGATCGCCCACCAGTTGTTTGGCGAGCGCATCCAGCCCCATGGCGAAGAGTGGCAGTTGATCATGCGCGGGGTCTACGAACTGCCGCCCAACCGTTGCCACACCTACGAAATCAAACGTCGCAGCGTGACCCGCTACATCTACAAATGCCCGTGCGAAGCCAACGAATTCCCGTTCTCGGCCCAGCGCCACAGCCTGGTCCGCCAGGGGCGGCGGTACTTGTGCCGTAGTTGCCGGGGGACGTTGGTGTTCAGTGGAGAGACGCGGGTGGAATAGTTTGCTTTTGGGGTGTCTGGACTGGCCTCTTCGCGGGCAAGCCCGCTCCCACAGGGGGACTTGTGTACGCCGCAGATCCGGTGTGGGAGCGGGCCTGCTCGCGAAGGGGCCCTGAAGAACGCTACAAAATCACCTTGTCATCGCGCAGTCGAGCAATCCGCTGCGCACTGAACCCCAATTCCCCCAACACTTGGTCCGTATGCTCCCCCAACCCCGCGCCGATGTGCCGAGGCTCGGGCAGTCCGTCAGAAAACTTCAGCGGACACGCCATCTGCGCCTGGCTCGTGCCATCGCCCCGGGGTACCTGGGCCACCACCTCCCGGGCCTGCAACTGCGGATGCTCCAACGCTTCGTCCAGGCTCAACACCGGTTCGACGCAGGCATCGATCCCGGCGAACAAGCGCCGCAGTTCGGTGAAGTCATGTTTCTCGAACTCGGTTTGCAACGCTTGCTTGAGGGCCTGCTGTTGCCCAGCGTCGGGCGTCAGCCCCAAGGCTGCCAGTTCCGGTCGACCCAGCGCCTCGCACAACGCCTGCATGAACGCCGGCTCCAGGCTGCCCACCGACATCCAGCGGCCATCCCGGGTCCGGTAATAGTCGTAGAAGCTGCCGCCGTTGAGCATCTGGTTTTCTCGGGCCGGCAGTACATCGCAGGCCAGGTAACCGGCGCCGGCCAGGGCGTTGAGGCTGAACACACAGTCGGTCATGCTCACGTCCAGGTGCTGGCCTTGTCCGGTCTGCTGCCGGGCAATCACTGCGGCCAACAGCCCGATCACCCCGTGCAGCGAACCACCTGCGATGTCTGCCGCCTGGATCCCCAGCGGCAGCGGGCCGCTGTCGGCCCGGCCAGTGTGGCTGGCGAGACCCGCCAGGGCCAGGTAGTTGATGTCGTGGCCGGCGCGGTCCCTGTAGGGCCCGGTCTGGCCGTAACCGGTGATCGACACATAGATCAACCGCGGATTGATCGCCTTCAGGGCCTCGTAGCCCAAGCCCAGTCGATCCATCACCCCGGGGCGGAACTGTTCCAGCAGGATGTCGTAGTCGCCCAGCAACTGCTTGACCACCTCCACTGCCGCCGCTTGCTTGAGGTCCAGGGCCAGGCTGCGCTTATTGCGGTTGAGATAGGCATGACTGGCGGATACCCCCTGGTCATGGGGCGGCAATACCCGCAACAGATCCGGCCGGGTCGGCGACTCGATGCGCAACACCTCGGCGCCCATGTCCGCCAGCAACAAGGAGGCGAACGGGCCGGGCAACAGGGTCGAGAAGTCGAGCACCTTGAGCGATGCCAGCGGGCCTTGCATGGGCGAATCTCCATAATGGGACGATGGCTGAAGATTAGGCAGAGGCTGGCGGTGGGGCAATTACCGGATTCGTCACGCTGGCTGACGATTGTGCTCAAGCCTTTGTGGCGAGGGAGCTTGCTCCCGCTGGACTGCGCAGCAGGCCCCGCCTTTTGCCTGAAGCATAAGTGGTGAGTGAAGGATATTGGGGCTGCTTCGCAACCCAGCGGGAGCAAGCTCCCTCGCCACAAGAGCGCGCCTGCCATGAAAAATCAGGGCATGAAAAAACCCGCCGAAGCGGGTTTTTTCATTGCAGCTTGAAGTTTACTTCACAACGCCTGGAGCCGAGGATTCAGCCGCTGCGATCTGCGCCGCCGCAATCTGCTCGTCATCTTCACGCACATCGGAGATACCGCGACCGCCGGAAGCCAGTTCGGCGTGCAGTTGGTCTTCGTCCAGCTCCTTGACCCACTTGGCAACCACGATGGTGGCGACTGCGTTGCCCACCAGGTTGGTCAGGGCACGGGCTTCGGACATGAAGCGGTCGATGCCCAGGATCAGCGCGAGGCCGGCCACCGGCAGGTGACCCACAGCCGACAGGGTGGCCGCCAGGACGATGAAGCCGCTACCGGTCACGCCCGCAGCCCCCTTGGACGACAGCAGCAGCACCAGCAGGAGGGTGATCTGGTGAGTGATGTCCATCTGGGTGTCAGTGGCCTGGGCAATGAACACCGCCGCCATGGTCAGGTAGATCGAAGTACCGTCGAGGTTGAACGAGTAGCCGGTTGGAATCACCAGGCCCACGACCGACTTCTTGGCACCCAGGCGCTCCATCTTGATCAGCATGCGTGGCAGGGCCGATTCCGAAGAGGAAGTACCCAGTACGATCAACAGTTCTTCACGGATGTAGCGCACCAGCTTGATGACGCTGAAACCGTGGGCGCGGCAGATGGCACCCAGCACCACCAGCACGAAGACCACGCAGGTGATGTAGAAGCAGATCATCAACTGGCCCAGTTGCACCAGCGAACCGACACCGTAGGCGCCGATGGTGAACGCCATCGCGCCGAAGGCACCCAGGGGAGCCAGCTTCATGATCATGTTGATGATGATGAACATCACGTGGGCGAAGCGATCGATGAATTCCAGCACCGGCTTGCCGTAGGCACCCAGGCGATGCAGGGCGAAACCGAAGAGCACCGAGAACATCAGTACTTGCAGGATGTCACCGTTGGCAAACGCGCCGACGATGGTGTTCGGGATCACGTTGAGGATGAAGGCAATGATGCTCTGGTCTTTACCGGCGGAAATGAAACCGGCGATCTTGCTGGTGTCCAGGGTGGTTACGTCGATGTGCATGCCGGCGCCCGGTTGCACGACGTTGACCACGACCAGGCCGATCAGCAGGGCAATGGTAGACACGATTTCGAAGTACAACAGTGCGTAGCCGCCGGTCTTGCCGACCGACTTCATGTTCTGCATGCCAGCGATACCGCTGACAACGGTGCAGAAGATGATCGGGGCGATGACCATTTTGATCAATTTGATGAACCCGTCACCGAACGGCTTGAGGGCCACACCGGTCTGCGGATAGAAATGGCCGAGCAAAATACCGATGGCAATGGCTACGATCACTTGGAAATACAGGGATTTGTACAGTGGCTGACGAGTCGTCATGGCAAACCTTCCTCAAGCGTCCCGTGCGACAACATCCACCTGTTATCGACGAAACCTCAATTGCGAACCCTCCTGCGCTGGAGGGATTTGTTTTGGCGGCTGCACGCGGGCAGACCTACTCAACGTATTGCAAACCACGCGCCACTTTTTCGAAATGCCCTACATCATGTATAGCAGAAGGGTTTGCTGATATCAGGAAGGGTTGAACAAAGCGTCTGCAGTGGCGGATTTCCGCCTTCGAGGCGTTCCGGGTTCCGGGATTTGGCGGATATCCGCCTTGCCCGGCCCTACCCCACTGCTACTATCGCCCGCTTAACGGACGGATTTTCTGCCATGCGCCAACGCACGATCGCCAGCCACTTCGCCCGCGCTGCCCTGGGTGGCGCGCGTCGGCAAGGGTTCGATTATTTTCCTTTGCTGCAGCAGCTGGGCATCAGCCCTGAATTGCTGGATGAGCCGCGGGCGCGGATTGCCCCGGAGCAGTTCGCCCGTTTACTGCAAACGCTGTGGCTGGCCCTGGGGGACGAGTACCTGGGCTTTGGCCAGGCCCCGAGTAAACCCGGCACCTTTGCGATGATGTGTCACGCAATCATCCCTTGCCGCACCTTGGGCAAGGCCCTCCAGCGCGGCCTGTTGTTCTACAGCCTGTTCCCCGCCGCACCGAGCCTGACGCTGGAGGCCGAGGGTGAACGCGTGCGCCTGGTCCTCGACGACTCGACCTTATGGGACCCGGATCATTTCCTGAGCGAAAGCCTGTTGGTGATCTGGCATCGCCTCGGCAGTTGGCTGATCGGCCAGCGGATTGGCCTGGAACAGGCGACTTTCGGCTACGCCAGGCCCGCCCACGGCGCCGAATACGACTTGCTGTTTCCCTGCCCGCTGGTGTTCGACGCCGACACTAGCAGCCTGCTGTTCCACAGCCGCTACCTGGACATGCCGCTGCTGCAGGACGAACGCACCCTTAAACATTTTCTCGAACGCTCCCCCGCAGACCTGCTGTCACGCCCGGACGACGGCCACAGCCTGAGCAGCCAACTGCGGCACCTGCTCAGCCGCGACACGGCCCGCTGGCCCGACCTGGACACCGTGGCCGCCCATCTGCACATCAGCCCCCAGACCTTGCGCCGGCATCTGCGCGAGGAAGGCACCAGCTTCCAGGAGCTCAAGGACCAGCTGCGGCGGGATATCGCCATCTATCATTTGGGGCATGCGGACCTATCGTTGCAGCAGATTGCCGAGCAGTTGGGGTTCTCCGAGCCGTCGGCGTTTCACCGGGCGTTCAAGAAGTGGACCGGGCTGACGCCGGGGGCTTATCGGGAGCAGGAAAACTGAGTGGCAGCATCCAGTCCGGTGGTGTGACTACCGGCCTCTTCGCGGGCAAGCCCGCTCCCACAGGGGATCTATGGCTGACGCAGATTCAGTGTGGGAGCGGGCTTGCTCGCGAAAGGGCCAGTAGCCACACCGAAACGCTCCAGTCACACCACCGGAAAATGAATCCGAAACGCCGCCCCACCCAGCTCAGAATCCCCCAGCGTCAACGTGGCGCCGTAGCTCTCGATGATGTCCTTGACCACCGCCAGCCCGATCCCCTGCCCCGGGTGCTGGCGGTCCAGCCGTTCGCCACGCTGGAGGATCCGTGCCCGCTGGTCCGGCGGCACGCCTGGCCCGTCATCCTCGACACACAGCTCCATCCCGCCGAGAGTCTGGTGCACACTGACCCGCACCTCGCCCAGGCATAGCCGGTAAGCGTTCTCCAGCAGGTTGCCGAGCATCTCCAGCAACGCGCCCTGCTCGATCGGCACCTGGCAATGCTCCGGCAGGTCGAAACCGACGTTGACCCGTTTGTCGCGATAGACCTTGTCCAGGGTGTCGCACAGGCTTTGCAACACCGGGCGCAGGCGTACCTGGTGACGCACCAGCCCGCTCTTGCGCAGGCTGGCCCGTTGCAATTGGTAGCCGATCTGCTGGCTCATGCGTTCGATCTGGCTTTGCAGCACCCAGGCCTGTCCACGGTCCTCTGGGCGCCGGGCCATGTCCTCGCTGACGCCCTGCAACACCGCCAACGGGGTTTTCAGGCTGTGGGCCAGGTCATCGAGGGAGTCGCGATAACGGCTGCGCTGCTCGCGTTCGCTGTATAGCAGGCGGTTAAGAGAACCCGTCAGGCGCAGCAGCTCCCGGGGATGCTCGGTACTGAGGCTTTCCCGGGCGCCGCTTTCGATTTCGTCCAGCTCCTGGCTCAGGCGCCGCAACGCCCGAAGGCCCCAGGTCAGGCCGATCCACAAAAGCGCCAGCAACACCAACAGGGCGGCGCCAAAGCCCAGGTAGAGATTGTCCCGCAGGCCCTTGAGCGTCACTTCGTAGTCGCGCACCGGTTGCAGGGTGACGATGCTGAACGCCGCGCTCTGACCGCCGAGCAGCTTGACCTCCACGTCATAGACGAAAAATTCCTGGCCGTCGTTCTCGCGGATGCGGGCGAACTGGTTGCCCAGGCCGTCATAGCGCGGCGTGTAGTTGATGTTTTCTTCCTGAGTCGCCTTCGACCGCCAGACCAGATGCCCGTCGCGATCATAGATGTAGCCCAGCAGACGGGCGTCGGCGAGGTTGAAGCGCTCATCGGGCAATTGCGCGGGCATCTTCAGCTTGTTGTTTTCCACCCGGGCAGCGGAAATCAACGTGGTGACGTCCGATGCCAGGCGTTGCTCGATGGATTCCTGCAACGCCAGGCTGAATGCGCCCTGCATGGCGGGCAACAACGCCAGCATGAACAGCGCCGCCAGGGTCATGGCGGCCAGCATCAGGCGCAGGCGTAGCGAACGAATCACTGGCAGCGCTCGTTGAACAGATAGCCCAGGCCCCGCACGGTGTCGATCGGCTTGAAGCCCGCCGGGGCTTCCAGTTTGCGCCGCAGGCGCCCGACCAGCACCTCGATGACATTCGGGTCGCGTTCGTCGTCATCGGGATAAAGCTGCTCCATCAGACGATCCTTGGCGACCACCTGCTGGTGATGGCGCATCAGGTATTCGAGGATGCGGTATTCGTAGGCCGTCAACGCCAGCGGCTCATCGTCGAGGGACGCCTGCTTGCGGTTGAGGTCCAGCAGCAACGGGCCGGCGACGATGGTCGACTGAGTGAAACCGCTGGAGCGACGCAACAGCGCGTTCAACCGGGCCTCCAGCTCTTCGAACTGAAACGGCTTGACCACGTAGTCATCGGCGCCGGCGGCCAGCCCTTCGACCTTGTCCTGCCAGTTGCCGCGGGCGGTCAGGATCAGGATCGGGAAGGTCTTGTCTTGTGAACGCAGGCGGCGGATCAGTTCCAGCCCGCTGATGCCCGGCAACCCCAGGTCGATCACCGCCAGGTCATGGTTGAACTCGCGGACCTGGTACAAGGCCTCTTCGGCATTGCCCACAGCCTGCACCACATGGCCGCTGTCGGTGAGACGGGTATGCAGGTGGTGACGCAACAACGCTTCGTCTTCGACGACCAGTAACTTCATGGAGCCTCCCCAGGCAAAACAGACAATCCGGCGCAGCGCACCGCAACGACAGGCGCCGGATCGGCCCAGGACCGATCCGGCGGGATACCCTCACCCCAGGCCGCTTAGAACGTGTAGTTGGCGGAAAGGTAAGTCTGGGCGCTGCTGGTCAGGTCCAGCGAGCCGACCTTGTCGCCACCGTGCGGGCTCATCTCGGTGCTGGCGTTGCTGCGCAGATAACGGTAACCCAGTTCCACCGAGGTGTTCTGCGAAATTTGTTGCAGGACGCCGCCCTGCAAGCCCACCGCGTAGCCGATGTCGCTGTCGCGGCTGTAGCCGGGCGAATCCTGGGTCAGCTTGGTCAGGCCCGCCGTGCCGCCGCCGAACAATTTGGTGCTGCCGGTGACCGGATAGAACAGGTCGTAACTGCCCAGCAGGTTCTCCTGGCGCAGCTTGATACCGTTGTGGGTCCCGGAAACGTTGTCATAGGTAGCGTAGTAACGGCCCTGGTCGTTCTGTTTGCCCAGCCGGACGCCGTAGGTGGTGTCCTTGCCGATGATGCCGTCGGCGTTCGGGTGGTTCAGGTTGTCGTTCAAGGCGTCGGATTTCTTGACCTTGTCGCTGGTCTGGCCGAGGGTCAGGCTGGCGAAGTTGTCATCGGCATGGGCCATGGCGCTAACGCCCAGTACGGTGAAAGCCAACAGCAGTTTTTTCATCTGAGTCATGATCAAGCTCCAGGAAGCATCGGTGGTGGGTGAAGTCGCAGTCACATTAACCAGCGGTCCCTGAACACCCCTTGAACGTTCTCTGAACCTGGGCTGAATGAATCGGCTAGAGTGTCGTGTCTCACCTTCGTGCGAACCACTTATTCAAGGAGATCCGTCATGCGCAGGTTGCTTGCCGTTGTACTTCTGGCTCTTAGCGGTGCGAGCCACGCCGCTGTCCAGACCCAGGAGATTCCCTATACCAGTGCCGATGGCACGAAGCTGATCGGCTATTACGCCTACGACGACGCCGTCAAGGGCCCCCGCCCGGGTGTGGTGGTGGTGCATGAATGGTGGGGGCTGAACGATTACGCCAAGCGCCGCGCCCGTGACCTGGCCGGCCTGGGCTACAGCGCGCTGGCCATCGACATGTACGGCGACGGCAAGAACACCGAGCACCCCAAGGACGCCATGGCCTTCATGCAGGCGGCGCTCAAGGACGGCAAGGCGGCCAGCGCGCGCTTCCAGGCCGGACTCGACCTGCTGAAGAAACAACCCCAGACCGACCCGGATAAACTCGCGGCCATTGGTTACTGTTTCGGCGGCAAGGTGGTGCTGGATGCGGCGCGCCAAGGGGTGCCGCTGGCGGGCGTGGTGAGTTTCCACGGGGCCCTGGTGACCAACACTCCGGCAACACCGGGCAGCGTCAAGGCCAAGGTGCTGGTGGAGCATGGCGCGCTGGACAGCATGGTCACCGAAGACAACGTGACCGCATTCAAGAGCGAGATGGACAAGGCCGGCGTCGACTATAAGTTCGTCAGCCTGGAAGGCGCCAAGCACGGCTTCAGCAACCCGGACGCCGACCGCTTGAGCCACGGCGAACATGGCGGGCCGGACATTGGCTACAACAAGGCCGCCGATGAGAAGTCGTGGGCGGATATGAAGGCATTCTTCAAGAAAATATTTGGCTGACATCTCAGCTGAGAAGCCCCCCTGTGGCGAGGGAGCTTGCTCCCGCTGGGCTGCGTAGCGGCCCCAAAAATCTGCGGGCGCTGCGCACTGGAGCGCCAGCCCGGCCGAGCGGGAGCAAGCTCCCTCGCCACAAAAACCCTGTTCAGTCAGGCCCATCATTGTTCCCACTACCCAGCTTGCGGGCAACCCGGCAAAATGCCCGCCATGAACACACTTCCCGCCCTGCCCGCCTGCTGCTCGCCCTTGGACGAACAGTGGCTGCTGCCCGATACGGTGCTGCTCAGCACCCGTTTTGACCCGTTGCTGCTGACCGCCAATGACTTCGCCAATAGCGCTATCGAGCCGCCGCCGAGCATCCAGCGTTCGGTGGCCAAGCGGCAGGCCGAATTCCTCGCCGGGCGGATCTGCGCCCGGGCCGCCTTGCAACGGCTGGGTGGCGAGACCTGTGTGCCGGCCATCGGCGAGGATCGCGCCCCGGTGTGGCCGGACCGGGTCAGCGGCTCGATCACCCACAGCACCGGCCACGCGGCGGCCATCGTCGCTAAAAAAGCGCACTGGCGCGGGCTGGGCATGGACCTGGAAAACCTGCTCGCCCCCGAACGCGCCGAGCGTCTGTGTGGGGAAATCCTCACGCCGCCGGAATTGCAGCGCATGGCCGCCCTTTCGCAAGAGGACCGGGCATTGCTGGTGACCCTGACCTTTTCGGTGAAGGAAAGCCTGTTCAAGGCGTTGTACCCGATCGTCGGGCAGCGCTTCTATTTCGAACATGCCGAGGTGTTGGAGTGGTCGCCGGACGGGCAGGTGCGGCTGCGGTTGCTCACCGACCTTTCGGCCGAGTGGCGCCATGGGAGTGAGTTGCAGGCGCAGTTCGGGGTGCGGGATGGGCAGTTGTTGAGTCTGGTGGGGGTCAAGGCCTGAGGTTGGTGGTGGCTGTAAGGGCCTCTTCGCGAGCAAGCCCGCTCCCACATCTGGAATGCCTTCCACTCTGTGGGAGCGGGCTTGCTCGCGAAGACGGCGGATCAGGCGCTACATCATTCAAGAGCGATCCTGATGCCGCGGCCAACTCAAGCTGAAACACGCCCCACCCAGGCTTTTGCTCTTGCCGATCAACGCCCGGCCGTCATGCCAATGAATGATCCGCCGCACGATCGACAACCCCAGCCCATGCCCGCCCGAGGCCCGGGCGCGACTGTCGTCCAGGCGCAGGAATGGCTTGAAGATCCGCTCCCACGCGGCCTCCGGCACGCCGGGGCCATCGTCTTCCACGTCCACCCGGCAACGCAACTGGCCGACCTGGTAGCTGACGGTGACCCGGGAGCTGGCGTGGCGCATGGCATTGCTCACCAGGTTTTGCAGCGCACGATGCAGGAAACGCGGCTCGGCCTCGACCCAGGCACCGTCACAGTCGGCTGCCGACAGGCAGACGCCGCGCTCCACGGTAACCCCCGCCCGCAGCGGCCCCAGCTCATCGATCACTTGATTGACCAACGCGTCCAGGTCCAACCGCTGGAAATTCAGCGCCGGTGAACCCTGCTCCAGCCGCGCATAGGTGAGCATCTCGTCCACCAACCGGTCCAGGTCTTCGATGTCGTGGTCCATGCCCGCCAGGTATTTGTCCCGGGCCTGGGGCGTGGTGGCGCTGCCGAGCATTTCCAGGCCGAAACGCAGGCGCGCCACCGGGGTGCGCAGCTCGTGGGACACCGCTCGCACCAGCTCCCGCTGAATCGCCAGTAACTGTTGCAAGTGCTCGGCCATGCCATTGAACGCCGCGGCCAGGCGTCCCACCGAGTCGGCACCGCGGGCCGGCACCCGGGTCTCCAGGCTGCCCTGGGCGATCTGCGTGGCGGCCGCCTCCAGGCCACGCAGGCGTCGCTCCAATTGGCGGACCAACAGATAGACAATCAACCCGATCAAGCTCAGCCCCAGCGCCGCAATCAGCACCAGCCACTGCGGCGGATAAGGATTCATCTGGTACAACGGGCCGATTTCCAGTACCCACGGCGTGCCGACCATGCCGGCAAATACCCGGATAGAGTCGCCGCCCTTGCCCAACGCCATCACCGTATCGCCCTCGGACACCCGGCGGCGCTGGTCTTCGTCCATGTCCGCCTGCCCGGCCGTCATCAGGCGCAGGTCGAAACCGAAACCTTTTTCTTCCTTGAGCTGCGCGAGCCGTGCCGGCTGCTCACTGACCGGGTAGCGCACCAGTTCGTCGGCCAACAGATAAATAGTCGCCCGGGCCAATTGTTCGCTGATTTGCTGGACTTCCCCCACCAACATCAATTGTTCGCCATCGCTGACCAGCCGATAGACCTTCGCCGCGTGAGGCCCGGTCTGCTCGACCAACGCCTGGCCGCGCAGCACGCCGGTGCGCTGGCCCAGGTCCAGATGGGTCTGGGTGAACGTTTGCAATTTCAGGGGAATGCCCAGCAGGCGCTCCCACACCAGCAGCGCCCGATGCCGTTCGGTGTCGTTCATTGGTCGCAGATTGTCAGCCATCAACGAAAACGTGCCGTGGGCCAGGCGCTCGCGGTACTGCTCGCTGCGGGCCTGGTTGAGCAGGTGCAGGGCCAGCACACCGAGCACCGCCACCAACACCAGCGCCGCGCACATGCCGCCGTAGATACGCAGGAAGATCGAGTTCACGGCGCCGAGTCTACGCAGGCTTCGGGAACGAACAGGTAGCCTTTGCTGCGGATGGTCTTGATCAGCCGGGGATGCTCAGGGTCGTCGCCGATCTTGGGGCGGATGCGCGAGATGCGCACGTCGATGGACCGGTCCTGGCCGTCATACCCGATGCCGCGCAGGGCCGTGAAGATTTCTTCCCGGGACAGGATGCGCCCGGCGTTGGCGACCAAGAGCCACAACAGGTCGAATTCGGCGCTGGTCAGCTCGATGCCGGTGCCTTGCAGCCAGGCTTCGCGCAGGGCGTTGTCCACCACCAGGGGACCGAACTCCAGCCGCCGTGGTTTCTGCGGCGTGGCCGGCTCCGGTTCGCTGCGACGCAACAAGGCCTGGATCCGCGCCAGCAACAAACGCGGGCGGACCGGCTTGCAGACGTAATCATCGGCACCCAGGTCCAGGCCCTGGATCTGGTCGGTGTCGTCGCTGCGGGCGGTGAGCATCAGGATTGGCCCGTCGTACTGCTCGCGTACCTTGCGGCAGATGCTCAGGCCATCCTCGCCGGGCAGCATCAGGTCGAGGATCACCAGGTCCGGCTGCTCGGCAATGATCCGCGCAGCCGCCACAGCCCCATCGCCCTCGATGGCGACGCGCAGCCCGTTGCTTTCGAGGTACTCACGGGTCAGCTCGGCCAGACGCTGGTCATCCTCGACGATCAATACCTGCCAGGCTTCTTGTTCCACTGGGGCCTCGACTTGCTGCGAATATAAAAGGAAGGATCAGCACTCACCTGTGGCGAGGGAGCTTGCTCCCGCTCGATTGCGCAGCAATCGCAAAAAGCGGGGCCGCTTCGCAGCCCAGCGGGAGCAAGCTCCCTCACCACAACAGTGCTCGCTCCAGAGATTCGAATACAGCCCCTCTTTTTGTCATATCAAAGGGGGATAAACATGCCAGCATACGGGCCGATTGTATAAACGCCACCCCCGGAGAAAACAAGCCGTTAAATGCATTCGGTCAGCCAGGATTTGTGTGGTAACGTCCGCGCCGCAAAAACCTGAGGGCTGTTTTCGAGCCACCGAAAACGTTGAAAAAAGGTCTACTCCAGCTAGGTCGCGGCCTACAGAGCAGTTCCACGTTTCGCACACAAATTACGCACAGGCTTATCCACAGGTAGTACGTTGCAATCCCCCCCCAAAACGCATTATCTTGTAGCCCGCCGCGTAAAAAACCCTACATATAGGGTTTCAGGCAAAAAACCAAACACAAGTTGGACAGGGAATTCAAGCGCTTTTCTTGCTTCTGTCCACCTGAAATAGCGCATTTCCCCAAAGCCCAGACCGCCCTTGCGGATGGCAACTGTTTCGAAGTCGAAAACGACCGGAACGGTACGGGTGTTGCAGTCCATTGCCGGTATCCCGGCAAACCGGTCCGGGCCCAGGCCCGCGACCCAAGAACTTCGGATGGAAGCAGCGCCAGACGCCTGTTTCCTACTGTCCCGAAGTTGTTATACCCGGCGCCAGTCGGTTGTAGTGCTTCAGGACGGAACGGTGGGCACCGTAATGGCGCCCAAATAAACATAGAGAATGTGGAGACACCCATGCACACCGACACAACTCGCGAGAACCCGCCGGCCACCGCGCCGCTGGCCGCCGATTCGACTCCGGATCTGTCCGCCACCGCGCCAGGCCAACTGCGTGTGATCAAGCGTAACGGCACTGTCGTTGCCTACACCGATGACAAGATCACCGTCGCCATCACCAAAGCGTTCCTCGCAGTTGAAGGTGGCACAGCCGCCGCCTCGTCGCGAATCCATGACACCGTGGCCCGCCTGACCGAACAGGTCACCGCGACCTTCAAGCGTCGCATGCCTTCGGGCGGCACCATCCACATCGAAGAAATCCAGGATCAGGTCGAACTGGCCCTGATGCGTGCCGGCGAGCAGAAAGTGGCCCGCGACTACGTGATCTACCGTGATTCGCGCGCCAAGGAGCGGGCCACCCGCACCCCGGCCGACGCACCGGTCCAGGCTCACCCTTCGATCCGCATCGCCCGCGCCGACGGCAGCCTGGCACCGCTGGACATGGGCCGCCTGAACACCATCGTCACCGAGGCCTGCGAAGGCCTGGAAGAAGTCGACGGCGAGCTGATCCAGCGCGAAACCCTGAAAAACCTCTACGACGGCGTCGCCCTCAAGGACGTCAACACCGCCCTGGTCATGACCGCGCGGACCCTGGTGGAACGCGAGCCGAACTACTCCTTCGTCACCGCCCGCCTGCTGATGGACACCCTGCGTGCCGAAGGCCTGAGTTTCCTGGAAGTCGCCGAGAGCGCGACCCACCACGAGATGGCCGAGCTGTATGCCAAGGCCCTGCCGGCCTATGTCGCCAAGGGTATCGAATTCGAATTGCTGAACCCGGTCCTGGCCTCCTTCGACCTGGAAAAACTCGGCAAGGCGATCAACCACGAGCGTGACCAGCAGTTCACCTACCTGGGCCTGCAAACCCTGTACGACCGTTACTTCATCCACAAGGACGGTATCCGCTTCGAACTGCCGCAGATTTTCTTCATGCGCGTGGCCATGGGCCTGGCAATCGAAGAGAAGCAGAAAGAAGACCATGCCATCGAGTTCTACAACCTGTTGTCGTCCTTCGACTACATGGCCTCGACGCCGACCCTGTTCAACGCCGGTACCCTGCGTCCACAGCTGTCCAGCTGCTACCTGACCACCGTTCCGGATGACCTGTCGGGCATCTACGGCGCGATCCACGACAACGCCATGCTGTCGAAATTTGCAGGTGGCCTGGGTAACGACTGGACCCCGGTTCGCGCGCTGGGCTCGTACATCAAGGGCACCAACGGCAAATCCCAGGGCGTCGTGCCGTTCCTCAAGGTGGTCAACGACACCGCCGTTGCGGTCAACCAGGGCGGCAAGCGCAAAGGCGCGGTCTGTGCCTACCTGGAAACCTGGCACATGGACATCGAAGAGTTCATCGAGCTGCGCAAGAACACCGGTGATGACCGTCGTCGTACCCACGACATGAACACCGCCAACTGGATCCCCGACCTGTTCATGAAGCGTGTCTTCGACGACGGCAAGTGGACTCTGTTCTCGCCATCCGAAGTGCCGGACCTGCACGACTTGACCGGCAAGGCTTTCGAAGAGCGCTACGAGTACTACGAAGCCCTGACCGAGTACAACAAGATCAAGTTGTTCAAGGTCGTCCAGGCCAAGGACCTGTGGCGCAAGATGCTCTCGATGCTGTTCGAGACCGGCCACCCATGGCTGACCTTCAAGGACCCGTGCAACCTGCGCAGCCCGCAGCAGCACGTGGGCGTGGTCCACAGCTCGAACCTGTGCACAGAGATCACCCTGAACACCAACAAGGACGAGATCGCGGTCTGCAACCTGGGCTCGATCAACCTGCCGAACCACATCGTCGACGGCAAGCTGGACACCGCCAAGCTGCAACGCACCGTGAACACCGCCGTGCGCATGCTCGACAACGTGATCGACATCAACTACTACTCGGTGCCGCAAGCGAAGAACTCCAACTTCAAGCACCGTCCGGTCGGCCTGGGCATCATGGGCTTCCAGGACGCCCTGTACCTGCAACACATCCCGTACGGCTCCGATGCCGCGGTCGAGTTCGCCGACAAGTCCATGGAAGCGGTCAGCTACTACGCGATCCAGGCTTCCTGCGACCTGGCCGACGAGCGCGGCGCCTACGAGACGTTCCAGGGCTCGCTGTGGTCCAAGGGCGTGCTGCCGCTGGATTCGCAACAGATCCTGATCGCCCAGCGCGGCGAGAAGTACATCGACGTTGACCTGAACGAATCCCTGGACTGGGCACCGGTTCGTGCCCGTGTGCAAAAAGGCATCCGTAACTCCAACATCATGGCCATCGCACCGACCGCGACCATCGCCAACATCACCGGCGTGTCGCAGTCGATCGAACCGACCTACCAGAACCTGTATGTGAAATCGAACCTGTCGGGCGAATTCACCGTGATCAACCCGTACCTGGTCCGCGACCTCAAGGCCCGCGGCCTGTGGGACTCGGTCATGATCAACGACCTGAAGTACTACGACGGTTCGGTGCAGCAGATCGAGCGCATCCCGCAGGAGCTCAAAGCGCTCTACGCCACCGCTTTCGAAGTGGACACCAAGTGGATCGTCGACGCCGCCAGCCGTCGCCAGAAGTGGATCGACCAGGCTCAGTCGCTGAACCTGTACATCGCCGGCGCCTCGGGCAAGAAGCTCGACGTGACCTACCGCATGGCCTGGTACCGTGGCCTGAAAACCACCTACTACCTCCGTGCCCTGGCCGCCACCAGCACCGAGAAATCGACCATCAACACCGGCAAGCTGAACGCTGTGTCCAGCGGCGGCAACCACGGTGACGACTCGGTCCTGGCGGCTCCAGCAGGACCTGCGCCAGTGCCAAAGGCCTGCGCGATCGACGAGCCGGATTGCGAAGCTTGCCAATAAGCTGAGCGGGCGGGCGCGCAGAGGCGCCTGCTGAAAGAAGCCCCCGATAGGCCACTGGTTTATCGGGGGTTTTCTTTTGCCTGATGATAAGCGAGCGTCTGTTCTGGCCTCATCGCGAGCAGGCTCGCTCCCACACTGGATCTGTGTGCGCCGAAAATCCCCGGTGGGAGCGAGCCTGCTCGCGATGGGGCCGGAACCGGCAACACAAAACACTCGCCCAAAAGAAAGCCCCTCTTGCGAGGGGCTTCTTGTGCAGCCTTCAAACCACCGTCGACATCAAGCCATCTGAATAATGGTCTGCATGATGGTGCTCTGGGTGGAGATGGTCTTGGCGTTCGCCTGGTAGTTGCTTTGCGCCTTGATCAGCTCGACCAGTTCGTTGGTCAGGTTGACGTTGGACTCTTCCAGGGCGTTGGAGACGATCGAACCCAGGGTACCGGTGGTTGGAGAATCGTAGCCCGGGATGCCCGAATCAAACGTCTCTTTCCAGCTGGTGCCGCCTACCGGTTGCAGGCCCTGCTCGTTGGTGAAGCTGGCGAGGGCGAGCTGGCCGATCGGCTTGGTCTGGTTGTTGCTGAAGTTGGCCAGCAGTACACCGCTACCGTCGATGGTCAGGTTGGTGATCTGGCCGGTGGCGTAACCGTTCTGGGTCGGGATCGAACGTGCGGTGTCGGCGTTGAACTGGGAGGTGCTGCCCATTGAGATCGTGATGGTTGGCGCACTCGTGGCGCCGTTGGCGGCCCATACGCCGTTGGTCACGGTGCCGGGAACCCAGCCAGTCAGTACCAGATCGTTGTTGATGGTCGGCAAGGTCGCAGGCGGCACTGGCGGCGTGCTGACCTGGGTCAGCTTGCCGCTCGAATCAAAGGTCATGGTCGAAGGGATCGGGGCAGTCGCACCCGTCGTGGTCGGCGCGCTGCCGTTCAGGTTGCGACCGTCAATCAGCGTATAGACATTCCAGGTGTTGGAACCCGTCTTGACCATGTATTGGTCCATGGCGTGCTGGTTCCCCTGGGTGTCGTAGACCGGCGTCGTGAACTGCTTGGTGAAGGTAGCGGTATCGGCCGGGTTGAACGCCGCCGTGATCGCCGTCGCCGTCGAGTTCAGGTTGATGGTCGACGACACCAGGCTGGTGGCGCTCGGTGGCAGGTTGGAGGTGTCGATGCGCAGGTCGGTCAGGATCCCGTTCTGGATCTTGCCGTTCGCATCCACGCCATAGCCCTGCAACTTGGAAGTGCCATCGCTGTTGGTGATGTAGCCTTCCTTGTCGGTCTTGAATGTACCGGCACGGGTGTAGCTCAGGGAACCGTCGTTGCTCAGGACGAAGAAGCCCTGGCCCTGGATGCCCATGTCCAGCACGTTGCCGGTGTTGTTGACGTCACCCTGGCCGAACTGCTGCGAAACGTTGGACAGGCGCACGCCGTTGCCGACGGTCTTGCTGCCCGAACCCAGCTTGGTGGCCGAGTAGACATCTTCGAATTCCGCGCGGGACGATTTGAAACCGGTGGTCGCCACGTTGGCGATGTTGTTGCCGGTGACGTCCAGCTGTTTGTTGGCAGCATAGAGACCGCTAAGGCCGATGTTGAAAGACATGTTCCACTCCTTTGCCGGGTTAGTCGGCTCTTACATACCAATAGTTTGGACTTTGGACAGGGCGATGCTGCCCAGCCCGGCGAGGTTGAGCATCAGCTCACCGCCCGTCTGGCTGATCGTCACGCTGCTGACCGTGGCCGGCAGGTTGGTGATCAGCGATGTAGGCTTGCCATCGATGGTGGTCGAGGCCGTGAAGCCGTAGGTGCCTGACTCCACAGTGGTGCCCGCGTCATTCTTGCCATCCCAGATGAAGGCTGAATTGCCGGCCGTCTGGGCACCCAGGTCGATGGTGCGGACGGTCTTGCCGTCCTTGTCCGTGATCTTGACCGCGACGGAGCCCGAGGCCGGTACCACCACCGTGCCGTTGAGGCTCTTGGAGGTATCGACCACCGCCTTGTCGCCCGGGGCAATGACCGAACGCCCGACCAGCGACGAGGCCTGCAAGGCCTGCGAGGAGTTGTAGTTGCCGGCGATGCCGCTCACGGTCTGGTTGAGGGTAGTGATGCCCTCCAGGCTGCTGAACTGCGCCAGCTGGGCGACGAACTCGCCGTTGTCCTGCGGTTCCAGCGGGTTCTGGTTCTTCAGCTGGGTGACCAGCAATTGCAAGAACGCATCCTTGCCCAGTTCCTTCTTGCCGGTCGCCGCACCCGTCAACGAGCCCAAGGCATCGGAGGGAGTGTTGGTCTTGACCGAAGAGTTGGCCAGAATCTCGTTGAGGCTCAAACCGCCGGTGCTGTTAGTAACGCTCATATGACTCGCCCCTTATCACTGACCGAGGGTCAGGACCTTCTGCATCATGGTTTTGGCGGTGTTCATCATTTCGGCGTTGGTCTGGAACGAACGACTGGCAGAAATCATGTCGGCCATTTCTTCGACCACGTTGACGTTCGGGTAGTAGACATAGCCCTTGGCGTCCGCGGCCGGATGGTTGGGCTCATAACGCGCCTCGAGGTTGCTCTGGTCCTCGACCACGCCCAACACCTGCACGCCCTGCCCGGCCGCGTCCTGCTCCTGGAACAGCGAGTCGCTGCCGCCGGACTGGCCGCCCTGGAACATGGTGGCAAATACCGGGTGGCGCGCGCGGTAGGTCTGGTCGATGCTCGACGAAACGGTCTCGGCGTTGGCAATGTTACTGGCAACGGTGTTCAGGCGAGTGGTCTGGGCACTCATGGCACTGCCGGCGATGTTGAATACGCTCGCAATCGACATGGATTACTCTCCGCGCAGGGCCGATACCAGCCCTTTGAATTTGCTGTTGAGCAGGGTGAAGCTGGCCTGGAAGTTCACGGAGTTCTCCGCGTAGTTGGACTGTTCCAGTTGAGCGTCCACGGTGTTCTGGTCAATCGAAGGTTGCATCGGCGTGCGATACATCAGCGACTCGTCGCCGTTGCCCAGGCCCTCGGCCTCGATATGACGGCTGTTGGTCATGTTCAGGGCGAAGCTGCCGTTCTTGGTCTTCTCGTTCTGTTCGGCGAGCACCTTGGAGAAGTCCAGGTCCCGGGCCTTGTAGTTCGGGGTATCGGCGTTGGCGATGTTGTTGGCCAGGACTTCGGCACGCTGGGCGCGGAAGCTCAGGGCCTGTTCGTGGATACCGAGCGCTTTATCGAAGCTGATGCTCATGGCGGAAACCTTTGGGTGACCAGAATTTACGTACGAGGGACAAAGCAAGCGCCGTGCCACTTTCAAAAAGCCCAGAAACCGGGGCTTTGCGGGCATGGGTAAGGCGGCAATGCCAGAAAAGCGGCAATCGGTTTCCGCTTGGCTGCCGCTTTTCTGCCGCTCCCACAAGGGGATGGGGGTGATCTGATAGGGCGTTGGCAGGCAAAAAAAAACGGGAGCCTTTGAAGGACTCCCGTTTTCTGACAACCCGAACGAATCACTTCGCCTGGTAGATGATCCCCGGACTGCATTGGACCATCTGGTAGTGATCCGGCAAACCGTTCAACGCCTCGGAGGCGCCCAGGAACAGGTAGCCGCCCGGCTTCAGGGTGCCGTGGATCCGCAGCAGGATGTCTTTCTTCACCTCAGCGGAGAAATAGATCAGCACGTTACGGCAGAACACGATGTCGAACTTGCCCAGGCTGGCATAGCTGTCCAGCAGGTTGAACGAGCGGAACTCCACCCGGCTCTTGATCGGCGCCTTGACCACCCAGCGGCCCGGCCCTTTCGGGTCGAAGTAGCGTTGCAGGCGATCAGGCGACAGGCCACGGCCAATGGCCAGGCTGTCGTATTCGCCGGTCTTGCAGTTGGTGAGCATGGACCCGGACAGGTCGGTGGCAACGATTTGCACGCCGCCCTTCAACTGGCCGAGGTTGGTCCGCTCGAATTCGTCGATGGACATCGAGATCGAGTACGGTTCCTGCCCCGACGAACAGGCCGCCGACCAGATCCGCAGGCGCTGGCCCGGACTGGCCTTGATGGCCGCCGGCAACACCTTGTTTTTCAACACCTCGAACGGATAGGTGTCACGAAACCACAAGGTTTCGTTGGTGGTCATCGCATCCACCACCATCTCGCGCAGACCACTGCGCGGCTGGGTCTGGATACGCTGCACCAGCTCGCCCAACGACTTGAGGCCCTGTTGCTCCATCAATTTGTTGAGACGGCTCGATACCAGATATTGCTTGTTTTCGCCAAGCAATATGCCACAGGCTTTTTCCAGGAAGACCCGGAACTGTTCGAAATCCAAATTACCCGTAGACAAGATACCGCCTCTTTCATTGTGTTGACTTGCCGGGCGCACAACGCGCCCGACCTTTTATTCTGCTGCCTTGATCCGCTCGACCACCCGGGACGCCAGGTCATCGGGCCGGAATTTCGCCAGGAAATCGTCGGCTCCGACCTTCTTGACCATCGCCTGGTTGAAAACACCGGACAACGAGGTGTGCAGGATGATGTGCAGTTTTTGCATACGCGGGTCGCTGCGGATCTCCGACGTCAGGGTGTAGCCGTCCATCTCCGGCATCTCGATGTCCGAGATCATCATCAGGAACTCTTCTTCGGGCTTCTTGCCCTCTTCCACCAGCTTGCGCAGGTAGTCCAGCGCCTGCCGTCCATCATTGAGCGCCACCACTTCGACACCGATGGTCTGCAGACAACGCGTCACCTGCTTGCGGGCCACCGACGAATCATCGACGGTCAGCACACGCAGCGAAATCGCCTTGTGCTGGGTCTCGGCATCCACCACCCCGACCGAAATGGCTTCCGGCGTCGGCGCCACTTCGGCGAGGATTTTCTCCACGTCGATGATTTCCACCAACTGGTTGTCGACCCGGGTCACTGCCGTCAGGTAGTGATCGCGGCCGGTGCCCTTGGGCGGCGGATGGATCTCTTCCCAGTTCATGTTGACGATGCGTTCTACCGAACGCACCAAAAAGCCCTGGGTCTTGGTGTTGTACTCGGTGATGATCACGAACGGATTGCTCTGGTCCAGCAGCCGACCGGAGCCGGTCGCCATCGCCAGATCGAGAATCGGAATCGTCGCCCCACGGATATTCGCCACACCGCACACGACGGGACTGGACTTGGGCATCAGGGTCAGCTTGGGGCATTGCAGCACCTCGCGGACCTTGAATACGTTGATCCCATACATTTGCTGGCCGTCGAGACGGAACAACAACAGCTCCAGGCGATTCTGACCCACCAGCTGAGTGCGCTGGTTTACTGAATCCATTACTCCCGCCATGCCCTGACTCCTACCTAACGCTAATGTGTCCGACGCGCCTGAATCACTAAACGGCACGGGGCTTGCTATTGAACCGGCATGAACGCACAAACGACATTTTCTCGACGCCTGACCACTCGCTGCCGCTACTGGCTCGGTGCACTGCTGGCTGTCTGCCTGTTCGCTTCGGGCCGCCCTGCCCTGGCAGATGCTCCGGTTACCTTGCCTGATCTCCTTATCGGCGTCACTCAGGGCTTTCTTGAATTCACCGTAGAAGACTACCTGGCTACCAGTCAAACCGAAGGTCGCTATGAAATCGAAGTCAACCAGCTCGACCCGCGCCTGCGCATGCCAATGTGCGACAGGGAATTGACTGCCTCGCTGGAGAGCCCGGCCCGTCCCCTGGGTCGCGTCACGGTGAAGGTTCGTTGCGACAGCGCAGCGCCCTGGACCGTGTTCGTGCCGGCTCAAGTGCGCCTGTTCCGGGAGATCGTCACGACCACTCGTGCGCTCAAGCGGGCCGGAATCGTCGAACCTCAGGACGTCATGCTGCGCGAACGCGACATCAGCCAGATCACCCAGGGCTTCCTGACTTCGGTAGACCAGGCCATCGGGCAGAAACTTGTCCGACCAATGGTAGCCGACCAGGTCGTCACCCTCGTGCATCTGGAGCAGGCCGAAGTGATACGCAAGGGCGACCAGGTGGTCATCACCGCCCGCAGCGGCACCCTGGCCGTACGGATGCCCGGCGAGGCCCTGTCCAACGGCGGCATGCGGGAACAGATCCGGGTGAAAAACCTCAACTCCCAACGGGTGATCAAAGCCCAGGTCATGGCCCCGGGCCAGGTGGAAGTGGCCATGTAGCGACGCGGTAGAAACGGGTACAAAGCTGGCGCTTGACCCCGGTGTTCCCTAGACTGTGCCTTTACAGGAAGGCTAGCGCAGACGTGCGCATGCTCATTGAATAAAATGAGCCTAAAGTTTTTTCAGGGATAGCCGAGAACATGGCAAGCGTCCAAATATCCAGAGGTTTTCTACCATGGTCATCGACTTCAATCGTTTAAACAGCTCTTCACCGTTGCCAGGCACCACGCGTACCAGCGCGAGCAAGGAAACCGACAAATCCGCGCCGCTGTCTACCCCGGCCGAAAAGGTCAGCAATGGAGAGTCCGTACACCTCAGCACTGAGGCCCAGCAGTTGCAGAAGGTCACTGACAAGCTGCGCGATCAACCTGTCGTCGACAAAGCCCGCGTGGCCGAGTTGAAAGCAGCAATCGCCGATGGCAGCTATAAAGTCGACAGCAACCGCGTCGCCAGCAAACTGCTCAACTTCGAAGCCCAGCGCTAGGCCATCGCCAGCGCCAGGCTTTTGGACGCTTAAGACCCAAGGCCAGCCATGCACGATTCGACTTTATTGCAACTGATCATCGACGACTTCGCTCCAGCGCAACAACTGCTGGAATTGCTGCAGGCCGAATCACTGGCCCTGCATGGTCGCGACATGCCCTTGCTGGAAAACATCCTGGCACAGAAACAGGCACTGATCATTTTGCTCGACCAGCATGGCCGCAAGCGCAGCGAAATCCTTATCAGCCTGAACCTGCCCGCCAGTCACGAAGGCCTCGAGCAATTGGCCAGCCAATCATCAATCGGCGACCAGTTGCTGTCCCAGAGCAAAGTCCTCAATGACCTGCTCGCCCAGTGCCAGGCCACCAATGCGCGTAACGGCCAGTCAATCCTGACCCAGCAGGCCGCGACCGCTAATCAGTTGCGGATCCTCAACGGCGGCGAAATCCCGACCTTGTATGACGCCAGCGGCTCGACCGCCCGGATGGTCAAGCACCGCCCGCTCAGTCAGGCGTAAAAGGAACAGCGCCTGTGCTCTATCAACGCGCGAGACATGCTGGCAAAATGCTGGCTACTCGTAGTCGTATTTTGCCTGGAGATTGACCTACCGTGTTCAATGCCTCAAACGCGGATGATGCTCCGCAGCCACCGAAGGTCCTCACCACGCCTCTGGAAATCTCCGGCAACCTGCGGATGCTGGAGGAAAGCCACGACCCGCTGATCATTACCTTTCACGAACGCACTCAGCGCTTCCAGACCTATCTGGTGAATGTGGATCGCGAGAACAACACCATTGCCCTGGATGAAATGATTCCGCGTGATGGCGAACGCTTCCTGCTGGCAGGCGAGCCGTTTCGTGTAGAGGGTTTCCATGACGGCGTGCGTATCGCCTGGGAAGGCAACGGTCCGCTGACCATCGATGAGTCCAAGGGCGATCGCTGCTATCGTGGCGCCTTGCCCGAGGAAGTGGTTTATCACCAGCGCCGCAACGCCTTCCGCGCCGCCCTGAAACTGACGCAACTGGTGAGCGTCGAACTGGGTGGCGATAAGCTCAAGTCGCCGGCCAGCGGCAAGCTGCTGGACATTTCGGCAACCGGTTGCAAGCTGCGCTTCGAAGGCGACATCACCGAGCGCCTGCAATTGGGCCAGGTCTATGAGCGCTTCATCGCCGCCCTGCCCTTTGGCAACATGACCGCTCCCGTCGAACTGCGTCACCTGCATTTCGAAGAACGGATCAACACCACCTTCGCCGGCGTGCGCTTCCATAACGTCAGTGGCCTGGTGCAGCGCCAGGTCGAGCGTTTTGTCTATCAGCTCCAGCGCGAAGCCCGTCGCTTCGATAAAGACGACCTCTGATTCCAGGCACCATAAAAAAACGGGCAGTCCCTTGCGGTGACTGCCCGTTTTTTTATGCCTGGCTCATGGCCGGGCCTGGGTGAAGTCCGGTGTCGCCGGTTCGTCGGCTTGCGCTTCGGCTTCAGCGACCGGCTCTTCAACCGGCCCTGGCTCGACGTCCGGATTGAGCGGCGCCTGCATCTGGTCCTGCACCACCTGTTCATCCACCCGCGGGTCGAGGCACGCCACCAGCGGCGAACTCGACATGCTGTCCGGCATGGCCACGTGATGCAACGGCGCGTCGTCGACCTGATGCAGGTTGGTCACCGCTTTCGGCCGGATCCGCCACACCAGCACCAGGGCGAAGAAGGCAGAAAAGGCATAGAGCATGTGGCTGCCGAACATCTTCATCAGCACCCCCGCCACCAGCGGCCCGATACTGGCGCCAACACCGTAGGTCACCAGCAGCATCGCCGTCAGCGACACCCGGCGATCACCCTCGACGTGGTCGTTGGAGAACGCCACCGCCAAGGGATACAGACAGAACTGGACCAGCGAACAGCAGAAGCCGGCGACAAACAACACTTCCAGCGGCACCTGTTGCAAAATCGCCAGCGGCAACGCACAAACCGCCAGGAACAGCGCAAAGCAGCGGATCAGCATCGCCCGGTCGTAACGGTCGGACAACCAGCCCAATGGCCACTGCACCAACAATCCGGCAAAAATGCAGCTACCCATGAACAGACCGACCTGCTCGGTCGACAAGCCCTGCTGTGAGGCATACAAGGGGGCCAGGCCATAGAACGAACCGACGATCAGCCCCGAGCCCAACACGGTGCTCAGTGACTGCGGCACCCGCTTGATGAAAAACCGTGGCTCCATCGGCGCCGGACGCAGCGGCGCCGGGTGAATCCGCCGGGTCAGCGCGACCGGCACCAGGCACAGGGCGAAACACAGCGCCACCAGCATCAGCAGTTCCAGCCCCAGAGCCGGATGCATGACCAGGATCAGTTGGCCCAGAACCAGCCCCAGGTACGAGGCGATCATGTAACCGCTGAACACCACGCCGCGCTGCTTGGCGTCGGCCTGCTCGTTGAGCCAGCTTTCAATGACCATGTACTGGCACATCATGCCGAGGCCGACGATCATCCGCAGCACGATCCAGGCCGGCAGCCAGTTCACCAGGCCATGGCCCAGGACCGCCGCCCCGACGATGCCGGCACAGGCTGAATAGGCACGGATATGCCCGACCCGGGCAATCAGCCGATGACCGATCTTGCCGCCCAGCACCAGGCCGAAATAGTTGGCGGCCATCAGCGCACCGACCCACAGGCTGTCGACATGGTCGGCAGCCAGCCGCAAGGCCAGGTAAGTACTCAAGAGGCCGGAGCCGATCAACATCATCAGCGAGGCGAAATAAAGCGCTCGAAAAGGTTTCCAGATTTGGCGCATCGGCGTTCCGAGCGGCTCCTTGAGGTGAGTGAGGGCTACCTTGCAAGATAGCCCGGATGCAGCGGTTGGTTAGGCCTGCGCCGCTAGAACGCGTCGTTCCCAGGGCGTGATTTCGTCAAGGAAACTGGTCAGTTCCAGGGCCTTCGAAGCGATGTAACCTTCGATGAACTCCGCACCGAACAGTTCCTTCGCGACCAAGCTACGCTTCAGACGCTCCAGGGCGGCATGCAAGGTACATGGCAGCGACAGATTATCCGGCACCTCGAACTCACCCTGGATCGCGGCGCTGGGTTCCAGGCGCCGCTCGATGCCATAAAGCCCGGCTGCCAGGCTGGCGGCAATCGCCAGGTAAGGGTTGGCATCCGCGCCCGGCAATCGGTTTTCGATCCGGCGGGCCACGGGCGAGCTGGCGGGGATGCGCAACCCGGCCGAGCGATTGTCGTGGGACCAGCAAGCATTGTTCGGCGAGGCGTACGGGTGGCACAGGCGCTGGTAGGAATTCACGTTCGGCGCCAGCAACGCGGTGAAATCCGCCAGGCAGGCCTGTTGCCCACCAATGAAATGCCGGAAAGTCGCCGTCGGCTCGCCGGCCTCATCGGAAAACACGTTGCGAGCGCTGTCGCGCTCGACGAGGCTCTGATGGATATGCATCGAACTGCCCGCTGTGTGGGCCAGCGGCTTGGCCATGCAGACCACCATCAGGCCGTGCTTGAGACCGACTTCCTTGAGCAGATGCTTGAACAGGAACGTCTGGTCGGCCAGCAACAGAGGATCGCCATGCAGCAGATTGATTTCGAACTGGCTCACGCCCATTTCGTGCATGAAGGTGTCGCGCGGCAAGCCCAGCGCCGCCATGGCTTCATAGACTTCACTGAAGAACGGGCGCAGGCCGTTGTTGGAGCTGACGCTGAACGCCGACAGGCCGTCTTCGCGACGACCGTCCAGCCCCACCGGCGGCTGGAACGGCTGGGTCGGGTCCGGGTTGGGTGCGAACACGAAAAACTCCAGCTCGGTCGCCACCACCGGCGCCAGGCCGTGGGCCGCATAGCGGGCGATTACCGTTTTGAGTTGGCCGCGAGTGGACAGCGGCGAGCTTTCGCCGCTCAGTTCGTCGGCATCGCAGATCGCCAGGGCACGGGGCTGCCGGCTCCATGGCAGGCGATGGATCTGCTTCGGATCGGCCACCAACGCCAGGTCACCGTCCTCGCCGCCGTAGAAACGCGCCGGTGGATAACCGCCCATGATGCATTGCAGCAATACGCCCCGCGCCAGCTGCAACCGCCGGCCTTCGAGAAAGCCCTCGGCGGTCATCACCTTGCCCCGCGGCACGCCATTCAAATCCGGCGTGACACATTCAATCTCATCAATGCCGGTCAGTCGCTGCGCGAGTGAACCCTGGCCATCGGTCGTCATGACGCAATCCTTGTTATGTGCGAGCCGCGAGCGGCGACCCGTACAAAATAGGCTTCGGCTGTTCGGAATTTCAAGCAGCCCAACACAATAAACACCGAGGAAAAACCTGTGGGAGCGGGCTTGCTCCGGGCGGCGATCCGACGAATGCGGTGTGTCAGTCGAAGATTTATTAACTGACACACCGCATTCGCGAGCAAGCCCGCTCCCACAGGGTTTCGATTTTGCTGCTCGACAGTTTACGGCAGATAAATCCTGAACACCCCACCGCCCAACACACCGCCATTGGCAATCTCGGTACGCCCGCAGACGCCGCCGCGCTGATGCAGCCCGGCGATCCGCGCGGCAAAGTACAAGCCCAGGCCGGTGCTGCCGCTGCTGTGGTTGATGCCTTGCACGTATTCGGCCTGACGCTCGATCATTTCGGTCGGGTAGCCGTCGCCGTCGTCATTGATGGTCAAGACCAGTTGTCCGGCCTCGTCGCTGGCACTGATCAACAATGCCTGGCGCCCGTGGCGAATGGCGTTGGTGATGCAGTTGTCGAGCACCGACGCAATGAGTTCGCGGTCGAAAAAGCCCAGGGGGCTCAGCGGATCGACTTCATAGGTCGCCATGATCCCGCGGCTGCGGAACACGTCCTGGTGAGCGGCCAGCTGCGCCTCGATGAAGTCATCCAGCTCGTGGTAGGCCGGATGCAGTGGCAACTGGTTGACGCCGAGCTTGTAGAGCCCCAGCAGCTGCACCATCAGGCCGTTGAGGTGCGCGAACTCGAACTCGATGACGCCCTGTTCCGGCGTCTGGCGCTCAGGCTCGGGCAAACGCTCGAGCCATTGCGTATGCGCCTGCATGAGCAAGGTCAGGGAGTTCTTCATGTCGTGCACGGTAGATGCGATCACCGTGGAAAAATCGAGTGCCTGTTCGCTGTCATTCATCGCCAAATGCCTTGCTTCGCAGTTTTTGATAACGCGCAAAACGCGCATCGGTGTCGGGCATCATGCCCACCAGTTTCAGGCAGGCGCGGCACTCTTGCAGCAGTTCCGATTCCACGCTGGTATCGGTGCCGTGCAGCAGGGACTGCGCCATGTTCAAAGCAATACTGATGTTCTTGGGCTGCATCTTCAGCGCGCGACGGAACAACTCCCGCGCCTCCGGCAACGCCCCGGTCTTGTAGACGCGCACGCCTTCGCGGTTCAGCTCGGCGGCGGCATTGCCCTGATTGAGGATGTTCGGGTCATCGGTGAGTTTGGCGATGCCTTGCATCACCGCCGGGTCATCGCCGTAGATTTCCGCGCAGTTCTTGAGCATCGACTCGCCGGCACTGGCCTGGCCGAGCATCTGCAACTGCTTGGCGACCAGCAACGCGGCCTCGGCGCTCATGAACTGCTCCATGCCATCGAGGCGCTGCAAGGCCTGTTCGGTGAGTTTCTCGGCGGTCTCGGCATCGTTGAGCAGCATGCTGGTGGCCTTCATCAGCCGAGCTCGGACCTGCAACCCCGGGTCGTTGAGATTTTCCTTCGCCACGGCGCTGAGGGTGGTATTGATCTCCAGCCGGGTGCGGGTATCGAGACCCTTTTCGCTACCCTTGCTGATCAGCGCATGGGCCAGGCCCAGGTTGGTCTCCGGGTCCTTGAAGCGCGACTGTGCGCCCTGCCCGACCGCCTGGCGATAGGCCCTGGACGCGGTGTCGTAGTCTTCGTTGGTCATCGCCAGCTTGCCGAGCAGCGCTTGTCGACGCACCGCCAGCGGCGACAGACGCACCGCTTCTTCCAGTACGTGCTGCGCCTGTTTGGTGTCGCCTTCGGCCACCAGCACCTCGGCCATGCCGTCGTACAGGGCCGGCATCATCGGGAAGGTTTTCAGCGCCTTCTCATAGACGTCCTTGGCCTGCAGCACCTGACCGCGCTTGAACAGCAACTTGCCCAGGCCCGCATAGGCCCAGGGCAGCGGACGATCCGCCAGGATGGTGTTGTACAGCCGCTCCAGGGCTTCGTTCTGATTCAGGTCGCGCAACGCATCGGCCCGATAACGCAGGCACAACGGCCCGTAGCGCGGATCCTGCTTGCACAGGGCGATACACGCGTTGAGCACTTCCATTGGCTTGCCGCGATCCAGCGCCTGGAGGATCGGCTTGAGCAGCGTCTTGCGCTGTTCCAGCCGCTCCAGCCGCTGGGCCAGGCCGGAGCGGTTGAACGGCTTGGTCAGGTAGGCATCGGGCTCATGCTCCAGGGCACTGAGCACCATCGCCTGGCTGGTCTCGGCGGTCACCATGAGGAATACACTCTCATGGCTGATCAGCTTCTCGACCATCAAATCTTCCAACACCTGCTGGCCGTTCTTGCGCCCGTCACCCAGGTGGTAGTCCTGCAAAATAAAGTCATAGCGTTTCTGCGAGCACATGCGCAGCGCCACTTCACCGGTATCGGCGGTGTCCACATCCTTGACGCCCAGCTCACGCAACATGGAACGGATCGAGCTGCGGAAATCCGAGAAATCATCGACGATCAGAAAGCTTTTTTGGTGGTACGCCAGCATCGAGGATGTCCAGGCAAGTAAGAAAATAACCCAACGGCAAAACAACTAAATGCCGCAGAAGATAGGACTCGTCAGGTTATCGGCCGCAAATGGCGTTCCGTTAACGGATCACTGCCCCGAAAACCGATCTCGGCTATTGGTCAAATGCAGCACCATCGCGGCTCGGGCGGCATCGGGATCCTGCCGTTTAATGGCATTGAAAATCGCTTCATGCTCCAGGCTCGCCAGATGCCCCAACTGAGAAAAGTCGGCGCCGCCGCGCTCGTCAACCTTGACTTGCGTACGCGGAATCATCGCGCTGCCCAAGTGCTGCATGATTTCGGTAAAAAAAGTATTGCCGGTGGCCTCGGCGATCAGTTGGTGGAAGCGCTTGTCCTCCTCGACGCAACTGTCGTTGTTGGCCAGCGATGCCTGGTAGTCAGTCAGTGCCTGACGCATGCGAGCGAGCTGATCGTCGGATCTGCGCACGGCGGCTAACGCTACAGCCTGTACTTCTAGACCCAGACGCAGCTCAAGCATGTTCCTGACACTCGCGACCGTATCCATATGCAGGCGCAGTCCGGGCGGCGCCGGTCGCTCAAGTACAAACGTTCCTATTCCGTGACGAGTTTCCACCAAGCCCGACGCTTGCAACTTGGAAATAGCCTCCCGCACGACGGTGCGACTGACGCCATGCTCGCGCACGATGGTGGATTCCGAAGGCAACTTTTCGCCCGGCTTCAACTGCCCGAGCAAAATGCGCTGTGTCAGCGCCTCGACCACACCCTGAGCCAGATTATTGGATCGTCTTCGGACGGGTATTCCACTTTCGGTTTGCATAAGTTCGAGTCCAGGATTTTTGCTGGGAAGAGCTTATCACCCGCCAGCGCTCCTCTGGCGCAATGCCGTCGAGCAAAGAGAATCCTGGACGCCAAACTTGTATGACAACACACATTTTCATCTCACCACCAAACCCACTTTCCGCTTGCTGCATCATCTAAAGAAAAACCGATAAAACCCAACGCCTGGCCGAACAACCCCTTAAAATTGGGCACATCAATAACCGAAAGGACTCAATTTTTCCGTCTGTTATGCAAAGAAATCCTAGAGCATGTCGTTGCGAACAAAAAAATTACTTGTATGATGTCTATCAACAGAACACCCATGACATCCCAACAAAAACAGCGATGCAGGCGAAACACATGACCCCTCAAGAACTCAAGTCCATCCTCTCCGAAGGCCTCCTGTCTTTTCCATTGACTGACTTTGACGCTGCGGGTGACTTCCGCGCCGACACCTACGCCAAACGCCTGGAATGGCTCGCGCCGTACGGGGCGAGCGCGTTGTTTGCAGCCGGTGGCACAGGCGAGTTCTTTTCGCTCGAAGCGGGCGAGTATTCGCAAATCATCAAGGTCGCGGTTGAAACCTGCCGTGGCGAAGTGCCGATTCTGGCAGGCACGGGCGGTTCGACCCGCCAAGCCATCGCATTGGCTCAGGAAGCCGAACGCCAGGGCGCAGCGGGGGTATTGCTGCTGCCTCATTACCTGACAGAAGCCAGCCAGGAAGGCCTGGTCGCCCACGTTGAGCAAGTCTGCAAATCGGTCGATTTCGGCGTTGTTGTCTACAACCGTAACGTCTGCCGCCTGAACGCTGAAAGCCTGGAAAAAATTGCCGATCGCTGCCCAAACCTGATTGGCTTCAAGGACGGCGTGGGTGACATTGAAAGCATGGTTTCAATTCGCCGCCGGCTGGGTGAACGCTTGACCTACCTGGGCGGCTTGCCAACCGCCGAAGTCTACGCCGCCGCTTATAAAGCGATGGGCGTGCCGGTTTACTCCTCGGCGGTATTCAACTTCATTCCCAAAACGGCGATGGAGTTCTACCGCGCGATCGCAGCTGAAGACCACGAAACCGTGGGCAAACTCATCGATGATTTCTTCCTGCCTTACCTGGATATCCGCAATCGCTGCGAGGGCTATGGCGTCAGCATCGTCAAGGCCGGCGCCAAACTGGTAGGCCATGATGCTGGCCCTGTGCGAGCTCCGCTGACTGACCTGCTGCCAAATGAAATGGAAGAGCTGGATGCGCTGATCAAGAAACTCGGCGCCCAGTAATCCGCCGGCAACAACCGGCGGTCAAGTCGCCGGCATCACACCCAAACCCGCATAAAAATAATCAGTGGGAGATTTGAATTGTGAATAACTCAAGCAGTGCATCTGTCGTTCCAGAAGATTCAGTCCTGGCTCGCGCCGTGCGTAAAGTGAAGGGTCATGTGCTCCCACTTTTCGTCATCATGTTCATCCTCAACTACATCGACCGGGTCAATATCGGTTTCGTGCGCACGCACATGGAACATGACCTCGGCATCGGTGCTGCCGCCTACGGTCTGGGCGCTGGCCTGTTCTTCATCGGCTACGCGCTCTTCGAAGTCCCGTCCAACATGCTTTTGCAAAGAATCGGGGCTCGAGTCTGGCTGACCCGCATCATGCTCACCTGGGGCATCGTCGCCACGATGATGGCGTTCATCCAGAACGAAACCCACTTCTACATCCTGCGCTTTCTGCTGGGCGTCGCCGAAGCAGGCTTTTTCCCCGGCGTAATCTACTACTTCACCCGCTGGTTGCCTGGTGTAGAACGCGGTAAAGCCATCGCCATTTTCTTGAGTGGCTCGGCAATCGCTTCGCTGATCTCCGGCCCGCTGTCGGGTGCCCTGCTACAAATCGAAGGCTTCGGCTTCCACGGCTGGCAGTGGATGTTTGCCATCGAAGGTCTTGCCTCTGTTGTGCTGGGTTTCTTCGTCTGGTTCTGGCTGGATTCCAAACCCCACGACGCAAAATGGATGACTCGCGAAGAACAGGACGCACTGGTCGACGCAATTGATCAGGAACAACGTGAACGTGAGGCAGTGGCGACCGTCAAGCCGACCATCGGCAAACTCCTCAAAGACCGCCAGATCATGCTTTTCTGCGCGCTGTATTTCTGCATTCAGCTGACCATCTACGCCGCCACTTTCTGGCTCCCCAGCATCATCAAGAAGATGGGTGACCTCAGCGACATTCAGGTGGGCTTCTTCAACTCGATCCCTTGGTTGATTTCGATCATCGCCATGTACTCCTTCGCGGCGTTGTCGAGCAAATTCAAATTCCAACAAGCCTGGGTTGCAACTGCACTGTTGATTGCCGCTGCCGGTATGTTCTTTTCCACCACCGGCGGGCCGATCTTTGCCTTCGTAGCCATCTGCTTTGCCGCCATCGGCTTCAAATCGGCGTCGTCTTTATTCTGGCCAATTCCGCAGGGCTACCTGGATGCACGTATCGCGGCGGCCGTCATCGCGCTGATCAACTCGATCGGTAACCTGGGCGGCTTCGTGGCGCCAACGACCTTCGGCTTCCTGGAACAAACAACCGGGTCGATCCAAGGTGGCCTCTACGGCTTGGCGGGCACCTCGGTACTCGCGGCAATACTGGTGTTCTTTGCCAAGACGTCGCCAAAACCATCAACACTGGTCACGCCGCCGAACATGGCGTCACCCGGCGCGACAGTCAGCAAATCCCACTGACCTATTGATCGCTGAACGAACTCATTTTGCAGGAATTTGCCATGAATGCTGAACACGCTGCCAACACCACGAAATCACCGGTTGTCACCAGTTTTCAAGTCATACCCGTAGCGGGTCACGACAGCATGTTGCTGAATCTGAGCGGTGCTCACGGCCCGTTTTTTACCCGTAACATCGTCATTCTCAAAGACAGCTCCGGCAACACTGGCGTAGGTGAAGTACCCGGTGGCGAGCGTATCCGCGAGACACTCGAAGACGCTCGCGGCCTGGTCATCGGCCAACCTATCGGTCAGTACCAACGCATCCTCAATCAGATGCGGACGACCTTTGCATCGCGTGATTCAGCCGGCCGCGGCCTGCAAACGTTCGACCTTCGAATTACCATCCATGCGGTCACCGCGATGGAAGCCGCCCTGCTCGACCTGCTGGGTCAATTCCTCGAGGTGCCGGTTGCCGCATTGCTGGGCGAAGGCCAGCAACGCGATGCCGTGAAGATGCTCGGCTACCTGTTCTACATCGGCGATCGCAACGTCACGGATCTTGCGTACCGCAACGAATCCGAAGCAGACAACGACTGGTTCCGCCTGCGTCACGAGAAAGCCATGACCGCCGAGGCCGTGGTGCGCCTGGCCGAGGCCGCGAAGGCCAAATACGGCTTTAATGACTTCAAGCTCAAAGGGGGTGTGTTGAGCGGCGATGAAGAGATCGAAGCGGTCACGGCGTTGGCCGAACGCTTTCCTGATGCCCGTATCACGCTCGACCCCAATGGCGCGTGGTCACTGAAAGAAGCCATCCGCTTGTGCCGGGATCAGCATCACGTCCTGGCCTACGCTGAAGATCCATGCGGCGCGGAAAATGGTTATTCGGGGCGTGAAGTCATGGCTGAATTCCGTCGCGCCACCGGCCTTAAAACCGCGACCAACATGATTGCAACCGACTGGCGCGAAATGGGCCACGCGATCCAGTTGCAATCGGTCGACATCCCGCTCGCCGATCCACATTTCTGGACAATGCAGGGCTCAGTCCGAGTGGCTCAGATGTGTCATGAATGGGGGCTGACCTGGGGTTCTCACTCCAACAACCACTTCGACATCTCCCTGGCCATGTTCACTCAGGTAGCAGCCGCAGCACCTGGAGAGATCACGGCGATCGATACCCACTGGATCTGGCAGGACGGTCAGCGCTTGACCAAGGAACCGCTGAAAATCGAAGGCGGCTACGTCCAGGTTCCGACCAAACATGGTCTGGGTGTGGACATTGACATGGACGCGGTTGCCAAGGCACATGAGGTATACAAAGGCATGGGACTTGGCGCTCGGGATGACAGCGTCGCAATGCAGTTTTTGATTCCAGGCTGGAGCTTCAACAACAAACAGCCTTGCCTGGTGCGCTAGTCCAGGCCTTGGCACAAGTAACGCCCACCGCTCTCATAAGGCTGCACCCTCAGAAAAAGGGGTACCCAAAGTACCCCTCCCCCTGTGTCGCATCATTTAACCGACTTCGGACAAGCATTCCATGCCCGGTCTGAAGCACACGGAGACCGATATGTTCACTCTTCTTGGCCAAAACTTCATTGCTGGCGAGCGTAGCGCCGACGGCGATAAGAAACTGAGCAGCCTGGATGCAACCACTGGCCAGGCTCTGCCATACGATTTTTTTCAAGCGACAGAAGCTGAAGTAGATCGCGCCGCACTGGCTGCCGAAACAGCCTTCGTTGAATATCGACAGTTGAGCCCTGCACGCCGAGCTGAATTTCTCGAGGCAATCGCCGACGAGATTGATCAACTGGGCGACGACTTCGTCGCCATCGTTTGCCAGGAAACCGCATTACCAGCAGGTCGCATCCAGGGTGAACGAGCACGCACCAGCGGCCAGATGCGCCTGTTTGCAAAAGTGCTGCGTCGTGGCGACTTTCTAGGTGCACGCATTGACCTCCCCCTGCCGGATCGCACGCCACTGCCGCGAGTCGACCTGCGTCAATACCGCATCGGTGTAGGCCCGGTCGCCGTGTTTGGTGCCAGCAACTTCCCCTTGGCGTTTTCTACCGCCGGTGGCGATACCGCGGCCGCCCTGGCGGCTGGCTGCCCAGTGGTGTTCAAGGCACACAGTGGCCACATGGCAACCGCCGATCTGGTGGGTTGCGCCATCGTTCGAGCTGCCGAACGCACCGCAATGCCCAAGGGTGTATTCAACATGATCTTCGGCGCAGGCGTCGGTGAGTGGCTGGTCAAGCATCCAGCCATACAGGCGGTGGGCTTCACCGGCTCCCTCGGCGGTGGGAATGCGCTGTGCAAGATGGCCGCAGAGCGCCCACAACCCATTCCGGTGTTTGCAGAAATGTCGAGCATCAACCCTGTCGTGCTGCTGCCCGGCGCACTGGCGACACGGGGCGAAACAGTGGCAAAAGACCTGGCGGCCTCTGTGGTGATGGGTTGCGGCCAGTTCTGCACCAATCCTGGCCTGGTCATAGGGATCAAGTCCGCGCAGTTCGCGCAATTCCTCGAGCACCTCAAAGGCCAGATGGCGGCTCAAGCACCACAGACGATGCTGAACGCAGGCGGCCTGCGCAACTATTCCAAGGGCCTTGAACACCTACACACCCATCCCGGCATTACACACCTGACCGGCGCCGAGCAGACCGGAAACCAGGCGCACCCACAGTTGTTCAAGGCTGATGTGAGCCTGCTGCTCGAGGGTGATGAACTGTTGCAAGAAGAAGTCTTCGGGCCAACGACGATTGTGATCGAAGTGGCGGACGACCATCAGCTTGAACTCGCGCTCAAATCATTGCGTGGCCAGTTGACCGCCACGCTGATTGGCGAACAGTCCGACCTGCTGCAATACCAATGGCTCATCCCTGTGCTGGAACACAAAGTCGGACGGATATTGGTCAACGGGTATCCCACCGGCGTAGAAGTCTGTGAAGCCATGGTTCATGGCGGGCCATACCCGGCAACGTCGGATTCGCGCGGCACCTCCGTCGGTACCCTGGCAATCGATCGTTTTCTGCGCCCGGTGTGCTTCCAGAATTACCCCGATGCACTGTTGCCACCAGCCTTGCAAAACGCCAATCCACTCAAGCTAAAACGCCTGGTCAATAGCGAGTGGAGCGAAGCCGCTATCGGCTAGCTACTCACCTGTGGCTCAGTTGCCCGGCATGCGGCACAGACTCAGCGCCGTCATGTCGTGCAACAGGCCACAGCGACGTTGAATGACATGACCGCTTACGGACAGGGGCTGATATGGACACCTGCACATTCGAACCAGGGCATCCCCTCCAGCGTCGGCCCAAGGGCTTGAATCAATCAAGAAACCTTTCGTCTGTACTCGCTCAGATCCTGGCCGAGCAGATTACCAACGGCGCACTGGATCGTGGACAGAGAATGCCTCCAGAAGTGCATCTCATGGCTGAACATGGTGTCAGCCGAACAGTCGTGCGCGAAGCTATTTCCAAGCTGCAAACCCGTGGCCTGATCATTACCAGGCACGGCATTGGCTCGTTCGTCAGCGACACTCCTGATTTCGATTCACCCTCTGGTTCAGGCACCTCGTTAGGGGATGTCCTGGCCATCATCGAACTTCGTATCAGTGTCGAAGTGGAAGCAGCAGGCTTTGCCGCTCAACGCCGAAGCCCGCTTCATCTGGCAGGCATGCAAACATCCCTCGAAACTCTGGCGGATCCGACGATCAGCCGCGACGTGGCGGCTGCGGCCGATCATGAGTTTCATCGACAGATTGCCCTGGCGACAGGCAATCGCTACTTCGTCGATATCACCGATCATCTGGGCATCGACCTCATACCCCGCAAAGGTCTGGACAGCGCCGCACTCAATGACGGGGATCGAACCGAGTACAGCTTACGTTTACATCGAGAACATCGAGCGATATATCAAGGCATTGCCGAGGGCGACCCCGCCGCAGCCAAGGCGGCCATGCAACTTCATCTCAGCAATATCCGTGAGCGGCTACGCCACGCCAACCTGCGCTGACGGTCATGAAAGGATGTCCTTTGGCTGCGTTTTTGCTGTTGAACAATGGGCAGCATCAATCGAGGCAGCGGAAATAATCCTCGGCCATTCGCAGGAAAGATGGCAGCGCTGGATTGTCATGGTGATTGCACTGATGGCCCTGGCATTTTTTGGCAAGGGGCTGGCAGCAGTAGGCTGGGCGGTACTGTCCGACACGGCGCCGAAAAACATGGTGGGACTCAGTGGCGGGGTATTCAACGGCATCGGCAATATCGCCGGGATCATTACCCCGGTAGTGATTGGCTACTTCGTTGCTTCGACTGGCTCATTCAACTCAGCTCTGTGGTTCGTTGCAGCTCACGACCTGATCGGAATATTCGGTTACGTCGTTTTGGCCGGACCATTCGAGCGCGTCGTGATTGAACAGCGCATACCATCAAACGACCGCGCCTGACACGGTGGGTCGCCGGGAGAGCGGCTCGCAGATCATGGCGGGCCGGAGCCATTGCTGTACGCCGCCTACTGCCACTGGCAGTTACGCTGTTGCGGCGATTTGGCTGCTGACCTTGAATATATGGTGTCCCAGGGCAGGTTCGAACTGCCAACCTTCCCCTTAGGAGGGGGATGCTCTATCCAATTGAGCTACTGAGACACGAGTCGACCACGAGATACGCGGTGTGCGGGACGGCGTGCATGTTAACGACCCGCCCTGCGTTTGTCATGTTGTCCCTGGCTTTTTAAGTGTAGGCAAATGGTACCGCCTGCCTGCCCCACAACGCCAAAGGTCCGAAGCCGGGTCACCGCTCATCTGTCTTTCGCGGGTTCACGTAGTAAATCGGCCATTTGCCACTATCCTATATAAGACAAGGATGTAAGCGCCTTTGGTTTGATTGCGGTTATCCGCCAGACGGTATGGCACATCGACACGATGTGACGGTCACAAGCTGCGGACGTTTTGGATTTTTCAAACCAGTCCGCAATTTTTGATGAAGGGTACTGGCATAACGCCTTTACGCGGATCAGAATTTGTCACAGAATTGGCGCCAATGATCTGGCCATTTTGAGGCATGATGCGGGCCTCTTAACAATTCAGGTTGAACATTTGGCTGCGGAGCTTGTCCTATCGACATCCTGCGGCCAATCCCGAGAACCGCTCCCCTGAACTAACCGGTTAAATATATGCGCCCATTGAAACAGGCAATTTATTCCAGCCGTACGGCTGACAAGTTCGTCGTACGTCTGCCAGACGGAATGCGGGAACGCATTGCCGAGGTGGCTCGCAATCATCACCGCAGCATGAACTCCGAAATCATCGCGCGCCTTGAGCAAAGCCTCATTCAGGAAGGCGCGTTGGGTGAAGAGTTGAGCATGCGCTTGGACAGCCCGGAGCTGTCATTGCATGAGCGAGAACTGCTTCAACGCTTCCGACAACTGTCTCATCGTCAGCAGAACGCCCTCGTTTCGCTGATCGCTCATGACGCAGAGCAGAACGCAGAAGCATCCTGATCGCACCCAAGCTATTGAAAGCCAGCCTTGTGCTGGCTTTTTTTTGCCTGGGATTTGGGCTCGACTTGGATTTTCGACTGATCCCGTGGCGAGGGAGCTTGCTCCCGCTTGAGGGCATAGCACCCACAAAAATTGGGGCCGCTACGCAGCCCAACGGGAGCAAGCTCCCTCGCCACGATTAATCAGGCTAGCTTCAGAGCAGGAAAACCGTCGCCAACCCTAGAAAAATAAAGAACCCGCCGCTGTCCGTCATGGCGGTAATCATCACGCTGGCTCCCATGGCGGGATCTCGCCCCATGCGGGCCAGGGTCATGGGGATCAGCACCCCCATCAATGCCGCCAGCAACAGGTTGAGCGTCATTGCAGCGGTCATGACCACACCCAACGACCAACTGCCATAAAGCAGATAGGCCACCACGCCGATCACGCCCCCCCAGATCACGCCATTGATCAGGGCAACAGCCAGTTCCTTGCGCATCAAGCGCGAGGTATTACCAGTGCTGACCTGGTCCAGCGCCATGGCCCGGACGATCATGGTAATGGTCTGGTTGCCTGAATTGCCGCCAATGCCGGCCACGATCGGCATCAGCGCGGCGAGCGCCACCAGTTTCTCGATGGAGCCCTCGAACAGCCCGATGACCCGGGACGCGACAAAGGCCGTGATCAGATTGATTGCCAGCCAGGCCCAACGGTTACGCAAGGATTTCCAGACCGAGGCGAAGATGTCTTCTTCTTCGCGCAGACCGGCCATGTTGAGGACTTCGCTTTCGCTTTCCTCACGAATCAGGTCGACCATTTCATCGATGGTCAGACGGCCAATCAATTTGCCGTTCTTGTCGACCACCGGTGCCGAAATCAAGTCATAACGTTCGAACGCCTGAGCCGCATCATAGGCGTCTTCATCCGGGTGAAAGCTCACCGGATCGCTGGCCATGACCTCGGCCACCTGTTTTTCCGGGTCGTTGACGAGCAAACGCTTGATCGGCAGCACGCCCTTCAGCACGCCGTCGTAGTCGACCACGAACAGCTTGTCGGTATGCCCTGGCAACTCCTTCAGGCGACGCAGGTAACGCAAGACCACTTCAAGGCTGACGTCCTCGCGGATTGTCACCATCTCGAAGTCCATCAGCGCGCCGACCTGCTCCTCGTCATAGGACAACGCCGAGCGCACACGCTCACGCTGCTGGCCGTCGAGGGCTTCCATCAGTTCGTGGACAACGTCCCGTGGCAGTTCAGGCGCGAGGTCGGCGAGTTCGTCAGCGTCCATTTCCTTGGCCGCCGCCAGCAACTCGTGATCATCCATGTCGGCGATCAGGGTTTCACGGACCGAGTCGGACACTTCAAGCAGGATGTCGCCGTCGCGATCGGCCTTGACCAACTGCCAGACCGTCAGACGCTCTTCCAGTGGCAAGGCTTCAAGAATGTAGGCGACGTCGGCGGAGTGCAGGTCATCGAGCTTGCGTTGCAACTCGACGAGGTTCTGCCGGTGGACCAGGTTCTCGACCCGGTCATGATGCGGACCCTCCTGGCGATGCGTCAGGTCTTCAACGACCCGCTGGCGATGCAGCAGCTCGACGACCTGAGCCAGACGATCCTGAAGGCTTTCCTGTGTTTTCTTTACTTCAACTTGGGTCATAGGCGAACTCCACTCCCAGCAGTGGAGCACGCCGGAAGATTCAATCAGTCAATTCTTGATTGGCAAAACTAAATATTGAGTAACTACTGGGTAAGTCCATGGAAGTATTCCAAAGCCCCGGCGGGGCTGACGGGCGCAATCATACACCGCTTGACGTTTTAAAACGTTAAAAAATCGTGGCAAGAACAAGCGCTTGCGAGACAAACCTGAACATAGGCTGAACCGTCTCCATACGACGACTTATCCTGAAAAGAAAACACACGCCTCACCGCAAATGCAGCGGCTACCCTTCTGTTTTTCAGCGTCAAGGAGGGCGCCACGGATGCCGACCAACCGCCACCTGCTTCTGCTTGCCAACCTGCTTTGCCTGCCACTATGGGCCGCCGGGCAAACCGTGCATCGCTGCGAAAGCGGCGCGGGACACGTGACATTCACCACCTTGAGTTGCGGACCGGAAGACGTTCTGTCGCTGCAACAGATCCATCCCTATAGCCCGGGCACAATTGCGCCAAAGACCGAATCGATGCTGCCGGAAGCCGAGCATCGGCCAATATCCAGTAATAAAGCCGCACGCAAAGAACCGATCGTGGTCGGCCAGTTCGAAGACCGTTGTGGCAACCTCATCAGCGCCAGGCAACGCCGGGAAGCCATCCTGCAAAAGCGCGTCATCGCGGGCATGAGCCAGCAGGACGTGGAGAGCGCCCTGGGCAAGCCCAACTCGATCAAGACCAGGAATTCGAGCACGCGCTACACCTACAAAGCGAAGAAAGGCCGCAGTGCAGAGATCGTGTTCGACGAGAAAGGGTGCGTAAAAGCCAAATCGTAGACAGCAAAAAGCCCGCAATAAATGCGGGCTTCTTGGTATATGGTGCACTCGACAGGATTCGAACCTGTGACCGCTCGGTTCGTAGCCGAGTACTCTATCCAGCTGAGCTACGAGTGCAGGTTGTGGTTTTATACCAGATCACAACTGGTTGAAGCCAAGTAATTTGCATCGCTGCAAACAACTCTTAAATGGTGCACTCGACAGGATTCGAACCTGTGACCGCTCGGTTCGTAGCCGAGTACTCTATCCAGCTGAGCTACGAGTGCATTTGTTGCCGCGCATTATAGGTCGTCAATTCCTTTTGTAAAGCGCTTTTTTCAGTAATTTCAATCACTTACCGAGCAAGCCAGGTTTTGACGCACTAAACGAATAATGGCGGAGAACGGGGGATTCGAACCCCCGACACCCTTTTGAGGTGTACTCCCTTAGCAGGGGAGCGCCTTCGGCCACTCGGCCAGCTCTCCGCAACACGGGGCGTATATTAACCACCTTCATCCCCGTTTGCAAACATAAAAATCGATAAAAATTAATGGCTTGGTTCGTCGTCCTTCTCTTTCTTGATCCGCAGGTAAATTTCCTCACGGTGCACCGCAACCTCTTTCGGGGCGTTGACGCCGATACGCACTTGGTTTCCTTTGACGCCGAGCACGGTCACGGTGATTTCGCCATCGCCAATAATCAGGCTTTCCGCGCACCGACGAGTCAGAATCAGCATACCTTTCTCCTCACGCAATTCAGTTCAGGGACAACAGTCTGCAAAAAAAGGGGATGGGGCCAACGACCGGAACGGCCGAAGCCCACACGCCTAAGTATTGACTAGCGCGGGCAAAAGAACAGTTTTGGGACGCGCCATTCAAAAAAACAAAGGGCGCGGTCCAACCGCGCCCTCAGGACAACGCTTACTCGCCCTGTCGGGCAGCCGCGTCGAGTTCGAAAGCCGTGTGCAGGGCGCGCACGGCCAGTTCCAGATACTTCTCTTCGATCACCACGGAAACCTTGATTTCCGAGGTCGAGATCATCTGGATATTGATGCTTTCCTTGGCCAGGGATTCGAACATGCGACTGGCCACGCCTGCGTGGGAGCGCATGCCGACACCGACGATCGAGACCTTGGCGATCTTGGTATCGCCGACGACTTCCCGGGCACCGATCTCGCCTGCGGTCTTTTTCAGGATCGCTTCGGCCGACTGGTAGTCGTTGCGGTGTACGGTAAAGGTGAAGTCGGTAGTGTTATCGTGTGAAACGTTCTGCACGATCATGTCGACTTCGATGTTCGCGGCACTGATCGGGCCGAGAATCTTGAACGCCACGCCGGGGGTGTCTGGCACGCCACGGATGGTCAGCTTGGCTTCATCGCGGTTGAAAGCGATGCCGGAAATGATCGGCTGTTCCATGGATTCCTCTTCATCAATAGTAATGAGGGTACCCGGACCCTCTTTGAAGCTGTGCAGGACGCGCAGCGGAACGTTGTACTTGCCGGCGAATTCCACCGCCCGGATCTGCAGCACCTTCGAGCCGAGACTGGCCATTTCCAGCATCTCTTCGAAGGTGATCTTGTCCAGGCGCTGGGCCACGGGCACCACCCGTGGGTCGGTGGTGTAGACGCCGTCCACATCGGTGTAGATCTGGCACTCGTCAGCCTTCAGGGCCGCCGCCAGCGCCACACCCGTCGTGTCGGAACCGCCACGGCCGAGGGTGGTGATGTTGCCGTGCTCGTCCACGCCCTGGAAACCGGCTACGACCACGACGCGACCAGCCTTCAGGTCACCGCGAATTTTCTGATCGTCAATCTGCAGGATACGCGCTTTGTTGTGCGCGCTGTCCGTCAGGATACGAACCTGGTTGCCGGTGTAGGACACCGCCGGCACGCCACGCTTGATCAAGGCCATGGCCAGCAAGGCGATGGTCACCTGCTCGCCGGTGGAAACGATCACGTCCAGTTCACGGGGAACCGGTTGCTGCTCGCCACTGATTTGCTTGGCCAGATCGATCAGACGGTTGGTCTCGCCGCTCATTGCCGACAGCACGACCACCAGGTCATCGCCCGCATCACGGAATTTCTTAACCTTGTCGGCGACCTGTTCGATTCTCTCGACAGTGCCGACCGAGGTGCCTCCAAATTTCTGTACGATCAAAGCCATTTCAAAGCCGCCTCTGCCCGTGAAGGGCGCCCAATAATCACTCAACAGCAACCGGGCTCGCCACTAGACTGCGAGCCCGGGAGGCTGTCTTAAATACCCTGCTCTACAAATGCCACGGTCTGGGCCAGTGCCGCGTCCAGTGCGCCGGCGTCGGTACCGCCGCCCTGCGCCATGTCCGGACGACCACCGCCCTTACCGCCCACTGCCGCAGCGGCCTGCTTCATCAAATCACCGGCTTTGAGTTGGCCAGTCAGGTCTTTGGTCACGCCTGCGACGAGAACGACCTTTTCCTCATGGACACCGCCGAGCAGGATCACTGCGCGGCCGAGTTTGTTTTTCAGTTGATCGACCAGCGCCAGCAGCGCCTTGCCATCCTGGCCATCCAGGCGCGCGGCCAGGACCTTCACGCCCTTGACGTCCACGGCTTGGGCCGACAGATCGTCGCCCGCGGCGCTGGCGGCCTTGGCCTGCAACTGTTCCAGTTGCTTTTCCAGCAAGCGGTTGCGCTCCAGCACAGCCGACAGCTTGTCGATCAGGTTGTCACGGCTGCCCTTGATCAGGCTCGCCGCTTCCTTGAGTTGTTCTTCGGCGCCGTTGAGGTACGCCAGGGCCGCAGCACCGGTGACCGCCTCGATACGGCGCACGCCGGAGGCCACGCCGCCTTCGCTGATGATCTTCAGCAGGCCGATGTCGCCGGTCCGGTTGGCGTGGATGCCACCGCACAGCTCCACCGAGAAATCACCCATGCTCAGCACACGCACGCTGTCGCCGTACTTCTCGCCGAACAGGGCCATCGCACCCTTCTGCTTGGCGGTCTCGATGTCGGTTTCTTCGGTTTCTACCGGGGAGTTCTTGCGAATCTCGGCGTTGACGATCTCTTCCAGTGCCTTGAGCTGTTCCGGCTTGATGGCTTCGAAGTGGCTGAAGTCAAAGCGCAGGCGCTGACTGTCCACCAAGGAGCCCTTCTGCTGGACGTGCTCGCCCAGTACCTGGCGCAGCGCCGCGTGCAGCAGGTGGGTGGCCGAGTGGTTCAGCGAGGTGGCATGGCGCACCTCGGCATCGACATGGGCCGCCACCGGAGCCGCGACCATCAGGCTGCCCGAGGCCAGCACACCATGGTGCAGGAAGGCGCCGCCGGTCTTGGTGGTGTCGCGCACATCGAAGCGCGAATTGCCGGCCTGCAAGTAGCCGCTATCACCGATCTGGCCACCGGACTCGGCGTAGAACGGCGTCTTGTCGAGCACGATCACGCCTTCCTGGCCTTCGCTCAGGATATCGACCGACTGTCCATCCTTATAGATGGCAACGATCTTGGCCGAACCGGTGGTGCCGGCATAGCCGGTGAATTCGGTGGCGACATCAACCTTTACCAGGCTGTTGTAGTCCATGCCGAAGGAGCTGGCGGAACGCGCACGCACCCGCTGGGCTTCCATCTCGCGCTCGAAACCTTCCTCATCGAGGGTCAGGTTGCGCTCGCGGGCGATGTCGCCGGTCAGGTCCATCGGGAAGCCGTAGGTGTCGTACAACTTGAACACTACGTCGCCCGGGACCACGTTGCCCGTGAGTTCGGCCAGGTCCTGCTCGAGGATCTTCAGCCCTTGTTCGAGGGTCTTGGCGAACTGCTCTTCCTCGGCCTTGAGCACGCGTTCGATGTGCGCCTGCTGGGATTTGAGTTCCGGGAAAGCTTCGCCCATCTCGGCCACCAGGGCCGCGACGATCTGATAGAAGAAACTGCCCTTGGCGCCCAACTTGTTGCCGTGACGGCAAGCGCGACGGATGATCCGGCGCAGCACATAGCCACGGCCTTCGTTGGACGGCAGCACGCCGTCGGCAATCAGGAAGCCGCAGGAACGGATGTGGTCGGCGACCACTTTCAGCGAGGCCTGGTTGTCGTTGGTGCAACCGATGGCCTTGGCCGAAGCGCTCAGCAGGCTCTGGAACAGGTCGATTTCATAGTTGGAATGCACGTGCTGCAACACCGCGCTGATCCGTTCCAGGCCCATGCCGGTATCCACCGACGGCGCCGGCAGCGGATGCAACACGCCATCGGCGGTGCGGTTGAACTGCATGAACACGTTGTTCCAGATCTCGATGTAGCGGTCGCCGTCTTCTTCCGGCGAGCCGGGTGGGCCGCCCCAGATGTCGGCGCCGTGATCGTAGAAAATCTCGGTGCATGGGCCGCACGGGCCGGTATCGCCCATGGTCCAGAAGTTGTCGGAGGCGTAAGGCGCGCCCTTGTTGTCGCCGATGCGCACCATGCGCTCGGCCGGGACACCGACCTCTTTGGTCCAGATGTCATAGGCTTCGTCATCGCTGGCGTAGACCGTGACCCAGAGTTTCTCCTTGGGCAGGTTCAGCCACTTGTCGGAGGTCAGGAAGGTCCAGGCAAAAGTGATGGCGTCGCGCTTGAAATAGTCGCCGAAGCTGAAGTTACCCAGCATTTCGAAGAACGTGTGGTGACGAGCGGTATAGCCGACGTTTTCCAGGTCGTTGTGCTTGCCGCCGGCGCGCACGCATTTCTGGCTGCTCACCGCGCGGGTGTAGGCACGTTTTTCCTGGCCCAGGAAGCAGTCCTTGAACTGGTTCATCCCCGCGTTGGTGAACAGCAGGGTCGGGTCGTTGCCCGGAATCAAAGAGCTGGAGGCTACTCGGGTGTGGCCTTGCTCTTCGAAGAAGCGAAGGAAGGCTTCACGGATTTCTGCGCTTTTCATTAGGTTCTTCCACGGAGGCTGCGGCCAAAGGCCTGTGCAAAACGTCGACAGACGAAGCAACGGCAAAGGGCCGCATTATATCGGCCCTTCGCGTGGGGTACAGCGTGTTATGCGATAGAAACTGTCAATTGGGCCGCTTGGACGATCAGTTGTCGGAAAATTCGACGAAAGTGGCGATCACCTGGTCAATTTGCGCACGGCTGACGTCCATGTGCGTGACCATCCGCAAACGTGGCGCTGCACTGAGCTTGATGCCACGTTCAGCGGCAAATGCCTTGACCGCCTCGGCTCGCTCGCCCATTTGCACGTAGACCATGTTGGTCTGCACCGGCTCGACCTCATACCCTGCCGCGCGCAAGCCTTCGGCGAGCCGCTGGGCATTGGCGTGGTCATCGGCCAAGCGCTGGACCTGATGCTCCAGGGCGTACAAGCCCGCCGCCGCAAGGATCCCGGCCTGACGCATGCCGCCGCCGACCATCTTGCGCAGCCGACGCGCCTTGCCGATTAACTCGACGCTGCCGCACAGGACCGAGCCAATGGGCGCGCCAAGCCCTTTGGACAGGCACACCGAGACCGAATCGAAATGCCGGGTGATCTCCCTGGCGTCCACGTTGAGTTTGACCGCCGCGTTGTACAGCCGCGCGCCGTCCAGGTGCAGGGCCAGGCCGTGCTCGCGGGTGAATGCTCGGGCCCGGGCCAGATAGTCCAACGGCAGGACCTTGCCCTGCATGGTGTTTTCCAGGGCCAGCAGGCGGGTACGGGCAAAGTGAAAGTCATCGGGCTTGATGGCTGCAGCCACCTGCGCCAGATCAAGGGAGCCATCGGCCTGCACTTCAAGCGGTTGCGGCTGGATCGAGCCGAGCACCGCCGCCCCGCCCCCTTCGTATTTATAGGTGTGGGCCTGCTGACCGACGATGTATTCATCGCCGCGCTCGCAGTGAGCCATCAACCCCAACAGGTTGCTCATGGTCCCGCTGGGCACGAACAGCGCCGCCGCGAACCCCAGGCGCTCGGCGAGTTCGGCTTCGAGGCGATTGACGGTCGGGTCTTCGCCATAGACATCGTCGCCGGTAGGCGCGCTGGCCATCGCGTCGAGCATGCCAGCGGAGGGCTGGGTGACCGTGTCGCTGCGAAGATCGATAACACTCATGAATCTGGCCTCGGGTTCTGGTGGGGGGACTTCCCTTTCGAGCACCATTACTGCGGGCATGGCGGGAAATAATCAAGGCTGAGCGCAGGAAATTCCGTGGCGAGGGAGCTTGCTCCCGCCCGGCCGGGCTGGCGCTCCAGTGCGAAGCGGCCGTGTGGAATTGGGCCTGCTTCGCAGTCCAGCGGGAGCAAGCTCCCTCGCCACAGGTGCGTCGTGCCAGGCAGTACTGATGTGACTGACCCACCGCTATCGCGAGCAAGCTCGCTCCCACAGGGGTTATGTGTTAAAAAACGTCCGCGGCCACATACCGTGGCGGCAAAACGTTCTCAGGGCGGGGTGCAATTCCCCACCGGCGGTAATTGCACGCAAGGTGCATAGCCCGCGAGCGCTTGGTGGTACACGGCTGCGGCGGTGTAGCGGCAAGGTCAGCAGACCCGGTGTGATCCCGGGGCCGACGGTCATAGTCCGGATGAAGAGAGAACGGGATTGACACCCTAGGGCCGACTGCGGCTGTTGTGCGCGGCGTACCCTTAAATCCCCTTCGATTCATGACGCCCTGTTTTTCACACAAACAGGAACCAGAACATGCAACCCACTGCAATCGACAGCAAAAGCAAAAATCATCCGGGCGAACGCGTTGCGTTCATCCAGGCCTGCTGGCACAAGGAGATCGTCGACCAGAGCCGTAAAGGCTTCGTCGCGGAAATGATCAGCCAGGGCTATCAGGAAAGCGACATCGACTTCTTCGAAGTCGGCGGCGCCTTCGAAATCCCGTTGCACGCCAAGCTTCTGGCCAAGTCAGGCCGTTACGCCGGCATCGTCGCCGCCGGCCTGGTGGTGGATGGCGGCATCTATCGCCACGAGTTCGTTGCCCAATCGGTGATCAGCGGCTTGATGCAGGTCCAGCTGGAAACCGAAGTGCCGGTGTTCTCGGTGGTGCTCACGCCGCATCACTTCCATGCAGGGGAAGAGCACCAGAAGTTCTTCTTCGAGCACTTCGTGCACAAGGGCCAGGAAGCGGCGAAGACCTGCGCCGATACGTTGCACAAGACCCGGGCGTTGCGTCGTAGCGAGCCGCGTGCGGTGGCGGTCTAAACACCGCCGCCCCCTGTAGGAGCGGCTTGCTCGCGAAGGCGGTTT
>NZ_JALJDX010000199.1 GCF_022952855.1 Pseudomonas sp. RGM2987 | reverse complement strand
CTGTGAGGCGTTGAGCTAACCTGTACTAATTGCCCGTGAGGCTTGACCATATAACACCCAAGCAATCTGTCGACTCGAAAGAGGCCAGATTGCGGTGTGTGAAGACGAGATGAACCGAAAGTTCGGCCAGCTCAAAAGCAGCACACAAACTATCGCATACCCATTCGCTGGAACGTGACCGCAAGGCACGCGCTGGCTACCGAATTTCTTGACGACCATAGAGCATTGGAACCACCTGATCCCATCCCGAACTCAGAAGTGAAACGATGCATCGCCGATGGTAGTGTGGGGTTTCCCCATGTGAGAGTAGGTCATCGTCAAGATTAAATTCCGAAACCCCTATCTGCTGATGCAGGTAGGGGTTTTGTTTTAGTAGAAGTTAACGATTTTTGCCGGTACGTTGTGAACCAACGGGCTGGTCACAGAATTTCTTGACGACCATAGAGCATTGGAACCACCTGATCCCATCCCGAACTCAGAAGTGAAACGATGCATCGCCGATGGTAGTGTGGGGTTTCCCCATGTGAGAGTAGGTCATCGTCAAGATTGAATTCCCAAAACCCCTGTCTGCATGAGCAGACAGGGGTTTTGTCGTTTTGGGCCGGTAATCGGATCGCACCTCTGATTGATGGAACTCTCCGGCAAACTGTGAGGCCATTGCTATGCTTTGGTAGTCGGGGCACTGGCGACAGAGGAGCCTGCGACGTCACTGGTCATGGGGATTCCAATAATGAAAAACCCTTATGCTCCCGGCTTCTGGTGCGCCATCGCAGCCCTGATACTGCTTTCGGCCACTTATTTCTATGGCGTGATGCTGACTCATCAGATCGACAGGGCGTTGCTGTTCCTGGACAGTGCGGCCGCCTTGATCGGTGTGATATCCATTGCAATCGTGGCCTGGGCGTCGCTTCAAGGCCAACGCATCAAGAGAAAACACCTCGAACAAGGCAAGACCCTGGTGTTGATCTGGGATACCAAGGTGGCCCTGCGGCGGGTCGAGACTGTTTTCGATCGTTATTTCTGGGGCAGTTATTGGCAGCCCGGTCGTACGTTCCAAGAGGTCATGGGAGAACTCACCGGAACGCCATTGGAAAAAAGCCTTGAGGCCCTGAAAACCCAATGCGCAGCCCTGGACAAGCAAGTGACGCAAGACGGCTGGCACTGGCTTAACAACGCCCGTGAGCTGTGCGACGTCGCCAATGCCATGGCGCGGGAGCGCTACCAACTGGACTTTTGCGATTCGCGTGCGGACTCACCGGGCGCGGCGGTCATCAATCGCGATTTCGAGGTGCTGGTGTATACCTGGACCGCTCGACTCAAGACTTTCGACCACCAACTCGATGAAATTGAAGTCGAATATTCGTAGACCACCTCTCAAGAAAGCGTTTTTCCCCCTTTAAACATTGGGCTTGCGGGTGTGCCTGATGGTAATCTCGGCCCACTTCACGGCGTCGAGCCACACCCCTTGCGGGTCAGGGAAGACGACGACTTTCTTCAACCATGGATATCAATCGGGTCACTCATGAATAAATCAGCAAGCGTACTCCTGGGAATCGTAGTAGCGGTCGGTGCAATCAGCGCGGGTGGCGCGTGGTACACCGGCACCAAACTCGAAGGAGTGTTGAAAAACGCTATTGCCGATAGCAACAAACAGATGCAAGTAGCCTTGGCCGGCTCCAATAGCACGTCCAGCCTGGAGCTGATTTCCCTGGAGCGTGGCACGTTCAGCAGTACCGCCCACTACCGCCTCAAAGGTGAAGGCGAGATGTTTGGTGGCGAGCCGGTTGAGCTGCTGCTCGTCGACCGCATCGAACATGGCCCGCTGCCGTTCTCGCGTCTGGTAACGCTCAAATGGCTGCCGGTCATGGCCACCAGTTACACCGAGCTTGAGCGCAACCCGCTGACCGATAAATGGTTTGCCGCCACCGAAGGCAAGTCGCCGCTCAAGGGTGTCACCAACCTCGGTTACGACGAGTCCATCAATGGCACCTACGAGCTGCTGCCGCTGGACACCAAGCTGGATGAACAATCCCAGCTGACGTTCTCCGGCTTGAAAGTCGACCTGGCCGCCAGCGCCCAAGGGCAGAAGGTCAAGGCCGACGGCTACATGGACAGCTTCAAGGTCACCACCGTTTCCGAAGACCAGACCCCGGTGCAGGTCGAGGTGAACGGCCTGACCCTGGCCAGTAACCTGAGCAAAAGTTCTTACGGTTACTACATGGGCGACAACACCGTATTGCTGAGCAATACCAAGGCCACTTTTGGCGAGCCGAAGTCGGTATTGGGCCTGAAGAACTTCGAGATGAAGAACAGCAGCACCGAGGAAGGTACCAGCGCTTCGGGACGTGCCGATTACAAGATCGGTGAATTGGCGTTCAACGACAAGGTCATCGGTTCGGCGCAGATGGCGATAAGCCTGAAGAACCTGGACATCCCTGCCACGATGTCCTTGATGCAGATTTACCAGACCAAGCTGCAACCCTACGAAAAAGCCGCAGCCGAGGCCGCTGCCGCCGGTGAGCCCGCTCCAGAGTTGAACCTGACCGAAGCCGAAGAAGCACAGGTCAAGGCCGATCTGGAAAAACTCCTGGCCGGTGCTCCTCAGGTCGCCCTGGAAAACCTGTCGTTCAATACCGCCAACGGCGAAAGCCGCGCCAACCTGATCGTTGACCTCGCCAAGCCGCAGTCCATGGACCTGCCGCCTGATGAGCTGGCCCGCCAGCTGCTCGCCCTGCTGGATTTCAACCTCAAGGTTTCCAAGCCGATGCTGGTGGACCTGATGACTGTGCAGGCACAGATGGAAGGCCAGACCGACGCCAAGTTGATCGCCGATCAGGCCACCGCCACCAGCGATATGTTCAGCGCCATGGCCGTCGGTACTCAACTGGCGACCCTGGAAGGCAATGATGTTGTTACCAAGTTGCACTACGCCAACAATCAGGTCGACTTCAATGGCCAGAAAATGACCGTTGAGCAATTCTCGCAATTTGTAATGAGCAAACTGGGTGGCGGCGTCGCCGTCCAGTAACTCGTCCAGGCAATACCCCAAACCCGGTCCGTGCGATGCACTGGCCGGGTTTTTTCATGCCTGTCGTTTACCCCATCATTAAATCTGGAGCGATTCTGAAGAATTGTGGCGTTCTGAAAGATGACCCGTCCGAGAGTGCAAGACTAAGCCCAATTAGAACTTGGCTGGATTCCTTGATCCGGCTTCCTGTTTGATGGGCAAGGGGGCACTGCGACCCGGCTGGCCATGTAAGGATGCTGACGAATGCCGCGTACTGTGGGTCCCTTTATTCAACGTGGTTTGCGCCCGCTGTTTCGCGCCGCGCTGTGCAGCCAATTGTGCTGGCCGGCCCTGGCGATGGCTGACACCGTTTATGACCAGATGGTGCTCGACGCCCGCGCCGGCCATTACACGCCGGCCTTGAGCGCACTGCGCAACGTGCCGGCCGCTCAGGCGAGCGCAGCACAGATCAGCGACCATCTGCAGATCGCCAGTTGGGCCGGCCTCGACGCCGAAGTGGTTCAAGTCTATGAAGCCCAAGGACGCCATCGCGACTTGCCGGTGCAGGCGCTGGCGGCAACGGCGCGTGCCTATCGCAACCTCAAGCGCTGGGATTCGGCGGCTGAACTGTATCGCCAGGCATTGCTGATCGACCCGCAAAATCCAGACCTGCAACTGGGCCTCGCCTTGACCCAGGCCGACGCTGGCAAGCCCGACGAAGCCGTGAGTCGCGCCCGCGCTCTGGTGGCTGCAAAACCGGCAGACCCGATACGTCGCATGGCGTTGGGCTACGCCCTGACCCGCGCCAATAACCCCCACGAAGCGCTGTTCGAGTATGACCAGGCGTTTTACCGCGCCGGCAACCAGCCTGAGGTGGCACGCGAATACATTATCGCCCTGCAACGTGCCCGGCTGCCGGAGCCGGCGCTGCGCCTGGCGCGTCTACAACCTGGGCTGATCGACCGTGGCGTACAACGACGATTGGAAGGTGACGTCGCGGCCGAACGGGTCCGGCTGTCGGACATGGCCAGCCGCAGCGAACAGGAACGCTTCGTCATCGCCGACCGTGCGCTTGCCGACTACGACAAATTGCTCGCCACCTGGACGCCAGTGGAAGAGGCCCACGACGACGTGCTCCGCTGGCGCATCGACCGCATGGGCGCCCTCAATGCCCGCGCGCGTCGGGCGGAGGTCATTGCCGAATACCAAAAACTGATCGCCGCAGGGGTGAGCATTCCGACCTACGCCCTGCGCTGGGTGGCGTCTTCCTATCTGGAGCAGCGGCAGCCGGAAATCGCTGTCGATCTGTACCGTCGGGTGCTGGCGGCGCCGGATGCCGACCCCGCCGACCGCTTCGAAGACAGCACCGCGCTCTACTACGCGCTGCTGGAAAGTGAAAAATCCGAAGAGGCCCGTGCGTTGGCCGAAGACATGGCCAAGTCCCAGCGCCCGCGCACCGAACTCAAGGGCCTGCCCATCGGCAACCCCAACGATGAATGGATGGACGCCCAGCAGCTTGCGGCACAGGCCGGTACCTACGGCGCCGATCTGCCCTCTGCCGAGACACGTCTGAAAGCCCTTGTCGCTCAAGGCCCCGGCAATACTGGCATGCGCCTGGCCCAGGCCGACCTGTACCAGGCCCGGGACTGGCCGCGCCGCTCGGAAAGCCTGCTCAAGGAAGTCGAGGCCACGATCCCGCGCAATCGCGACCTGGAAATTGCCCAGGCCCGCGCTGCGATGGACTTGCAGGAATGGCGGCAACTGGATGCCCTGACCGATGACGTGGTCGCCCGCTACCCGGAAAACGCCCACGTCAAACGCCTGCAACGCCAGCGCGAAGTGCATGACATGGCCGAGCTGCGCATCGAGGCCTACACCGGAAAAAGTTACGGCGGCGGCAGCGGTGACGCCGGCGCAGTCACTGGCAGCCGGGATTTTGGCATCGAAACGTTGCTCTACAGCCCACCCCTCGACGAGGACTGGCGGCTGTTCGGCGGCGCAGGCTACGCCACCGGTGACTTTGAAGAGGGCACCGGCCATCACCGCTGGCAGCGCCTGGGGGTGGAGCGCCGCACGCGGGACATGACGCTGGAGGCCGAGGTCTCCAATCACGCCTACGGTTCCGGTGACAAACAGGGTGCGCGGGTGGCCGTGGCCCGCGACATCAACGACCACTGGCAGTACGGCGGCAGCCTGGACTACCTGTCGGCCAACACCCCGTTGCGGGCACTCAACAGCGGCATCCGGGCCAACGGCGGTAGCGGTTTCGTGCGCTGGCGTGCCAACGAAAGCCGCGAGTGGCGGCTGGCTGTCAGCCCGTCCCATTTCAGCGACGGCAACAACCGTCTCGAGACCCTGTTGACTGGCCGTGAAGGCCTCTACAGCGCCCCGCGCCTGCAAGTGGAGCTGGGTCTGGAAGTGGCCGCCAGCCGCAACAGCGGTTCCGACGAAGTGCCCTACTTCAATCCCAAGTCGGACTTCAGCGTCATGCCCACCGTCAGCGCGAACCACGTGCTGTATCGCCGCTACGAAACCACCTGGAGCCAGCAATTCCAGATCGGTGCCGGCAGCTACAGCCAGCGCGACCACGGCACTGGCGCCATGGGCCTGCTCAGCTACGGCCAGCGTGTGATCTGGAACGATGTGCTTGAGGCAGGCGCCGCGCTCAGTTGGCTCAACCGCCCTTATGACGGCGATCGGGAAAGCGATCTGCGCTTGCTTGTCGACCTCACCTACCGCTTCTAGAAGAGTTTGAAGATGCCCTTCATTTCGCGATTCATCCTGCTGCTGGGGATCTTGCTGATCAGCGCGTGTGCCCAGCAAGCCCCGGTGTTCACGCCGCCCTCGGAGCGTCCTCTGGCGGCCAACGAGGCACCATGGCCGAAGAACCACGTGCTGGGCATCGCCTACCACGATGTCGAGGATCTCGACCCTGACCAGGCGCTGGTGGCCGTGCGCACCGAACGGCTGATCGAGCAGTTGGCGTGGCTGCGGGAAAACAATTATCAGCCGGTCACCGTGGACCAGATCATCGCTGCCCGCAACGGCGGCCCGGACCTGCCGCCGCGTGCGGTGCTGTTGAGTTTTGACGACGGCTACTCAAGCTTTTACACCCGGGTGATGCCGATCCTGCGGGCCTATAACTGGCCGGCAATCCTGGCCCCGGTTGGCAGCTGGGTCGATACGCCGCTGAACCAGACCGTGGATTTCGCCGGCGTGCCGCGCAAACGTTCCGAGTTCCTGACCTGGGAGCAGATTCGCGAGGTTGCCCATTCGGGGCTGGTGGAAATTGCCGCCCACACCGACGCCAATCACAAAGGCATACTCGCCAACCCCCAAGGCAATCAGCAGCCCGCCGCGACCACCCGGCGCTACGATCCCGCCACCGGTCGCTACGAAACCGAGGCTGATTTCCAGGCGCGTCTGCGCAAGGATGTCGCGGCGATTTCCGAGAAGATCCGCAAGGTCGCCGGCTACAGCCCGCGAGTCTGGGTCTGGCCTTACGGCGAAGCCGACGGCACGGCGTTGCAGGTGATCGGCAGCGAAGGCTACCAGATGGCCCTGACCCTGGAAGACGGCCTCGACAGCCTCGACAACCTGATGAGCGGCCCACGTTTCCTGGTGTCTTCCGACCCGGATGGCGCGCACTTCGCCGAAAGCATCGTTTCGGTGCAGGCGATGGACCCGATGCGCGTGGTCCACGTCGATCTGGATTATGTCTACGACCCCGACCCGGTGCAGCAGGAAGCCAACGTCGGCAAACTGATCCAGCGCATTTCCGACCTGGGCGCCAACACCGTGTTCTTGCAGGCGTTCGCTGATCCCAAAGGCGACGGCCTGGTGCATTCGCTGTACTTCCCCAACCGTCACCTGCCCGTGCGGGCCGATCTGTTCGACCGGGTTGCGTGGCAATTGCGCACCCGGGCCAACGCCAAGGTCTATGCCTGGATGCCCGTGCTCAGTTTCGCCCTGGACGCCAAGCTTTCGCGGGTACAGCGTTGGGATCCGCGGACCGGCAAGACCGATGTCGCCGCCGATCAATACGTGCGCCTGTCGCCGTTCGATCCCAACGTGCGCAAGGTCATCGGCGAAATCTACGAAGACCTGGCGCGGATGAGCTCGTTGGACGGCGTTCTCTACCATGACGACGCGGTGTTTTCGGACTTCGAAGACGCTGGCCCCGCGGCCCTGAAAGTCTATGCCGCCCACGGTTTGCCAACGTCCCTTGCCGCCTTGCGCGACGACCCGGCGATGATGCAACGCTGGACCCGTTTCAAGAGCCGCTACCTGATCGACTTCACCCATGAGTTGACTGCCAAGGTCAGGGCAATTCGCGGCCCGCAGGTGCTGACAGCGCGCAATATTTTCGCCGAACCGATGCTCAATCCTCAAAGCGAAGCCTGGTTCGCCCAGAACCTCGACGATTTCCTCGGCGCCTACGACTGGACGGCACCGATGGCCATGCCGTTGATGGAAAAACAGACCCTTGAGCAGTCCGGCCCCTGGCTCGAACGCCTGGTAGACACCGTCAAGGCTCGTCCCGGCGCGCTCAAGCGCACGGTGTTTGAATTGCAGGCCCGGGATTGGCACAGCCAACCGGTCAGCGACATCGACGGCGAACAACTGGCCGATTGGATGGGGCGCCTCAAACGTAAGGGCGTGACCAGTTTCGGCTACTACCCGGACAACTTCATCGAAGACCAGCCTGCCGTTAAAACCGTGCGGCCGGCGCTCTCCAACAAGTGGAATCCTTGACATGCTCGACAGACTGCTCGCCCTGCTGGTGTTGGCGATCGTCCTTGGGGTGCCCCTGGGCCTGATCTTCCTGGTCACCGGGCAATTCCTGATGGACTTCGTGTTCTTTTACCCGCTGTTCATGTCCGGGCTATGGATCGCCGGTGGCCTGTATTTCTGGCTGCACTGGGAACGCCACTGGCCGTGGAAGGACGACACGCTGCCGCCGTCCTTGGTCGGCGAGCCGCTGATCAGCATTCTGGTTCCATGCTTCAACGAGGGCGACAACGTCGCCGACACGATTCACGCCGCATTGGGCCAGCATTACCCGAAAATCGAGGTCATTGCGATCAACGACGGCTCGAAGGACAACACCGCCCAGGTGCTCGATCAACTGGCCGCCCATGACCCGCGCCTGCGCGTGCTGCACCTGGCGGAAAACCAGGGCAAGGCCGTGGCCCTGCGCATGGGCGCCATCGCCGCGCGCAGCGAATACCTGGTGTGCATCGACGGTGATGCGCTGCTGGCGCCCAATACCTGCGCTTATCTGGTCGCACCGATGCTCGACAACGCTCGCCTCGGCGCGGTGACCGGCAACCCGCGAATCCGCACCCGTTCGACCCTGGTGGGGCGGGTCCAGGTCGGCGAGTTTTCTTCGATCATCGGTCTGATCAAACGCACCCAGCGGGTGTTCGGGCGGATCTTCACAGTCTCCGGCGTGATCGTCGCGTTCCGCCGCACGGCGCTGCATCGGGTCGGCTACTGGAGCCCGGACATGATCACCGAAGACATCGACATCAGCTGGAAGCTGCAATTGGACCACTGGAGCATCTTCTACGAACCTCGGGCGTTGTGCTGGATCCTCATGCCCGAAACCCTGCGCGGCCTGTGGCGGCAGCGGTTGCGCTGGGCCCAGGGCGGCGCCGAGGTGCTGTTCAAGAACATCCGTGGCATCTGGCAATACCGTCATCGCTACCTGTGGCCGCTGTTGTTCGAATACTGCCTGTCCACCGGTTGGGCGTTCACCTTCCTGCTGTCGGTAATTTTCTGGGGCGCGGGCAAGTTCATCGAAATGCCCGCAGCCATTGCGGTCGACCATCTGATGCCGCCGGCCTTCACCGGATTGTTGTTGGCCATGGTGTGCCTGATGCAGTTCGCGGTGAGCATCCTGATCGACCGGCGCTACGAAAAGGGCTTGTGGCACATCATGTTCTGGGTGGTCTGGTATCCGCTGGTGTTCTGGCTGATCAGCCTGTTCACCACCCTGGTGAGCTTTCCCAAAGTGCTGTTCGGGCAGCACCAGAAACGCGCGCGCTGGATCAGCCCGGATCGCGGTATCAAGCCGCTCGATGATCAGGAAGAGGAAGTGATCGGATGAAAATTATCAGGACCCGGCAACGACCTTTTCTGGTGGTGGTCGATGTGTTGTTCACCGTGTTCGCATGGATCGGCTTGTTGTACTTGCTGATCAACGGCTTGTGGCCGTTGTTCGACAGTCATGCTGGCCCGCGGCTCGGTGGCTCGGCCTTCGAGACCCTCGGGACTTTGCAGATCTACGGCTGGGTGGCGCTGGTCAACGCGGTGGTGTTGATTGCCTGGGCGCGTTATCAGCAACGCAAGAGCCGCAGCTTCGCCCAGCGCCGACTGCCCGCGCCGGTGGTGGATGATCAAGGCTTGAGCGAAAGCTTCAAATTGACCGACGGGCGCCTGGATACCTTGCGCCAGCCCGGCTCGAAGATCATCCATAACAATCAGGAGGGCGACATCAGTCACGTGGTGCCGCATTTCCATGTGCTCAGTCCCGAAATGCAGCCCCCGCCGCTGGCGCGGTTGGAGCGTCCGCGAGTCATTCACCTTCCCGCGGATATGTAGGTGCGATCTTCGCGAGCAAGCCCGCTCCCACATTTGGATTTGCGCCGAACATGGCATTTGCAACGACACCCATCCCCTGTGGGAGCGGGCTTGCTCGCGAAGGCGATGTGTCGGTCAACACTGCCATCAACCGAGGCGACGCCATCGCGAGCAAGCTCGGCTCCCACAGGTTCTTGCCTGTCAGAAAGATGAGAAATCCCGGACCAACCGCCAGGCCTGATCCATCGGCAACGGTTGTTTCATGCGCTGGGCCAGTGCCGCCATGGCCCGTCCTTCATCGCAGGCCACGGCGGCAGCGACCAGGCCGTCGTTGCCCAACAGGGCGATAAAGGGCGGATGTTCGGGCGTGCCCTTGAATTGCACCTCGTCCCATTGTTCGGCATGACCCAGGTAGTCGTAGCGTTTGCCGAAGTGATAGGTCCAGAAAAACGGCACGTCCAGGTAATGCTCGTCGCCCCCGAGCATGTTCGCGGCGGCGATGCGCGCCTGTTGCTGGGCCAGGCGCCAGTGCTCGATTCGCCGGGGCTGGCCGTTGAGCGGGAAGGTCGCGATATCACCGACGGCCCATACGCCCTCGGTCACGCGCATGCCGGCGTCGGTCGTCAGCGATTGATCCGGTTCCCGTGGCAAGTCCGCAAACGGTTCGGTGGCCGGGCGCACGCCGATGCCGACGATCACCAGATCCGCGGCAAAGCGTTGGCCGTTATCCAGCACCACCGCTTCGACCTTGCCAGTGCCCTCTATCCGCGCCGCTTCGCCTTCGCAGTGATAAACCACGCCGTTAGCCCGATGCCGCGCCAAAATGGCCTGGCCGACGCTCTCGCCCAACTGTGCGGCGAATGGCACCGGATGGCGGGCCAGTACCGTCACGCTCAACTCGCGTTTGCGCAAGGCCGAGGCCGCTTCCATGGCGATGAAGCTGTCGCCGATGATGACCACGCGCTGTCCGGGGCGGGCGCTGCCGAGGATCCGTCGGGTGTGCGCTATCGAGCGCAGCACGAAGACCTGCGGCAAATCGATGCCAGGCAGGTCCGGCATCCTGGGCACTGCGCCGGTAGCAATGAGCAGCGCGTCGTAGCCCAGGTCCTGGCCGTCGGCGAGTCGGATTTTCCGAGCGTTGGGGTCCAGCCGCGTGACTTCGCCACGGACCCGTTCGATGCGTTGTCGGGTGAAATAACTTTCATCGCGCAGCGGCGGCGTCTCGTCGACTGCCATGTCGCCGGCCAACACATATTTGCTCAGCACCGTGCGGTCGTACCCGGCTTCGGCTTCACGGTCGACCAGTTGGATCCGTCCGCCAAAGCCTTTGTCGCGCAACGCCGCTGCACACGCGGTACCGGCCGCGCCCGCACCGATGATGACAAACGTGCGCGGATCGTCGGCCGGGGGGATTTTCTCGGCCGGTAGCGGTTGGTCATCGACCCAGACATCCTCGTCGCGTACCTCGACGTGATAGCGCAGCAGGCTGTCGAGGGCCGGGGGCTCGCACAGGGCGCCGTCTTCGGCGCGGAACCCGGCCTTGTGCCAAGGGCAGATCAGCCGTCCGTGACACACCGCGCCCTTGGCCAGTGGCGCGCCGGCGTGCGGGCATTTGCCTTGGAAGGCTCGCACTTGACCACCTGCACGCAGCAGTACGATGGAGGTGTCGTTGATGCTCACTTCAAGGCCGCGGTCGTCGCGCACATCAGCGAAGCGGGCGACTTTATGCATAGGCATGGTCGATCTCCGTCAGGCGTTTCCCGTTGGAGTCGGTGGTCTGGAACGAGGTTCAGCATAATTGTCACTGCAACCGGGTGGGCGCTGCGGCTATAGTTCGCAGGCCGTCCATGGCCTGATCCGCATAAGGTGCCCGGTATGACCCGATTGAACTCTCTCGCCCCCTGGCTGGCAGCCGTTGCCCTGGTGCTGTGTGCACAAGGGGCGGCCCAGGCCGAGGACCGTTTCACCCTCAACATCCCTGGTGTGTCGGACGACCGCCTGTTCACCGCTGCGGCTGCCAGTGACGCCAACAATTGTGGCGGCAAGAATATTTCCCCGGCCCTGAGCTGGAACGCCGGCCCGCCCGGTACGCTCAGCTATGCCATCGTCATGCTCGACCCGGACGGCCAGCGCGGCCAGGGCGTCGATCACTGGGTGCATTATGGGATCAAGGCCAGCACGCGGCAGATTCCGGCGGGCGCGGGCACCAAGTCCACGCTGGAAGGCATGAGCGGCATCAATAGCAAGGGCACCCACGGCTACATCGGCCCTTGCCCGCCTATTGGCGACAGCGCCCATCACTACCTGATCCAGCTTTTCGCCCTGGACCTGCCACCGGAAGCCTTTCCTGCCGACCTGACCCGCGCCCAGTTGATGGAAAAGATCAAAGGCCACGTATTGCGCAACAGCAGCGTCGTACGCCGTTATCACCGCTGAGTAACCGGTGAGTAGGGGGTAGGACACAAATCCTCCCTCCCCACAATCCCCCGTGGCGAGGGAGCTTGCTGCCGCTGGGTTGCGCAGCAACCCCAACCACAAAATTGGCATCAAGCGCCAAAAGCGAGCACTATCGAGCCCCTGTTCACTCATGCCGGAGGATGGCGATGACGCAGAAATTCGACGGCATCGCCCGCCTCCTTAACTGCCCGACCAAGGGCGACGAGATCCGCCGGGCCATTGCCCGGAGCCGTAAGGATTACCTGCCTGCGGACGCGGCCGAAGATGCCGAGCCAGGCCAACCACCGGCCGAGCCTGTGGACAACGACCGCGACGCCTGAGTCGCGGCCCTCTTTCAACTTCATCTGCCCATCTGCCCATGACTGCCAAAACCCATCTGCCAGGCGATCGATTCAGCCGCTCCGATTACAAGACCCTGGGCCTCGCCGCCCTGGGCGGCGCGCTGGAGATCTACGATTTCATCATCTTCGTCTTCTTCGCCCTGACCCTCAGCCAGTTGTTCTTCCCGCCCCAAATGCCCGATTGGCTGCGCTTGCTGCAAAGCTTCGGGATTTTCGCCACCGGTTACCTGGCTCGGCCATTGGGCGGCATACTCATGGCGCACTTCGCCGATCGCCTGGGGCGCAAGCGGGTGTTCAGCTTGAGCATCCTGATGATGGCCTTGCCTTGCCTGCTGATCGGTGTGATGCCGACTTACGCACAGATCGGTTATTTCGCCCCGTTGCTGCTGCTGGCGTTGCGCATCCTCCAGGGCGCGGCGGTAGGCGGCGAAGTGCCCAGCGCCTGGGTGTTCGTAGCCGAACATGCTCCATTGCATCACCGTGGCTACGCCCTGGGTTTTCTCCAGGCTGGCCTGACCTTTGGTTATTTGCTGGGCGCGCTGACCGCAACGGCGCTGGCGCGGATCTACACGCCTGAGGAAATCCTCGATTACGCCTGGCGCCTGCCTTTCCTGCTGGGTGGGGTGTTTGGTGTGATCGGCGTCTGGCTGCGCCGCTGGCTGAGCGAAACACCGATCTTCATGGCCCTGCACGCCAATCGCGAAGGCGCCGCTGAGCTGCCGTTGCGCACGGTTTTGCGCGATTACCGACACGCCTTGCTGCCGGCCGTCATCCTGACCTGTGTGCTGACCTCCGCCGTAGTGGTGTTCGTGGTCATCACCCCGACCGTGATGCAAAAAAGCTTCGGCATGAGCCCCAGCCACACCTTCGCCCTGAGCAGCCTGGGCATCGTCTTCCTGAACATCGGTTGCGTCCTGGCCGGCCTGATTGTCGACCGTATCGGCGCCTGGCGCACTGTCCTGCTCTACAGCCTGCTACTGCCGGTGGGCATCGCGTTGCTCTACGCCAGCCTGATCAGCGGCGGCGCCTGGCTGGGCCTGGCCTACGCCGTGGCCGGCCTTGGCTGCGGCGTGGTCGGCGCGGTGCCGTCGGTGATGGTCAACCTGTTCCCGCCGAAAATCCGCGTATCGGGCATCTCGTTCACCTACAACATCGCTTATGCACTGTGGGCGAGTATGACGCCGCTGGTGTTGATTGCGCTGGTGCCGTGGAGCCCCTGGGTGTGCGTGGGGTATTGCGTGGTGATGGGGGCTGTCGGGGTGGGGGCGGCGCTGTATTTTCCCCGCCGGGCCCTGCAATCAGTGCAGTCTTCGTTGGTTTGTGAGTCCTAAGGCCTGCTCGAAAGGCACAATGAGCCCGGCGAGCCGCTTCTTCAAAGACGCTCACGCAAAAAATCCACAAATCGCGGGTTCGCGCTGAGCGGCGCCGTTCTTGTCTGAGCACCGCGCTAATGGGACCAGTCATCATTAAGCACAGTGGTTCCCTGGCTAGCAGGGCAGCATGCGCAACCCGGAAACCACTGTCCTCGGATCGATTCGCTGCTGTTGCTGGTGACGTTGCCCTTGATTGTCACGTGGTGCTGTTCACCTTCCGGTTTATCGCCAGACATTGCGATGTCCCAGCAGCTTGAAGCCAGGTAATTATGACGGGCCGGAGGGCTTCGCCCATCGCCTACGGGGCCTGAGTGGCCGCGCGCTATGGCCCTTTCTATAGACGCTTCACACTCATGCTCGCTAACCCGCCGCCACTGAAATATGATGTCAAATGGCTACCCTGATGGGGTAGTGGGGTAGCCTCTGAGGTAAAGGCTGGCACTCCTCTTAAACAACAGTGGGGCGTCGCGTGCAACTGGCCGAACGTGCATAACTCTCAAAAAATATGGATAAATAGAGTCATGAGCAATGGAATTACAGAAGTCCCTGCGTATACCTACGATGTCGCCAGTCCACTCAAAAGATTTCTGGGGTACCTGGTCGATTTGTCAGTCGTTCTATTCATCTTTTTAATGACGCGCGCTTTGGGCTCTTTTTCGGAGCATTTCAACTCTGATATTGGCTTGAAGCTCTTCTGGGGCATTAAGTGCTTTTTGATTTTACTGGGCGTTCTGTACATCTTGTTTTGCGATGCGCTTCCCAATGGGCAGAGCATTGGCAAACGCGTTTGCCACACGTCTGTAGTTGGATTTCCCTACCCAACGCAGTGCACAATTTTTCAGTCGGTTCTGCGCAATTTTTTAAAGCTGTTCTTGGTGCTCAGCGTTCTTGAAAGCATTTTTGTGTTTTTCGGCCTACGCCGTCGTTTGAGCGATATGTTGGCTAAGACAATCGTTGTCAATTCCTGAAGGTATAAACTGGAGCATCCCGCTCCAGTTTGAACTCGAGATGTCGAGATGTCGGATTTTGAGCTTCTGACGGCGCTGAAGTGGCAAAACAGCAGCATCATCAAATTCACCGCAGTCGTACACGCGGTCCAATTCATTGCGGTTCTTGTCCTTGAACAGCGTTTTCCGGGGTGAAGGTATTTCGCGGTGGTGGAGGCCATGCTGAACTGCTCGTTGTATCAAGGAACCGCAGAAAAATGATGAGGAGGGTGGTGAACGGAAAAAAATTATCAAGCGTAACCCGAACCACGGACGTCTCTCGTCTGAGCTAGTGAACGGATCATCCACTCACGAGGTTCAGCCCATGTCCCGCCCGCTCCCATTCCTACGCCCCGCTGCCCAGGGCTTCGCCGTGACCCTGCTAGTGGCGCTGGCCGGTTGTAGCCAACCGTATGGAGAAACCGCCAAGCCGGGCGAGCCGGTAGCCGCGGCGCCCAGCTCTGAACTCAAGGGCGAAGTGGCTCATGTGGCCCAGCCTGCGCTCCAGCGCATGAGTGCGCCGGCCCCGATGGCCTCGTCAAAGTTGATGAGCGATACCGTCGCCGAGGATTACCGCTCCGAGCCGCGGGAGCAGTACGAAAAACTGCCGGACAACCCCATCCACAGTGTTGCCGAAACGCCGGTTTCCACCTTCAGCGTCGATGTCGACACCGGCAGCTATGCCAACGTGCGACGTTTCCTCAACCAGGGTAGCCTGCCGCCGGAAGGGGCTGTACGACTGGAGGAGATGGTCAATTACTTTCCTTACAGCTACGCGTTGCCCACCGACGGATCGCCCTTCGGCGTGACCACCGAGCTGGCGCCGTCGCCGTGGAACCCGCACACCCGTTTGCTGCGTATCGGTATCAAGGCCTCCGACCGAGCAGTGGCGGACCTCGCACCGGCCAACCTGGTATTCCTGGTGGACGTGTCCGGCTCGATGAATCGCCGCGAGGGCCTGCCGCTGGTCCAAAGCACGCTGAAGTTGCTGGTGGACCAATTACGCGACCAGGACCGGGTGTCGCTGGTGGTCTATGCTGGCGAGTCACGGGTGGTGCTCAAGCCTACCTCGGGTCGGGACAAGGAGAAGATCCGTCACGCCATCGATCAATTGACCGCCGGGGGTTCCACGGCTGGGGCCTCGGGCATCGAGCTGGCGTACCAGATGGCCCGGGAAAGTTATATCGATAAGGGCATCAACCGCATCCTGTTGGCCACCGACGGCGATTTCAACGTCGGCATCAGTGACTTCGACAGCCTCAAGCAAATGGCAGTGGACCAGCGTAAAAGCGGCGTATCGCTGACCACGTTGGGCTTCGGTGTGGACAACTACAACGAACACCTGATGGAGCAACTGGCCGATGCCGGCGACGGCAACTATGCCTATATCGATAACCTGCTCGAAGCGCGCAAGGTCCTGGTGGACCAACTCAGCTCGACCCTGGCGGTGGTGGCGCGGGATGTGAAGTTGCAGGTGGAGTTCAATCCTGCCCAAGTCAGCGAGTACCGCCTGCTGGGGTACGAGAATCGTGCGCTGAAGCGTGAGGATTTCAACAACGACAAGGTCGACGCGGGCGAGATCGGCGCCGGGCATACGGTGACGGCGCTGTACGAAATTGTTCCCAAGGGCGAAAAAGGCTGGTTGGAGCCGTTGCGCTACGCCAGTGCGCCCAAGCAGGACGGCAAGGCCGGGGAACTGGCAATGTTGCGAGTTCGCTATAAGTCAGTTGAGGGTGGCAGCAGTCGGCTGATCGAGCATCCGATTGCCAGCGCGCAGAGTGAAGGCACGGCCAGCGACGACCTGCGTTTCTCGGCCGCCGTCGCCGCCTTCGCCCAGCAGCTCAAGGGCGATGGGCGCTACACTGGCGAGATGAGCTTGAAGGACACTGCTCAATTGGCCCGCTCCGCCCGCGGCGACGACCCGTTCGGGCTGCGCGCCGAGTTTGTGCAGATGGTCGAGCTGGCCCAGAGCCTCAAGCCGGCGGCCAAGCACTGATCCCAAGCACAACGGGGATTAACTGTGGGAGCTGGCTTGCCTGCGAAGACGGAGTGTCAGGCGAAAAAGTTTCGTCTGACCTGCCGCTATCGCGGGCAAGCCCGTCTCCCACAGAGACCTCTGTAATCTGCGAGTTTGTGTTCACACGAAAGGAGTTCGTCCCCCAAATGCCCGCGCCGATGGATCCCCCCAGCGATGAATCATTGCTGGCGCGCTATCGCAATGGCGACGGCGCTGCTTTTGAAGCCCTGTACGCCCGTCATCGGCAGGGGCTTTACCGTTTCCTGGTGTCGCTGAGCAACAAGGCCGAGCTGGCCGAGGAGATCTTCCAGGACACTTGGCTCAGCCTGATCCGCAGTGCCAGCCAACCACAAGGACGGGCGAAGTTTCGTACGTGGTTGTTCCAGATTGCCCGCAATCGCTTGATCGATCACTGGCGCAAACACGGTGTCCACAACCCGTTGCATGACAGCTACGACGAGCAGCTTCACGTCCAGCCCGATGACACCGACAGCCCCGAGCAACAGCTGAGCCTGAGCCGCGACCAGGCGCGCCTGGACGCGGCTTTACAGGCGTTGCCCGAAGACCAGCGGGAGGTTTTCCTGCTGCGCCTGCACGGCGACCTGGACTTACCACAGATCGCCGCCTTGACCGGCGTCCCGCTGGAAACAGTGAAAAGCCGCTTGCGTTACGCCCAGCAGAAATTGCACCGCCTGCTGGCCGAGGAGGTACCCGCATGATCGATTCCCGACAAACTCCGGATCCGGCCGACGACGCGCTGATCGAGCATTTCCGTCAACACACCCGTGGCGAACCGCCCGCGTCTCTGGACGCCTTCGTCCTGGCTGCCGCCCGCCGCGAAGCCCCCGCGCCCAAGGCATGCCTGTGGCAACGCTGGCTCCAGGCTTGCCAACGGCCGCGTTGGCAAGTGGCATTCGCTACGGTGGCGGGTGTGGCGCTGATGATCGGCCTGGTGCTGCGCTCGCCACTGCCCCACGATGAGTCGCCCCACCACGAGCTGGCCGCGCCGGCCCCGCTGGATTATTCCGCCGACCGCCAGGCGCCGGTTATTGCCGCCGCGCCAGCACCCGCCATGCCGGCGCCCGCGCCGATGGCCCGCATGGCCCCTCAGGCCGAAATGGCCATCGCTCCGGACAGCCTCGCCGGCCAACTCCAGGCGGATAAGCCTGCGGCGAAAATGAGCAAACGCGCGCCCGTTACGCAACCGTCGCTGGAGAAGGAATTGGCGGAGGTCCTGCGCCTGCGCCAATCGGGCGAGGCCCGGGCGGCGGATGAAAAGCTGCTGGCGCTGCACAAGCGCTTTCCCAAGGAGGATTTGCCTGCGCGGTTGGAGGCGTTGAAGAAGCGCTGAGGGATCAGCGCATATAAGAAGCCCAGTCGGCACGTCAATGCTGCTTACTTAAGGACGTCAATGAGCCGGTGGCGAGGGAGCTTGCTCCCGCTGGGCTGCGCAGCAGCGCATCTGCTCCTGCGAGAGAGGCGGACCTGCTTGAGGTGGTAAGTTGCCATATCGATGGGGCGGGCAGGGTGGAGGCGTAAGCCGTCCGTCACCCATTGGCGTTACAAATGCAGGCGTAGCAGGATCATATGAGCGGAACTATACTCGCCAGCATGAAAAAGCTGATGCTCGAACTCGACGGAACCGACCCAAGCAAGCTCTCGATGACTCGCTTGACGGATTATCTGTGTGAGCTCGCTGAGCTTTTTGGCTCGCAAGATAATGTCCATTTTGACTCTGTCACCGAAGGCTGTGTCTGCCTGAATACATGGGTGGAGGATGAGAAATATCCCCAGGTGTTGAACAGGGTGCGCGAGGCCGCTCAGGGAATCGGTCCTAAGCGTGCAAGAAAAGCGTATCAGCAGCTATCCGCACTGATGGAGCAGGATCGAGTGGATGGTGTCCTGCAAGCGGCGGATGCGAACATTCTTCAATTTCCCAAAGCCAAGGCGGCACCTCCTCCAATGATTGTCATCAAACAAGGTACCGTCCAAGGCCGCTTGTATGTGGTAGGCGGGAAGGATGAGACGGTTCCTGTTCGGCTTGAGGGGGCTGGTGGCGAAACGCTTCTTTGTGAAGCCGATACGGCATTGGCTGAACAACTGGGCAAGCTGTTGTTCAAGCACGTCCGGGTTCACGGGAAGGGGGAGTGGGAAAGTCGACCGAATGGTGGCTGGCGGCTGCGGAAAATGTTCATTCAGTCTTACGAAAAGCTCGAAAAAACCTCTTTGCGTAGCGCTGTTACCCAGCTCAAAGAACTGGGTGGTATCACCTGGAGCGAGATGGATGATCCTCATGGAACGATTCAGAACCTAAGGGGGTGAGGTGCGTATAGTTCTTGATACTAACGTTCTCGTACAAGCCTTGGGGAATGCCAAGGACGGTATCCTCCTGGTTGATCCCGCCACAGGTCAGAATGTTGATAGGGCGGAAGCCAGAGCTGAAGCTTTAATCGACTGGTCGACGCAAGAGGCGGTACCGTCTTGATCCCAACTCCTGCGCTGGCTGAGTATCTGGTCGGCGTTGATCGGGATTTTCATCAGAGCCACCTTGATGTCATAAACGGCCTTTCATGTTTTGAAATCGTATTGTTTGATCAGATCGCAGCGGTTGAATGTGCTCGAATGGTTGATGACAACGAGCTGAAGGTGCTTGATCCGGCAGCAACGAAAGCCAAGTTACGTTTCGACCGACAGATCATTGCGACTGCTCTCGCAACCAACGCTGATGAAATCTGGACTCATGATGCGGGGCTTTATTCCAAGGCTCAGAAATGTGGGCTTGTGGTGCGATCTCTGGGAGATATCGAACCAGCCCCCGAGCAACTTGAGGTCGATCTCGACGCCTAAAATTCATTGAGGCGCAGGCACCGGGATTTTTGTTTTCCGCGCGGAGCGTGAAAAACGATCGCCCACAAAAAAGCCCCAGTCTCGCGACTTGGGGCTTTTTTGTTGTATATGGCGCACCAGGCGGGATTCGAACCCACGACCCCTGCCTTCGGAGGGCAGTACTCTATCCAGCTGAGCTACTGGTGCAACGCGGGCGCCATGATACTCATAAGCATAGCGGGCGTCCATGCTGCTGATTCGCCGGTGTTTTCCTGCGCTTGGGCGGGTGTGGGCTACGCTGATCAGAAAAAACAGGCAAATACGGGTTTTTTGTTCTTTTTTTCGAACAGCCTATTGTCCTTCACCCCCATCGGCCCTAGGATTCGTTTGAGATTTCAAACGCTCTTGTCTGGGTGCTGAACCGCACGTCTATGCTTGTTGTGCGTTATTTCTGTGCTTCAGCCCGGTGAATGATTTCCCTGACGGCAGCCCATAAGGCGCCTTTCTACAACTCTAATTCGCTCCGCGTGCGCGCGGTGCTGTTAAGGAAAGCCGACATGCAGCTTAAAGACACCCAGTTGTTCCGCCAGCAAGCCTTTATCGATGGCGCTTGGGTCGATGCGGACAACGGTCAGACGATCAAGGTCACCAACCCGGCAACGGGCGAAGTGCTGGGCACCGTGCCGAAGATGGGTGCAGCCGAAACCCGTCGTGCAATCGAAGCCGCCGACAAGGCGCTGCCGGCCTGGCGTGCGTTGACCGCCAAGGAGCGCGCCAACAAGCTGCGCCGCTGGTACGAATTGCTGATCGAGAACCAGGACGACCTGGGTCGCCTGATGACCCTGGAGCAGGGCAAGCCGCTGGCCGAAGCCAAGGGCGAAATCGCCTATGCAGCATCGTTCATCGAATGGTTCGCTGAAGAAGCCAAGCGCATCTACGGTGACGTGATTCCCGGCCACCAACCTGACAAGCGCCTGATCGTGATCAAGCAGCCGATCGGCGTGACCGCCGCCATTACCCCATGGAACTTCCCGGCTGCGATGATCACCCGCAAGGCCGGCCCGGCCCTGGCCGCAGGTTGCACCATGGTCATCAAGCCTGCGTCGCAAACCCCGTTCTCGGCCCTGGCCCTGGTGGAACTGGCGCACCGTGCCGGTATTCCGCAAGGCGTGCTGAGCGTGGTCACCGGCAGCGCCGGCGACATCGGCGGTGAGCTGACCAGCAATCCGATCGTGCGCAAGCTGTCGTTCACCGGCTCGACCGAGATCGGTCGCCAGTTGATGGCCGAATGCGCCAAGGACATCAAGAAAGTTTCCCTGGAACTGGGCGGCAACGCGCCGTTCATCGTGTTCGACGACGCGGACCTGGATAAGGCCGTCGAGGGCGCGATCATTTCCAAGTACCGCAACAACGGCCAGACCTGCGTCTGCGCCAACCGCCTGTACATCCAGGATTCGGTGTACGACGCGTTCGCCGAAAAACTCAAGGCGGCGGTGGCCAAGCTCAAGATCGGCAACGGTCTGGACGATGGCACCACCACCGGTCCGTTGATCGATGAGAAAGCCGTGGCCAAGGTCCAGGAACACATCGCCGATGCCGTCGGCAAAGGCGCGACCGTGCTGGCCGGTGGCAAGCCGATGGAAGGCAATTTCTTCGAGCCGACCATCCTGACCAACGTACCGAAAGATGCCGCCGTGGCGAAGGAAGAAACCTTCGGCCCGCTGGCGCCGCTGTTCCGCTTCAAAGACGAAGCCGAAGTGATCGCGATGTCTAACGACACCGAGTTCGGCCTGGCCTCGTACTTCTATGCCCGTGACCTGGGCCGTGTGTTCCGTGTGGCCGAGGCCCTGGAATACGGCATGGTCGGCGTCAACACCGGGTTGATTTCCAACGAAGTCGCGCCGTTCGGCGGCATCAAGGCCTCGGGCCTGGGCCGTGAGGGCTCCAAGTACGGCATCGAGGACTACCTGGAAATCAAATACCTCTGCCTGGGTATCTGATTCTGCTGCAAGCGCGAAGGGCACGAGAGCGCTGTCCCTTTGCGCCGTTTCAAAACGCAATTTCTCTGTGGCCGGGAACGCCGTGGCAGTCGATCATCGCATGCTGCCGCCGTTGACTTCCCGCCGTGTAATCCTTGAACCACGCCGACCGATGAGCGGCGAATGAGGACTTTAATGAGCAAGACTAACGCTGACCTGATGGCCCGCCGTACCGCCGCTGTTCCACGCGGTGTTGGCCAGATTCACCCGATCTTCGCCGAATCGGCAAAAAACGCCACGGTAACCGACGTCGAAGGTCGTGAATTCATCGACTTCGCCGGTGGCATCGCCGTATTGAACACCGGCCACGTGCACCCGAAAATCATTGCCGCCGTGACCGAGCAACTGAACAAGCTGACCCACACCTGCTTCCAGGTCCTGGCCTATGAGCCGTACGTGGAACTGTGCGAGAAAATCAACGCCAAGGTGCCGGGCGATTTCGCCAAGAAAACCCTGTTGGTCACCACCGGTTCCGAAGCGGTGGAAAACGCCGTGAAAATCGCCCGCGCCGCCACTGGCCGTGCCGGTGTGATCGCCTTCACCGGTGCCTACCACGGCCGCACCATGATGACCCTGGGCCTGACCGGTAAAGTCGTGCCGTACTCGGCGGGCATGGGCCTGATGCCGGGTGGCATCTTCCGTGCGCTGTACCCGAACGAACTGCACGGCGTGAGCATCGACGATTCCATCGCCAGCATCGAGCGCGTCTTCAAGAACGATGCCGAGCCCCGTGACATCGCCGCGATCATCATCGAGCCGGTACAGGGCGAGGGTGGTTTCTATGTGGCGCCGAAAGAATTCATGAAGCGCCTGCGGGCCCTGTGTGACCAGCACGGCATCCTGTTGATCGCTGACGAAGTGCAGACGGGCGCTGGCCGTACCGGCACCTTCTTCGCCATGGAGCAGATGGGCGTCGCTGCCGACCTGACCACGTTCGCCAAATCCATCGCTGGCGGTTTCCCGCTGGCCGGTGTCTGCGGCAAGGCCGAGTACATGGACGCTATCGCTCCTGGCGGCTTGGGCGGCACCTACGCCGGTAGCCCGATCGCTTGCGCAGCGGCGTTGGCGGTGATGGAAGTGTTCGAAGAAGAGCACCTGCTGGACCGCTGCAAGGCCGTCGGCGAGCGTCTGGTCACTGGCCTCAAGGGCATCCAGAAGAAATACCCGGTGATCGGTGAAGTGCGTGCGTTGGGTGCGATGATCGCCGTGGAGCTGTTCGAAAACGGTGACTCCCACAAGCCGAACGCCGCTGCGGTGGCTCAGGTCGTGGCCAAGGCGCGGGACAAAGGCTTGATCCTGCTGTCCTGCGGCACCTACGGTAACGTCCTGCGAGTGCTGGTGCCGCTGACCTCGCCGGACGAGCAACTGGACAAAGGCCTGGCGATCATCGAAGAGTGCTTCTCCGAGCTCTGAGACTGCGAGCTGATTCACAAAAAACCCGCCTCGGCGGGTTTTTTCATGTCTGCACGCTTTTCGCGTCGGTTTTGAACTGTCTTGAACGGCCGCCATTGTCTAAGGTGCAAGTATGGCAAGGGAGTGATGCTGTATGACCGCTGTGGATTTACCCGCTGTACCCCGTGTGCTGATCGCCGAGGCCGATCCGGAGTCCCGCGAGCTGCTTGAGCAGGTTCTGTCCAGCCTGCGCTGTGACGCCCGGGTGGACAGCTGTGGCGAGGGCCGACAGGCTTTGGATTTGCTCGCACACAACCCCTACGACCTGGTGATTGCCGATTGGGAATTGCCGGGCGTCGATGGCCTGAGCATCCTGCGCGGCCTGCGCCAGCAGCATCGGACCCCGGCGTTGCCGTTCATCCTGATGAGCCGACGCAACGACAGCGCCAGCGTGCGCGAGGTCTTGCCGTTGGCGCCGACGGCCTATTTGACCAAACCCTTGAATCGGGAAAACCTCACCCAGCGCCTGCAAGGCTTGTTGCTCAGTGGCAGTGAAGAGGCCGCCAACGAGGCGCCGGTCCCGGGGCCGGGGCTTAGCCTGTCGGCGTTTCTCGAGCGTCGACGCGATGTGTCCGAGGGCGCGCCGTTGATGACCGACGTGCAAGTGGCGATCAAACGGGCGCTCAACCCCGGCGGCCTGGACCTGAAGTTGCTGGAAGAAGAGCTGCGCACCGACCCGCAGATCACCGCCGTGCTGATCGCGGCGGCCAACAGCGCGGCCCAGCATCAAGGTGGCGGCCCGGTGCAGACCGTGGCCCAGGCACTTCACCACCTTGGCACCGGGCAGAGCATGAACCTGATCCTCGGCCTGACCCTCAAGCGCTGCGCCCGGCTCAGCGTGCCGTGCCTGGCGGACTATGCCGAGCGTTACTGGGAGCTGTCGCTGCACACCGCCGAATACGCCCGGAACATGGCGCGCTTGTTGGATCTGGAGCAGGAGCGCTGCTATTGCGCCGGGCTGCTGCATCGCCTGGGCGACCTGGCGTTGCTGCGTTGCCTGGAAGAGTGGAAGCAGGCTGGCGGTGAACTGGATGAGCCAGAGGAGGTAGGGGATTCGCTTGAGCAGTACGGCGCCGGTTTCGGCTCGGCGCTGCGCACGCGCTGGCGTTTGCCGTTGGAGCTGCGCGAGTTGATTGCGGCAGTCTATAGCCTCGGTGGCGGGGTTTATTCCCGTGAAGCGCTGGTGATGAACATGGCCGCGCAAATGGCGCACTTGCCTGCCCATGAAGGGCTGGAGGAGCTGGCCCGTGGGCGCACGGCGCGCTTGTTGAAGATTGGATTGCCGGAGTTGATGCGCTTGCGCGGGAAGTGAAGTGACCGCCTAACCCACAGGGGCCTGGCGTGTCTTCGGTTCTGACTGCTCAAGCCGCAATAATCCGATTCTTACCCTGGCGCTTGGCTTCATACATCGCGGCATCGGCGCGGGCGAACAGGCTGTCGAGGTTCTGGTCGTCGGCGGTGATGCTGGTCAGGCCCTGGCTGACGGTAATGCCAAAGCCTTGCTCGCCGCAGCGGAACGCCAGGCGCTGGATTTCACGCTGCAATCGTTCGGCCACCTGTAGGGCCATGTCCGGGGCGCAGCCGGGGAACACCGCAGCGAATTCTTCGCCACCGATCCGCCCGAACAGATCACCACGCCGGAGTACCGAGCGGCCGCTTTCGGCAATTTTCTGCAACACGGTATCGCCTTCCTGATGGCCGTAGGTATCGTTGACCACCTTGAAATCATCGATATCCAGCAACAGGAACGCCATCGGCGTGCCCTGCAAACGTGCCTGCTCGAATTCGCGATGGGCGCATTCGAAAAAGTGTCGGCGGTTGCTGCTTTGGGTCAGCACATCGGTGGTCGCCAGCCGCTGCAGTTCGCTTTCCAGGCGCTTCTTTTCAGTGATGTCCTCGGCGATGCCGACCACGATCACCGGTTGCCCTGGCTCGTCCTTGCGATTGATAAAGCATTTGTCGCTCAGCCAGCGGATCTGCCCGTCGGCGGCGATGATGCGGTATTCACGGTCCTCGACCGCGCCTTTGACCAGCACTTCGGCCAGGCTGCGTTCGGCGTATTCCAGGTCGTCGGGATAGATCGCATCGCGCCACTCGTTGAAATCGGCCAGGACCAGGCCGGCCGGGCGGCCAAAGATTCGCTCATAGGCGGGGCTGACATACAGCACCTGACGGGTTTCCCAGTTGAACGCCCACAGCACCGCATTGACGCTGACCAGCAAGGAACTGAACAGCTGCTCGCGCTCGCTCAGGCGCGCCACTTCGCCCTGGGCGTGCATCAGCGCCATGAGCGTTTGGGCCGCTTCAGGCCAGTGAGGTTGGGATGAATCCTGTAGGTTCTTGTCGACCATCGGCACAAATCTCAAAGAGCGTGCGCTGTTGTGAGTTCGCACGCGCTTTCTCCAAAGCCCGCCTGGATGGCGAAGTGCTCTTTGAGATAAAGGATCGCGGACGAAGTTCCTTTTCAGGCGACGAAGGGCGGGGTCGGATAGTCCTTCACGGGGAGCGCGGCGATGAACCCTGTGGCGAGGGAGCTTGCTGTGGCGAGGGAGCTTGCTCCCGCTGGGCCGCGAAGCGGCCCCAAGATTTTGCGGTTGCTGCGCAACCGAGCGGGAGCAAGCTCCCTCGCCACAAAAAATGCCACTCCATAGCAAATTGGTTTGCCATGGAGTTCTGCTGTCAGGCAGTAGCAGGCCGCAGCGAGTAGGTCTTGAGCTGATCAGCGAAGTCGCGCAGGGACTGGATGCCGCTGGCCTCGGCTTCGTGGACCCATTCCTTGATGGCGGCGAGCATGTCGTGGCCGTTGCTGCTGGTCTTGACCCAGATCTGCTGCAACGCCAGGCGTTTTTCGTAGATCACTTTCAGGGCCTGGCTGTGTTCCAGCATGTTCTGGATGCGCAGGTGGTGACGGTCGTCCAGCAGGCTGGTTTCCCGTGACAGCAGGCGTTTGGCCCGGTGGAACTGGTGGCGCACCGAGTGATCGACCTTTTCCAGCTCCTGCTTGACCAGCGGCGCGATGACCAGCCGGCGATACTGGGCCATGATCTGGAAACGGTTGTTGAGGATCGCCATGGCGGTGTCCATGTCCAGGTGGCCCTTGCCGGCGACCCGGTGGGCAATCGGTGCGACGCGTTGGACCTTGGCCAGGCGCAGGAAGCTGAACACCTGGATCCAGGCCCAGCCCAGGTCGAACTCCCACTTGCGCACCGACAGCTTGGCCGAGTTGGGATAGGTGTGGTGGTTGTTGTGCAGCTCTTCGCCGCCGATCAGGATGCCCCAGGGCACCAGGTTGGTCGCCGCGTCGCGGCATTCGAAGTTGCGATAGCCCACGGCATGGCCCAGGCCGTTGACCACGCCGGCGGCCCAGACCGGGATCCACATCATCTGGATGGCCCAGATGGTGATGCCGATGGTGCCGAACAGCAGCAGGTCGATCACGCCCATGATCGCCACGCCCAGCAGCGGGAAGCGGCTGTAGAGGTTGCGTTCGATCCAGTCTTCGGGGCAGTTCTTGCCGTAGATGCGCAGGGTCTCCGGGTTTTCCGCCTCGGCGCGATACAGCTCGGCGCCCTTGCGCAACACGGTGGACAAGCCTTTGACGACCGGGCTGTGGGGGTCATCGACGGTTTCGCACTTGGCGTGGTGCTTGCGGTGGATGGCGGTCCACTCGCGGGTGTTCTGCGCCGTGGTCAGCCACAGCCAGAAACGAAAGAAATGCTTGAGGCCGGCGTTCAGCTCCAGGGAGCGGTGGGCCGAGTAACGGTGTAGGTAGACTGTGACGGCAATGATCGTGACGTGGGTCATCAGCAGGGTGACTGCCACCAGCGACCAGGCTGACAAGCCAAGGAAACCTTCGTACCACATAGGCTGTTGGGCCCTCGATAAAGATAGAAACTGCCGATGCATTATCACCGGCCCCACAGATAAAACCAGTCGGCCTTTCAGATAAAAGTGGCAGGATGTTTCTTCCTCTATAATCCCGCCTATTTGTAGGGACATGGACGACCGAATGACTGCCCATCAACGCAGTGCCCTGAGTGCAACACTGCTATATCTCGTGCTATCAGTCATCTGGTTGCAGCTGGCTGGTTATTTATTGAGCAGTTTCTTCGATCAATCTGCCGACCGGCTTCGCTGGCAGCTGATCAACGGTTACGCCTGGGTGCTGGTCAGCGCCGGGCTGATCTTCCTGGCCTGGATGCGCAGAGCGCGATCTTCCGGGAATGAGGCGCCGAATGCCGATCGCGAGCGCCTGCGCCAGGCCGCCGCGGTCTTTGATTGCACCCGCGAGGGCGTCCTGGTGACGGATTGCAATGGCCTGATCGTGCACGTGAATCGGGCGTTCATGACCATTACCGGTTACGTTCGCGACGAAGTGCTGGGCCAGCGCCCGAGTCTGTTCAAGTCCGGTCGCCATGGGCCGGATTTTTATCGCGCCATGTTTGCCTCCCTGGGCAGCGCCGGGCAATGGAGCGGCGAGATCTGGAACCGGCGCAAAAGCGGCGAAATCTACCCGCAATGGCAAACGATCCGCGCCATCCACGACGACGGCGGCCAGGTCAGCCATTACGTCGCGGTGTTTTCCGACATCAGCGCGATCAAGCATTCCGAGCACGAACTGGCGCACCTGGCCCATCACGATCCGTTGACCGGGCTGCCCAACCGCCTGTTGTTTTCCGACCGGGCGGAACAGGCGCTGGCCTCGGCGCAGTCTCACAAGCGTGGCTGCGCGCTATTGCTGGTGGACCTGGATCACTTCAAGAACATCAATGACAGCCTGGGCCACACTGTGGGCGATGAGTTGCTCAAAAGCGTGGCCGAGCGCTTTCGCGAGCTCTTTGCGCCGGGCGTGACCCTGGCCCGGCTCGGCGGTGACGAGTTTGCGGTGCTGGTGGAAAATTGCTCCCAGCCGGGCCAGGCAGCGGTGTTGGCCCAACGTATCCTCGATGCGTTGAAAGCGCCGTTGCGCCTGGACGGCCATGCGCTGTTCATCAATGCCAGCATTGGCATCAGCCTGTTCCCCGGCGACGCCCGCAGCGCCGGGCAATTGCTGCGCAACGCCGACTCGGCCTTGTTCAAGGCCAAGAGCGCCGGCCGCGACGGCTACGCGTTGTACACCGAAGAACTCACTGCCCACGCCCAGCAGCGGGTCGAGATTGCCTTTGAACTGCGTCAGGCCCTCCAGCAACAGGAACTGCGCGTCCATTACCAGCCGGTACACGACCTGGCGACCAGCCGCTTGATTGGCGTCGAGGCGCTGGTGCGCTGGGAGCACCCCACGCGCGGGTTGGTTTCGCCGGCCGAGTTCATTCCCATCGCCGAGCGCACCGGGCTGATCGCCCAGATCGACGCCTGGGTCATGGACCAGGCGTGCCGCCAGATGTGCCAATGGCAAGAGGCCGGCGTGGCGTTGTCGTTCGTCGCGGTCAACGTCTCCAGCCGGCTGTTCGCCCACCGCGAGTTATACGATCAGGTCGCCCGAGTGCTGCACGACACCGGCCTGGACCCGGCATGCCTGGAACTGGAAGTCACCGAAAGCGCCGTGATGGAAGACCCGGAGGTGGCGCTGGAACAGATGCATCGTCTACGAGAATTGGGTGTGCGCCTGGCCATCGACGATTTCGGCACCGGCTATTCCTCACTGCTGCGGCTCAAGCGCCTGCCGGTGCAAAAACTCAAGATCGACCAGGGCTTCGTCGCCGGCCTGCCGTGGGATGAAGACGACGCCGCCATCGTCCGCGTCATCATCGCCCTGGCTCGCAGCATGGGCATGCAGGTACACGCCGAGGGTATCGAACAGCGGGAGCAGGCGGCGTTTTTGCTGGAACAGGCTTGTGAGCTGGGGCAGGGGTATTGGTTTGGACGGCCGGTGCCGGCGCAGCAATTGGATTGGGAGCATGCGCCGGCGGTTATTTGATTGGCGGTTTATCTAGATTTGACCAGCACGGCTACAACGCCCACCCACGCTAGGGTGATTGTCATCAATGTCGTATCGATAATTAAGAGCCGTTTTAGATAAGGTGGGAAATATTTGATGTCAACAGAGTCCGCATCCCCTATGCGGATATAGGCCTTCGGAAATATCACCATTCCGGCGATCTTGCTTACCAGCATCATTGTCCAGAGCCCACCACGGCTCCGCCAAGAGGGGCCCCAAAGATATATGAAACGGCTGTTTTTCAACGCTGCCATCATGTCGCCTAGATGGTAACGAATCAGATATGTCGTGAACATCAGACATATCAAGCTCAACGGGAATGGGGCGGCCGCGACGATGATTGCAATCCATAGGGGCCAAGTATCAATGCTTGTCATGGATTACAACTTCGAACATTTTCTCACCGGCGTATTCACCCACAGCACCGCCAGCGGTTGTGCCCGCCCACGCACCGATACCAACTACGACCGCGACACAAAGGACACCCCCGACCCCCGTTGAGGCGCCAAGCGCCAAGCAGAGCGGCCCACTGGCTGATAGACCTAGGTTTGCGCCCCTCACTCCAACAGCGGTGGACAGTGTGAATTTGCCAGTCTCAGTAACCTTAACCTTCTCACAGGCCTCTTCAGATCCCCCGTTACATACCTCCTGAATTGCCGCTAATGAAGATATCCCTCCAATACCAATGCCAATGAACCCCCCCGCTTTCATATACTTCGCGCCACGACTGACCGAATCTACATGCGTCGCATAACCCGGTATCTGCCCCGGCGCGCCTGCCTTGTTCCAGTGATGCACCAAGCTTTTGCTGGAAATGCCCAGCGCGGTTTTCAGCTTGGGGTGGTCGCCGAGGCTGGTCTGGCCGCGCAGGCGGGTGGAATTGAGCAGGTGCGCATCCAATTGGGCGAGCAGCAGCTTGCGCTCGGCGAAGAACTGCGGCGATCGGAGATGGCCGTGTTGGCGAAAGCTGTTCTGATGCAGGCGTTCCATGGCCTGGAGCGTGTCGCGCAGGCTGTTCAAGTGTTTTTCCATCATCACCGCGCTGACGCCGAGCCAGGTTGAGGTCTGGCCGGTGAAGCTGGCGATCTCGGCCGCGTGGCGGTGCATGAAATCGGCCTGTTCCGGTGTCAGGTCCTCAAGGGCCGCGTTCACCGTTTCGGCAGCGGCCATCACCTGGGCTTCCTCCCGGCTGCACTGCAGATTGTTCGGATCGCTCAGCACGATCATTGAACCTGCCTTGACCACACCCTGATGCGGGTTCAATGCCCGGAATTTACGCATCACCGCCGGGTCGGGCGTGTGGAATAGCGTGGCCTCCAGTGCTTCGCGGGTCACGCTTTTGGGGACGACGTAGAAACCCGGTTCCTGGGGTTCGACGCGATTGAATACCACCGGCGGCGGGCTGCTCGATGGGGCAAAGCCGGATGGGTGCGGCGTCGTGGGCGCGCGGGTGGCAGCCGGTGGGGTCGGTTGCGCGGCTCGGGTGGTTGGCGCAACGCAAGCTTCATTCCGGTAGGTGGCCGTGAACACCGAAGGGAGCAGTTGGGCGTTGCATGGGCATCCGCTGCGACTGTCCAGCGTACCCGCCATCTGCCGGCCCTCGTTGATCATGTGGGAGATGCCGCCCAGGATCCGGTAGATTTCCCCGTCTTTTCCACAAGTGACGCGATCGCCTTCGCAGGCGTGAAGGAGGCCGTCCAGGCTGAACCCCGGATCGCCATCGATGACTGTTCCGCCGCAGGTGGTTCTGTCGCCCAGGCCGATGTAGTAACCCACGTTCACCGGGCGTTTTCCTTGCGCGCAACCAGGCGTAGGCGACGGCCTTCTACGGGCTCGATGGCGGGCAGGAAATCCTCCGCCATCGGCACGCCTTTACGCAGGACGACAATCAGGGTTTTCTGCAGCGTGTTGATGATCTCGTCACCATTGCTGAGGCGGCTGCCGACCAGAGCGAAATTATTATTACGTTTACCGGCCCCGGTGACGATGCGCGCCATGCTGCCGTCGGGATACACGACCTTGTCGCCTTTGAGCGCGGTGCGTAGCTTGCGGCCATCCAGGGTGAGCTCCAGCCCCGATGACGCCTGCTGGACGGTGCCGCCGTCGCGGGTCTGGCTACCCTCGGTGGCCACTCGGTAGAGGGCAATGGGCGGATGGGCTTTGGCGTAGCCCTGATGCCGTTTAAGCAGCGCCGCGATTTCTTCGTCACAACCCTCCAGCAGGCGTTCGGGCTCAAAGTACAGATCGTCCAGGTGGCTCAGGCGTTCAGCGCAGGTTTCGTTGGTGTAGCGGGGCAGCAAGGATGCGGTCATTTTCATGGCTCTTATTCAGGGGAAGTCGTCCGCAGGGTTTTGGGCTGCGTTGCCCTGTTCCCAGGGGATCAATGAATAAAACGATGAGCCGCTGATGGGGGGCAATCCCGGCGTGGGGGCATTTGCAGCGAATAGGAAAGTTCGTAGGTCGAGTTGCGCTTTTTCCTACATTAGAGTGCATTTGTTAGGTGATTTTGGGGGGCGGGGTGTCAGGTGAGAGATCAGTTGCTGATACATCGCTTTCGTCGGATCGCCGCCCGGAGCAAGCCCGCTCCCACATTGGATGGGTGTTGAACTTGATATTCGGTTCGACACATAACCTGTGGGAGCGGGCTTGCTCGCGAAGGCGTCGGTTCAGCTTGCATCAATGTCGACAGGGGACCTCTATGTCTTGGCGCCTTGTGCCTCGCTGTGCTGGGTCTCCAGATGATCCATCGCTCGTTCGACCAGCAACTGGACGCCGTCAGCCATGCGACTGATCGCCAGGGCTACGCAGCGGCGTGACTCGTCCACGTCGTCAGCCAGGTCGGCGGCGATGGTGCTGATGGAGAGCAGGTCTTCGGAAGCATTGGCCAGCAGGGTTTCGGTGTCGATGTGGGGAGCGACGATGAACAGCTGGTTCTTGTCGGGTTCGGGCGGTGAGGCGGGCTTGGGGTTGAGGTAATAGTCGAGGGCGCGGGTGGCGGCGTCTTCGAGTTTCTTTTCTTCAAGGATTTCGACGCGGGATTTGTGATCGTTTTGCGGGGGATTCGGCGTAGGTTTGAACATGGGTAGGTTTCCTATTGGCTGGAGAACCGCCCTGAATCGCTTGCACGCAATGTAAGGGTGGCAGCTGTGTGCGAGTGTGCAAGACCGAGTCACCTACCCAAACTCGGCAGATCCGAAGATCTCCCGAACACAGCCGCCATAAAACACGGGCGCGAATGCGCCAAGAATGGCTGAAGCATTATGGGTTGGTGTTTTACTCGGACTTGCACGTCCGTGTCACCGTTTTTTGCGATGACAAAAAAGAGGTTAGCCGCGCACGAACGCCGCGCCTAGTTCATGAACAGCCCCACGTCTTGAAGGAAATATCCGAAGTATCGGCAGGCAAAGGTCCAGCAGTTCCACGTCCTACAGCACATTCCCAGGTAGATGAAATTTTGGTTATATAAAAATTCTTAAATAGTCTTTTTAAGAATATCCCGCTTTATCTAGTATTGCTCCCACGCCGCAAGCAGTGCCGCCCACTGCCAGGCATTCATTCAAAGGAGCAGCAGCATGAGCGCATCCCTACGCAGCGTTGACGGCCAGGACGAAGCAACCATTTTGCGCGAGATCCAGAGCGCGTTACGCGATCTACGCTTTGGGGCAGTGGAAATCACCGTGCACAACGCGCAGGTGGTCCAGATTGAACGCAAGGAAAAATTCCGTTTGCAGCAGCCGAGTCATAAGCCGGGTTGAAAGGATCGCAGCCTTCGGCAGCGCCTGCCGGGGGGCTTGATGTAAGCGCTGTCGCGGGCTGCGATCTACTAACCGCAACCGATTTCCAGAAGCCATAAGAAACCAGAATTCCAGGAGCTTTCACCATGTCGTCAATTCGTCGTTATGCCCTGGCCGCCCTGGCCAGCGCTGTTTTTGCCGGTTCCGCCGTCGCCAAGGATTACGAGCTGCTCAACGTGTCCTACGACCCGACCCGCGAGCTGTACCAGGATTACAACGCCGAATTCGCCAGTTTCTGGAAGAAAGCGCACCCGGACGACAGCGTGAAGATCCAGCAGTCCCACGGTGGCTCGGGCAAGCAAGGCCGGGCGGTGATCGACGGGCTGCGGGCCGATGTGGTGACCCTGGCGCTGGCCGGTGACATCGACGAAATCGCCAAGCTGGGTAAAAGCCTGCCGGCCGATTGGCAGACACGCCTGCCGCAGGCCAGCACGCCGTATACCTCGACCATCGTGTTCCTGGTGCGCAAGGGCAATCCAAAAGGCATCAAGGATTGGGGCGACCTGATCAAGAACGACGTGTCGGTCATCACCCCCAATCCCAAGACTTCCGGCGGCGCTCGCTGGAACTTCCTCGCAGCCTGGGCCTATGGCCTGAAAGCCAACGGCGGTGACGAAGGCAAGGCCAAGGAATACGTGCAGGCCTTGTTCAAGCACGTGCCGATCCTCGACACCGGCGCCCGTGGCTCGACCATTACCTTCGTCAACAACGGTCAGGGCGACGTGTTGCTGGCCTGGGAAAACGAAGCGTTCCTGGCGCTGAAAGAAGACGGTGGCGCCGATAAGTTCGACATTGTCGTGCCGTCGCTGTCGATCCTCGCCGAACCGCCGGTGGCGGTGGTGGACAAGAACGCCGAGAAGAAGGGCAACCTCGAGATCGCCGAAGCGTACCTCAAGCACCTGTACAGCCCGGCCGGACAGGAAATCGCCGCCAAGAACTTCTATCGTCCACGGGACAAGGACGTGGCGGCCAAGTACGCCCAGCAGTTCCCGAAACTGGAGCTGGTGACCATCGATAAAGACTTCGGCGGCTGGAAAAGTGCACAGCCGAAATTCTTCAACGATGGTGGGGTGTTCGACCAGATCTATCAGGCGCAGTAAGCTGAAACAGAACAACTGACGGTCAGCCAAGCGCAATTCATGTGGGAGCGGGCTTGCTCGCGAAGGCGGTAGCGCAGTCAATAACAGTATTGCCTGGCACACCGCTTTCGCGAGCAAGCCCGCTCCCACAGGTAAGCATCATGATGGGCTGACACTTGCTTAACAGGTCTCGATTTATTGGGACTTTTGCGCGTTTTCAACCAAGGACTTCTATGTCGCGTCGCATCTCACCCGTCATACCCGGCTTCGGGCTGACGCTGGGCTACACCCTGGTGTACCTCAGTCTGATTGTGCTCATACCGCTGGCGGCGATGTTCGTGCATGCCGCTCAACTCACCTGGGAACAGTTCTGGGCGATCATTTCGGCGCCACGGGTACTGGCTGCCTTGAAGCTCAGCTTCGGTACCGCGCTGTACGCCGCGATCATCAATGGCGTGATCGGTACGCTGCTGGCCTGGGTGCTGGTGCGCTACACCTTCCCTGGGCGCAAGATCATCGACGCGATGATCGACCTGCCGTTTGCCCTGCCCACCGCCGTCGCCGGCATCGCCCTGACGGCCTTGTACGCGCCGACCGGCCTGGTGGGCCAGTTCGCCACCGACCTGGGTTTCAAGATCGCCTACACTCCGCTGGGTATCACCCTGGCGCTGACCTTCGTGACGCTGCCGTTCGTGGTGCGCACGGTGCAGCCGGTGCTGGCCGATATTCCCCGTGAAGTCGAAGAGGCCGCCGCCTGTCTCGGTGCCAAGCCCTGGCAGGTGTTCCGCCACATCCTCGTCCCGGCATTGCTACCCGCCTGGTTGACCGGCTTCGCCCTGGCGTTTGCCCGTGGCGTGGGCGAGTACGGCTCGGTGATTTTCATCGCCGGCAACATGCCGATGAAAACCGAGATCCTGCCGCTGCTGATCATGGTCAAGCTCGACCAATACGACTACACCGGCGCCACCTCCATCGGCGTGCTGATGCTGGTGGTTTCCTTCGTTCTGTTGCTGCTGATCAATTTGCTGCAGCGGCGCATCGAAACCCCATAAGGAGGCGCGAAAAATGTCCCAATCGTCTATTTCCGCAGCCTCCACCAACGCGGCCCGTCGTGGCAGCGCAACGTCGCGGCGGGTGCTGATCGGCCTCGGCTGGCTGATTTTCGCGCTGTTCCTGTTGCTGCCCTTGTTCATCGTCGTGTCCCAGGGCCTGAAGCTTGGCCTGGGGGCGTTCTTCAGCGCGATCTTCGAACCCGATGCGTTGTCGGCGCTCAAGCTCACGGTGATTGCGGTGCTGATCTCGGTGCCGCTGAACCTGGTGTTCGGGGTCAGCGCGGCATGGTGCGTGAGCAAATATTCATTCCGTGGCAAGAGCATGCTGGTGACGCTGATCGACCTGCCGTTCTCGGTGTCGCCGGTGATTGCCGGCCTGGTCTACGTGTTGATGTTTGGCGCCCAGGGCCTGTTCGGGCCATGGCTGTCGGACCACGACATCCAGATCGTCTTCGCGCTGCCGGGCATCGTGCTGGCGACCATCTTTGTCACCGTGCCGTTCGTGGCCCGGGAGTTGATCCCGTTGATGCAGGAACAGGGGACCCAGGAAGAAGAAGCCGCGCGCCTGCTGGGTGCCAATGGCTGGCAGATGTTCTGGCACGTCACCGTGCCGAACATCAAGTGGGGGCTGATCTATGGCGTGGTGCTGTGTACCGCTCGGGCCATGGGTGAGTTTGGCGCGGTGTCGGTGGTGTCCGGGCACATTCGCGGGGTGACCAACACCCTGCCGCTGCATGTCGAGATCCTCTACAACGAATACAACCACGTGGCCGCGTTCGCCGTGGCGAGCCTGTTGCTGATCCTGGCGCTCTTCATCCTGCTGCTCAAGCAGTGGAGCGAAAACCGAATCAACCGCCTGCGCGCCAGCGCCGCGGAGGAATAAGTCATGTCGATCGAAGTCCGTAACGTCAGCAAGAACTTCAACGCCTTCAAGGCCCTGGACAACATCAGCCTGGACATCCAGAGCGGTGAGCTGGTGGCGCTGCTGGGCCCGTCGGGTTGCGGCAAGACTACTCTGCTGCGGATCATCGCCGGCCTCGAAACGCCGGACCAGGGCAATATCGTATTCCATGGCGAGGACGTGTCCGGCCATGACGTGCGTGATCGCAACGTCGGTTTCGTGTTCCAGCACTACGCCCTGTTTCGCCACATGACGGTGTTCGACAACGTCGCCTTCGGCCTGCGCATGAAACCCAAGGGCCAGCGCCCGAACGAAAGCCAGATCGCGACCAAGGTCCATGAGTTGTTGAACATGGTGCAACTGGATTGGCTCGCCGACCGCTACCCTGAGCAGCTTTCCGGTGGCCAGCGCCAGCGTATTGCCCTGGCCCGTGCATTGGCCGTGGAACCCAAGGTGCTGCTGCTGGACGAACCTTTCGGCGCCCTCGACGCCAAGGTCCGCAAGGAGCTGCGGCGCTGGCTGGCGCGGCTGCACGAGGACATCAACCTGACCTCGGTGTTCGTGACCCACGACCAGGAAGAGGCGATGGAAGTCGCCGACCGGATCGTGGTGATGAACAAGGGCGTGATCGAGCAGATCGGCTCGCCGGGCGATGTGTATGAGAACCCGGCCAGTGATTTCGTCTACCACTTCCTCGGTGATTCGAATCGCCTGCATTTGGGCGAGGACCGGCATGTGCTGTTCCGTCCGCACGAAGTTTCGCTGTCGCGCTCGGAGCTTGAAGACCACCACGCCGCCGAGGTGCGGGACATCCGTCCGCTGGGCGCCACCACCCGGGTCACCCTGAAGGTGGAAGGCCAGAGCGAGCTGATCGAGGCCGAAGTGGTGAAGGACCACGACAGTCTGGTGGGCCTGGCGAAGGGCGAGACGCTGTTCTTCAAGCCGAAGGTCTGGCAAAAAGTCGCCAACCTCTAAGGGCAAAAGCATCGCGAGCAAGCTCGCTCCCACAGTGGTCCGGTGGTGTTCGCCGACTCCCAGGCATACCTCGAACCCTGTGGGAGCGAGCCTGCTCCGGGCGGCGATCCGACGATGGCGTCCTCGCTATCACCGCAATCCAAATCCGAATAACCCCGCCCGGCCTTGCTTCGATCGGTTCTACGCTTTCGCCTTTTGCCAGCCAAAACCCTACCTAGACTCAGAGTTGCCAGGAGGCGAGTAAGAGTCCAATGACGGACCGGTGGTCTCTCCTGCGCCTGATGCAAGGAGAGACAGCATGAGATTGGAAGTCAGTCGGCATGGCCCGTTTGGCTGTGCGTTGTTAGGCGTCTTGCTGGCCCCGGCCGCCAGCGCCGCCCCTTCGTTATCCCCCCAGATACCCTTCGATGTCACGGTCACCCAACCGGTCTCCCTGTCCAGTCTGCAAGCCAATTTCGATGACTTGTCGTGGCAGACCTTCATCGCCCTGAGCTGGCCGGCGCTGGACAACGGCAACCCGGACACCGGCACCCCAATCGGCAAGCAGGACGCGGCGACCGTATGGGAAAGCTGGAAAGAGAGCTACCAGATATTCCGGGCCAAAGGCCAGGCGCCGCTGCCCTGGGGCGCCCCGGCGACCCTTCCCGAGGCCTGCAAGTCGCTCAAGCCCGGGCGTCTGTTGCAGCAGATGGGCAAGGTGCCCGATGTGCTGGATGAGTTTATCCAGCCCTTCGAGAGCGGCCCGCTGGTGGATCAGAACGGCAGCTACACGCGCAACGAAATCGTGGTCAACCAATCGATGTTCAACGACATCGTCGACAACGGTCTGTACAGCATTGAAGGTCAGCAGGCGTTTTTTGCCGCCAAGCCGACCAATGCCGTGGCGTTCAGCTGTGGCATCACCGAAAAGAAACAGGTCGGTGCGCTGATGGTGAAGGCGTCGTGGAAAGTGCTCGGCCCCAATGACCGGGCGCAGGATTTCCACACCGTCGATGCGCTGGTCTACACCCCGGGCAACAACGACCCGAGCCATGGGCCGATTGTCGAGGAGTCGTGCAGGGCCGAGCCGGTCGGGCTGGTGGGCCTGCACATCGTGCATAAGACCAACAGTGCGGCGCAGTGGGTCTGGTCGACCTTCGAGCATGTGAACAATGTGCCGGAAAAAACCACGCCCATGGCCCAGCGCACGGGCCCGTATCTGTTCTACAACGCGGCCAGCAAAAGCGACATCAACCAACCGCCGCCGCGCCCATGGAACCCGGCCGTGAAGGCGACGCCCTCGCAAATCGTGCGGGACATACCGCTGAGCGACGCCACCAAGACCTTGAACGCCAGCTACCAGGCGCTGTTGCGTACGGTCAATCCGCAGAGCGTGTGGGCGAACTACCAGTTGATCAGTACCCAGTGGCCGTCGGACCCGCAACCGAACTGCCAGATATCGGCCGCCAATCCCCTGGGCAACCCCGCGCCGCTGTTCCTGGCTAATGCCACCCTGGAAACCTACATCCAGGGCGCCACGCCCCAGGCGTCGTCCAGTTGCATGGCCTGTCACGGCAATGCAGCCACCCATGTCACCGAGTCCCCGCGTACCAGCTTCGCGGATTTCACCTATTTGCTCGAACGCGCACAGTCCACAGGCGCGACAAGGAGTCAGCCATGAGCAGTGATCTGGATAATTTCGTTGGCCTGTCATCAGCCCTGACCGGCATCCCCACTGATCGGCTGGCGCCCGCCATCGACCAGGTGGGGTTGCCGCCGATCTTTCTCGAATTCATCAGGCCGCGAATCACGCCTGAGGTGCTCAACGCGTTGCTGACCCAGTACGCCACGTTGGCCGGCGACCACGTACCACCGGACCAGATTGCCCAGGCGGTACTGATGAACGGCTCACGGCCAGCCGTCACCCAGGCCGCGCAAGCGGCGCGCTCGATCATGAAACTCTGGCTGCTGGGTGTCTGGTACCAGCCCTATGCCGCCGGCAGCTTCAAGTCGACCGACTCGACGGTGGTGTCCGACCAGGCATACATCCAGAGCTGGGCCTGGAAAATCGCCCAGGCCCACCCCATGGGCTACAGCGAGATGTTTTTCGGCTATTGGAACAGCACGCCGCCCAGCCTTGAGGATTACACCGGGGTGGCGGCGAACACGCAGCAAGGAGCCTCGTCATGAGCACCGAACAAACCGAGGTGATCATCGTTGGCGCGGGGCTGGCCGGCAGCATCATCGCTTATCAATTGGGCATGGCCGGGATCGACGTGCTGGTGCTCGAATCCGGGCCGGAGATCCCGGCCAACCGTGCCCAGTACCTGGAGCGTTTCTACACGGCCACGCTGAAAACCCCGGAGTCGCCTTATCCACCGGTGTCGAACCTGGACACGCCGCGTGATCCGAGCCAGGAAAACGCCCCTCGGGCGACCATCGCCGACCTGATCCTTGGCTGGAACGATCCCAAGGTCAGTTACCTGGTGCAGAAGGGCCCGCTGCCGTTCAACAGCACCTACGAACGGGTGGGCGGCGGGACGACCTGGCATTGGGTCGGGACGTGCCTGCGCATGGTGCCGAACGATTTTCGCCTGAAGACCAAGTACAACGTCGGGATGGACTGGCCGATCAGTTACGACGATCTGCAAAGTGCCTATTGCCGGGCCGAGGCGGAAATCGGTGTGTCGGCCAATGTCGCCGACCAGGCCTATCTGGGCATGACCTTTCCTGAAGGCTATGCCTTCCCGATGCACAGCATTCCGTTGTCGCTGGTCGATGGCAGTTTCGTCACGGCGGTGGCGGGGCAGACGTTCGACGGTTTGCCGCTGGTGGTCAGCCCGACCCCGGCCGGGCGCAACTCGCAACCTTACGCGGGGCGCCGGGTGTGCGCCGGCAATACCAACTGCACGCCGATCTGCCCGATCCAGGCCAAGTACGACGCGACCGTGACCATGAACAAGGCGTTGGCGACGGGCAAGGTCCGGGTGCTGTACCGGACAGTCGCCAGCAAGGTGACCGTGGGAGCGGACCGCAATATCAACGGCGTCGAGTTTATCCAGTATCAGCTGGGCGACGGGCCGATCACTGGCACCGGCGTGGCCGTGGGGCAGCGATATGTGATCGCCGCCCACGCCATCGAAACGCCTAAATTGCTGCTCAACTCCAAGAGCCCGGCCTGGCCCAACGGTGTCGCCAACACCAGCGGGCAAGTGGGGCGCAGCCTGTCCGATCATCCGATCTACCTGGCGTGGGGGCTGATGCCGGAGGGCAAGACGGTTTTCCCTTATCGTGGGCCGGTGTCCACGGCGGGCATCGAAAGCCTGCGCGACGGGGCCTTTCGCAGCCAACGGGCAGCGTGGCGCATCGAAATCGGCAACGAGGGCTGGAACTGGCCGGTTGGCGATCCCTACGTCACCGTGGCCGATTTCATCGACGGCGCCAACAATAGTTGCACCAACCCGCTGCCGGCGAAACAGACACCAGCGCCGCCCACTGAAGCGCTTTACGGCACGGCGTTGATTCAAAAACTCAACCTGTTGTTCACCCGTCAGTTCCGGATCGGGTTCCTGGTGGAACAGGTCGAGGAACACCCCGATCAATCGAACTGCTACATCGTGCCCTCGACCGAGTACACCGACCGGCTCAACATCCCCCGGCCGGAAATCCACTATGACCTGTCCGACTACACCAAGGAGGGCTTCAGGCAGGCAAAGATCCTGGCGAGCCACATCATCACCGAGCTGCTCGGTGCGGTGGAGCTGACCAAACCCATCAACCAGGGAACGTTCAGCTACAAGGGCGAAGACTACAGCTTCCAGGGCGCCGGGCACCTGATGGGCACCTATCGCATGGGGGACAATCCGGCGAACTCGGTGGTCGACAAATTCCAGCGCAGTTGGGACCACAAGAACCTGTTCCTGGTGGGCGACGGTGTTTTCCCCAGCACCGGGACCTCGAACCCGAGCCTGACGATTGCAGCGTTGTCGTTCCAGGCCGGGGATACGTTGTCCAATGACCTCCGGGCCGTGACGATGCAGGTCGCCGCGAACAAGGCCTGGCAGGGCACCGGCGTGCAGCTCGGCGGGCCGTTGCCGCGCCTGGTGCGCTACGTCAGTGGGCTGTGGTGCGCCAGCCCGCAGGGCGGCAATGTGGATGGCAACGGTGGTTCGAGGCACATCGACTATGACTCCTACGCGCTGCCCGGTGCGGCGGAAGGCGCGCTGGTCGGTCGTATCGGCAACAACGGGACGCCGTTCCTGGTCGGCGATCTGCGCCAGCTTCCGGAAAACCAGCAAGGGGAACTGCAGTTGTGCATCAACGATGACCTGACCGGCGCATACGGGAAGGGTCTGACCGACAACACCGGAGCGCTGACGGTGCGGGTCGAGTTCGGCACGGTGTGAAGCCCGGGAGGTAAGGTGCAGGCTCTTGTGGGAGCGGGCTTGCTCGCGAAGGCGTCTGATCGGCCGACATCGATGTTAACTGATCCACCGCTTTCGCGAGCAAGCCCGCTCCCACAAAGACGCCCCTCAGACCGTCGAACGCACCCCGCGCAATGCCACCGGCCCGGCACGCTCTTCAATGGCGCGCTTGAGCTCGCCTCGCAGCCCGAGCAGAAATCCTGCTTCGACCACCACGAACAACGGCCCGACAATCAACCCGGTGAGGTCATCGACAAACGCCGGTTTGCGGCCCTCGTAATAGTGCCCTACAAACTGGATCACCCAACCCACCACAAACATCCCCAGGCCACTGCCCAGCCACATCAGGGTGCTGTGCGCCGCCAGCACCTGGCCCGTCCACACTGCAAGGCCCAGCAGCACCGTCATCAGCACACCCAGGCGCAACTCCAGGCGCAGGTAGAACCAGGCACTGGCCGCCGCCACCAGCAGCGCCGGGGACACCAGGACCGCGCCCACCGGCCAGCCCGGGCGGGACAGCAGTACCGCGACCGCGACGAAAATCAGCGGAATGCCAATGAAATGGCTGGCGATGTTGCGTGGGTCGCGATGGTAGGCGGCGTATTGACTGAGATGATCAACGAGGTTTTTCATTGTTGTTCCTCCTGAGGTGATACCCGCATGATGCCCAGGTTCCATCAGGCGCTCTGTCAGCTAGCCGACACTTGTCCGGAGTCTCCATGAATTCCCATCCCTGGCACTCACATCTGATGGCCGGCCACTGGTTCAGCCATCTGCCGGTTGAATTACAGAATAGCCTGCTGGAAATGTCCCGGGTGCGCCGCCTGCCGCCCGGGCATCGGCTGTTCCAGCGCGGCGATCCGCCCTGCGGGATGTACGCGGTGTTGGAGGGCGCGGTGCGGGTCGGCGCGGTGAATGAACAGGGCAAGGAAGCGCTGCTGAGTGTGGTGGAAGCGCCTCACTGGTTCGGCGAAATCTGCCTGTTCGATGGGCAACCGCGGACCCACGATGCGGTGGGCGTAGGGCAATGCACGTTGCTGCATTTACCCCAGGCCCCGTTGCTGGAATTGTTGGAGACACAACCGATTTACTGGCGGCATCTGGCGTTGTTGATGAGCCACAAACTGCGCCTGGCTTTCATCAACCTCGAACACCAGAGCCTGATGCCCGCCCCGGCCCGCGTCGCCCACCGCCTGCTGCTGATCGCCGAGGGCTACGGCGAAATCGAACCGGCAAGGCGAGTGCTGCAGCTGCCCCAGGAACAACTGGCGCTGATGCTCTCGCTGTCACGCCAGACCACGAACCAGATCCTCAAGGACTTGCAGGCCCAGGGCATTCTTCACCTGGGCTACGGGGAGATCGAAATTCTCGACATGGAGCGGTTGCGGGCGTTGACCGCTCTCTGAAGCCTGGCGCCGTCCTGTGGCGCATTAAAAATGAATCAAATAGAGTGCATGTTAGCGCCATATGGTAGTTTTGCACTGTATACGATGCTGGAGCTTTGCATGGAAACCTTAGGCGAATTGATCAGACGGCTGCGCAAGGAACGAAAGCTTTCCCAGCAAGCGTTGGCTGCGCAATACGGCATGAGCCGCGCCACGATCTCAGGCATTGAAAATAACACCATCCCTGAAGTAGGAATCCGAAAGGTGGAAGCGATCCTCAATGGTTTTGGCTATGAGTTGACAGCCATCGCCCGGCCATCGAAGCGTCCCACACTCGACTCGTTGAAAAAGGGGTCTTTCCATGGCTGACGAGCAAGGTTTGGACCGACTACAGGTTTCAGTGGGCGAGACAGCTGTTGGCACTCTGGGGCGAGGCCAACGGCGCGCCGACTCTGTGTTCACCTATGGCGATAACGCGACTGAAGAGCTGTCCGTGTCGCTGACCATGCCGGCACGTCTTGAAAGCTACATCTGGGAATCAGGTGTACCGCCAATCTTTGAAATGAACCTGCCTGAAGGGGCCTTGCGTGATGAGCTGGTTCGGCGCTTCAGCAAAGCGGTACGTGGTTTCGATGACTTTGCCATGCTTGCGATTGTGGGCCCCCATCAATTGGGGCGCGTGGGTATCGGTCCTCACCGGAACGAGACTGAACCACCTGAAACCAGTCTGGCGGATCTGCTGGTGCACGATGGGGCCGAGGGGCTGTTCGAGGATCTAATGCACACCTACGGACAGTATTCAGGTGTGTCCGGCGTACAACCCAAGGTGCTGGTGCGCGACAGCGCGACGACAGTCGACCGTTTGACCCATCGGGGTTCTACCCATCTGATCAAGGCATTTCGTTCCGACGAGTTTCCGGAGTTGGCCGCCAATGAGTTTTTTTGCATGCGGGCCGCCCTGCACGCTGGGCTCGAGGTGCCGGAATTCGAATTGAGCGACCATGGCAAATTTCTGATCGTCAAACGCTTCGACTTACTCGCAGATGGACGTTACCTGGGCTTCGAGGACTTCTGTGTGCTCAACGGGTCGCCATCGAAGGCCAAGTACGACGGCTCATACGAAGGAGCGGCTCGACAGATCAAAGCATTCGTTTCGCCGCACTTGCTCAGCCACGCACTGGAGTCGCTGTTCAAGATAGTCGCGCTCTCGGCCGGTTTGAAAAATGGCGATGCGCATCTGAAAAATTTCGGCGTGCTTTATGATCACTGCGCAGCCGATGCGTCCATCAGACTTGCACCTGCCTATGACCTCGTCAGCACCGCCGTGTACATCCGTAATGACAACATGGCACTGTTGTTGGGCGGTTCGAAAGCGTGGCCCAAACACAAGATGCTGATGCGGTTCGGCCGTTCTGCCTGCAACCTGACCGAGGGGCGTTGCAACGAGTTGATAGAGCAAGTGATTCAGGGGATGGACCTTGCCATGACGGAGATGCGTCAGTACATGGGCGGCAACCAAAGGTTCCGGGCAACGGGGGAAGCCATGATCGAGGCTTGGACCATGGGGTTGGCGCGCAGCCTCAAGCCCTCGGGGGGCTGAACGACCGCTTTCGCGAGCAAGCCCGCTCCCACAAGGGATTTTCGGTGGCCACCCAATCTTCGTCTCACCGCAGAACCCCTGTGGGAGCGGGCTTGCTCGCGAAGAGGCCGCTACAGCCACCGCAAACCCCTAGCGCACCCCATCGCGAAACTGTCCCGGCGTCATGCCGGTCCAGCGTTTGAACGCGCGGCTGAAGCTGCTGGTATCGGCAAAGCCGAGCAGGTAGCTGACTTCGCTCAGCGAGCAGTTCGGGTCGCGCAGGTGCAGCAGCGCCAGGTTCTCGCGGCATTCATTGAGCAGCGCGTCGAAGCGGCAGCCTTCATCGGCCAGGTGCCGTTGCAGGCTGCGCAGGCTCAGGTGCATGGCCTTGGCGATGTGCTCGGCGCTGGGTTCGCCTTCGGGCAGTTGAGCCTCGATGGCCGCACGCACCTTGCGCTCCCAGGTCAACGGCTGGAGCTGGGCGAGGGTGCGCTTGAGCACCGTTTCGTTGTGTTCGGCCAGTTCCGGGTTGGCGTCGTCCAGGTGCCGGTCGAAATCAGCGAGGCCGAACTCCAGGTAATCCTGCGTGGCGGCGAAATGCACCGGTGAGCGGAACACTTTATGCCATGGGCTGGGATCGGCCGGCTCCGGGCGTCGCAGGTACACCGCCAAGGGCGCGTAGTCGCGTCCCAGGCGGTTGCGACAGGTGCGCACATAGATCGCGGCAAAGGCATCGATAGCTTCGAAGGCCGGCGCCGGCCGGTCCTCTGGCGCGTCGAGCGTGAAGCGGTAGCGGTCTTCGCTGCGGCTCAGTCGCAGGGTCAGCGCGTCACTGACGACCGGGTGATAGCGCACGATCCGCTCGAACACTTCCCGCAGGCTGCCGCTGGCGACCAGGGCATAACCCAGGGCATGGAAGGTGGTGGGGCTGACGAAGCGCGATACCCGCAGGCCGATCGCCGGGTCGCCGCTGGCCTGCACCGCCAGCGTCCACAGGCGCGTCGTTGCCGAGAGCGGATAGCGGGCGTTCGGGTCGTCCATCAACTGTGGATCGAGGCCGGCCTCCAGGCACAAGGCGTGGCTGTCCAGGCCCAGCGCATCGAGCTGTTTGCGCAGGGCGCGGGTCCAGCTGGCGAGTGAGGTCGGTTCAGTCATGACGATTGGCGCTTGCGGTCAACAGGTTGGCGTATACGGCTACCACCCCATGGGCAACGCCCGGCAGGATGAGCACATCGATAACTAGAGGATGTAAGCCATGCACGGCCGTTGCGCAAGTCCCGAGCGATTGAATGCAGCAGAACGATCCGCCCATATTCGCCAGGTGGTACTGGCCCGGGGCGAAGAACTGCGTCGGCGCTACCCGATCCTGCGGCACCAGGATGCACTGGGCGCGGGCATCCTGGCGTTCGCCCTGGCGGGGATGATCGGTTCGGCGCTGCTCTACATCAATGGTCATCTGGCCGGCTGGGCGTGCCTGCTGCTCAACGCTTTCTTTGCGTCCCTGACCCATGAACTGGAGCACGATCTGATCCACAGCATGTACTTTCGCAAGCAACGCCTGCCCCATAACCTGATGATGGGCCTGGTGTGGCTGGCGCGGCCGAGCACCATCAACCCGTGGATCCGCCGGCACCTGCACCTCAATCATCACAAGTTTTCCGGCAGCGAGGCTGACTTGGAAGAACGCGCCATCACCAACGGCGAGCCCTGGGGGCTGGCGCGGTTGCTGATGGTCGGTGACAACGTGATGTCGGCGTTCATCCGCCTGTTGCGGGCCAAGACCTGGACGCACAAGCGCAGCGTCCTCAAGCGCACTCTCAAGGTGTATTTCCCGCTGGCGCTGCTGCACTGGGGCGCTTGGTATGTGTTTCTCGGTTTTCACGGTGCCAACGGCATCGCCGGCCTGTTCGGCACCTCGATTGACTGGTCAGCGAACACGTTGGCGGCGATGCAGGTGATCGACATCGCGGCGGTGGTGATTATCGGCCCGAACGTGCTGCGCACTTTCTGCCTGCACTTCATCAGCTCGAACATGCATTACTACGGCGACATCGAGCCGGGCAATGTCATCCAGCAGACCCAGGTGCTCAATCCCTGGTGGCTGTGGCCGCTGCAAGCGTTCTGCTTCAACTTCGGCAGCAGCCATGGGATTCATCACTTTGTGGTGAAGGAACCATTCTATATCCGGCAACTGACGGTGCCGGTGGCGCACAAAGTGATGCGCGAGATGGGCGTGCGGTTCAACGATTTCGGCACTTTTGGCCGGGCCAACCGGTTTGTGGGCGAGGCTGTGGCGGCCAACGAGGAGGTGGAGACCGTGCGGGCTTGAGCGTTTCAGCAGGCGCCAGCTGCATTCCATGCCAGGCCTTGAGAGCTGTCCTCTCGTCGCCTGGCGTCACGCAAGCCTAATTTTTTCCGTTGGCTTGCCGACAGCTTCATAAGCGTGCACCAAAGTGGAGCGAGGTCAAAAGCCCCGTCTACGCTTTACCTGCAACCGCAACCGGAATGCACCCCCACTCCTGCATAAGAAGCCCCATCGATGAATCTAAAGTTCAGTCACAAAATCCTCCTGGCCGCCTCTGGTGTGGTGGTCCTGGCTTTTGCCCTGTTCACGCTCTACAACGACTATTTGCAGCGCAGCACCATCGGCAGCAGCCTCGAGTCTTCCATCGAGCAGTCCGGTGACCTGACGGCCAGCAGTATCCAGAACTGGATGAGCGGCCGCGTGCTGGTGCTGGAGAACCTCGGCCAGAACATCGCACACCAAGGCGCCAATGCCGATCTGGCGGGGCTGGTGGATCAGCCGGCGCTGACTTCGAACTTTCAATTCACCTACGTGGGCCAGGCCAACGGCACGTTCACCCAGCGCCCTGACGCCAAGATGCCTGACGGCTACGATCCGCGTCAGCGCCCCTGGTACAAACAGGCCGTGAGCGCCGACAAGACCATGCTGACCCCACCCTATTCGGCAGCCGTCGGTGGCCTGGTAGTAACCATCGCCTTGCCTGTGAAGAAGAACGGCGAGCTGCTCGGTGTGGTGGGCGGTGACCTGAGCCTGGAAACCCTGGTGAAAATCATCAACTCGGTGGATTTCGGTGGTATCGGCCATGCGTTCCTGGTCAGCGGCGACGGTCAGGTGATCGTCAGCCCGGACAAAGACCAGGTGATGAAGAACCTCAAGGACATCTACCCCAATACGCCGGTGCGCATCGGCAAGGGCATTCAGGAAGTCGAGCTGAACGGACAGGATCGGATCCTTTCGTTCACCCCGGTAACCGGCCTGCCGAACGCCGAGTGGTACATCGGCTTGTCCATCGACAAGGCCAAGGCCTACGCGCCACTGAGCCAGTTCCGTACGTCCGCGCTGATCGCGATGTTCATTGCGGTGGCGGCCATTGCGTTGCTGTTGAGCATGCTGATCCAAGTGTTGATGCGTCCGCTGACCACCATGGGCCGCGCCATGCAGGACATCGCCCAGGGTGAAGGTGACCTGACCCGGCGCCTGATGGTGCAGGGCAAGGACGAGTTCGCGGTGCTGGGCGGCTCGTTCAATCAGTTCGTCGAGCGGATCCATGCGTCGATTTCCGAAGTGTCTTCCGCCACCCGGCAGGTGCATGACCTGTCGCAGCGGGTGATGACCTCGTCCAACGCTTCGCTGGTCGGTTCGGATGAGCAGAGCGCGCGGACCAACAGCGTGGCGGCGGCCATTAACCAATTGGGCGCCGCGACCCAGGAAATCGCCCGCAATGCTGCCGACGCCTCGCAACACGCCAGCGGCGCCAGCGAACAGGCCGATGACGGTCGTCAGGTGGTGGAAAAAACCATCCACGCCATGACCGAGCTGTCGCAGAAAATCAGCCTGTCGTGCACCCAGATCGAAACCCTGAACGCCAGCACCGACAACATCGGGCACATCCTGGACGTGATCAAGGGCATCTCCCAGCAGACCAACCTGCTGGCCCTGAACGCCGCCATCGAAGCGGCCCGCGCCGGTGAGGCCGGGCGTGGTTTTGCGGTGGTGGCCGATGAAGTGCGCAACCTGGCGCATCGTACCCAGGAGTCGGCGGAAGAAATCCACAAAATGATCACCTCGCTGCAGGTCGGCTCGCGCGAGGCGGTGACCACCATGAACGCCAGCCAGGTCTCCAGCGAAGAAAGCGTGGAAGTGGCAAACCAGGCCGGCCTGCGGCTGGTCAGCGTGACCCAGCGCATTGGCGAGATCGACGGCATGAACCAGTCGGTGGCCGCGGCGACCGAAGAGCAGACCGCCGTGGTGGAAACCCTCAACATGGACGTCAGCCACATCAACTTGCTGAACCAGCAAAGCGTCGCCAACCTCAATGAAACGTTGAAGGATTGCGATGCCTTGTCGCAACAGGCCAATCGGCTGAAGCAGTTGGTGGACAGCTTCAAGATCTGATCCACCGCATCGCGAGCAGGCTCGCTCCCACAGGGGTTTGTGGTGGATCTGAATGTTGCAGCCACCCGAAAACCAGTGTGGGAGCGGGCTTGCTCGCGAAGGGGGCAGCACAGTCGACATCACTGCAACCTGACCCACCGCTTTCGCGAGCAAGCCCGCTCCCTCAGGGGGGTGGGATTAGGCGAACATCGCCTGCACATTCCCCATCGCCTCATCGGCAAAGCCTTGCAGGAAATCCCGGAACCCGGACGGTGTATGGGCGTCGGTGTGGTCGGCGATGATGGTCCAGGTGGCGCGGCAGCGGTTGTCGGCCAGGGGTTCGACGCGCATCGCCGCCCACAGGTTGTCGATGCCCAGGGTGTTGTAGATCAGGGTCCAGGTCATGTGCATGGCCTGGTCGTCACGGCTGTTGAGCTGTTCCACCACCAGGTTCTGCCCGTCGACGAAAAATTTCTTGCGCAGGGACCGCACGCCCTCGCCGGTCATTTCGATGCGCTCAAGCGCCGGGATGAAACGGTTGAATCCGCCAAAGTCGCCCACCAGTTCCCAGGCACGAGCCGCATCGGTCGATATCTGCACCGAGGCTTCGACGTGGCAGGCGTGTGGGTTCTTGATCAGGGTGTCGGGTTGAAATGCACTCATGGTCTTGCTCCTTGCTTTGGGGTTGAGGTACTTCAGATGAAGTCGATGGCTTTGAGGTAGTCGGCGCCACGACGCAGCAGCGCCGGGGATTTTTCCGGGTAGCGGGCGCCCATCTGCCGGACGCCGGTGCGGGCGTTGTCGTGGCGGATCAGCGAGATATCGCCGATGTCCTCCTCGAACCCGTTGAGGTAAAAACCCAGCACGCCAAACAACGCGTTGTCGGGATCGACCCGGTCCAACTGTCGTTGCCAGTCGGCGACGCTCACCAGGGAAAACTCCCGGCCGCTGTCACGGAACGACGCCACGTAGGCGTCCCAGCTCAAGGGTTCGGGGTTGTGCAGGTTGAACACCGCTTGCGTCGGCTGGTAGCGGCTGGCGTGGAAGGCAATGAAGCGGGCGAGGAAATCCACCGGCATCAGGTCGAAATTGAGCGACAGGTCCGGCACCTGGCCGAGCTGGATCGAGCCCTTGAGCATCAGCATCAAGCGGTTCTTGTGGGGTTGGCAGACCCCGGTCAGGCTGTTGAAACTGATGTTGCCGGGGCGGAACAGGTTGACCCACACGCCTTGATCCCGGGCCCGTTGCAGGATCCGTTCGCCAACCCATTTGGACAGGTTATAGCCGTTCTTGATGTAGATCGGCGGCGTCGGCGCGGCGGGTAGTTCAAGCACCTGCCCATCGACACCCAGGGCACTGGACGCCGACAGCGTGGAGACGAAGTTGAAGATCTTCTTGGTCCGCCCTTCACACAGGCGCAGGCATTCGAAGATCGGCTCCACGTTATCCCGCGCCAGGGACGGGTAGTCGAGCACGTGATTGACGTGGGCGGCGTTGTGCACCAGCGCGCCGAAGGTGCTGTCGATGCGGGTGTAGACCTCATCCGGCAAACCCAGTTGGGGTTGGGTGATATCGGCGGCGTAGACGCTGACCCGGCTCAGGTCCAAGTGAGTCAGGCGGTTGTCTTGCAGGGCCTGGGAAAAACGCTCCGCCGCGCTTTGCCCGCCAGACGCCCGCACCAGGCACGCAACCTCTGTGGCGCCCCAGTCCAGCAGCGCTTCGACGATGTGCACCCCCAGAAAGCTGTTGGCACCGGTCACCACCACCTTGTGCACATCGCCGCACTGGCTGATGGGCAGCGGCTCGATGTTGAGCGGCGCCTCGGCATCGATAAAGGCCTGCGGGCTCAGTACCGAGGCGTTGTCGTGCTCCGGGCCGTCGAGCAACTTCGCCAGGGTCAGCAGCGTGGGCGCTTCGATGAAGCGGTTGATCGACAGGCTGCGCCCGAAGGTCTGGCGCAGGCTCAGCAGCAGCTGCGACAGCAGGATCGAGTGCCCACCGAGATTGAAAAAACTCTCGTCGGTGGCGATGTCTTCCGGCGGCAACTCCAGCAGCTCGGCCCAGATCGCTTGCAGTTGGGTTTCCAATGGGGTTTGCGGCTGGCGTCGCTGGCTGGCGCTGTGCACCTGCACCGCAGTCGCCAGCAAAGCCCGGCGATCGACCTTCCCGTTGCTGGTGTAAGGCAGGTTGGGCAACTCTACATAGGCCGCGGGGTGCATGTAGCTGGGCAGGGTGTTCTGTACATGTTCGCGCAAGGCTTGAAGGGCTGCCTTTTGCTGGGGATGAACCAGAAACGCCAGGATCCTGCGCCGCTCGTCCACACCCACCGCCACCTGGCGGAACAACTGGCGTTCGCGCAGGCAATGCTCGATCTCTTCGGGCTCGACCCGGAAACCGCGGATCTTCACCTGGTTATCGCGCCGCCCGCTCAGCTCGATGCCGTTATCCGTCCACTGACCGATATCGCCGGTGCGATAGACCCGCAACGCCTGCCCGCCGGGCAGCGTCAGGTCGAGGTAGCGGCTGGCGCTGAGCAGCGGGTCGTTCAGGTAACCCAGGCCGACGCCCGGCCCGGCGATATACAACTCGCCGGGTGTGTCCTGAGGCACCGGTTGCAATTGTTCGTCCAGGATCAGCATCCGGCAATTGGCGATGGGCACGCCGAGGTTGCGGTTGTTGTCGCCGACGCCAAACTGCCGGGTGGTCGCCAGCACCGTGGTTTCGGTCGGGCCGTAGATGTTGTGGAACCGGCACTGTGGCGCGAGCCGTTCGATCACGAATGGTTCGCAGACATCGCCGCCGGTGATCAGGTGGGTCAGTCCCAACGGACTTTCCAACGGCATGACGCTGAGCAGCGCCGGCGGCAGAAAGGCGTGGGTGATCCGTTGCTGGTGAATCAGCGCGACCAATTGCTGTGGATCGCGACGCTGGTCTTCATCGGGCGCCACCAGCAGGGCGCCGTGGATGAAGGTCGGCAGGATATCCAGCAACGACGCATCAAAGTTGATGGTGGAAAACTGCAGCGCCCGGCTGTCGCGCTGCAAGCCGACGTAGTCGCCGTACCAGGCGCAGAAATGGCTCAGGTTGCGATGACTGAGCAGCACGCCTTTGGGGTGGCCGGTGGTGCCGGAGGTGTAGATCGCCACCGCCGGCTCGTCGATGTCCACGGTACGGCGTATCAGCGAGGCTGGAATGCCCGGTGTGGTCGCAGGCAGTCGACGTACGTCCAGGGTCGGCAGCGAAAGGTCGCCCAGGTCGCTACTGCCGTCGTGCAACAGCAGGCTGGCCTTGGCGTTCTCCAGGATGAAGCGCCGACGTTGCGCCGGGTGCTGCGGGTCCAGCGGCAGGTACACCGCCCCGCACCCCAGCACCGCGAGGATCGCCGCGTACAGGTGCGCGGATTTAGGCAAGCACAGCGCAATCACCTTCTGCGAGCTAGGCTTGTCGGTGCAAGGCCTGTGGGAACCGGACTTGCCCGCGATGAACGATGACTCGGTCTGGTTGGGTACCGCTGTGTCTATATCGCGGGCAAGCCTTGCTCCCACAGGTCTTGCTTGCTCAGAGTCTGCGTGTTCCAACCGCTCCAGCATCGCCTGCTGCACCCTGAGTGCCAGGCTGCGCAAGGCTTTGTAGTCGATCAGTTGTCCATCGACCCACAGGGCCGGGCGCTTCGCGTCATCGAGCATGCGCTGTTCGATGCTATGCAGCACCGGCACCTCGGCGGCGGCCAACAGCCAGGGCACGGTTGGCCGATTGAGACGATGCTCGAACGCCAGCGGCTCCAGCGCATCGAGCGCCAGCAGCGGGGTATCGACAGGCTCGGCTTGCATCGCAGGCCCTTGATCGAAGCAGCTGTCATCCCGCGATAACTGGCTGACCAGCCGCGCACCGCCCTCGACCACCGCCGCCAAGGCCCGCAGGCGCAACGACTGACCATTGCCGTCGCTTTGCGTGGCGATGAGCTCCTGGGCGAGTAGCCGCCGCGCAGCGGTGTGAAAAAACACCATCGGTTGTGGCAGAAATTCGCCGGGCACGTTGCGCATCGCCACGCGTATTTCAAGGCGGGAGCGGGCTTTAAGGGCAGGCCAAACCGTGCCGTCATCAATCAACAGGTCGACGGTGGTGGTCGATTGAAGGTCCACGACAACGTGGCCATGCTGTTCAAGTTCCCGGGCCAGTTCGGCCATGGCCTGGCTGGTGCCAGGCACTGCAATTTCGAGGCGTCTCATTGAAAGGTCCTCATGGGGTCAGGTAATCCGCGAGGGCGTCGCGCACGCAAGGGGAGGCGAGCATGGAACTGCCGCGAAAGAAGCGCGTGATATTGCCCACCAACGGGTGGAAGCGATTGATCGGATAAGCCAGTGCACTGGCGTCCTCGCGCAGCGCCTGGCGCACCGATTCGTCGACCGGCAGGTGGGCGATCAATTCGAAGTCGAACGCCTGTTGCAGGTCGCTCGCCAGGTACTGGACGATGAATCCAGGCATCAGGCGCGCAATCGCCTCGCGATCCGCTTCGGGCGCGCTGCGCCAGTACATCTGCACCAGCCGCGTCCAGAACCCGGAATGCCGCCCTTCGTCGAGCAGGTGATCGGCCATCAGGCCCTTGATCGACGCCTTGACCGAGTCGTCGCGGGCGAAGGCCGCCACTTCGTTGGTCACGGTGTTCTCGGCGATGGCGATGCAGATCAGCTCCACCGCGCTGAGCAAATGCTCTGGCGCGCGCGCCATGGTCGCCGGTATCGCGCGGCTGAGTTCGATCTGTTGTGGCAACGGGATCGGCTCGATGCCGGTCATGTCGATGGTCTGCTGCATGAAGTCCATCGCCACCAGTGCGTGATAGTCCTCGTCCACCACCACCGTCATTGCGTCGTAGCGACAGGCGAACGGGAACTCGATGCCGAAGCGGTTCTTGGCGATGCGGCGGGCGGTGTGGTCCACCAGTTCAGTCTCGAAAATCACCACGTCGTTGATGAACTTGTAGAGGCTTTGCACCAGGGCAAAATCGCGCAGTTGCGGACAGTGCGTGAGGAACGTCTGGCTGTGCACCATGGGCTGGCGGCTCATGGGGAAGATCAATTTGTCGTCGTCCTCGACCCGGCGCCGTGGCCGGGTGCGGATGGTGGCGCGGCTTTCCCAGGTGTCGGCGAAAGACTGATAGGGGATAGCGTTCATGGCGTCACCTGCGCGACCGGTTGGGTCATGCTCTGGCGCAGGCCATCCCACAGCGCCGCGCGACTGTGGACGGCGGCGAGGGCTGCGGCGAGCACTTCGGTCTCGCGCTGCGGGTCGCCATTGATCAGCCGGGCCAGGAGTTTTTCGGCCGCCGGGCCATGGTCTTCGGAATCGACCTCGATGTGCCGTTGCAGGTAGTAGCGGAAGGTCGGGGCCTGATCCAGGCCAATGCCCCAGGCGTCCAGCATGCGCTGGAACATCTGCGGGATGACGCTCTCGCGACCATGCACGAACGCGGCGGCGACGCTGTGGGCCGGGGCGTGCAGGGCAGTGTGCAGGGTTTGGCGGACGAAGCGTGCCGCCGCCGGCTCGACCTCGACGCTGTCCAGCGCGGTCTCGGGGCTGACGCCTTCCTGCTGCAGGGTGATGAATTGCTCAATGGCGCTGGTGTCCGCGCCGACTTCGCGCATGGCGTCCAGATACAGCTCGAAGTGGCTGCAATAGCCTGCGCCGGGGCGGTCGTCGGACTCTTCGCCGAGCACGATTTCATTGATCAGGCGTGCCGCGTGCGGGTCGGCCGGCGGCAGCCAGGGCAGGTGGACACAGGTGAGTTCGCGTTGCAGGCGTTTGGTCAGGGACATGAAGTCCCACACGGCAAATACGTGGCTTTCCATGAAGCGGCGTAGCAGATCAATTGATGTAATTTCGGAAAAAACCGGGTGCTGGCCTAGTTCTTGTTTTTTCAGAGATAGTTGTTCTTTAGTTGGCTGCATTGGAACGTCCTCATCAATGATGTTTTGCTCGGAAAGTGCCCGATCTTTATCAGCGCGAACGGGCGCCTGAACCGAAATCCATAAATTGCCAGAGTGACTCAAGTGTTCGCTTTGATAGCGATTGTCGGTCTGAAGCGCCTGATTGCAGGCTGTATCGTTACCGGATGCCGTTGATAACAACTCGGCGAATAAAAAACTAATACACAAAACAACTAGGCGGCAAGCGGATTTTTAATTATTTAAAGTGTTGTTTTTATTAGGCGCGAAGTTGCTCACTAAAACTTGTTGGATAAGTTTTATTCAGGCGAAGAAACTCCTTCCGATTTATAAGTATCAGAATCGAATAGTTCGAGTGAATGCCTCACTCGGAGCACTTCAAGGGACTGGGGAATCAGGAAATTTATGTTTAAGGGAGAGACGTCGGTCGGACCTCCGAACACCTCGCCGGTTGGACGACGCTCCTTGCGTATTGGCTTCGATTCGCCTGGTTGCAGCCAGGCGCTGACTTCTTCAGGTCTGTTTTTTGAATCGACAAACGCAAGAGTGAGCCCAAATCGATGGCAGTGCCATTGACCTGAGGGGCCGACGAGTCGCAGACACAGCCGGGCCGCGCGGGGCAGGCGAGAAAGGACTGGGAAGGATATGTAAGAAGTTTTTACGCCGACTGGACTGTCGGCGTTTGCTCAGCGACTCGATTGCTGTTCCAGATACCGGCGCATGGTGGCCGAGGCTTTTTCCAGATGCAGCTCCAGCAAGCCAACGGCTTTGTCGATGTCTTTGTCCGCAGCGGCCTGGAGCAGGGCGCGATGATCGTCCTGGCTCAACTTGCCCAGCCCCATGGAGGACAGGTGAAAGCGCAGGAAACGCTCCTCTTCGTTGAGTTCGCGCTCGACCAGGTCCAATAGCTTGCGGTTGGGCGCCTTGCGATAGAGCGCCATGTGGAACTGTCGGTTGAGCCTGCCGATTTCAGCGAGTTCGGTTTGCGCTTCCAGTTGTTCGATGTAGCCGGCAGCCTGCTCCAGGTCAACGGCATCGAGCAGCGGGATCGACAGGCGCAGGGCAAAAGCTTCCAGCACCGTGCGTAGTTGGTACGTCTCGACGGCGTTGGTGGTGATCAGCGGAGCCACCACCGCCCCCTTGTGCTGGACCACATTGAGCAATGACTGGGCTTCGAGTTGGCGCAAGGCTTCGCGCACCGGCATGCGGCTCACCCCGAACAGATCGGCCAGTTCCTGCTGGCGCAGGGCAGTACCGCTAGGCAGGCGTCCATCGAGGATGGCCTCGCGCAGCGCCCCTTCGATGATCGAACGTGCCTGATCGGCGGGGATTGGACCGTCGACCTGGATAGTGCTGAGCGGTTTAGGCTTCTGTGTCACGACAACGTACCCTGACTGGAGATCCTGAATTGGATCCATGCCAACCTTAGTGACAGATTATCCGGCCGTCAAAATCTCGCGGCCTCGGTTCCTGGACTAAAGTTTAGCGTGCCTTTGGTGATTGCACCTTGCCATTGTCTTTTACCGGGCCAGGCTTCACCATCCAACGAATTTCCAACGGCCCTTTTCGGACGTATTTCCCTTGGCTGCACCTTTCCCTGTCCTCAGGTCCTTGCGCTGGCTGTGTTCGGCATTGCTGCTGGCCGGCCTCATGCTGGGCGGCTTGCGGGCGGACTGGGACTTCGCGCAGATCAGCCGACGGGCACAAGCCTTGTATGGGCCGTTGGGCGAGGGGCAGCAACGGATCGACGCCTGGCAACACCTGTTGGCGACCCAGAAACAACTCCCGGAGCTGGAACAGCTCAAGGTGGTGAACCTGTTCTTCAACAAACAGGTGCGCTACGTGGAAGACATCGACCTGTGGCATGAGGTCGATTACTGGGAAACCCCGATCCAGGCCTTGTGGAAGGGTGCCGGGGATTGCGAGGACTACGCCATCGCCAAGTATTTCAGCCTGCGTCATCTCGGGGTGTCCAGTGACAAGCTGCGCATTACCTACGTCAAGGCGTTGCGGCAGAACCGGGCGCACATGGTGCTCACTTACTACGCCACGCCCGAGGCGATGCCCCTGGTACTCGACAGCCTGATTGACGGCATCCAGCCGGCCAGCCAGCGAACCGACCTGTTGCCGGTCTACTCTTTCAATGCCGAAGGGCTGTGGCTGCCGGGTGCCAAGGGCAACAAAAAAGTCGGTGATACCAAGCGCCTGTCCCGGTGGCAGGATGTGTTGAAAAAAATGCAGGCCGAAGGTTTTCCGGTCGAGACGACTAACTAGGAGCGCACGCTCAGATGTCCTTGTTCAAACAGCTGTTGATCGCTATCTGTCTGTTCCTGGTGGTTGCCTTCAGCGGCAGCTTCATGGTCAGCCTCGAGAGCTCGCGGGCCCAGTACGTCAACCAGTTGCGCTCCCATGCCCAGGACGCGGCCACGGCGCTGGCGCTGTCGCTGACGCCCAATATCGATGATCCGGCGATGGTGGAGCTGATGGTCAGCTCGATCTTCGACAGCGGCTACTACGCCAGCATCCGCGTGGTCGACGTGGCCACCGACAAGACCCTGGTCGAGCGCACCGGCACCCCGGACGCGGGCAGTGTGCCGCAATGGTTCGTTTCGCTCATCGGCCTGGAGCCGGCCGGTGGCGATGCCATCGTCAGCCGTGGCTGGGAGCAGGCCGCGCGGGTAGAGGTGGTCAGCCACCCGATGTTCGCCCTCGCCAAGCTGTGGCAGAGCGCACTGGGCAGCCTGGGCTGGTTGTTGCTGTGCGGCGCCGTCAGCGCGGTGCTGGGGGCCTTGTTGCTGCGTCGCCAGCTCAAGCCGTTGGATTACATGGTGCACCAGTCTCACGCCATTGCCCGCCGTGAGTTCCTGAGCCTGCCGGAGCTGCCGCGTACCCCTGAACTGCGCCGTGTGGTGCAGGCGATGAACCAGATGGTCGAGAAGCTCAAGGCGTTGTTCCAGGAGCAGGCCGAGCGCAGCGAGAAACTGCGGGTGGAGTCTTATCAGGACAACCTCACGGGCCTGGCTAACCGGCGCTATTTCGAGATGCAACTCAATGCCCGGGTGAGCAATCCGGAGCAGGCCAGTTCCGGTTACCTGCTGCTGTTGCGAGTCAAGGACCTGGCCGGTTTGAACCAGCGCCTGGGCGGCCAGCGCACCGACCAGTTGCTGATCGCTGTTGGCGAACAACTGCTGCGCGAAAGTGCCCGGTATCCGGAAACCCAGAATCTGGTGACGCGCATTCGCGGTGGTGAATTCGCCGTGCTGGCGCCGGGTCTGGTACGCGAAGAAGCGCTGCAACTGGCGCAGAACCTTGAAAGCGCACTGGCGAGCCTGCACGCCACCGGTGCGACCGATGTGGCCTCGGTGGCCTCCATCGGCTTGGCACCGTTCGTCCATGGCGACTCGCCACAAGCGGTGCTTCAGCTCGCCGACCAGGCCCTGGCCCAGGCCGAAAGCCAGGGCGAACCGGGTTGGGCCTGCCTGGACCATAGCGCGGTGGCTCGCGTCGGCGACGACCATCATGCCTGGCACACGTTGCTCGACCAAGCCCTGAGCCAGCAGCGTTTCGAGCTGTACTTCCAGCCGGTAGTGGCGGCTCAGGACACCGACATGGTGCTGCATTACAAAGTCTTGTCGCGGCTGCTCGACGAGCAGGGCCAGACCATTCCCGCCGGGCGCTTCCTGCCTTGGCTGGAGCGCTTTGGCTGGACGGCGCGGCTGGACCGCCTGATGCTCGAACAGGTGCTCAGGCAAATGGCCGGGCACGATCAATCCCTGGCATTGAACCTGTCTTCCGCCACCCTGGCCGACCCACAGGCGTTGAACAAAATCTTTGAAATCCTGCGGGCTCATTCCAACCTCGGGCCGCGCCTGACCCTGGAGATCGGTGAAGAACAATTACCGGAGCAAGCGGTGCTGGAGCAATTGACCCGGCAGCTACGGGAGTTGGGTTTCTCATTGAGCCTGCAGCGCTTTGGTGGGCGTTTCAGCATGATCGGCAACTTGTCGCGGTTGGGGTTGGCCTATCTGAAAATCGACGGCGGCTATATCCGCGCCATTGACCAGGAAAGCGACAAGCGTCTTTTCATCGAAGCGATCCAGCGTGCGGCCCACAGTATTGACCTGCCGTTGATTGCTGAGCGGGTAGAAACCGAAGGTGAGCTGGCGGTGATTCGGGAGATGGGATTGTTTGGGGTGCAGGGGCAGTTGGTTGGAGAGCCTCGGCGCTGGGCGTAAGGCTTGGGTCCCTTGTGGGAGAAAAGCTTGCTCGCGATGAGGCCGTTTCAGACCACCCCCGTGGCGAGGGAGCTTGCTCCCGCTCGGCTGCATAGCAGTCGCAAACCGGGCCATGCGGTTTGTCTGGATAAATCCAGGGGCCTGCTTCGCAGCCCAGCGGGAGCAAGCTCCCTCGCCACGTTGGCTTTGTGTCGAGTCGAAATGAGCGATCAACCCACAGGGGATCTGTTGACGAATGGGAAAATTGTGCCCTGGCTCAAACCCTCTGTGGGAGCGGGCTTGCTCGCGAAGGCGATGGATCAGTCGATATTGATGCTGGCTGACATACCGCTTTCGCGAGCAAGCCCGCTCCCACAAGGAGGGTGTGTTGTCGAGGATGTTGTGATCGACACAAGTCCAATGGGGGAGTGAGTCTGCTCGCGAAGGGCCCACCCCGGACACCCGAGCATCTCGCAGACTCATGCCCTCGTACCGTCCTAGGAGATTTCCCTCAAGTTGTAGCGAAGTTGGTGAACTTGTCGGGCGTCAGGCTCGCCGCTAGTCTGGGTTTGTCATCGAAAAAAACGATGACACGGGCGTGCAAGTCCGGAATATCTGTTTAGGGCGAAACGGCCCATGCCATTCAGCGATCTCATTTGGATTCGCTGTGTAGCAACGGCTCCTTACTAGTCGTTTAGGAGTTTCCAATGACAACAGCGAAAACGAAACGCACTTCACACAGTTCCGATACCCTCGACGAAGCCGCCGAACGCGCCCTCGACTATTACCTCAATCCCAAACCCAGCGAAGAAGCATACGGCCAGGCGTCAACCGCCCAACTCTTCATGGTCGCCCCGGACATCGACACCGAACCCTGCTGGCCAATGTGCATCTGTTGGTGGAACGGGCAATGGATCGGCTGGAAAGTCAGGCGGCGGGCTGACGTGTCTGTGGCGGTTTGATGATTGCTATCGCGAGCAGGCTCGCCCCCACAAAGGGCCGTATTCGGTCAGTCGCCACCGATCAAATGTGGGAGCGAGCTTGCTCGCGATGGTGTCAGCCCAGACATCCCATAACCCGTGGCGAGGGAGCTTGCTCCCGCTCGGCTGCGCAGCAGTCGTAAACCGGGCCATGCGGTTTGCTTGAAGAAATGCAGGGGCCTGCTTCGCAGGCCAGCGGGAGCAAGCTCCCTCGCCACCTTGGATTTGTGTTGAGTCGAAACTTGAGATCAGCCACAGCCCCCTATGGGAGCTGGCTTGCTCGCGAAGGCGTCGGCGCAGCCAACATCATGGGAAACTGATCCACCGCTTTCGCGAGCAAGCCCACACACACAAGGAATGTGGGTTGTCGAGGATGTTGTGATCGACACAAAGCCCACTGTGGGAGCGAGCCTGCTCCGGGCGGCGATCCGACGGTGAGGTCAGCCCGAACACCGATGAGTCCAGGGCTAGATCAACCCCTTCTCATCATCATCGATCAAGCGGCTCAGCCCACCCAATGCTTCCCGCGCCTGGTTGCGATCCATCAGTTTGGCCTGGGCGGCGGCTGGCAGGTCGGTGACGCGGATCACGCCTTTGCTGGTCAGGACCTGGATCAGGTCGTCGAGGACCCGGATCATTTCCAGGTCGCTCTGCTTGAGCTGCTTGAGGCTGTTTTCTACCGCCTGGTTGGCGAACCAATCCTGGATTTCATGATTGTCGGCCGGCAAGGTTTCGGTGGCCTCGGTATAGGCGGTGGCTTCCACGCGCACCAGCAGGCCTTGTGCATCACGTTGCACATAAAACATCGGGCATCCCTCATTTAGAAAGCGGCGTCATGCCGGGCAGCATAGGCCAACTCTGCGGGAGTATGAACACTTATTGTGGCGAGGGAGCTTGCTCCCGCTGGGGCGCGAAGCGGCCCTGTTTTCGGGGCCGCCTGGCTAGCCAGCGGGAGCAAGCGCCCTCACCACAGGTCAGGTTCAGCTGTTGTTGTGATCGATCTTGATGGTCGGATCACTGCCGGCGATCAGCGAGTTCAGGTTGACGTTCGACCAGTTGTTGCCTTCGAGCTTGATCGTCACGTCCGGCGTCGCCGCTGCGTTGCCGGTGTTGAACTGACCGGCACTGCTGACTTGCAGCGACGACACGCCATCGACCGTGCTGATCTTCAGGAAGTGGTCGATGGTGCTGCCGCTCTCGCCCTGCAACAGATCCCGCAGGTCGATCCGGTCGCCATCAGCGGCCTTGAAGTCCTTGATCACATCAGTACCCGTGTCGCCGGACTTCCAGACAAAGGTGTCGCCACCCAAACCACCGATAAGGGTGTCATTACCCAGGCCGCCGATCAGCGTGTCGTTGCCCGTGCCGCCAAGCAGGATGTCATTGCCTTTGCCACCGTCGAGCAAGTCATTGCCGCCCTGGCCGAAGATAATGTCATTGCCGCCACCGCCCAACAGCGTGTCGTTGCCATCGTGGGCACCGGACACATCGAACGCGGTGTAGTGCTCGGTGATGTACTGGTGCACGTTGCTGGTGGTGACCTTGCTGACGTCCACGCCGTTCTGCTGGGCGACGAACGCCTGGAGGGCCTGGTAGCCCTCGCCGGCCACGCCATTGAAGCTCACCAGGTCGCCGAACAGGATGTCGTTGCCGTCACCTCCGTTGACCGTGTCGGCGCCTGGCATTGTCGCTTCGGTGTGGCCGATGATCGAGTTCGCCAGGTTGTTCGGGTCGATGTTGGTCTGTGGTGTCTGATCCGAATCGTATGGCTTGAGATCGTTCAGGGACACTCCGTTGTTCAGGCCAATGGCTTCGACGTTGCTCAAGCTTTTCAGCAGCGTAAAGCTGGCAGTCGAACCCGCTGCCGCCGATCCACCGTCGCTCAGGTAGGAGAATTCGAACGTGCCGTTGCCTTCGGCATGCACGGTGCCAACATAGTTGTCATTCCAGTTCTTGCCGCTTTTGGTCGACAGGTACATCTCACCGTCTTCGTAGATGGTGTACTTGTGCGTGCTGTCGATCGTCTGGGTGTAGAACTTGCCGATGGTGTAGTTGGCCGCGCTCAGGACGTCATCGAGCTTGACGTTGCCGTACAGCGTCGGGTTCGTCTGTTCGCCTGCCTGGTAAAGGTTCGGCTGGCCATCGGTGATGAAGTACGTCAGGTTCTTCGCACCGGTATTGGTCAAGGCCTGGGTGCTGTTGAAGAAGTTCGCCGTGGTCTTGAACACGTCTTCGTAGTTGGTGTTGCCGCCGGAGACCATCGAGTCGAGTACGTTCTTGAGCAGCGTCAACGCGTTCGGGTCGTTAAGGTTCACCGCAACGGACTTGTTCACCTGGGTGTCGAAATCCGCCAGGAAGATGTTCACCGTCCCGGAGTTGCTGCCCAGGCTTTGCTTGAGCGTATTGAATACCGAGGTCAGCGAGTTCTTGGCCGCGGTGACGGACGAGGAGCTCATGCTCCCGGAGCTGTCGACCATGAAGGCGATGTTGTAGTTGACGCCCGGCACCACGGTCAGGCCGCCGATGTCGGCGACGACGATGTCGTTGCCATCGGTGCCGGTCACGTTGTCGCTGCCGGATGTGCCGGTCACGGCGTTGTAGGTCGCCGGGTACACGGTGACCGGGATCTGCGCGGTGCTGATGGCCGAGCCGCCGAGGGCTTCGGTGGCGGTCGACGTCACAGTGACGTTGAACTGGCCGTTGTAGTAGGTCGGAGGGGTCAGGGTCAGGCTGCCCAGGTTCCAGCCGGTGACGGAGGCTTCGCCGTTGCTGCCCACGGTCGTGGTATGACCCGCGCCGTCGCTCAACACCGTGCCTTCAGGGATGCCGCCGACTTTCACGCTCAGGCTTTCGGAGCCGTCGGTGTCGGTCAGGCCGGTGGTGATCTTCGACAGATGGACGCTGGTGCCTTCGGCGCCTTCGTTGAGCTTGAAGCCGTCGTAATATCCTTCGCCATTGGTGCCATGCAGGTCGGAAACAGTCACGCCGGCATTCGCCAGGTCCGCCACGCCGGTGTATAGCGGCACGCCGGCACTGCTCAAATCGACAGGCGTGCTGCCGTTGACCGACAGGTTCACGTCGTAGCTGCCCGGGCCGGTCTGGTTGTGGTGGTAGATGTCCAGGGTGTAGTAGCCGCTGGTGGTCGGCGTGAACGAGCCGTTCAACTTGCCGCCCGCGCCCCAGGTAATCGCCGCCACGTCCTTGCCACCGACGGTCACCAGCAGGCTGTCGTCGCCTGTACCGCTGAAGGTGTAGGTCTTGCCCGCTTCAAGGTACATCAGGCCCGAGGTTTTCGACGCGGTGCCGGGGTTCACGTTGCTGTCGGACTGCACGTTGGTCACGGTGCCGCTGCTGTTCGGCGTGCCGGCGGCATCGATCACCGATTTGAGCGTACCGGACGGCGCGCCGCTGCCATCTGTGCCCAGGCCAGACAGGCCGGTCCAGACTTCCTTGATCAGCCCGGTGGAGGTCACGGCATTGCCGGCCACGTTGAGGCTCGGCGCATCGGCGACCGGGGTAATGTCAATCTTCACGGTACCGGCATTGCCCAGCGTCTGGCCGTCGGTCGGCTGGAAGCTGATCTGGGCGTAGTCGGCCTTCTGGTCGCCCACGCCGGCCGGGTTGCCATTGGCGCCGGATTCATTGGCGTCAGGGGTGAAGCGCAGCTTGCCGGCGTCGATGTCCGCTTTGGTGAAGGTCTGGTTGTTGGCCACGTCCTTCCAGGTTGCACCGTCCAGGTACTGCAGCTTGCCGTCAGCCGGCAGGCCGGTGATTTTCACGCCCAGGCTGGCGGCGGAACTGTCCGCGTCACTCACACCGAAGGTCGACCAGCCGAGCACCAGCGAGGTGTCTTCGGTACCGGTCACTGCGCCGCCGGCAGCCACCGGAGCGTCGTTGACCCCGACCACGTTCACCGTAGTGGTGGCGGTATTGGAGTAGCTGGTGCCATCGGTCACCGTCACGGTGATGATGCGCGGTACGGTGCTCGGGTCTTCGCTGGTGTTGATGAACGTGATGTTCTTGATCTGCTGCATGTAGTCAGCCAGCGTCGCGTTGCCCGACAGGGTCAGCGTGACCGTGCCGTTGGTGCTGTTGGCGTTGATGCTGATGCCATTGACGCTGTTGCCCAGATTCAGCGCATCGCCGGGCTGACGGTTGGTCAGCACGATGGTTGCGCCGGTCAGCAGGGTGCTGTCCGGGTCGGTGATTTTCAGGTCCGTGTCGCCAATGGACACACCTGGGCCGGCGGTGCCTTCAGTGAAGGTCACCTGGTAATCGGCGCCGGTCTTGCCGCTGGAATTGTTGGCGTCCAGATCAAGGACCGGCGCGGCATCGTTGTCGATGATCGAGGTGCTGACGCTACCATTGGTGCCGCTGACCGCCAGGTGCTCGAAGTTGCCACCGGTGGCCGAATCGACCTTGACCACGAAGTTTTCGGTGCCTTCGGTGATCTTGTCGTCCAGCGTCGCCACGTTGAAGGTGGCACTGGTGGCGTTGGCCGGGATCTTCACGGTGTAGACACCGGTGAAGTCCGAACCATCGGCGGCGGTACCGCTATAGACGATCTTGACCGTGACCTCGGTTTGCGCCGGGTTCGTCAGGCTGACCGTGTACGTGGCGGTCTGGCCCTCGGTGACTGAGGTGCTGCCGCTGATGCTGACGGTGGTGTTGTCAACGGTATCGGTGACTGTGGTTACCGCAGGCGTGGTGCTTGGCACCAGGTTCTCGAAGTTACCGCCGGTGACGGTCTTGATGGTCGCCGCGACGTTGCCGGCGTCCAGGTAGACGTCGTCTTTGGGTGCATCGACGATGACCGTGCCGGTGGTTTTGCCGGCGTCGATGTGGATGACCGCGCCGTTGCTCAAGGTAACGGTGACAGGCGTACCGGCCGCATTGGTCAAGGTGGCGGTGTAGGTGATCTGACCGCCTTCGGCCACTGTACCGGTGGCGCTGAGGCTGAGGCCGGTATTGTCCTGGGTATCGGTGACGGTGGTGTCAGCCGATTTGCCGTCGATGGCGAGTTTTTCGTAGTTGCCACCCTTGGCGTCGTCGATCTTGACGCTAAGGTTATCGCCGCCCGCCAATGCATCGTTCGGGGTGACGAAGTTAACGCTGCCCGAGCTTGCACCAACCGGGATGGTGATGGTTTGGCCGTTGGACAGAGTCACAACCAGAGGGGCACCAGTGACTGGGGCGTTGACGGACGCGGTGTAGACGACGGTGCCGCCTTCGGCAACGGTCGACGAGGCCGTCAGGCTCACAGTCGAAGTGTCAATGGTGTCAGTGACGTCAGTGACCGCAGGCGTGGTGCTCGGAACCAGGTTCTCGAAGTTGCCGCCGGTGGCGTGGTCGATGGAGACCTCGACCTTGCCGGCGTCTTTGTAGACGTCGTCTTTTGGAGCGTCAACGGTGACGGTGCCAGTGGTTTTGCCCGCGTCGATGTGGATGACCGCGCCGTTGCTCAAAGTAACGGTCACAGGCGTACCGGCAGCGTTGGTCAAGGTCGCGGTGTAAACGATCGAACCGCCTTCAGCGACGGTATCGGTTGCGCTCAACGTCAGACCGGTAGTGTCCTGGGTATCGGTGACGGTGGTGTCAGCAGGCTTGCCGTCGATTTCCAGTTTTTCGTAGTTGCCGCCCTTGGCGTCGTCGATCTTGACGCTCAGGTTATCGCCGCCCGCCAACGCATCGTTCGGGGTGACGAAGTTCACGCTGCCCGAGCTTGCACCAACCGGAATGGTGATGCTCTGACCGTTCGAAAGGGTGACAACCAGTGGAGCGCCGGTGACTGGAGCGTTGACCGACGCGGTGTAGACGACGGTGCCGCCTTCGGCAACGGTCGACGTGGCCGTCAGGCTCACAGTCGAAGTGTCGATGGTGTCGGTGACGTCCGTAACGGCTGGAGTCGTGCTCGGAACCAGGTGCTCGAAGTTGCCGCCGGTGGCGTTGTCGATGCTGACTTCAACTTTGCCGGCATCTTTGTAGACGTCGTCTTTAGGCGCATCAACAGTAACGGTGCCGGTGGTAGCGCCGGCAGCGATATTGATGACCGCGCCGTTGCTCAAAGTAACGGTCACAGGTGTACCGGCAGCGT
>NZ_JALJDX010000200.1 GCF_022952855.1 Pseudomonas sp. RGM2987 | reverse complement strand
GACGGCGTCACACTCAACATCTTTGCAAGCTGGCCCACCGCCTTCGCGAGCAAGCCCGCTCCCACATAAAGCTCACATAATCCGAATAGGGCCCCCGGAAATCCCCTAAATCGCCTCGAGCTTGGCATACCCCAGCATCAGCCACTTGCTGCCTTCGCTGAAGTTGACCTGCACCCGGGCCTGGGCGCCGGCGCCCTCGAAGTTGAGGATCACGCCGTCGCCGAACACCGAATGCCGCACGGTCTGGCCGAGGCTGAACCCGGTTTCCGGGATGTCACTGCCACCGAACAGGCTGCTGGTGCCTTGCTGCTGGCCGCCGAACGGACGGCTGACGCTGTTGGACAACCGGACTTCCTGGATCAAGCCTTTCGGCACTTCACGTACGAAGCGCGACACCTTGTTGTAGGTCTCGCTGCCGTACAAGCGTCGGGTTTCGGCATACGTCAGCACCAGGTTCTGCATGGCGCGGGTGATGCCGACGTAGGCCAGGCGCCGTTCCTCTTCCAGGCGGCCCGGCTCTTCCAGGCTCATCTTGTGAGGGAACAAGCCCTCTTCCATGCCCACCAGGAATACGTAGGGGAATTCCAGACCCTTGGCGCTGTGCAGGGTCATCAGCTGGATGCTGTCTTCGTGCTCGTCAGCCTGGGTGTCGCCAGCCTCCAGGGAGGCGTGGCCAAGGAAGGCAGCCAATGGCGACAGGTCGGCATCTTCTTCGCTGTTCTCGAAGTTGCGCGCGGCACTGACCAGTTCCTCAAGGTTCTCCACCCGGGCCTGGCCTTTCTCGCCTTTTTCCGCTTCGTGGTAGGCAATCAGCCCGGACTGCTCGATGACGGTCTGGGTCATCAAATGCAGCGGCATTTCTGCGCATTTGGCGGCCAGGCCTTCTATCAGGTCCATGAAGGCCTTCAGCGCACCGGCCGCGCGACCGGTCAGGCCTTTGTTGGCGACCAGCTGCTGCATGGCCTCCCACATGGACACGTGGCTGTGGCGCGCGTGATCGCGAATGGCTTCGACGGTCTTCTCGCCGATGCCCCGGGTCGGGACGTTGATCACTCGCTCCAGGGCCGCATCGTTGCCGCGTCCTTCGATCAGACGCAGGTAGGCCATGGCGTTCTTGATTTCAGCACGTTCGAAGAAGCGCTGGCCGCCGTAGATGCGGTAGGGGATGCGCTCGCGCAGCAAGGCCTCTTCCAGCACCCGCGACTGGGCGTTGGAACGGTACAGGATGGCAATATCGCTGCGGGCCAGGCCGGTTTTCAGCGCGCTTTCGATGGTTTCCACCACATAGCGGGCTTCATCGTGTTCGTTGAAGGCAGCGTAGAGGTTGATGGCCTCGCCTTCGCCGCCGTCGGTCCACAGCTCCTTGCCCAGGCGCCCGGTATTGTTGGCGATCAGGGCGTTGGCGGCCTTGAGGATGCCGGCGGTGGAGCGGTAGTTTTGTTCCAGACGGATGACTTCGGCGTCCGGGAAGTCCGCCGAGTACTGGTGAATGTTCTCGATCTTGGCCCCGCGCCAGCCGTAGATCGACTGATCGTCGTCACCCACCACCATCAGGCTGTCACCGCCCTTGGCGAGCAGGCGCAACCAGGCGTATTGCACGGCGTTGGTGTCCTGGAATTCGTCCACCAGCACATGCCGGAAGCGCTTCTGATAGTGCTCCAGCAGGCCCGGGTGGTCGCGCCACAGGTCCAGTGCACGCAACAGCAGTTCGGAGAAGTCGATGACCCCGGCGCGCTGGCAGGCCGCCTCGTAGGCTTCATAGATGCTGCGCATGGTCGCCAGGAACAGGTCGCCACTGGCCTGGATGTGTTGCGGGCGCAGCCCTTCGTCCTTCTGGCCATTGATGAACCACTGTGCCTGGCGCGCCGGCCAACGCTGTTCGTCCAGCCCCAGCTCGCGGATCACCCGCTTGACCAGGCGTTGCTGGTCGTCGCTGTCGAGGATCTGGAAGGTCTGGCTCAGGCCGGCCTCCTGCCAATGCGCCCGCAACAAGCGGTGTGCCAGGCCGTGAAAGGTGCCGACCCACATGCCGGCAGGGTTGATGCCCATCAGTTGTTCGATGCGATGGCGCATCTCAGCAGCGGCCTTGTTGGTGAAGGTCACCGACAGGATCGAGTGGGGCGAAGCGTTCTCGACCTGGATCAACCAGGCGATACGGTGCACCAGCACTCGGGTCTTACCGGAGCCGGCACCGGCCAGGACCAACTGACGACCCACGGAGGCGGCTACGGCCTGGCGTTGGGCATCGTTGAGGGAATTCAGCAGAAGGGAGAGATCATCGCGCATCGGCGCATTCTAGGGTGTCGGCGTCACCCCGGGCAAACCGAGCTTTGCACCAGCCGATAAAACACCGTTTGTTGATGACCGGTTGGTCATGGCCTCCAGGCATCGGAGGGCCTCGCTTGGAGGCGCTGCATCAAAGGAAATCACGACTTTTTTCGTGGCTTTTATGCGCCAGGACAGTGTGGGATGGCCTATGGCTTGTGTATGCTCGCTGCACGTTTCGGGTTCTCCATGCCTCACTTAATAAGAACAAGAACAGTGCCAATGACGCTCAATCCCGATCCGGCGGGCCCCTGTGTGGAACCGCGGGTCATCTACAAGCAGTACGCCACGCAGATGGCGGTCGAACGCACGCGTCTGCTGTATCAGGGCTCGCTGCTGCCTACGCTGTTCATGCTGATCAACGGCCTGGTCTGCGCCGCGCTGCTCTGGGAGCCACGGCGCTATTTCCTGGTGAGCGTCTGGCTTGTCTGGTTGCTGTCGCTGGTCGCATTGCGGGTGATCCAGGTCGCCGCGTTCGATTCGGCGATGCCCAGTCGCCAGGCACAGCCCATCTGGCTGCGCATGTTCCTGCTCGGCTCAGCGCTGACCGGCCTGACCCTGGCCGGGGCCGGTATCGCCCTGGTTCCGGCCGACAGCTTCCAGCAACAGGCCTGGGTGTTCGGGCTGATCGGGGCCGCCACCTTGTCGGCCAGCGTCGCCTATGCCGTGAGTCTGCCGGCGTTCCTGTCGTTTACCTTGCCCTGCCTGTTGCCGGCCATCCTCTATCTTTTCTGGGGCGATGATGAGCAGCAGCGGGGATGGGGCTGGCTTGGGCTGGTGGTGCTGGTTTCGTTGAGCGTGGTGGCCTGGCAGGTCAACCGGCTGATACAGAGTGGCATGTTGCGGCGGTTCCAGAACCAGGCCTTGATCGAGCATTTGCAGCAGGCGCAAACCCGTAGCGCGCAGCTCAACGAGGCCCTCGCACGGGAAGTCGAGCAGCGTCGTAACGCCGAAGACCAGTTACGCGCCGCCCAGGTTGGCCTGGAGGCCCGTGTGGCCCAGCGCAGCCAGGCTCTGGAGGTGGCCAGCCAGGCCCTGAGCAAAAGCGAAGCCCGCCTGGCCTTGGCCCTCAAGGCCAGTGAGCTGGGGCTGTGGGATTGGAATCTGCAGACTGACGAGGTCCATCACACCCAACTCAAGGAACTGTTCGGCCTGGAACCCGAATACGTCACGGCGATGCTCAGTCACCTCACCCCGCGTCTGCATCCCGAGGATCTGCCGGCGCTCAAGCGGGCCCTGGTCGAGCACCTCAAGGGTCGCAGCGAGGATTATCAGATCGAGTACCGGGTGCGTCACGGCGACGGCCACTGGGTTTGGATTGAAGACCGCGGCCGCGCGGTGGAGCGCAGCGCCAGCGGACGGGTGCTACGTATGGTCGGTACCCGTCGCGACATCAGTGCCACGAAAGAACTCAAGCAGCAGCAACAACTGGCGGCCACGGTGTTCGAAGCTGCCAGCGAAGGCATCGTGATCTTTGACCCGAACTTCGCGTTGCTGGCCGCCAACCAGGCTTTCACCCGGGTCACCGGTTTCAATATCGATGACATGCTGGGGCGCAACGTGGTTGACCTGCCGTCCAGTCGCGATGCGCGCCGGCACTACCCGATCATCCGCCAATCGCTCGAACAGCACGGTACCTGGCAGGGTGAACTGGTGGAAGCCAGAGCCAATGGCGAGCTGTACCCGCAGTGGCTGCAACTGAATGTGGTGCGCGACAGTCGGGGAAATATCAGCCATATAGTGGGCTTCTTCGCTGATCTTTCGGCGCGGCGCGCATCTGAAGAGCGCATGCGCTACCTGACTCACTACGACGAGTTGACCGGGCTGGCGAACCGTTCGTTGTTCCGCGAGCGCCTCCACGAGGCCCACCAGCGTGTGCGCCAGGGCGGCCGGCGCAGCCTGGCGTTGCTGCATATCGACCTGGATCGGTTCAAGCTGCTCAACGACAGCCTCGGTCACGACATCGCCGACCAACTGTTGCAGAAAATGGCCCGGCGCCTGATCAATGCGTTGCCCGAGGCGGACACAATCGCCCGGCTGTCGGGCGATGAATTCGCAGTATTGTTCGATGCGTATGGCAACCTCTCCAGCTTGGCCAGGGTGGCGACGCGCTTGTCCGCCAAGTTGCGCCTGCCGGTGACCATCGAAGGCCATGAGCTGGTGGTCAGTGCCTCTATCGGCATCAGCCTGTTGCCCGACAATGCGCGGGAAATTGCCACGCTGGTCAGCCAGGCGAACATGGCGATGCAGCATGCCAAGCATCTGGGCGGAAACAATTTCCAGTTCTACACCGACAGCCTCCAGGCAAGTACGTTGGAACGTCTGCAACTGGAAAATCAGCTGCGCAAGGCCCTCGAAGAGCAGCAACTGAAGGTTTTCTACCAACCCAAGCTGTGCCTGGAGACCGGCCGCCTGAACGCTGCCGAGGCGCTGGTGCGCTGGGAGCATCCGGTCATGGGCCAGGTTCCGCCGGGGGAGTTCATCGGCCTGGCGGAAGAAACCGGGCTCATCGGGCCGATTGGCGAGTTCGTGCTGCGCCAGGCCTGTTGGCAGGCCTGTGAATGGCAGCGCCAGGGGCTTGCGCCGATCAGGGTCTCGGTCAATCTTTCCGTGCATCAGTTGCGCCATGGCAAGCTCGTCAGCCTGGTGCGCCAAGTGCTAGAAGAAACCGGCCTGGCGCCGCAATACCTGGAACTGGAGCTGACCGAGAGCCAGTTGCTCGACAGCGTGGAGCACATCATCGCCACGTTCCAGCAGTTGCGTGACCTTGGGGTCAAGCTGGCGATCGACGATTTCGGCACCGGTTATTCGTCCCTGAGTTACCTCAAACGTATCCCGGTGGATTACGTGAAGATCGACCAGGCGTTCATTCGCGGGTTGGGTGAGGGCAGCGTGGACACGGCGATCACTCGGGCGATCATTGCGATGGCCCATGGGTTGTCGCTCAAGGTAGTGGCCGAGGGTGTGGAGCGACGCGAACAGCTCGACTTCTTGAAAGCCGAGCAATGCGACGAGGTGCAGGGCTACCTTATCAGTCGCCCGGTGGAGGCTGAAGGGCTGGCCCGGTTGCTACAAAAACAATCCGTGGAATGATGCTCCCCGCCGGAGCGCCAGGTTTCGTGACGGTCCGGCGGGGAGAACAATGTATTACTTAATGCGTGATGATGACTTCATCGATGTGATGCAACAGTTGGTCTTCGTAAAAGATGCTGACGCCGGTCACATTCGACTCGCCTGGAACTTTATATTCAACATGCTTTTCAGTGATGACTTGCAGCGAGGGGTCGCTGGAGTGTTCCAACTTCAATTCCAGTCGCAAATCAAAAGACTTGTCTTGTAGTGCGCTTCGGACCAGTGTTGGCGTAACGCCGGCGTTAGGGACCTCTACGGTGCCGAAAGCGCGGAAAGAGGCGGCGCCCGGAATGCGGTCGATTTGCGCGGTCCAGTTTTTGGTTTTAATAGTCATGTTTGTAACTCCTGTAATTGATTGGGTGGTGCGTCCTGCGTGACCAATATAAGAGGATCAAGTTAGTTGTGAAAGAGGGGGGAGTGCGTGCATTTGAAAGATGGTATGTATTCGCTAAATCTCGGATTAGTTAATTTATTAGTGTGTTATTGGCTTAAAGTTAAGCGGGTTTGAGTTTCTGCTAGTTGGGCGAAAACGTTTGCCCGGGGCTGGGGCTTGTCGTTCATCCCGCTGGCCCTTGCGTACGAAAGCAGTCGGCAGCGTCTGCGGTCGGTCGCCAGTTTATTTTCGTACGCCCGCACGGCCTGTGAAGAAGGCTACATGGCGCGTTCCCCGCCAAAACAAGGGGCAGCCCAGCGGATCCAGTTACGTTTTGAACAGGCAAAAAGCCAATTCTTGTAGTATAACTACAAGCTTGCTACATCCCGGCACCTGCCAATAACAAGAGTCCAGCCCCTTGAACCTGTTGCAACACATCGCCCAGTCACGCCACCTGCTGCGCAAATCGGAACTGAAAGTCGCCGATCATGTACTGCTTGACCCTGCGGCCGTCATGCACAGCTCCATGGCTGATCTTGCCCACAGCGTGGGTATCAGTGAACCGACCATCGTGCGTTTCTGTCGGGCCATCGGTTGCTCGGGCTTCCAGGACCTGAAACTCAAGCTGGCGCAAAGCCTGGCGGCCGGGGCGAGCTTCGGCCAGTTTGCGATCCATGAAGATGATTCGGTCGCCGACTACAGCCTGAAGATTTTCGACACGACCCTGCATACGCTGATGGAGGTTCGCGAGAAGCTCGATCCGGTGGCGCTACAGAAAGCCGTGACGGCGATGTCCCAGGCCCAGCGTGTCGAATTCTACGGCTTCGGCGCTTCGGGCGCGGTAGCGGCCGATGCCCAGCACAAGTTCTTCCGGTTGCTGCTCACGGCGGCGGCCTATTCCGATCCGCACATGCAGGCGATGTCGGCGGTCACGTTGAAGCCTACCGACGTGGCGATCTGTATTTCCCAGTCGGGACGTTCCAAAGACTTGTTGATCACCGCCAACCTGGTGCGTGAGAGCGGGGCCTCGCTGATCACCCTGTGCCCGAGCCAGACGCCACTGGCCGAGCTCTCCACGGTGAACCTGGCCATCGACGTGCATGAAGACACCGAGATCTATACGCCGCTGACCTCGCGTATCGCGCACCTGGTGGTTATTGACGTCCTGGCAATGGGCGTCGCCATGGCGCGCGGCCCGAGCCTGGTCAACCATCTCAAGAGCGTCAAGCGCAGCCTGCGCAGCCTGCGGCTATCGCCCAAGTCAGTGAAGGCGCTGGACGACTGAGTCCCGGAGGCAGGAGCTTTTATGGCGAGGGAGCTTGCTCCCGCTCGGCTGCGTAGCAGTCGCAAGCCGGCCACTGCGGTTTCATTGAATAAATCGCTGGGGTCGCTTCGCCCGAGACGTCGGACCGCCCCAGCGGGAGCAAGCTCCCTCGCCACAGGGCGGTGGCGCGCTGAATTCATCATTCTGTAACCCACGCGCCGCCAAACGGTCATCGCCTGCCTGCATCGTAAAGCTCCCGTAAACGTCTTGGGAGTCTCGACATGACCCAGTCCTACGAAGAACGCAGCGCCGTCAAAACCCGTCGTCAGCAGGAAGACCAGCGCCGCATGGCGTTCCGTCGTGCGATCGAAGACCGCTCTGAGCAGCGTCAATTGCTGGCAGAAATCAGCGAATTTCCTGACACGATCGAGTTCAATTACTGGCAGGCGTCACCGTCGGCTTCCCGTCGAAACGCTCAACCAGGCCAATGATCTGAGCGCGCTCCCCGCGCACGAACGCCAGGAAGGCGTGGGCCACCGGTGACAGGCGCTTGGCCCGGGCCTGAACCAGGCACCAACTGCGGTAGAGCGGCAACTCCTCCACCGGCAACTCGATGAGTGCGCCGGACGACAATTCCCGGCTCACGGCGTGGCGCGTCAACAGCGCCACGCCCAGGCCCGCCACCACGCATTCGCGTTGGGCCTCAGCCGAGGCCACCTCCAGGGTCTGGGTGAAGTGCACCCGTTTCTCCTTGAAATACTCTTCGCAAGCCAACCGCGTGCCTGACCCCGGCTCGCGCAGCAGCAGCGTATACGGCTCCAGGTCTTGCAAGCGCAACGGGCCGATGTGGCACAACGGCATGTGGCACAACGGATGGTCGGGCGGCGCCACCGCGACGATGGGATTGTTGAGAAATGGCAGGAATTCCAGGCCCATGTCCTGGGGCACCATGGACATGATCACCACGTCGTCTCGGTTGTCCGAGAGCCGGCGAATGACCTGGCCGCGGTTGACGACCGTGAGACTCAGGTTGACCTCCGGATGCTGGCGCTTGAACGCGGCGAACAGGTGCGGGGCGAAATACTTGGCACTGGATTCCACTGCCAGCTTCAACTGGCCCTGCAGCGAACCCTGCATGTCCGAGAGCTGCATATCGAGGTTTTCCAGGCGTCCGAAGATGTCCCGGCTGGCCCGTTGCAGCGCTTCGGCGGCTTCTGTCATGTAGAGCTTTTTGCCAACGTATTCAAACAATGGCTGGCCGATCAGCTCTTCAAGGGATCGGATCTGTAGGCTAACGGCCGGTTGCGTGAGTGACATTTCATCGGCCGCACGGCTGTAGGACCGCAGGTCACACACCTCATTGAAAACCTGAAGTTGACGCAATGTCATACGCATCAATGACTTACGCATTCGTTATGCACTCTGAACGGCGATGGGTATCGCAACTATAAGTGTTTACTTATGCACGACCCAATAAATATTCATTTTTGTTAATCCCCAGCCGGGACTAGTGTGGACCTGCGACCAATTGTTACATCTGGTCACGCGTCGGCCTGGGCTCCAGGTCGTGGTATCACCGGCTCAAGGGAACCTCCAATTGATAAAAAAGATCCTGATCGCCAACCGCGGTGAGATTGCCGTCCGCATCGTGCGCGCTTGCGCCGAGATGGGCATTCGCTCGGTCGCGGTCTATTCCGACGCTGACCGTCATGCCCTGCATGTCAAGCGTGCGGACGAGGCCCACAGCATCGGTGCCGATCCGCTGGCTGGTTACCTGAACCCGCGCAAGTTGGTGAACCTGGCGGTGGAGACTGGCTGCGATGCCTTGCATCCCGGCTACGGTTTCCTTTCGGAAAACGCCGAACTGGCAGACATCTGCGCCGAACGCGGCATCAAATTCATTGGTCCATCGGCGGAAGTGATTCGCCGCATGGGCGACAAGACCGAAGCGCGCCGCAGCATGATCAAGGCCGGTGTGCCGGTCACGCCGGGCACCGAAGGCAACGTGTCGGGCATCGAAGAAGCGCTGACCGAGGGAGATCGCATCGGTTACCCGGTGATGCTCAAGGCCACGTCCGGCGGCGGCGGTCGTGGTATTCGTCGCTGCAACAGCCGCGAAGAACTCGAACAGGCCTTCCCGCGGGTCATATCCGAAGCCACCAAGGCGTTCGGGTCGGCGGAAGTGTTCCTGGAAAAATGCATCGTCAATCCCAAGCACATCGAGGCGCAGATCCTCGGAGACAGCTTTGGCAACGTGGTGCACCTGTTCGAGCGTGACTGCTCGATCCAGCGCCGTAACCAGAAGCTGATTGAGATCGCCCCCAGCCCGCAACTGACCCCCGAGCAGCGCGCCTACATCGGCGACCTCTCGGTGCGCGCCGCCAAGGCCGTGGGCTACGAGAATGCCGGCACCGTGGAGTTCCTGCTCGCCGAAGGCGAGGTGTACTTCATGGAGATGAACACCCGGGTGCAGGTGGAACACACCATCACCGAAGAAATCACCGGGATCGACATCGTTCGCGAGCAGATCCGCGTTGCGTCCGGGCTGCCGCTCTCGGTCAAGCAGGAAGACATCGTGCACCGTGGCTTTGCGTTGCAGTTCCGGATCAACGCCGAGGACCCGAAAAACAATTTCCTGCCCAGCTTCGGCAAGATCACCCGCTACTACGCCCCAGGCGGCCCGGGTGTGCGCACCGACACGGCGATCTATACCGGCTACACCATCCCGCCGTTCTACGATTCGATGTGCCTGAAACTGGTGGTCTGGGCGTTGACCTGGGAAGAAGCGATGGACCGTGGCCTGCGAGCCCTGGACGACATGCGCCTGCAAGGGGTCAAGACCACCGCCGCGTATTACCAGGAAATCCTGCGCAACCCGGAATTCCGCAGCGGCCAGTTCAACACCAGCTTCGTTGAAAGCCACCCTGAACTGACCAACTACTCGATCAAGCGCAAACCCGAAGAGCTGGCCCTGGCCATCGCCGCCGCCATTGCCGCCCACGCAGGCCTGTAAGGAACCATGACAATGTCCAAGAAGATCCACGTAACCGACACAATCCTGCGCGACGCCCATCAATCGCTGCTTGCCACTCGCATGCGCACCGAAGACATGCTGCCAATCTGCGACAAGCTCGACAAAGTCGGCTACTGGTCGCTGGAAGTCTGGGGCGGCGCGACGTTCGACGCCTGCGTGCGCTTCCTCAAGGAAGACCCGTGGGAGCGCCTGCGCCAACTGCGCGCGGCCTTGCCTAACACCCGTCTGCAAATGCTCCTGCGCGGCCAGAACCTGCTGGGCTACCGCCACTACAGCGATGACGTGGTTCGGGCATTCGTGGCCAAGGCCGCCGTCAATGGCATCGATGTGTTCCGGATTTTCGATGCAATGAACGACGTGCGTAACCTGCGGGTTGCCATCGAAGCGGTGAAGGCTGCCGGCAAGCATGCCCAGGGCACCATCGCCTACACCACCAGCCCGGTGCACACCATCGACGCGTTCGTGGCCCAGGCCAAGCAGATGGAAGCCATGGGTTGCGACTCGGTGGCGATCAAGGACATGGCCGGCCTGCTGACCCCTTACGCCACCGGCGAATTGGTCAAGGCCCTGAAGGCTGAGCAATCGCTGCCGGTGTTCATCCACTCCCACGACACCGCCGGCCTGGCCGCAATGTGCCAGCTCAAGGCCGTGGAAAATGGCGCCGATCACATCGACACCGCCATCTCCAGCTTCGCTTGGGGTACCAGCCATCCGGGCACCGAATCGATGGTCGCCGCCCTTAAAGGCAGTGAGTTCGACACCGGCCTGGACCTGGAACTGTTGCAGGAAATCGGCCTGTACTTCTACGCCGTGCGCAAGAAGTACCACCAGTTCGAAAGCGAGTTCACTGCGGTGGACACCCGTGTCCAGGTCAACCAGGTCCCGGGCGGGATGATTTCCAACCTCGCCAACCAGTTGAAAGAGCAGGGCGCGTTGAACCGGATGAACGAAGTGCTGGCGGAAATCCCGCGGGTGCGCGAAGACCTCGGCTTCCCGCCGCTGGTCACCCCGACCTCGCAGATCGTCGGCACCCAGGCGTTTTTCAACGTGCTGGCCGGTGAGCGCTACAAGACCATCACCAATGAAGTGAAGCTTTATCTGCAGGGCGGCTACGGCAAGGCGCCGGGTTTGGTCAACGAGAAACTGCGTCGCCAGGCCATCGGCAGCGAAGAGGTGATCGACGTGCGTCCGGCCGATCTGCTCAAGCCGGAAATGACCAAGCTGCGCGGTGAAATCGGCGCGCTGGCCAAGTCCGAAGAGGACGTCCTGACCTACGCCATGTTCCCGGACATCGGTCGCAAGTTCCTCGAAGAACGTGAAGCCGGCACCCTGACTCCGGAAGTGCTGTTGCCGATCCCCGAGGCTGGCAGTGTCACCTCTGCCGGCGGCGAAGGCGTGCCGACCGAGTTCGTCATCGATGTGCACGGCGAGACCTACCGCGTCGACATCACTGGCGTCGGCGTCAAGGCTGAAGGCAAGCGCCACTTCTACCTGTCCATCGACGGCATGCCGGAAGAAGTGGTGTTCGAGCCACTCAACGAGTTCGTCGGCGGCGGCAGCAGCAAGCGCAAACAAGCCACTGCACCGGGTCACGTCAGCACCACCATGCCGGGCAACATCGTCGATGTGCTGGTCAAGGAAGGCGACGTCGTCAAGGCCGGCCAGGCGGTACTGATCACCGAAGCCATGAAGATGGAAACCGAAGTGCAGGCGGCCATCGCTGGCAAGGTCACCGCCATTCATGTGGCCAAGGGCGACCGGGTCAACCCCGGCGAGATCCTGATCGAGATCGAAGGCTGAGTCAGCAGCCTCGATCCAACCTTTTTACCTCGGGGGAGCATGTGCTCCCCTTTTTTTTGCCCATTGCTTGCCGCTGTCGCCTTTGTGGGAGCGGGCTTGCTCGCGAAGACGTCGGCACATCCAACCTGTATGTTGACTGTTACATCGCTTTCGCGAGCAAGCCCGCTCCCACAAGGGCGGCGACGGGTCAGAACATCATTCGCCACTGACCCAGCAACGCGCCGTTGCGGTTGTCCTGACCCGTTTCGCTGTTATAGCTCAGCCCCAGGGTATGCCGTGGCGAAACCGCCAGGTCCAGCCCCGCTTCGACGAGCAGGCTGTCGCGGTCCAGTTCGATGCCTTCGATGGTATACGTGTTGCCGCCATTCGCCAGGCGCTGGCGGGAGAGACCCCTCACCTCGCCGTAGCGATGTTTCCAGCCGACATTCAGCCGAGGTGACAGCGCCATGCCCTGATCGAACGCAAAGCCCCGGGCGAGGCGCAGGCCCAGGTTGCTGTGGTAAGTGTCTTGGGCCTGGCTGTTGACCTGCAACGCGGCGTCGCCACCTTTCTCGGTATATCGGTCGCGCTGGTAGCGTTGGTAGCCCAGGTGGACATAGGGCTCGACATCGATCTGGGCGACGTCGAAGCTGTAGCCGACTTGGGTAAAGGCCTGATGCGTGCGGGCATCGTAACGACCTTTAAGATGATCACTGAAACGGTTGAAGGCCACATGACGCTTGGTGGTGCCGTCATGACTGCCGAACGTGGCGCCGAAGCGCAGCGCCAGAGGGCCGTCCTGACGCAAGGCGTAGGCGCCAACGTGCCAACTGTCGAGCCCTCCGTCGAATCGGTAACCGTCCAACCGGGTCTGGCTCTTGCTGCCGATTATTCCCAGGCGCCATTCGGGGCTGACGGCCCAATCGGTTCCCAGCATCAGGCCTTTGGTCGAATGCTTGAGGGCATAGCGGTCCAATTGCTTGCCCAGTGTGCCGCTATTGCCCAGCGCCTGGACCCAGACCTGGCCGTCGGCATACCCGCTCCCTGGGTGGTTCTGGCCCATGGCCGAGATCATGCCGGCGCTGATCGGAGCCATGCTGCTCAGGGTGGCATTGCCCAGGTCTGCCGTGTCATAGCCGCCTAATTGATCGATGGCCTCGGCGGCTGTGATCAGGTTGGTGCCGAGCAGGGCGCTGATGGCTGCGTTGGGTTTTGGTGTGGTGCTCGCGGTTTGCGGTTGGCTCGCAGGTCTTGGGGTGGCTTCTGTGCTTTTGAGAGGCTCGACGGGCTGATGCGTTGGGATCTCATCTTCCGGTATGGCGGCTGACACCTGCGCACCGGCTGGCGCATCAACAAGCGCTGGCTTCGGTGGTTTATTCGCCGGCGGCGTTACTACACTAGACCCAAATTTTTTCCCGTTAGGGGTATTGGCAGCGTCCTCGATTAGGACCCCATTGCGGACATAGGTCAGCCGAACCTCTGTCCCAGGGTAGTGTGGCTGAGCTGTCACGTACGCAAGCTGACTGACGACCTGACCGAACTCTCCCTCAACTTTTTTCGCCTGGATGACGGTATGCCCACCGGTATCAATGTGCTCGCCCGGTACACTGGTGATGGTCAGTGTCGCGTTGTTCAGATGTGCGATGCCGCCGACTTTAATGGTGGCGTGATCGCCCTCGGCATTGACGCGATAGATCAGGTTTGCCGTTTTTGAAAGGGAAAGGTTCTGGGTAACAGTAGGAGCGCCGATCTCTGGGCCGACCTCCAACTGGCCTGCCACGTTCAGGAGTCCCACCGTTCCGTTGCCTGCGAACCAGGCATTCTCACGCACGTCGACCCGGCCAGAGACAGTGCCGGTGTTGGTCATGCGGGCTTTTGGTTCAACAGTGACGCTATTGGCGACAACCCCCTTGTTATCGAACACACCGAGAACCCCAATCTGCCCGCCAATATGGCCGGTGTTCACCAGCATGGTTTTCGGCTCGATCACTCCCCAGCCAGCGAAATTCCCAGCCTGCTCCCACTCGCCTTTGGTAACGTGCAGGGCCTCGAAATTGCGCGCTTCTTCCAGTTTGCCGCCCTTGGTAATGTCCAATTGCAGCATGTTGGTGCCACCACCACCGTCCACCGAACCTACGAACTTTGCGCGTCCGCTGAGGACCGCCAGATCGTTTGTATCCGCCAATTTTTCCTCGCCTTGGTGAGGCTTCGGGACTTTGGAGGGCGTGGTATCCGTTGCAGCGGCGAACGCCTTGAGGCGGCCTTGCAGCTCGGCTGTTGTAGCGGCGGGGACAGGGATGTCGGCAGGTTGCTGAGCCATGGAAACATCAGCGCACCCCAGCACCAAGGCAACAGCCAGGGCGAGGTGCTGGGGTGGGTAAACGTGTCGGGTTTGCATCGAATGCAGCCTCTTTTGAGTAGAGTCTGCACTTTAAAAACTCCGTCTGGCGGGCGATGCCAGCCATGTCTCTGCCGTTGGCAAGACACATCGGATGCGAGTTGTAGGCCGATGATGCTGCGAACGGAGCAGCGCCGCGATTACCTCCATGAGCTGCGGCTTTGCCCTACAGCATTCGTGGACCTGTCTCTATAACTGAAACGGTGTCAGGCAACGCTCAATCGTAAGGCGCAGTATCAATTGCTCGATACAGATTAGGTTCGCGATGGTAGGCTTGCGGCCGATCAAAATTGAGCTTTGTAAAGCCTTTCTGTGTTTCGCGTAGGATCGTTCCGAGATACAGAAACTCAGCTTTGTAGCGTCAGGGTGTCGCCTATAGTTCTCTCGTCACCGACCAATCGGTGATCGATCTTAGCCGGTCGAACAAGAGAGCACGAGCGCCCCCCAACGGCGGCGCTTTTTGCTGCTTAGGTTTCCATCTATGGCAGCTGTGCGTGGGACATCTTCGGGTGTGCCGGATTCTCTTGTCCGGTCGGCTAACCCGCGTACAGCCGCCACCCACATTTGCTTAGCCGCGAACGGTGGTAGCTCCTAACTCAAGAGAGCAATCCCGATGGTCAAATATCACCCCCTTCAGGCAAATACCAGCACAGGCGCCACACTGTTCATCGACTCAGAAGCTGGCGCCTCCGATCTTCTCGAAACAGCTGTACACCGAATCAGAGCTGCTCGGGATCTACTCAACAGTGTTTCCTGCCTATGTACGAAAAACGCTGAAGGTTATGACCTTGAGCACTTCGCCAATGCGGCTCACTTACTACTGCAGGACGGCTGCGATGCATTGGAAGTGCTGGGGTGGGGCATCGAGGGACGGGGCGATCTCACCGTATCTTCCAATAGCGATTCGTCCTCGGAGCCTATGGATTTAACCGTCTAGCCGGAGGACTGGCATGGCGTCAGTAAAGCTGTATATTCATACAGCATTGCTGGCGTCAAACTGGTTGGCAGTGGTTCTGCCACGTCAGTTACCAATTGTGGACCACCTTTTTTTCACGCAACATCGCGTAACGGCGATAGGCGGGACGTGCAGACCTTCAAAGCAAGGTAGAATCGCGACCCGCTTTTGGGGGCTGTATGGCAAAAGAGGCGCAAATGACATTCGCTGAGCTGGACGTACCATTCTTTTCGAAGGCACCTGTCCAGTCATTGACTACCGCTCGGGCCGCAGCTCGTGCAATGGCTACTGAAATCCCCGCGGCGTGCCAGCTGGCGTTTGCAAGAGCGTTTGGCGTTCGGCTGATTGAAGCCTGGTGGCGCGGCCTCAACGAGCTCAAAATCGCGCCTCAAGAGCTTCGGTTACCTCTTGCTGAATTTGAAACCTCAACGCTTTCCGACACTGCCAACCTGCTGGCTGAGCAGATTGGTTTGGAAGCCGCAAAATTCGATGCTGAAACGGCCGCTTATCAGATAGGGCTTACCTATACCAGTATGCTGCCCGCGGAGCATCGGGGAGAGTTCGGTATTTTCTATACTCCTCCCGCCCTCACTGCGCGGCTTATTGATCAAGCCACTTCAGCTAATGTCGATTGGGCAACGTGTCGTGTGCTGGATCCGGCGTGTGGCGGTGGTGCGTTCCTTGCGCCTATCGCACAACGGATTATGAAGGAGCTTGCTCAGTGCAGCCCCAAGCTGTTGCTGCAAAGTATCGGTAACCGGCTACATGGTTTTGAAATAGATGCCTTTGGAGCTTGGCTCAGCCAAGTGACGTTGGATGCAGTGTTGTTACCTATCAGCAGCACTTCGGGTCTGCGCTTACCCATCATGATTACGGTATGTGACTCCTTGCGTAATCATCCGACCAAAGACGGGTTCGACTTGGTCATCGGTAATCCGCCATATGGCAAAGCAAAGCTGGATGCCGCAACACGAGAGCTATACAAGCGCTCTCTATATGGCCATGCCAATCTTTATGGCCTGTTTACTGATTTTGCCATTCGCCAAACCAAACCAGGAGGGGTGATTGCTTTCGTTACCCCTACATCTTTCTTGGCAGGGGGATACTTCAAAAATCTTCGTGCTTTGATAGGCCAGGAGGCCCCTCCGATTTCTCTTGATTTTGTCGCCGCCCGTAAAGGCGTTTTCGATGATGTTCTACAAGAAATGGCGCTCACCACGTACCGAAAAACTGGCAAAGCCGTACCCGTAGCAGTGTCTGAAATAATATCTGCTGAGGGTGTGACCGAGATTAGGGAAACCGGCTCGATTTTTTTGCCGAAGGACATCACTCTGCCTTGGCTGCTGCCTCGCAACCCCAGCCAAACCTCACTTGTGGCAAAGCTTGTCGAGATGCCTCATCGGCTTGTCGATTGGGGTTATCGAGTGAGTACGGGGCCATTGGTCTGGAACCGCCATAAATCGCAATTGGTTTACCAAAAGGGTAGCAGTCGGCTGCCGCTTATTTGGGCTGAAGCAATTACAGCTGATGGTGAGTTCGTTTTTCGAGCAGAGAAAAAGAACCACGCTCCGTACTTCGAACTGGCTCCCGCTGACCAATGGCTGGTGACCACTGAGCCTTGTGTGCTGTTACAGCGCACCACTGCCAAGGAGCAGAGCCGTCGTCTTATTGCGACCGCTTTACCGATAGATTTCCTTCAGTCACATGGCGGAGTGGTTATAGAAAATCATATCAATATGGTCAAGCCCATCACAGACGCTCCCAAAGTCAGTACTGCTGTGCTAGCCGCATTTCTGAACAGCGGAGCTGCTGACCGTGCGTTTCGGTGCGTCAGTGGGTCTGTGGCGGTTTCAGCCTATGAGCTGGAGTCTTTGCCTTTGCCCAATCCGTCAGCCTTGAAGGAACTGGCGAGGCTGGTTGACGCTGGTGCTTCAAAAGAGGCCATCGAAGTTGCATGCTCCAAACTTTTCTAAGGAAGAAATAGTGCTACCACCTTACGTCTCGCGATTGCTGATATCCGAAAGGCTGCCTCTGATTTTTCCAGAGGGAACGCCCAACCGTTCCTATTGCACACGCGAGCTGGCGGCGAGCACAGTTTTTGCGATGCTCTATATCGGTGCAGTCGAGGGTGCGGATGTTTGGCTTGGGCCGGTGCATGTGTATCGAATGACAGATACACAGGCTGAAGATTGCTGTCAAAACGCTCGCTTAAGTTACCGGAGCAACTTGCGGAAAAAGGCCTTTCAGGTCCCAGGCGTTCGTTGGTACGCAGACAATACCCGTGAACCTATTCGCGACGAAACCTTGAGAGAAGGTTTGTTAGTGGTGGGGGCTGTGCTTGAACGGCCTGATGTACCTACGACATCGGGGCTGCCCCGTTATGCACTTAAAGCGGACCTTGCGGCTCTTTTCGACCCTGACCTAGCAGGTGAGGACTTGTCCGCTGCCATCTTGGAATGGCAGGAAAAACATCTGTCGCGCAGTGCGAGAGCTCGTGTGTCCCTCATGCGAGCAGGTACGGCAGGAAGAGAGGGTGTTTTAGTGTCTTTCCCTAATGGGGACACCCGTCGGCTCGTTTCGGGGCCTAGCTCAGACATATCGAAGGCAGTTGTGGAGGTTTTTGCTGCCAAGTTCTTGGAACAGCCAGGAGTCATCTGGCTGAGTGAATCAGGTAACAAGGTTGCTCATCCCGATCTTCAGCTGGCTTCGGTTATTGGACTGGACATTGAAGCGCAGAAAAATCTTCCTGACCTGATTCTGGTAGATCTTGGCCCGATTGAACCATTGATCGTCTTTGTCGAGGTAGTTGCTACCGACGGAGCGATTACCCCTCGCAGGCAAGAGGCGTTGTACGCGATAACAGACAAAGGTGGCTTCAGTCGCTCACAAGTCGCTTTTGTAACGGCTTACGCGGACAGGGAAGCAGCCGGATTCAAGAAAACCATCACGGGGTTGGCTTGGGGGACTTTTGCTTGGTTTATGTCTGAGCCGGATAACTTGGTGCTTCTTCAGAATGGCGTGAGTCGGCTCGCAAGCCTCAACGTATTTATTGAGGCGAAAGACCCGTTGATTCCCTAGTCCCTATCCGAAGGGTGAGTTGATATTCATCCTTTGATCGCTGCTGTCTTGTACTCACGTCAATTGCGCTTCAGATACGCCTTCCCATAATGCCGCTCCATCCGCGCCTGGATCAGCTCCAGCGCAATGGACATCAACCAGTAGATGATCGCGGCGGTCGTCAGCATTTCGATGTAGCGATAGCTGGAGCGCCCATAAGACTGCGCCAGGAACATCACTTCCCACACACCCATCACCGAGATCAGGGACGAGTCCTTGAGCATGGAGATGAATTGGTTGGTGGTCGGCGGGATGATGGTGCGCATGGCCTGGGGCAGGGTGACGCGCCAGAAGATCACGGTTTCCTTCAGGCCCAGGGCGAGGGAGGCTTCGCGTTGGCCGTGGGGGACGCCGAGGATGCCGGCGCGGAAGATTTCGCTCAGGTAGGCGCCGTAGTTCAGCGAGAGGGCGATGATCCCGGCGGTGATCGCCCCCGGCACGACGCCCAGTTGCGGCAGGCCCAGGTAGATCAGCAGGATCTGGATCAGCAGCGGCGTACCGCGAAAGAACGAGGCGTAGAAACTGGCAATGCCGAACGCCACCGCACTCTTGGACAGCCGCGCCAGGGCGGTGATGAAGCCCAGCAGTGACGAGGCGACGATGGAGCACATACACAGGAACAACGTCAGCGCCGCCCCTTGCAGAAAACCGTTGGGCGCCAGGTGCAGGCCGACCAGGTTCGGCAGTTTGTCGAGGATGATCGAGAACTTCAGGTCGAAGCTCAGGAAGAAACCCGCGAACAGCACCAACATCGCCGCCCAGGTCAGGTACAGCCGGGTGCGAAAGCCGAAGATTTTTTGCAGGCGCGACTCAGCCACCGGTTGCGGTGGCTGGGCAGGGGGCGGAAAAGAGGTCATTGAGTGATGTCGGCGCCGATCCATTTCTGCGAGAGTTTGCTCAAGGTGCCGTCCTGTTTCAACTGGGCAAACACGTCACGAACCTTGGCATCCCATTGCGCGTCGCCTTTTTCGATGGCCACCGAGTTCGGTTCGGCGTACAGCGGTTCGCCGGCCAGTTTGAAGCGCTTGTCTTCGGTCAGGCGTGGCTGGGCGGTGACGAGGTTGGTCAGCACGGCATCCAGGCGCACCCCGGCGCCCAGGCCCAGGTCCTGGAACGCCACGTTGTCGGTGTCGTAGGGGGCGATCTGTACGTTGTCGAAGGGGTAGCTCAAGCGGGTGTCTTCGGCGCCTTCTATCACCAGGTTCTTGTTCAGGTAGCTCTCGTAGCTGGAGGCGCTGGTGAGGCCGACTTTCTTGCCGCTCAGGTCCTTGGCGCCGTGGATGCTATTGTCCTTGGCGTTGACCACGATCACCGCCGGCGAGGCGTAGTACTGCACCGGGAAATCGAACACTTCGGCGCGGGCCTTGCTCGGCGTCATCGAGCAGATGCAAATGTCGTAGCGCCCGCTCCAGTGCCCGGCTGCGATCACGTCCCAGGATGGCGTTTCCAGGCGCAGCTTGACCCCCAGCTTCTGGGCCACGGCTTTGGCGACATCGACGTCGAAACCGTCGAGCTGGTTCTGATCGTTCAGGAACGAGAAGGGTGGATAGCTTTCCATCAGCACGCCGACCAGCTCTTTTTTCTGTTCGATGCGATCCAGCGTCGCGCCGGCGAGCGCCTGCGTCGAGGCAGCCAGCAAGGTCAGGCCCAGGGCCAGCAATGGTTGTCGTTTCACGTGAGGGCCCTTGCTTTAGAAATAAGTTGTAGTAAACCAATTGGTGCGTATTAAATAGTTATAAGAACAACTCCGGTAGTGAGTATTTTTCATAAGCTTATGAGTGAATCGCATATGGCCTCAGCAACGACAGTCATTCTCGATGGCGGCATGGGCCGCGAACTGCAACGCCGCGGCGCACCGTTCCGCCAACCCGAATGGTCGGCGCTGGCGCTGAGTGAAGCACCCCAGGCGGTGGAGGCCGTGCACGCGGCCTACATCGCCAGTGGTGCCAGCGTGATCACGAGCAACAGCTACGCGGTGGTGCCGTTTCACATTGGCGAGGCGCGTTTTGCCGAAGAAGGCCAGGCGTTGGCCGCGCTGGCCGGCGAACTGGCGCGGCGGGCAGTGCAGGCTTCGGACAAGGCGGTACGGGTTGCCGGGTCGCTGCCGCCGTTGTTCGGCTCTTATCGCCCCGACCTGTTCGACGCGTCCCGCGCCAGTGAGCTGCTCGCGCCGCTGGTCACCGGCCTCGCGCCCCATGTCGACCTGTGGCTGGCCGAAACCCAGAGCTCCACGGTCGAAGCCCGGGCGATCCACGCCGGCCTGCCCAAGGATGGCAAGCCGTTCTGGCTGTCGTTCACCCTGAAAGATGAAGACACCGACGAAGTGCCGCGCCTGCGTTCCGGCGAGCCGGTGGCGGACGCCGCGGCGGTTGCGGCCGAATTAGGCGTCGAGGTGCTGCTGTTCAACTGCAGCCAGCCGGAAGTGATCGGTGCGGCAATCGATGCCGCACGCGATACCTTCCAGCGCCTGGGCGCGACGATCCATATCGGTGCCTACGCCAATGCGTTCCCGCCGCAGCCGAAGGAAGCGACCGCCAATGACGGCCTCGACCCGCTGCGCGAAGACCTCGATCCGCCGGGGTACCTCCAGTGGGCAGCCGACTGGCGCAAGCGCGGGGCCAGCCATCTGGGCGGCTGCTGCGGGATCGGGCCGGAACATATTGCGGTACTGGCCCAGGAACTGGCCTGAGCCCTTGCACCATTATTCCCTGTGGGAGCGGGCTTGCTCGCGAAGAACGATAACGCGGTATCTCTGTCAGACCGCGCCGGCCGTTTCGCGAGCAAGCCCGCTCCCACAGGGGCTACGGGCAAAGGTCATATCAGCTTACGCTTGCCGCCCGGTTCAGCCGTCCTCCATACATATGTATGCCGTTTCGGGTCGAACGGCGCGATAGGGTCCGGACTCTTCAATAGAACCGGACCCTTCATATGTCTAACTTCACCGCCGGCTCGCTGGCCCCCCAGGGCGAACCGCTCAGTGCCCAGGCCCAGGCGCAAGTCAGGTTGCTGGAACAGCTGGACACCAACCAGATCCAGCTGACCCGTTTGTTCGCAGCGCTTCCCACCTTCGACAGGGTGACAGGCAACCTGCTGGTCAGCGCGCTCAAGGCACAGTTTCCCGGCAAAAAACTCCATCCTTCACTGCCTGACGCTATCGATCCGGACGACTGTTTCGTGAATCACTTCACCACAGACCCGGCGGGAGCACGCTCCCTGACATCGTCAGAGACGTTTACCAGCGTCATGCACAGCAGCTTGCTCAGCGATACGGCGCCCGTCTTCGCCAACACCGGCGTCGGTTTTTTCACCCTTCCGGATTCGCTGGACGAAGCCGACAGCGTCTTCGCCGACCCATTGGACAAACAGACGCTACGGGCCATGGAGTCGGTGTTTCACATCCCCCAGCCCACGACGAATGAGCAGGTGAAGCGCCAGTTTCGTAACGAGCTGGCGCTTTTCCGTCACAAGGAGAACGGGGGCGATGTGCTTGGGCTGAACATACCGCTTTCGACAGAAGCCGCCCTCGCGCAGTTGTTTTCCCGACGCTTCGCGCACCTTTTCCAGCTCTACAAAGTCGATCGGGATCCTGCCGCCCAGCTTTCCCAGAGCGAGCGAATCCAGCAAAGCGAGGAAGACCGCCTGCTGGATATCATCACCACCCATCCTTCCCAGGCGGATCGCAGCCGTTTGTTGCGGGCGCCCGTCCCCCACGTCTATGCAGTCATGCTCGACATGGGTACGGCAGCGCAGCAGGCATGGCCGGCTGCGATGGTGATCAAATTCACCGACAGGCCGTCGCTGTTCCTGTATTCCCTGGAATACGGGCTGCAGCGATTTGATTCATTCCACAACCTGGTCGATCACGTGCGGCCCAGCGTTCAGGGCCAGGAACGCACGATCCTGGATATCTGCGTGGAACTGTCCGGACATGTCTTTGAAGTCGCGGCGGCGGACCTGTTGCAGAGGCAAAGCGCCGCCCTGGACACGGCCCTGAATGCGCCGGGCAACGAAACGGTCGCCGTGCGGGTGTTTGCTCAACGAGCCGAAGACGCCTTGGGTTTGCCCATGTTGTCACTGGCCGGACCCATGATCGCTCGTCAGGAAACCCTGGTGGAGAATCGTCGCCCCGGCTTCTACAAAATGGCGACGTTTGCCGGGCAGGCCCGCTATCGCCGTCTGGAAGGGCAGGTATTCCAGGCGGTCTATGCCCTGGGCAGCGATATTCCGACGCTGGTGCAGTTCACGCGCCAGAAGATCCGCCAGTATTTGCAGCGAACCATCCATCCGCGCCTGGACCTGGATCCTGATCAAACCATGATCCGGCTTTCCTTCGGTGATGCAGCCAACCCGAGACAGTCGCGGGTCAGCAGCCTGACCCAGTTGATGCTCGATAACCTGCGCCCGCCGCAGTACCCCAACGCCATGCGCGAAGTGCTGGCGATCAACCTGGTGGATCGACATGGACAACGCGTGCGCCACCCGGCGAGCGGTTTTCTGATCACGTTGAACGGCGGCGAACTGGCGCGGATGGCGTCGAATATCGATGCCGGCGGCAGCTACGAAATTCTGCTTCGCGAGCAAATGAACCAGCCTCGATACAAGGCTGCCTGGCAGGCGGCCTACCGGGCCAGTCTGGAGTTCAAAGGCTACGAGGCGCTGCTCAAGGGCGACGAGGTGTTCAAGACCGCTGTGATGGATGAGGTTTCCTACCCACCCACGTCGCAAAAGCTGGTCGCACGATGGCTGGAAGCAGTCCTGCAAGCGCCCAGCGCCGCGAAACGTGCCCCGGTAGGTGGGCGCAGGGTGCACGTCCATGGCCTGCTGCTGGGCGGAACCGCCGGCTTGCAACCTGGCACCATTGGCAACGCGGTCACCATTGACGGTGCGCTGGTGTTTTCAGACCAGAGCGGGCCGGACATCAAGGGGACCGTGGGCGTTTACTTCCCGGACAGTCCTCATGGCAATGACCTTCACGAGTTCGCCGACCTGAGCGATGGCGTCACAGCGCTGTTGCAACAGGAAGAATGGCGAACGTATTTTCGCTCGCGCATTTCGACCCTCGACCAGGAGGAAATAAATCGTGCGTTGGGCCAGCATCGCGGTCGACCACTGATCCGTGGCTATCTGATCACCGACGATGTACTTGAAACCCTTCACCGGGCCCACGTCAATTTCCACAGTGCCTACGCCGACCACCGTTCCAACAGCAACCGCGACATCGGCCTGCAAACCGCCGCGCGGATCATGATGATGGTGGTCGAGATCGTCATGGACCTGGCCGGCCTGCTGCTGATTCCCGGTTTCCAGCTGCTGACGCGGGCCATCCGCACCGGCCTGTTGGTGGTCAAGACCGGTGGCGTTCCCAGGGACCTGGCAACATTGGTATTCGTCCACACCGTAGCAAACACCCGCAAGCAGGCAGGCTTCGGTGGCGTGAGCGTGAACTTGCGCGGGCAGACCTCATTTCGGGCGATAACGGCGCAGCAGAACCAGGCGCAAGCATCGTTCGGATTGCCCCTGGAGGAGGCGCTTTATCGCCGCTATGCCGTGGCGGATACCACGCTGGTCCAGAGCCTGCCAGCCGATGCCCAGGGCTTCTACCGACCGGTGATTACCGATGGCGCCACCGGTAGCGTGACCCGGCCTGTGTTCGTACGCCAGCCTGATGGGACGGTGTTCCGGGTGCACGACAACACGCCGATCAGAGCCACCGAGGCCAACATCGTCGACCCTGTCACGGGGTTGAACATTCGCTCCAGTGGCGTGATGCGCAGCACCGTGGCGCGTGCACCCGATGGCGAGTGGCGCGCCGTAGGGTTTGGCATGGGCGGGGGCAAGCGATCGCGGCCCGGCTCGCCTGAACCGGGCCCATCGGCACCCAAGCAACCGGCCACCTCATCGCTTCGCGCCGTTTCCGACCTGATCCGTACGCCAAACCAATGGGACGTAGAGATCATGGATCTGGTCCCATCCATCATCACCCGCCTTCCAAACTGGCCCCAGAACCGCAGTCTGTTGATCATCGACCAACGGCGCGGGCACCAGGATTGGTCCGTGCGCTTCACGCCGGGACAAGATGAAACCGGCTACCCGATGCGCAGCCATCCACTTAGAGCAAGTACCGATGTGGTGCTGGTGCGCACGGGCGAAAACCACTACACGTTGATGCTCGATGAAAGTAATGAAGTCCTGTTCCCGGCTGACGGCAATTGCTTCTTCAACGCGGTCGCCCGGGGACTGAACGAGGGGCCGGTGCAACGACGATTCACGATGCAGCGCCTGCGCAATGAGATTGCCGACTACATCGACCAACATCCGGAGATGGGTCACTACCTGGTGGCGCAACCCACCGCGGTGCAACAGGCCCTGGCTTACAACGCCCCGGCGTTGGAACATCTGCTGGGCGAGTCGGCGGTGCTCGATCTGACCCGGATCGTCTACGGATCGCCCAATCCCCAAGGCCTGTTTCAGCCGGTCTTGAACCGCTTGAACCTGTATGCCCAGGACATGGCCCGTCGATATTTGAATCAGGCACAAGGCGCCAACCTGCCACCGGAGATGCTGCGCCTGATCGGCAGCTACCTGTCGCCCCGTACGCCCGTTCGCCTGCCATTGAGCAGCACGCCTTTCTACTCGCTGAAGGATCAGGCACTGCGGGTCTTTTTCGAGGACACCTTGTTGGGGCCGGTCCTGAACCAGGAGGTCACCGAACTGCTCAACAATGAGTATCTGATGCTGTCCCAGGACGTGCTCCATATCATGCTCGAGTACGGCGTCCGGGCCAGGGAGCTGACCGATCATCACCCCAGGAACCACCTGGGCTATGTCGAGTACGATCGAGCCGTGCATGGCAACCTCACCGAGGAGCAGCTTGAGGAATCGCTCAATGGTGCGCTTCTGGTTGATCACGACGATTTGAGCAGGATGAAGAAGCGATACGAACACGAAACCGGCAATGCCATGGACGACCCTGCCGATCTGTTGGATCAATTCATCTATTACGACCGGGCGGAAGATCTGGTCGATCTGTTCACCGTTGTCCTTGGGCGCTACCCGATCTTGCTGCGACGGGCCAATATCCTGCTGCAATCTTCGGTGATTGCTTCCAACCTGGGTGGCCTGCTGCCCTTGAATGTGGTTTCCCAATGGATCCGCACCCCGGCGTTGTCCGATGCGCGACTGCAACTGATCGCCGAGTATGCCGGCAGCCGTTATCAGGAAGTGGCGACCAGAGGCCGCATTGATATCGACTGGATGCGGCCATTCGATGACCAGAACCTGCGTAGCCTGTTCAATCAGCGGTATCCATTGTTGAAGTTCTTCACCTTTCTGGGGGGCATTCGATACATCGAGGACAGCGACTTATCTGCGATCGCAAGGCTGTTCAGCGTTCCCCAGCCACCTTCCAATAGCCGGATGGCCATTCTGTTCGACACGCCGAATATCTGGGGCGCGCTGCGCAATATGCCAGGTGCCACGCTCCAGAGCGCCAGGGGTATCTGGGAAGACCTGATAGGGCCGCAGTTCACCGACGAGAGCATTCGCTTCGCCCTCGGGCGGGCGGATTCGCTAAGTTCCGAGGCGGCGTTTAGCCAAGCCTTGATCGACAGCCTGGTCGAGGAAGAAGCCCTGGCGCACCAGCTGATCATGGATGCGTACGTCGTGACCCAAAGACAGGCCCAGCACTTTCTCCACAACTTCCAATTCACTAACCAGCGTGCCGATCACAGCCGGTTGACCCTGGCCCGCTACGTGAATCTCAATGGCGAAATACCGCAATGGGCATGGCCCTATGCCCGTCCCGGGGTAAACGACGTAACGCTCGCAGGATTCATGGAGCGCAGGAAGCCGTCCAAGTCGTAGTCGCGCGCCCTGATCGATCGCCAGCGCGAAGGGGTTCGCGCTGGCGGTCATCCGTCACTCACAACCTATGCGCGGCATTGCGCCAGGCTACGCACCTGCCCGCCGTCGCGCTGGTTGGCCTCGCTCAACCACTGCTCGAACGCGGCGCCAATGGCCGGCCATTCCGAATCCAGCATCGAATACCACGCGGTGTCGCGGTTCTGACCCTTGACCACCATGTGCTGGCGGAACACGCCTTCAAAGGTGAAGCCCAGTCGTTCGGCGGCGTAGCGCGAGCGGGCGTTGGCGTTGTTGCACTTCCATTCCAGGCGTCGATAGCCCAGGGCAAAAGCTTCTTTGGCCAGCAGGTACACCGCCTCGGTGCTTTTCGGCGAACGTTGCATTGGCGCGCCGAAGGTCACGTGGCCGATCTCGATGCGGCCCTGGGCTGGCACGATGGACATCAGGCTGAGAATGCCTTGCACCTCGCCGCTGGCGCGGTCGATCACGCTGAAAAAATACGGGTCGGTGTTGGCCGCATGATTGTCCAGCCAGGCATCGAAAGCGCTGCGTTCCTTGAACGGACCGTAAGGCAGGTAATCCCAGAGTTTCGGATCGGCCCCGGGGCCTTCGAGCGCTTGCCACAGACCATCGGCATGACGGGCCGGGTCGAGTTTTTCCAGGCGGATGAACCGCCCTTCGATTAGCCGGGTAGACGGCGCCGGTACGCCTTTCCAATCGGCGAGTGAAGTCGACATGCTGCGCTCCCTACAGGGCTTTGCGAAATTGAATGAAGCCAGGGCGTTCGGCGATGCGCTCGTAGAGCTGGATCGCGGTCGCGTTGGTCTCGTGGGTCAACCAGTGCACCTTGCAGCAGCCATCGGCCTTGGCGGTGCGGTAGACGAACTCGATCAACTGCCGACCCACGCCAGTGCCGCGGCATTGCTCCGTCACCAGCAGGTCCTGCAGGTAGCAGGAGTTCTCGATGCTCCAGTTCGAGCGGTGATAAATGAAATGCACCAGGCCCACGGCCTTGTCGCCCTGCCAGGCGAGTGCGCCGTGGGTCGGCTCGCGTTCGTCGAGCAAGCGTTGCCAGGTGCTTTGGCTGACGGCGTCCGGCAGTTCGGTGTTATAGAACCGCAGGTAGGCCTGCCACAACGGCAGCCATGCGGCGTGGTCGTCAGCGCTGACGAGGCGGATTTCGGTCTGGCTCATGTTCACTCCTTGGACGAGGGGGCGGGCATCAGGCGCGCGAGCGTCTGGTCTTGCGGGTCGGGGCTGGCCGCGAGGCCGTTGCGCACGCCGGCGGCGTCCGCCGGGCTGCGGTTCTGGCTGAGTTTGCGCTTGCCCTCCAGGCGCTGGATGGGCAGGGCGAACCCGACGATGGCCTTGAGCATGCTGTCGATGTACTCGGCTGGCGCGTCGTCGAGTTTCCAGGGCTGGCTGCGACCGGTTTCGTGGCGGTCGGTGAGGGCGCTGACCAGGTTGCGCAGCCGGTGCGGATCGCTGAACACCTCGGCGCTGCCGTAGGCGTGTATGGCCAGGTAGTTCCAGGTCGGCACGACTTTGCCGTGCTCGGCCTTGCCGGGGTAGAAAGCCGGGCTGACGTAGGCATCGGCCCCGGCAAAAACCACCAGGGCTTCAGCGCCGGCTTGCAGGTCACGCCATTGCGGATTGGCCCGGGCCATGTGGCCGTAGAGGGTGCCGTTGGGGCCTTGTTGGGTGTCCAGCAACAACGGCAGATGACTGGCCTGCAAGCCGTGCTCACCCTGGGTGATCAGGACGGCCAGGCGGCAGTCGTCCATCATCCGATGCAACTGCGGCAGGTCTTCCACGGCGAAGGCTTTAGGGTTGTACATGACGATTTTCCTTGGCGATTGCGAGCATCCTAGGCAGGCTATTGGTCTGTTGTAAGAGCCACTTCGGGCCAATTTGATAGGACCATTTTCGAGGTTGTCATGAGCAACACCGTGCCGCCGCTGTCATTCAATCCCGCCGGAATCGAGCTGGACCGTCGTCACGGGCTCAGCCGCCAGCTTTACCAGGCGTTGCGTGCGCGGGTGCTCGACGGGCGCCTTGCCAGCGGCACGCGGCTGCCGGCCAGCCGGGACCTGGCGGCGGCGCTGGCGATTTCCCGCAACAGCGTGGTGCGCGCCTACGATCAGCTTTATGCCGAGGGTTTCATTGAGGGGCGGGTGGGGGACGGCACTTATGTGGCGCAGTTGTCTTCTCTGGTGCTGGGCGGACCCCATCGCGAGCAGGCTCGCTCCCACAATGAAACGCGTTCCCCTGTGGGAGCGAGCTTGCTCGCGAAGGGGCCCTCACGGGAAAACATATCCACAAAAATATCCACAGGGTTTTCAACAGGCTTACCCACAGCCTTATCCACAGATTGGCTGGATTTACCTGTGGGTCCATCCAGTAAAGTTATCCACAGCGGGGCGCTGGAACGGGTCGAAAAGCATCATTTGGCTCAGCCACCCAGCGGTCCGCCGCGGGCGTTTCGGGTGGGTGTCCCGGCGTTCGATCTGTTCCCATTCGACGTCTGGGCCAAGCTGAACGCGGCTTTCTGGCGTAAACCGGACCTGCAACAGCTGTGCTACGGCGATTCCCAGGGCGACGCGCGCCTGCGCGGCCTGATCGCCGCATATCTGCGCAGTTCCCGCGGCCTGCACTGCACGGCTGAACAAATTGTGATCACCAGTGGCGCGCAGCAGGGCATCAGCCTTTGTGCACAGCTGTTAGTAGACCCCGGCGACGTCGTGGCTGTGGAAAACCCGGGCTATCGCGCCGCCGGGCATGCGTTTGCCGTCGCGGGTGCCGAGGTCAGGGGTGTACCGGTGGACAGCGACGGCCTGGATTGCACCGCGCTTGCCGCGTTGAGCCATTGTCGGCTGGCGTACGTCACGCCGTCTCATCAATACCCGACCGGGGTGGTCATGAGTCTGCCAAGGCGCCTGGAGTTGTTGGCCTGGGCCGAGCGCAACGATGGCTGGATTGTCGAGGACGACTATGACGGTGAGTACCGCTACAGCGGCGCACCGCTGGCGCCCTTGGCGGCGCTGGATCGCCAGGGGCGTGTGCTGTATGTCGGCACGTTCGGCAAAGTGGCGTTTCCGGCCCTGCGCCTGGGCTACCTGGTACTGCCGCCGGGCCTGGTCAATGCGTTCGCCCGGCGCCGCGCCGTGGATGTACGCCACTCGGAGGTCAGCACTCAGGCGGTGATGGCCCAGTTCATGGCCGCCGGGCATTTTCAGCGGCACATCCGGCGCATGCGCCGCGCCGCCCTGGCCCGGCGTGATGCGCTGCTGGCCGGTTGGCCGAAGGCTGTCGCCGGGGTCAGTGCCATGCCCACGGTCGTCGCGGGCCTGCACGTGATGGTGCCGGTGGACAGCGCCGAACGTGAACGCCAGTTGATCGCGCAGGCAACCGCTATCGGGATCGAAATCAATGGCCTGAGCAGCTATTGGTTACCCTCCACCCCGGCGGCGCAGGCGCGGGCCGGGCTGGTACTGGGTTTCGCTGCCGTTGCGCCGGCGGCGATTGCGGCGGCGCTGGCGGATCTGGCCAAAGCCTGGAAAAACTGAGGCGTCAGACCGGGCATGAAGTGCAACGCCGTTCATTCAGGAAATCACCGAACCTGTGGCGAGGGAGCTTGCTCCCGCTGGGCGCGTAGCGGCCCCCGAGTCCGGCAACGCGGTACGTCAGGCAAAACGCAGTCAGCTGTGATGGGCCTGCTGCGCAGTCCAGCGGGAGCAAGCTCCCTCGCCACAATGAGTCAGCCAAGCCTTAGGTGAACAATCTCGCAGGCCCGGCGCTGAGTGTCATGAATGTTTCTTCTGGAAAAACACCTCCTTGGCCTGATCCACCGCGATTTCGCTGCGGTAATGGTCGATCAGTTGTCGCTGGCTGAGGGACTGGGTCCCTTCGTCAAGGACCGTCTTCTCGTTGGCCTGCTCCACGGTTTTCAAGCGCGCCGACAGAAAAGTGTAGGCGGGCACCCAGTTGGTCGAATAACGGAAATCGGCAAACCAGAGTGTCTTGTTGGTCTTCAGATCCTTGATCTCATAACGGTCGAGGTAGCCGTAGGGTGGGTTCTTGATGCGCTGCCGGTTGGTCTTCTTGCTGATGGAGATCTGGTTGCGGCTCTTGAGCCATATGACGCCACTCATGGTCGGTGGCCGTTGCTTGATGACATTCATCACAGTAGCGAAGCCCAGGACATACAGGGCGCTCGCTTCCTTATCGAGTTGCGTGCGCAGGTTTTGCGCCGAGCGCCGTTGTGCCTCCGGCAGTTCGAAGGTTTCGTTGGATTCCACGCCTTGCGCCTGATCGAGCGCTTTTTTGATCGCCGCGCTGACTTTTTCCATTCGACTGGCGTGAGCGTTGAGCACCATGCCGATACCGGCGGTTGTCTGGCCTGGCTTCTTCACGGCCTCTTCCATCTGCGCCTTGAACGCCGCCAGCCCGTTGATCAGGTTATTACCCTTGGTGATGCTGACGTCGAGTGCCGGCACAACGGTCGACGCCGCGTCGGGTTTGATGTGGGGAATCCATTCGCCGGTCTCCTTGCGGTGGAAGGTGGCGATGATCTCGCCCGAGAACGGGTTCTTCACATCGAGCCAGTCGGTCTCCTCCATCATTCTGGACAGGCGCGGCTCGCCACTGACCAGGCCCCAGAAGCGCGCACGGATGAATTTTTTCCTGGGCCTGGGGCGCTGTTCATAAGGCGAGCCGGCGTTTCGCCGGTCCCGTCTTTCATCCAGGGCCGCCGCCAGATGATGCAACGCCCATTGCTCAAGCGTGGCGATCCCCGTGCGCAGTCGAGTCAGTTGCTGCGGTTGCACGCTACCCCGGTATTCGGTACCCAGGTAGTGAAGGTGCTCATCGATGGCGGCGAACTGTTCGGCCAGGCTGCCAAATGCGTCGATTCGCTCGTCCAGCCGGATCACGCTGCGCTCATCGATAGCGTCGCGCAGGCTCTGGTACGCAACCGTGGCGTTATCGACGACCTGGTTGAGCGCCTCCCAGCCTTCGGGCATCGTCTCGACGCTTTCCAGCGACAGGCACAGGTGGCGGTACATATCCAGCTTGATCAGGCGCAGGTCGGCGGCGGTGTAGAGCGGCATTTTCTTGCGGTGCCGCCGGATGAATTCGAAGCCTTCAAAACCAAGTTCCTTGAGCTCGGTGAAGCGCGTTTCCATGTAGTCCAGGCGCTCGATCATGTCATCGCCGACGCTGACCATGCTTTGGGCCGCATCAATGTGCTCTTGCTCCAACACCTTGACTCTGGAGGTGACCATGCTCTTGGCCTTGCCAATGGCCGGGGTGAATCGTTCCTGAAGCGCTTCCATCTCGGCGAAGGTGAAGTTGATCTGCGCGTTCAGGTAGCCGAGCCGGGTGCGAGGGTAGTCAGGTCTGGACTGGAAGAGCGGCCATTCCATCAACACCTGCAATGCCTGCTCGTAGTTCGCGCGCTGTGCCTTGAGCAGGCCGACATACTCGTCGCGCTTCACTTCCCTGGCAGGCCCCGAGGCTTCGTTCAATTCCTTGGCGTGCATGGTCAGCAGTCGTTGGTTCTGTGGTTTCGTTCCTTCGAATGTGTTCAGCGCGGCCAACAGGTCGATCCGGCGCCGCTGGGCGTCGGCCACGACTTTCTGCCTGATGCCCTGGGAGCCGCTGCCGCGTATGCGTAGGCGCGTGTCGATGTGCCATTTGCCGTGGGCGTCGCCTATCAGGGGCGGACCCTCGCGTGCAGGGTCCTTGCCATCGATGATGCAGACCTGCTCGCCTTCGACCTTCACCTTGAACCAGTTGCCGGCCATTTTTACCGACCAGTCCTGTCCTTGCTGGTAGAGCCCTTTAAGCGCGCCCTCGGCTTGCAGCTGCCCCGGATCCTGGGGTTCGTCGATACTCAAGGCGTCGAGGAACGTGGCGCTGTCGCGGGATCGGCCCATCAAGGCGCCGCTGGAGCGGATGGTCTCGTAGTGTTCGGTTGGCAGTTGCGCACTCGAAAGCGGTTCGAGTAGTTCGATCACCAATTCATGCTTGGGCTTGGGCAGGCTTTGCAGTTCGCGCACCTCCTTCGGGGCTTGGGCCCGATGCGGTCTTCGGGCGGCCCTGGCGCGGTCAATGGCATGGGTAATGACCGCCAGCGCAATGTTCAGCAGCAGGTCCGTGAACACCTCCCACTTGGCCGGCCGGTCGCTCGGGTCCTTGAGCTGCGTCAGTTTGTCGATGTCATCGAAGATCTGCCAGAGCCAGGTTGCGGTGCCTACCGCCGTGCCCAGATACGGCAGGGCCAGGTTGAAAATCAACCAGCCGGCGCGCTTGAAACTCTCCCAGCGATTTTCCCGGTTGGACACCGACTGACGATCAGCCAGCTCGACCATTGCATCGGCGTTGGCCTTGAACAGCTGTGGCAGGAAGTCCGCCCCCAGGGTCTTGTCGGTCAGGCTGACGGGGCCGCTGTTGGCCAGGGAGGTCAAAGGCGCGGCCACGAACGCCACGATGCTCCAGGGGGAGGGCAGCAGGTCCGGGAAAACATAACGGCCGTAGTCGTCACGCACCCCGTCGGGTAACCAGGCCAGCACCGACTGGCGTAGCGAAGGGGTTTGCCTGATCGCGTACAACAGGTTGCTGAACGAGGGGTATTGGCTCAACTGCGGTTGCAGCATCGGGCGATACAGCAGGCAAGGCCCGGCGTTGGAATCCTCGGGACCGATGACGAACATGTTGGTGACGACGTCTTCGGCATCGCCCAGTTGCAGTTCGGGTACGAAGGCCAGTTTGCGTATGACAATGGTTTTGCCGTCGACCTTGCGATCAGCTTCTTGCGTCGCCATCAGGGCCGCGACGTAGCGATAGCCTCGGTCGTCCAGGTGTCCCTCACCGCGGATCTTGCATTCGAGTGCCAGCATGGGCAGCTGGATGCGCAACTGGGTGGTATACAGCTTTGCGCGGCGGCTCGACTCCGCTGGATCATCCAGCAGTGTGCGCCTGATCAGCTCGGGGTATACGCGCCCGATATCGACCTGGGTAATGAGGCCCTCGATGTACTCGACGGTCAGCCACTCAGGCAGTTCTGTCTCGTCCAGGAACACCAGGGACTTGTTGCCCAGGGGCAGCGCGATCAGGTTCTGCAAGGCCAGTTCAACGAGACTGAAGCGGGTGACGTCGATCTTTCCCGGTACCACGAAACTGCCCCAGATAACCGGGCTGCGGACTTCGATCTCAAGTTCCTCCAGGTCGAGCTTCGCGGCGTCGGGGTGCTGCGCGATCATCTGGGTTCTCAGCAGGCTCAAGGCGTAGTCCCGAATGGGCGCAATCTCGTCCAGATAGGTCTTGCCGGCATGGGTCTGGTTCAGGATCGAGAGGTCTTTCATGTGCTGGGCAAACAGGGTCTGATCCGAGGGCGAGGCTGCCAGCAGCCAGTGAGGCATCTGCTTCTGGAACCAGGCCACCAGCGCATCCTCGTCGGGTTCGTCACCGCTGGCAGGCGTGTTCTCGTAGGACATCCATGTTTGCGGCAAGGAACCGATGACCTTGACCTGCTCGGCAATCATCCCGCAGGCCTTGTGATCGAAAATATTGCCGTCGGGCTCAAACAGCCGCCACTGGACCTTGCGATAAGTGGCGCCACCAAAATGGGCCGGCAGTGATCGCCCCAGGGCTTGCCGCGAATCGAATTTCTGGTAGCCGTTGACGATCGAGTACTTGAGGATGACCTCTTTTCTATCGATCGTGCCGATCAGCACCACGATCGAGTTGTCGCCCAGCCGCGATACCTCTGGGCCATCGACCTTATCGATGTCGATCAGATACGCATGGCTGTCGTAAGGGTCATGGTCCTTGCGGCCCTTGCGGTCAGGGTAATGGAACAGTTGCCTGGCCATGGCGCATTCAGTCGAGGTCCAGCCCTTTACACGGTCGACATTCCAAGCCTTGCGCAGCGCACTGGAGAGCTCATGCCAGCGCGGGCCGGACTCGCCCAGCGAAGCATTCCAATACGCCAGTTGCTGCTCCTGACAGGCCGTCAACATCGCCGGCACCAGCTCATTGAGCAGATGCCCGATCTGGTCGATACGCACCGGCAAATGCACATCGGGGGACGTCAGCGGTAATTGGGTCAGGAAGTGCAACCCTTCGATCAGCAGCAACGGATCGCTTTTTTCATTCACCATCCCGGCCAGCATTTCGCTGAGGGTTTCATAGCGCGTCGAGCGACGCACGATTTCGTCGTCGACGATGTCCCAGGCCGGCTCGCCGACCACGGTGTTATAGGGGTCGAGGTTCAGCTCGGGGTAGAGCTTCTTGAGCGCATCGCGCAGCAGTATCGACGCAACCTCCGGATACGTAGGCCCGGCGAGCAACTGGTTGAGCACGGCATCCTTGGGGTTGGTCTCGGGCCTGGGGGTCGGGGTGATAGCGGTGGGTGTCATCTGAGGCTCCCTGCCTTGTGGTACATGGAAAACCCGCAGCGAAACGCTTGGGGTTTTCCATGCTAGGGCGGCGCCAGATGAGGGAGGCGGTAACTATGTATACCCATATGCCCTGTGGGAGCGGGCTTGCTCGCGAAGGCGGTATGTCGGTCCCAGCCATACCGGCTGACAGTCCGCCATCGCGAGCAAGCCCGCTCCCACAGTTTCGGTTTTTTGTCGCTCACAAATCCTGCCCCCACCACAGCCCCCTGTGGGAGCGAGCCTGCTCGCGATGACGGCGGCACATCCAACCTCTTCACCACAGACATACCCCGATCACGGGCAAGCCTTGCTCCCACAGAGTCTTTCACTGCCCGGATTTGATCCGAGTCCAGGCCCGCGTCCGTGCCCGCTCGGCGTCCTTGGGCAGCGGTTGCAAGGTGTACAGCGTCGCCATCGCCGCCTCGGTCGGGTACAGGTTGGGGTTGTTGCGAATGGCCGGGTCGACCATGTCCGTGGCGTCCTTGTTCGGGTTCGGATAACCGACGAAATCGCTGACCGGCGCGATCACCTTCGGTTGCAGTAAATAATTGATAAAGGTGTAGGCGTCGTCCGGGTTCTTCGCGCCTTTGGGAATGGCGAGCATGTCGAACCAGATCGGCGCGCCTTCCTTGGGCAGGCGCATGTCCACCGTCACGCCATTCTTGGCTTCCTTGGCCCGGTTGGCGGCCTGGGAAAAGCTGCCGGAATAGCCGACCGCCACGCAGATATCACCGTTGGCGATGTCAGCCATGTACTTGGACGAATGAAAATAAGTGATATGCGGGCGGATCTTCATCAACAGCGCTTCGGCCTTGGCGTAGTCCGCCGGCTTCTTGCTGTTGGGGTCCAGGCCCAGGTGCTGCAAGGCCAGCGGCAGAATCTCCGAAGGCGAGTCCAGCAGCGCCACGCCACACTGCTTGAGCTTGCTGATGTTTTCTTCCTTGAAGATCAGGTCCCAGCTGTCCACCGGCGCGTTGTCGCCCAGGGCCGCCTTGACCTTGTCCGGGTTGAAGCCGATCAGGATGGTGCCGTACATGTAGGGCACGGCGAATTTGTTGCCCGGATCGTTGGCCTCGATCAACTTCATCAGCTTGGGATCGAGGTGGCTCCAGTTCGGCAGCTTGCTGCGGTCCAACGGCTGGAACACCCCGGCCTCGATCTGCTTGGCCAGAAACACATTGGACGGCACCACCACGTCATAGCCGGAGTTGCCGGTCAGCAGCTTGGCCTCCAGGGCCTCGTTGGTGTCGAAAATGTCGTAGACCAGTTTCACCTGGCTGTTCTGCGCCTTGAAATCGTCCAGGGCCTTGGGCGTGATGTAGTCGAACCAGTTATAGACACGCAGGGTGCGCTCCTCGGCCTGAACGGCGCCACACAGCAGCGTGGCGCACAGGGCCGGGGCCATTAAACGCTTGAGTTTCTTCATGCTGTTTTTCCTCATTGGGCGCTTTGAAAACCTTCGAGAACGTTCACGGCATTGATGCCGATTTCTGCCACCGCATAACCGCCTTCCATCACGAACAGCGTCGGCTTGCCGAGCGCCGCGATGCGTTTGCCCATTGCCAGGTAATCCGGGCTGTCGAGCTTAAACTGCGAGATCGGATCGTCCTTGAACGTGTCCACGCCCAGCGACACCACCAGCACATCGGCGTCGTAGTGCTGGGCTTCGCCGCACGCCTGTTCCAGCGCCGCGCTCCACGTATCCCAGCCTGAGCCGGCCGGCAAAGGGTAGTTGAAGTTGAAGCCCTCACCGGCGCCTTCACCGCGCTCATCGGCATAGCCCAGGAAAAACGGAAACTCCGCCTCCGGATGTCCATGAATCGAGGCGAACAACACGTCACTGCGTTCATAAAAAATCGATTGCGTGCCATTGCCGTGGTGGTAATCCACATCCAGGATCGCGACCTTCTTGTGGCCCTGGTCGAGGAACGCCTGGGCCGCAATGGCCGCGTTATTGAGGTAGCAATAACCGCCCATCAAGTCACTGGCCGCGTGATGCCCCGGCGGGCGGCACAAGGCAAAGGCACTGCGGGCGCCGCGTTGGATCGCCGCCTGGGCGGTGAGCGCCACCTGGGCGGCGCTGTAGGCCGCTTGCCAGGTTCCGGCAGTGATCGGCGCACCACCGTCGAAGCTGTAATAACCCAACTGCCCGTGCAGGCTGGTCGGCATGACCGTACGCAACGTCCGCGCCGGCCAAGTGAACGGCAACAAATCGCCGTCGCGCTTGAACTCGGCCCAGCGCGCCCAGGCGCCCTTGAAGAACTCCAGGTAGGCGGGCGTGTGAATCCGCTGGATCGGCCCCAGCCCGAAATCCTCCGGCGCTGTAACGGGGCCCAGCGCTTGAGTCTTGACCCGCTCCAGCACGTGATCGGCACGCGAAGGCATCTCGAAACAAGGCATCAACTGCCCGTCCATCAATTCGCAGCGTCCATGGTGCAGGTGATGATCATCCGAATAGATCGTCAGCATTGTTGTTCTCCGCAGGCTGAATCGTTGGGTCACAGTCTTGCGGGGCGGGGCGTTTCAGAGAACGGCAGGAGAGGCCAAAAGGGGATCGAAACGGCCAAAAGGTTTGACCACAAATGGCCCCTGGAAGATTTCAAAGCTGGACCGGGGTTTGCCGCCGTCCCGTGGCGAGGGAGCTTGCTCCCGCTCGGCGGCGAAGCCGTCGCAAGCCGGTCGAAAGAATGCGGCCCTGCATACATAAAAATGTCTACGTACCCTGTTTCGTTCAAGGAAAAACCTGGCCGAATCGAATAATGGAACGATTTGAAATATTTAATTAAGGAAAATAATAGATTTGCTCTGAGCAGAGTCGGCTTTTGAAACTTCCAGTGAGGATTTGAATTTCGGATTTTTATAAAAAAGCGAAATTTCCTACTTTTTTATTCTTTGATTCTTGGCATTCTTCGGGGCCTTCGAAAGGCTGGCGTCGCCGCTTGCTGCCGTAGGGCGAGCACCGGTTGCATAAGGCGAAACTTCCTACAAGCAACCTTGAAAGTTCAACACGAATAACCCGATCGCTCAATGTAACCCCATTAAGAAAGTTTCAAGCAGGCTCGTGAATGCCGTACTCCGAAAAGCTCTCCATCCATTATCTGGCTATAGCCAGAAGTCCCATTTCCCAAGAGAGTTTTGTGGGCGCAGACGTACGCTTTTCAAACGAATACGAAGCATTGGAACGCGAGTTGAATAAAGCCCAATCGATGCACGGAAGCGGCCAGGTCGACTGGTCAAAGATTGTTGAAGGCAGTGAGCAACTGCTACGCGTCCAGTCGAAGGATCTGCGTGTCGCGGCGTGGCTGACCTGGGCGTTGTATCAGTGTGAGTCGTACCGGGGCTTGCTGGCCGGAATCAGCCTGCTGCAGCACTTGTGTCATCACCATTGGCCAGAGGTGCATCCGCTCAGAAACCGAACCCGTGCCGCCAGCATTGGTTGGCTGGTGCCTCGCCTGGAGCAGGCATTGGGCGATGACGTAGCGATCAAGGAACAATTACCGATGTTTCGTCATCTGGCGGAACAACTTGAAAGCCTCGAAGCTATCTGTAGTACCCGGCTGGGCGATGAAGCGCCTCTGCTGTTGCCGTTGTGCCGACGGCTCAACACCATGATCCTGCGTACAACCGAAAACCTGCCCCAGCCAGGCGCCATCCAGGCGGTTGTGGCTCAAGTCAAACAAGTCGCCACTCAGTTACTCGCCCCTGGCGCTCCCATTGAAAACGAAAAAGACGCCCACAGGGCTCTGCGCGCGCAGGAGGAAGGCGCTCGGCCGTTATGTGCCTGGTGGCTCAAGCAAAAAGCGACTGATGTCCGCGCCCTGCGCCTTAATCGAACTTTGCTCTGGCTTACCGTCGACGTCTTGCCCGAGCGAAACGCCGAACAGATCACGCCGCTTCGCGGGCTGCCGGCAGACAAGCTGAAAATGTTTTCGGACGGTTTCCGGCAAGGGCACTACGCGGACGTGCTTGTGGAAATCGAGGCCAGCCTGGCGAAGGCGCCGTTCTGGCTCGATGGCCACAGGCTCACCTGGGAATGCCTGCAAGGTTTGAATGCCGAGCAGGGCATGCGTGAGGTCGAGATCCATTTCGCATTGTTTATCGAGCGTCTGCCGGGAGTCATAGACCTGCGTTGGCATGACGGGGTGGCTTTCGCCGATCCGGCTACTCAGGCCTGGATCGAAACTCACATAAAGCCTCACCTACGAATCGCCAGCCCTGTGCCCAGTATCGATGTCATAGGCAACCCGGCTCCTTGGGAGCAGGCCTTCGAACAAGCCCAATCGATCCTGCGCCAGGAAGGGCTCAAATCTGCCATCCGTTCGATAAGGCAAGGCATGCAGAACGTCCTGGGTGCTCGCGAGCGGTTCCTCTGGCGGTTTGCAATGGCCCGCCTGTGCTTCTCGGCCAAGAAATACGAACTTGCCAAGGTTCAACTCGAGGCGCTCGACCAGATGCTGCAACGTGCCGAGCTGCATGTATGGGAGCCCGAACTCGCGCTCCAGGTGCTGCATCTGCTTCACGACTGCTGCGAGTTATTGCCCCAGAGCCACACCGTGCGTGAGCACAGGGAAGAAGTCTATCGAAGGTTGTGTCATCTCGACCTGGAACGGGTCATCGAATAGGCCTCCGGGTCCCTAGAACGTAAGGAGAAAATCATGGCCAGAGAAGGCTCTGTCGCCCCTAAGGAACGCATCAACATCACCTTCAAACCCGCTACCGGCGGCGCCCAGGAGGAGATCGAACTGCCGCTGAAGCTGTTGGCGATCGGTGACTACACCCATCGCAAGGACGAACGCAACGTCGAGGATCGCAAACCGATCAGTATCGACAAGACGACGTTCGATGAAGTGCTGGCCAAGCAAGAGCTGAGCCTGACGCTGAGCGTATCGAACCGCCTTCAGCAAGAGAGTGAGACACAAGAGCTGGCTGTACAGCTGCGCGTGCGCTCAATGAAGGACTTCACCCCTGCGAATCTGGTCGACCAGGTGCCGGAGCTCAACAAGCTCATGCAATTGCGCAACGCGCTGGTGGCGCTTAAGGGCCCGTTGGGTAACGCGCCTGCGTTTCGCAAAGCGATCGAAAACGTGCTCGCCGACGAGGATTCTCGCAGTCGAGTATTGAACGAACTGGGCTTGAGCACCGCCGTCCAGGACGCCTGAACCGTTGAGTCAAGGAAGCTAGATAATGAGCACCCGTGCAGCGCAGCAGATAAGCAGTGAACACAACGAACAGAGCATTCTCGACGGCATCATCGCGCAAACCCGTCTTTCCCCGGATGACGAGGCCTACAGCATTGCCAAGCGTGGCGTATCGGCATTTATCGAAGAGCTGCTGAAGCCGCATAACAGTGGCGAGCCAGTCAAGAAAGCCATGGCTGACCGCATGATCGCCGAGATCGATGCCAAGCTCAGTCGCCAGATGGACGAAATTCTTCACCATCGCGACTTTCAGGCGCTTGAGTCAGCCTGGCGCGGGCTGCAATTGCTGGTTGATCGCACCAACTTCCGCGAAAACATCAAGATTGAAATGCTCAATGTCTCCAAGAGCGACTTGTTGGACGATTTCGACGATTCCCCGGAAATCATGCAATCAGGCCTCTACAAGCACGTCTACACAGCTGAATACGGGCAGTTCGGTGGGCAACCGGTAGGGGCGATCATTGCTAACTATTTCATGTCTCCCAGTGCGCCCGATGTGAAACTGATGCAGTACGTGTCCAGCGTTGCCTGCATGTCCCATGCACCCTTCATCGCGGCAGCCGGGCCGAGCTTCTTCGGCCTGGAAAGCTTCACTGGCCTGCCAGATATCAAGGATCTGAAGGACCACTTCGAAGGACCGCAATTCGCCAAGTGGCAAAGCTTGCGCCAATCCGAAGATGCTCGATATATCGCCCTGACCGTGCCGCGTTTCCTGTTGCGCAACCCATACGATCCCGAGGAGAACCCGGTCAAGTCCTTTGCCTACAAGGAGACCGTTGCCAACAGCCACGAGCATTACCTGTGGGGCAATACCGCGTATGCGCTGGGAACTCGGCTGACCAACAGTTTTGCCAGGTTCCGCTGGTGCCCGAACATCGTGGGTCCTCAAAGCGGCGGCGCAGTTGAAGACCTGCCGTTGCACCACTTCGAAAGCATGGGTGAAATCGAAACCAAGATTCCGACAGAGGTGCTGGTCTCCGATCGCCGTGAATACGAACTGGCGGAAGAAGGCTTCATTTCCCTGACCATGCGCAAAGGCAGCGATAACGCCGCGTTCTTCTCCGCCAGCTCGGTGCAGAAGGCCAGGTTTTTCGGCACCAGCGCCGACGACAAACAGGCGGAGCTGAACTACAAGCTGGGCACCCAACTGCCGTACATGATGATCGTCAATCGTTTGGCTCATTACTTGAAAGTCCTCCAGCGCGAGCAACTGGGGTCGTGGAAGGAGCGCACGGATCTGGAAAGGGAGCTCAACAACTGGATCCGCCAGTACGTTGCCGACCAGGAAAACCCCAGTGCCGAGGTCCGGGGGCGTCGTCCGTTGCGTGCGGCGAAGATCGTCGTCAGCGATGTGGAAGGTGAACCGGGCTGGTATCGCGTAGGCCTGAATGTACGGCCCCACTTCAAATACATGGGGGCTGATTTCACCTTGTCGCTGGTCGGCAAGCTGGACAAGGCGTAGGCGCGCCTCATGACATACGGCAGTCTTTTTGAGCGCCTTGGCGGTGACGTCGAAAAACGGGTGGGTCTTAGTCGCGAGTCATGCGTTACGGCATCCGTGGCTGCTCATTTGGCGAAGATGCTCAGTACCCGCGCAGGCAGCGTGCAAACGTCAACTGATTTCGGATTGCCGGATCTCAATGACATGCGCTTGGGCCTGCACGATGCAATGACTCAGGGCCGTGTGGGGATCCAGGCGTTCGTCGAGGCCTATGAACCCCGCCTCAGAAATGTTCGTGTCGCTTCAAGGGCAAGTGACGGCGATCCGCTTCGGCTGTCCTTCAGCATCGACGCGGTGCTGGAGGTTGGAAATCTGAAGCGGCAGGTCAGCTTTTGCGCATGCCTGGACGGCAGTGGACGGGTCAAGGTCAGACAAGGATAGCCTCGCATGTCTTTTAATCATTACTACCAAAGCGAGCTGACGGCGCTTCGCCAGTTGGGCGTACGTTTCGCCGAACGCAACCCTGCGTTGGCTCCCTTTCTTGGACAGGCCGGGCAGGACCCGGATGTGGAGCGGCTGCTGGAGGGCTTCGCCTTCTTGACGGGGCGCTTGCGCCAGAAGCTCGATGATCAGTTGCCGGAACTGAGTCATTCGTTGATGCAACTGTTGTGGCCGAACTATATGAGGCCATTGCCCGCCTTTGGCATGTTGCAGTTCGACCCGCTAAGGCGGCCCGGCCCTGCACTGCGCGTGGAACGTGATACGCCGGTGCAGAGCAAGCCTGTCGAAGAGGTGTGTTGTCGCTTTCTGACCTGTTATCCAACGGACGTCCTGGCACTGGAGCTGACAGGCTTGAATTATTCGGTGAAAGGCGAAGGTTCGCTGCTGAATCTGCGGCTGGAGATGTGTTGCGATGGGCATTTCGGCGAGCTGAAAATGAGCCGTTTGCGCCTGCACTTCGCCGGTGAGCGCTACATCAGCCAGATGCTCTACCTAAGTTTGTTACGTAACCTTGAGCGTATCGAGTTGGTTGCGCTGGACGGCGCCGGCGCAGCCCTCAAGGCTGCGGATGGCAGTCCCGTCACGTTCAGGATGGCGCCCGACAGTGTGCAGCCGGTAGGGTTTGCCGAAGAGGAGGCCCTGCTTCCATATCCGCTGAATACCTTTCGCGGTTATCGCTATCTGCAGGAGTATTTTGCTTTCCAGGACAAGTTTCTGTTTGTCGACGTCATTGGCCTTGATGTGATCAATACCTTGCAGGCCGATAGCTTCAAACAGATGCGTGGTCTGGATCTGCGCTTCGATATTGGCAGAAGCGCTCTCCAGCGGATGCGCCCGACACTGGAAAACGTAAAGCTCTACTGCACGCCGATCGTCAATCTGTTCAAGCATGACGCGCAGCCTATCCGCCTGGATGGCAAGCAGGATGAATATCCATTGCTGCCGGCTGACTACGAACAGAAGCATTGCGCTGTGTTTTCGGTAGAAAGCGTCACGGGCTGGAAGCCTGGCGGTCTGGGTTATCAGGCCTATGTACCGTTCGAATCCTTTGAACACGACGCAAGCTTTGACGTGTCCCAGGACCGCCCTTATTACAGCGTTCGCCACCGGCCTTCGTCACTGTATGGCGGTCTCGATACCCGCCTGGGCTTTGGGGCGCAACACGTTAGGCCTCATGAAACCCTATCCATAGAGCTGATGTGCACCAATCGGGATCTCTCCTGTCGGCTCAAGCCGGGTGACATCGATCAACCTGGAGACAAAACTCCGGACTCGTTGAGTTTTCGCAACATTGGCCGGGTGACACCGAGCTTCGCACCTCCGCTCGATCACGGCTTCCTCTGGAAGTTGATCAGCAACATGTCCCTCAACTACCTGTCGCTGGCAAACGTCAATGCGCTCAAGGTAATCCTCAAGACCTACGATTTTGCGCGGTACTACGACGAGCAGGCAGAGAAAGTCAGCAAGCGTTTGCTCGACGGGCTCAAGTCGATCAGGCATCAGCCTGTCGACCGGCTGCATCGGGGCTTGCCGGTTCGTGGCCTGCGCACGGAACTGACTATCGATCCACAGGGCTATATCGGCGAGGGCGACCTGTTCATCTTCGCTTCGGTCCTCAATGAGTTTTTCGCGTTGTATGCCAGCCTCAACTCGTATCACGAACTGCGGGTGACCAGCACACAAGGAGAGGTGTACCAATGGGCACCCCGTATGGGACAGCAGCCGCTTCTATAAGCGCGCTGACAAAAGGGATACGCGAGTACTCGTTGTTTCAGGCGGTGCTGCTGGTCGTCAATCAGCTGCGCGAGGCCCATCCTGAGCTCGATGATGAAACGCTATACGAACGGTTGGAGTTCCAGGCCAACCCGAGCCTGGGGTTTGCCTCCAGCGATATTGACCGCGTCGAGTTTTTCGAAGAGCACGGCCAGGTACGGGCGCGCGTGCGCCTGAACCTGCTCAGCCTGGTTGGAGCGGGATCGCCGCTCCCGGCGTTCTATGGTGAACAGGCCCTGGGTGAGGCGGGCAGTAATCCGACTCTCCAGTTCCTCGACGTGTTCCACCATCGTCTCCATCGATTGATGCTGCCGATCTGGCGCAAATACCGCTATTGCGCAAGCTTTCAAAGAGGGGCTGGAGACCCGTTTTCGCAACAGCTGTTTGCCCTGGTCGGCCTGGGCGGCGAAGAGCTTCGCAAGGCCAGCCACCTGAACTGGCGGCGCCTGCTGCCGTACCTGGGGCTGCTGAGCCTGCGAGCTCATTCAGCGGCGCTGATCGAAGCCGTCCTGCGTTATTACTTCAAGCACGCCGAACTCAATCTCGAACAATGCCTCGAGCGTCGGGTAGTCATTCCTGGCGAGCAGTGCAATCGCCTTGGGAGCGCCCACAGCCGGTTGAGCAACGACCTGGTCCTCGGCGAACGGGTGCGCGACCGCGGCGGCAGGTTCCGGATCCATATCAGTGGGCTGGACTGGCAACGCTTCCATGAATTCCTGCCTATAGGTATCGGTTACCAGCCGCTGTGTTCGTTGGTGCGATTCACCCTGCGCGATCCCCTGGAATACGACATTCGCCTGGTCCTGCGTCAGCAGCAAATACGTGACTTGCGCATCGGCGGGCAGAACACCTGCCGCCTGGGATGGACCAGTTGGCTGGGGCGCGAGCGCGCTGATGGCGTGGTGATCCTCGGCAGCAAAACTCATCAGGAATGGACAACATGATCAACGTAGACCTTCAGCAACTTATCCAGGCGCTGGACGCTGAAACGCGAAGCGACCTGGAGCGCTCGGCCGAGCATTGCGTAGCCCGCGGCGCGGACAAAGTGCTGGTGGAAGACCTGGTGCTCAGTCTGCTGGGGCGTGCGCAGGGCCTGCTCGTACGTGCCTTGCAGGATGCCCGGATAAGTGTTGGCGAACTAAGCGCCGCCCTGCAACCGCAGATGGGACACAGCGCTTCGCGCAATCCGGTATTCGCGCCCGAGCTGGTGCAATGGTTGCAGGATGCTTTGTTGGTCGCCCATCTCGAACTGGGTCAAAGCCAGGTCGGACAAGCGGCGTTGATCCTGGCGTTGCTACATAACCCGCTTCGCTATGCCGGTAGTACTTACCAGGCATTGCTTGGCAGGTTGAGTGTCGACCGACTCAAGGAACTGACCTCGCAGCCGCACCAGTCGGGCCCCGATCGAACCGCGGCGATGAACGCCAACCTGCTGGAGCAGTTCACCCATAACCTGACCCGGCAGGCTCGCGAGGGCCAGCTCGACCCTGTGCTTTGTCGGGACGGCGAGATCAGGCAGATGATCGATATCCTCGTTCGCCGGCGCAAGAATAATCCAATCGTGGTCGGTGAAGCCGGGGTGGGCAAGACGGCCATTGTCGAAGGGCTGGCCTTGCGCATTGCGGCCGGGGAAGTGCCGGCAGTGCTTGAGGGTGTGGAACTGCTGGCACTGGACATGGGGCTGCTGCAGGCCGGCGCCAGCATCAAAGGTGAGTTCGAGCGGCGCTTCAAGGGCGTGATCGAGGACGTTAAGGCCTCCCCCAGCCCCATCATCTTGTTTATCGACGAGGCACACACCCTGATTGGTGCCGGCAACAACGCCGGCGCCTCCGACGCCGCCAACCTGCTCAAACCGGCTCTGGCCCGGGGCGAGCTACGCACCATCGCTGCCACCACCTGGACCGAGTACAAAAAATATTTCGAAAAGGACCCGGCCCTGGCCCGCCGTTTCCAACCGGTCCAATTGCACGAGCCGACTGTCGATCAAGCCGTGACGATCCTGCGGGGGCTGGCTCAGGTCTATGAAAGCAGCCACGGCATTTATCTGCGAGATGATGCTGTGGTCGCGGCGGCGCAGTTGTCGGCTCGCTATCTGACCGGTCGTCAGTTGCCGGACAAGGCCGTGGATGTGCTCGACACCGCCTGTGCCCGTGTGCGCATCAGCTTGGCTGCTGCGCCTCCAGGCCTTGAGCGATTGCGTGGCGAGCAGGCAGAAGGTGCACGCCAGCGGTATGCATTGCGCCGCGACGCGGAGGCTGGATTGCCGATCGATCCCCAGGCATTGGACGCGTTGGAGAAACGCCTGCAAGCCATTGATCTCGAACACCGGACCCTGGAAATCCAATGGTCCGAGCAACGCATCCTTGCCGAGCGTCTGTTATCTCTGCGACGGCAGTTGGCCGGGGCGCGTGAGATCAAAGGTGATCAGCTTCTGGGTGTCGAGGCCCTGGAGGAGGCGCTGCACGAGACCCACCGCTTATTGGTAGCGGCGCAGGTCCAGGAGCGGCTGGTCAGCTTCGAAGTCTGCCCGCGACTGGTGGCTGAAGTGATCAGTGCCTGGACCGGCGTGCCGCTGGCACAGCTGGCTCGGGAGCATAACGCCAAGGTCGCCAGTTTCGCCGCGGACATGCGTGCCCGGATTCGAGGCCAGGAACAGGCGGTACAGGCGCTCGATCGGGCGATGCGCGCCGCCGCTTCAGGCCTGAACAGGTCCGATGCCCCGGTGGGGGTGTTTTTGTTGGTCGGGCCCAGCGGAGTCGGCAAGACCGAAACGGCGCATGCCCTTGCCGACCTTTTGTATGGAGGTGATCGCTTCATCACCACGCTCAACATGGCCGAGTTTCAGGAAAGACATACGGTTTCCCGGCTGATCGGCGCACCACCGGGCTATGTTGGCTTTGGCGAAGGCGGCATGCTCACCGAAGCCGTTCGTCAAAAACCTTATTCCGTCGTGTTGCTTGACGAGGTGGAGAAAGCCGATCCGGATGTGTTGAACCTGTTTTACCAAATCTTCGACAAAGGCCTGGCCAATGACGGTGAAGGGCGGGAAATCGATTTCCGTAACACCCTCATATTGATGACGTCCAATCTGGGCAGCGAACGTATCGCCGAACTGTGCGAAAGCGACGAGGCACCGAGTGCCGAACGCCTCGAGGATGCGATTCGCCCGATCCTGAGCGAGCATTTCAAGCCCGCGCTGTTGGCGCGTATGTGCGTGGTGCCTTATTTGCCGGTCGATGGGGCAGTTCTACGTGAATTGGTGCAAGCCAAGCTCGATCGATGGGGCGAGCGGCTGCGTCGCCGCCAGATGGGCTTCAGCTACTGTGAAGCTCTGGTGGGACATCTGGTCGAGCGTTGCACCCGCAGCGACAGCGGCGCGCGGCGGATTGACCGTCTGTTGGACCGACACCTGACGCCGCTGGTCGCCGACCGGTTGCTGGCGGCCATGGCAGGGGCCGACCCGTTGCGGCATGTACATGCCACGCTCAACAGCGACGCGGGCGTAGTTTGCGAGTTCAACTGAGGTGGGTGCGATGTTGAGAGAGATCGCGCATCCGCTGGCCTATGCAGAAGCGCTCCTGGCACAGTTTTCCAGCCTTTCGCGTGCTGCGGACGGTGCTGCCTTGATGGAAGACTTCATCCGGGGCGTGGCGCGACTCAGCGATTGTGAGTTGGTGCAGTTGTACCTGTGTGATGCAAGCCACACCCGCCTCGAGCTGGACATCGAATGCCTGGAAGATCACTTGCATTTTCGTGATCACGGCGGCCTGCCGTCCGACTATCACGATGAGCAACTGCTGCAATACGCCCTGCGCCAGAACCGCGTCGTGTGCCTTGATGCGGTGGGTGAAAGCCTGCACGAAACCCGTTTCCTGCCGCCCCGGGCCATGCCATGGCAGTCCTTGCTCTGCGTGCCCCTCGTCAATTCCCAGGACGACACGAAGGGGCTATTGCTGTGTGCGAGCGCTGAGCACCTCGATCTGCAAGGGTTCGCTCAATCCCTTGCACAGCTTGGGGCGTTCGCCCTTAGGCAGATGCATCTGTTGCGCCGTCCGTGCCGTCCCGTCGAAGAACACGTGCTGCCCACCACACACTTGCCGCAAGGTAATGGCTTCGGCCTCATCGGCAAGAGTGCGGCGATGCGCAAGACTTGTGCACTGATCAGTAAAGTGCTGCACAGTCCCTTCACAGTCCTGTTGCAAGGGGAGACCGGCACCGGTAAAGAGGTGGTAGCCCGGGCGATCCACGACCATGGCCAGCGTCGGTCCAAGGCCTACATCGTGCAGAACTGCGCCGCGGTTCCCGAGAACCTGCTGGAAAGTGAGCTTTTTGGTTATCGCAAAGGCGCGTTCACCGGTGCGGACCGGGATCGGGCCGGGTTGTTCGATGCGGCCAACGGTGGCACGTTGTTGCTCGATGAAATTGGCGACATGCCATTAGCCCTTCAAGCCAAATTGCTGCGCGTATTGCAGGAAGGGGAAATCCGTCCGTTGGGGTCTAACGACACCCACACCGTGGACGTGCGCATCATCGCCGCGACCCATCGCGATCTGAAAAAGCTTATGGAAGAGGGCAGGTTCCGCGAAGACCTGTATTACCGCCTCGCACAGTTCCCGATCCTGTTGCCGGCGTTGCGTCAGCGCGAAGGCGACATCATCGAGTTGGCGCGGCATTTTGCAGATAAGGCCTGCACACTCCTGCAATGCGATCCGGTGTGTTGGTCAGCGGCAGCGCTCGATCACCTGGCCGCCTATGGCTTCCCCGGAAACATACGAGAACTCAAGAGCATCGTTGAAAGAGCAGTGCTGCTGTGCGAAGGCGGCGAACTGCTTGTCGAGCATTTCGCGTTGCACATCGATACCCCATCCGAGCGCGGCCGCGTAGGCCTGCGCGAACGACTGGCACAAATCGAGCGTCGCCTGCTGGTCGACTGCCTGCGCGAGAACAACGGCAACAAGACCCGTGCCGCCCGGGAGCTGGGCCTGCCGTTGCGCACCCTGCTTTACCGCCTGTCACGCCTGAAGGTCGAGCGCAAAGACTTCGATGATTGAACTCGTTCTTCGGCCATTCATACCCGTGCCGCTGCGGCCCTTTCGTTTACGGAGATTTCCGATGCCTGTCTTTCCATGGCGAGCCGTCCTGCTGACCTTCGTCCTGCCCATCGCCCTCAGCGGCTGCAGCGGCAACTACAAATTCAACGACAGTGAATATCGCCCCCTGGGTGATCCGGAGGCGGTGAACCGTGGCGGTTGACCCCAAGGAGCTTCTATAGATGGAACTTGTTTTCGAAGTGCTCAACACCAGGCAGTTCATCGCGGCACAGCTGTGTCAAAAAGCCTTCGGGCCAGCCGGCGGCGTGATCGGGCGTGGCGAGGATTGCGACTGGGTCATTCCTGATCGTCGACGTCTGCTTTCCAAGCGACACGCGGTGGTCAGCTATCGCGAGGAGGCATTTTTCCTGACCGATACCAGCGGCAACGGTACGACCCATCGGGCAAGTGGCGCACGCCTGGCCAAGGGCGAGCCGGTCCGTATACAGGACGGCGATGCCTACATCATGGGGGATGTCGAGGTCCTGGCGCGGCTGGTCCCGGGAGAGGGTAGCAGTATGGCCGCAACAGGGCGCTCGACCCTGATGGGCAATCTGATTCCGGACGACGTCTTTCTAGACCTTGATCCGTTGAAAGCGTTGGACCAACAAGAGCGCGCTTCTCGGGACATAGATGAGTTGATAAGCCCCACTGCCGTGTCGCCGGATGCCCTTGGCCGTTCGGATTACGCCCGCATCGACCTCGAAAGCCTGCTGTTGCCGGAGCTGGTCGAAGCGCCCGTCGAGTCTGGGCCTGAGCCGATTCCGCCTGCCGCCGTTGTCGATCATCCACGCGACGCTTTCTGGAAGCGCTTCGGTGCTGCCCTGGGCCTTGATCTTGAGAATCTGGACGGCGATGCACGTGAAGCCCTGGCCATCAGCGCGGCGCAGTTGCTCAAGCAAAGCGTCCACGGTTTGCAGCAGGGCTTGCGCACTCAGTCGGTGTTGAAAAACGAGCTGCGTCTGTCCCAGTTCCCCATTCACGACGAACAGCGGAGCCCGCTCCAATGCACCGACGATACCCGGCCTGCCTTGAAAAAGCTGCTGCTCCCGGACACGCCATCCCTGTTGCCGGCCGATCAGGTCATTGCCCGGGCGTACCGGGACCTGCAAGCCCACCAGGTGGCTCTGCTTTCAGCCAGTCGGGCGACCCTGCGTGCAACGCTGGAGCATTTTTCGCCCCGGCAATTGATCCTTCGCATGGCGCGGGAGCACAAACCCTTGATCACCACCTCGGGTCACTACTGGAAGGCTTATGGCCGTTATCACCAGGATCTGTGCCAGGACGACGACTGGACCGAGCGCGTTTTGGCCCGCGATTTCTCTCGCGCCTATGAAGAGCAGGTTCGTCTGGTGTCCAGCCTGCAAACCGAGTACCACGGATGACGACCATGTCTCGTTGCACGATGTTTTTATTCAGGATCATGACGGTGCTAGGCACGATGTTGCTGTTGACCGGGTGTGCCGCGCTGTCGCCCTTTTCGACGATGACCAAGCTCAATCTCACGTTGATCGCCAGCGACCAGCTCAATCCTGATCTCTATGGACGGCCATCGCCGGTGGTGGTGCGATTGTTCGAACTCAAGCATCCGGTGGCGTTCGAGAATGCTGATTTCCTCAGCCTCTATAAGCGAGCGAGGGAAACCTTGTCCCCCGACCTGATCTCCAGCGAAGAGCTGGAACTGCGCCCCGGTGAAAGCGTCGAGTTCCGGCTCAGCATTGCCGCCCAGGGGCGTTACGTTGGCGTGCTTGCGGCTTATCGTGACCTGCCGCATGTCCGCTGGCGCCACACCCTGCCAATAACAGCACAGCAGCTGACCGAAGCGCACCTGGTCCTGGATCAGAAAGGCATCTTCAACACGCTTGCTACGGTGCCAAAGGAGGCAGGCCGATGAACCACGATAAAGTCATCTGGCAAGAAGGCATGTTGTTGCGCCCGCAGCATCTGCAACACAACGACCGCTATCTTGACCACCAACTCAGGCTACGCACCCGGTTGCTGGCCAGTTATGCCTGGGGCTTCCTGACGCTGGAAATCGACCGGCAGTTTCTCAACATGGGCCAGTTGGTGATCAGCCAGGCCAGTGGCGTACTGCCAGACGGGACCTTGTTCGAGTCCGGGGGCAGCACCGAACCGCTGATCCTGGAAATACCTTCCAGCACCAGCAATACACCGGTCTACCTCGCGCTGCCTTTGGTGACTGGCAATCACATCGAGTCTAGGCGTCCTGAACAGTCTGATGTGCTGGCGCGCTATACCACATACGACGTGCAGGTGGCCGATTCCAACGCCGCAAGTGCCAGCCAGAGCCAGATCAGTTGTGGCCGGCCAGATCTGCGCCTGCTGCTGGGAGAGCAACAGAGCGACCATGCGTTCGTGAAACTCAAGCTCTGCGAGATCCTTGACGCCACGGCAGACGGCGTCATCAGGCTCGACCCGGATTTTGTGCCGAGCTTTATCCAGGCGCGCTCATCCCACTATCTGCAGTCATGCCTGAAGGAGATCATCGGCATGCTTGCCCATCGTGGCGACAGCCTCGCCGAGCGGATTCGTTCCAATGGCAAGGTGGGGGGCGCGCAGGTCGGCGATTTCATGATGCTGCAGCTGATCAATCGCAGCGAATTGTTGCTGCGCCATTACCTGGATCTGGAGCAAGTGCATCCCGAAGCGCTGTACCAGGCGCTGTTGACGCTGTTGGGCGACCTGGCGACCTTCTCCAGTGACAGCAAACGCCCGCCGCTCAACAACCGTTACCAGCACAGCGACCAGGGCACGTGTTTTCGAAGCCTGATGCAAGCGATCCGGCAGGTGTTGTCGATGGTGCTCGAGCAGCATGCCATTGAGCTGCAACTGCAGGCGCGCCAATACGGCATCTTCGTCTCGCAGCTAAAGGATCTTTCACTGCTGGACTCGGCGTCGTTCGTACTGGCGGCCAGTGCCAGCTGCGATGGCGAAGGGCTGCGCCAGCGGTTGCCGTCGCATCTGAAGATCAGTTCGGTGGAGCGCATCCGGCAATTGGTCAACCTGCACCTGCCGGGCATCAGGATCAGGCCTCTGCCGGTGGCGCCGCGGCAGATCGCGTTCCATGCCAACAAGACCTACTTCATCCTCGAGCTCAGCGCCGAAGACCTGGTTCAACTGAAGCAATCTGCTGGCTTTGCATTCCATGTGTCCGGGGATTTTGCCGAGCTTGAGCTGAACTTTTGGGCCATCAGGAACTGAACGCAATGGATCAGGAAAATCCCCAGGACGAAACCACGGTCCTGCTCGATCACCATGGACAACGTCCCGTGTCAGGGCCATTGACCGACGGCGGGGCGCCGCCGCGCATGGAGCAGCTACAAGAGCGGATGATCTATGCAGCGCACGTGCCGCGTTCGCCCATCTTCAATATCAGCCTGAATCCGCTGGTAGCGGCAGCGTCCGGGTTGCTGTCGCAAGTGATCCAGCTCAAGCGTGGCGGCGAACGCGAGGACTTGCATACCCTCAAGCAAGAACTGAGCGGGGGCCTGGAGCAGTTCGAAGCCCGTGCCGTGCAAAAGGGCGTGGAAAGCAGCCAGCTGATTGCCGCTCGTTACGTGCTGTGCACCGTGATTGACGAGGCGGTCGTGACGACGTCGTGGGGCCTGGGCAGTGGTTGGTCACAGATGAGTATGCTCAGTACGTTCCACAGCGAAACGTTTGGTGGCGAGAAGGTGTTCCAGCTGCTGGAGCGCTTATCGAAAAACCCCATCAAACACCTGGCGATGCTCGAGCTGCTGTACTTGTGCCTGGCCCTGGGTTTCGAAGGCAAATATCGGGTCCAGACCCGCGGGATGCTTGAGCTCGAAGGCCTTCGCGATGCCCTGTATCGGTTGATTCGCCAGGTACGCGGTACTCCCCCTGAACTGTCACCGCGTGGTGAGGACCGCGAGGTCGCTCCTCGCAAGCCGGCGCGTATTGTACCGGCCTGGGCCGTGGCCGCCTTCACGGCGGTCTGCCTGGGGATGATGTATTCGAGCTTTGCCTGGGTATTGGGCGAGCAACGCACAACTGTACTGCGACCTTATCAATCGCTAGAACCGGCCACCGCTTTGCCGCGGCCGTGAACAGGGACGTTCCATGAAAGTGCTTTTCAGAAAAACCGGTGCCTGGGTGCGCCAGACCTGGGTTTGGACGCTGCTGCTGTCGCTATGGGTTGCGCTGATGGTGTGGTTCGTCGGGCCTCTTTTGGCCGTCAACGACTACAAGTTCTGGGCGAGCGCAACGGCGAGGCTGTTGACCATCATTGTGCTTCTCCTGGGCTGGGGCCTGGGCATGGTTTTCCTCAATGGGCGCGTGGGTTCAAGTGCTGGCACCCCTGGAAACGACACCCTCGGACCTCCCGTTGCGCATCAGGCGAGGATTGACCAGGCGCGGCGGGAAGTGCGCTCGCGCTTCAGGAGCGCGCTGAAAGCGCTGAAGTCCTCCAACCTCTATCCCGGGCGAAGCGAGCGCTGGCGCAACGATCTGCCGTGGTACCTGTTGATGGGCCCGCCCGCCAGTGGCAAGACCCGTTTGCTCGATAGCGCCGGCCTGGAGCTGTCCCAAGGCAGGCTTGAGCGAGACCCCATGGGCAACGTGTCCGGCACCGGGCATTGCGAGTGGTATTTTGCCGAGCACGCCGTGCTGGTCGACACCCCCGGGCGCTACCTGACCCAGGCGGACAACAACGTCGACGACAGCGCTTGGGCTGCCTTGCTCGAGCTTATGCGCAAGCGTCGCCGCCGACGCCCGCTGAGCGGTGTCCTGATGACCGTGCCTGTCGAGGTCCTGCTGTCGGGCGGCGAGGCAGAAATCAGCGCCTTGGCCGGGCAGATCCGCGGCCGTCTGCAAGAACTGCGACGACGGCTGCACGTCGATATGCCGATATACCTGGTCTTGAGCAAAGCCGACCGAGTGCCTGGCTTCAATGAGTTCTTCGATTCGCTGACGCGGGAGGAAAACGACCAGGTGCTGGGCGCCAGCTTCGGTCGACATCAGCGTGGTTGCGACGTGAGTCTGCTGCGTGCCGAGTTCGAAGCGTTGTTGCAGCGGCTCAACAGCCAGGTGATCACGCGGATGCATCAAGAGCGTGACCCGCTGCGGCGTAGCAACATTCTGGATTTTCCCCACCGACTGGAGCAGATCGGCGCCAACCTGTGCCTGCTGGTCGAGCAGGGGTTCACGGGCAACGCCTGCACGTTGCGAGGCTTCTACCTGACCTGCGCATCGTCGTCGAGTCGTTCGGGTGTGCCCAGCAGTGCTGTTGTGCCTGGGCGGCACTCGCGATTCATTCATCATTTGATCAGCCGGCTAATTATTCCGGACGCCGATCTGGCCAGCCTCGATCAGCGCGAGCGCCGGCGTCTCTATTGGGGACAGCGGGCGATGTACCTCGGGGGGCTGACGGTCCTTGGCCTGTTCGGGCTGTTGTGGGCCTATGGTTTTTCGGCTAACCACGAGCGTCTGGAAAACCTGCGCTTGTTGGCGCACCGCTGGGACCAGCACCGGTCGGTACAGACGAGCAGCGACGATTGGGCTGCGATGCTCAAGTCACTTGATATTCGCTTCGAGGCGACCCGGGTCTTCCCGCCCGCCGGGGCAGTGCCATTGTACGAACGGGTGGGTCTGTACCAAGGCGAGGCCAGTAACGCTGCGATAACCCAAGCTTACGAACATGAGTTGCGAGCGCAGCTGTTGCCTCGAATCGCAAAAAGACTCGAAGAGCATATTCGCAGCAATCGGGGTGACCGCGAACAACTGCTCAACAGCGTGCGTGCGTACTTGATGCTGGGCCTGGAAGAGCGTCGCGACAGTGCTTGGCTCATGGATTGGATGGCCAGCGATTGGTCTCTTCGCTACCCCGGCGACACGGCGCTGCAAGCGCGGCTGAACGCTCATTTCGCGCGTTTGTTGGAGCGATCCTTCGTCCATGCGCTCGACGAACCGCTGGTGGCCCAGGCCAGGGATGTCCTGCGCGGGGAGTCCCTGGCCATCGTCGTGTACAGGATGCTGCGCGATCAGGCCAGCCATCTGCCGCCCTACAGGCTCAGTCACCATCTGGGCGCGCAGGGAGCGTTACTCGTCGGCACCGACCATGTGATCCCCGGCTTCTATACCCGCCAGGGTTACGAGCAATACTTTTCGATCCAGGGTGCGACGTTGATCACCCGGTTGTTGCGGGACAACTGGGTATTGGGTGAGGGCGAAGGCCTTAGCGGCATGGACATGCGTCGGCTGATGGTCGAATTGGAACAGCTGTATTTTCGTGACTATTCCGACCGTTGGAGCGAAGCGGTCGGCCGGGTAGCGTTGCAAACGGCTACGAGTGCGCCAGAAGGGGCCGAGCAGCTCGCCGGGCTGACGTCGGCTCATTCACCGATCATGCAAATGCTGATTCAAGTGCGGGAAAACACTCGAATCCCGATCGTTGCCGAGCACTTCGATAACGTGGCGCAGGCGGCCGGAGAGAGTGGGCAGCCCATTGCAAGACTTGCCGCCGTGGCGGGGAACGTCTCGCAGGTCTTGAACGAGCGCCTGCCGGACACTGCGCAAAAATCTTTGCAGCGACGTTTCGAACCGCTGCATCGCTTGCTGGGTCCGGACAACGAACCGACGGCCGATCTGGCCCAGGCCCTGCGAGCCCTCGATGAAGTGCAATTGCAACTGGCGAGCCTGGCCCGGGCCAGTGCACCGGATCATGCCGCATTCGAAATGGCCCGCAACCGCATGGGCGGCCAACGTGATGCGTTGAGCCATCTGCGCAGTGCGTCCGCTCGCTTGCCGCGCCCGGTTGGGACATGGTTCAACGCAGTGGCCGAGGACAGTTGGCGCCTGGTGCTCAACGATTCGTACCGCTACTTGAACCAACGCTATCAGAGCGAGCTGTACAGCTTCTATGCCAAGGCGATCAACAAGCGATATCCGTTCAACGCCCACAGTGCCAGCGACGTCGCGCTCAACGACTTTCGGGAGTTCTTCAAGGATCAAGGCGTTGCCGACCGGTTCTTCGAGCGTTACATCCAGCCCTTCGTCATTGATTCTGCGGGGCACTACCGTCTGCGCAACGTGGACGGCCAGGGTTTGCCGGTGTCCAGGGTCTATCTGGATCAGATGGCGGCGGCGCGCACCATACGGCGCAGTTTTTTCGCCCAGAACCCGGCTGAACCGCAGGTGCAGTTCACGCTTGAACCTTACACCCTCGATCCAACGGTGAGCCGCTCCGAATTCCGCTTCGGTGACAAGCTGCTCGAGTACCGTCACGGTCCGATCCTGCCTGTGGTGTTTACCTGGCCAAGTGAGGCTCAAGACGGTCGCACGGCCCTGGTGCTGGAAAAAATGGTCGGACGAGGCGTGGGGATCGAGAAGAATACCGGGCCGTGGTCGCTGTTTCGGTTGTTCGATCTGATGCAGGCCGAGGACTTGAGCGGGCGCGATGTGCGCGTGCTCAAGGCAGACCTGGGCGGCCTGCGCGCCAATTATCTGTTGACGAGCCAGCGCACGCCGAACCCGTTCGACATGAGCGTTCTGCGTACCTTTCGAATGCCGGTGCAGCTGTGACACAAGGTGTCGGCGCCTGGCGCAGTGCCGGGCGCACCGACCCAGGCAAGGTCCGGCAACGTAACGAGGATGCCTTTCTCGAGTGCCCGCAGCAGGGTTTGTGGGCGGTTGCCGATGGGATGGGTGGCCATTGGCGTGGCGACATTGCCAGCCAGTTGGTCATCGCCCACCTGGCGGACCTGCCGCTACACCGGGATTTAAGCGCGCGCTCAAAAGCCGTGCGCCAGTGCCTGCGCTGGACCAATCGACGGCTGACCCATGAGCTTACCGTCACCGACGATCAGCCTGGGATTACCGGCAGTACGGTAGTGGCACTGTTGCTGGAAGCTAATCGTGGGGTCTGCATCTGGGCCGGCGACAGTCGCTGTTATCTATGGCGTGGCCGACGGTTGTATCAACTGTCCAAGGACCACTCATTGCAACAACAGCTGATCGACTCCCGACACATCAGCCGCGACGAGGCCAGTGCCCATCCGGCGGCCAAGGCATTGACCCGTGCGGTGGGTGCCGCGCTGGATCTGACGCTGGAGGTGCTGGAGCTGGATGTTCACCATGGCGATACGTTCCTGTTGTGTAGCGACGGCTTGTATCAAGCCCTCAGCGCTCAAGCCTTGGGCAATGCATTGGACCTGGCCTCACCGCGCAGAGCAGTCGAGCAGCTTTTCGATGGTGCGCTGCGCGGCACGGCGCGGGATAACCTGACGGCCGTGGTGATTCGTCAGTGAGCGAGGAGGGCGGCCAACCCACGTATTTCGCTTTCGACGCTGCTGTGCCCACCGTGGCTTCGAACGAGCGCAGCACCGGCGAAACCCCGGAAATTCTCGCCGGGCGCTATCGACTCGAACGCATGCTGGGGGCTGGCGGCATGGGAGTGGTGTGGCGCGCCCGGGACCTGTTGCACGAGCAGTACGGCGATCCGGAGCCCTATGTCGCCTTGAAAATGCTCAGCGAGCAATTCAGTGAATCACCCGACGCCAGCGCATTGCTGTACAGCGAGTTTGCCCTGACCCGACAACTGCGCCATCCGAACGTGTTGCACCCGTACACGTTTGAAGTGGACGCGGCCCACAGGCAGGCCTTTATCACCATGGAGTTGATGCATGGCATTACCCTCGACAAGTTGCTTTGTGAAAAGCCTTCGGGATTGACGTGGCATGAGCTCAAAGCGATTGCAGTGCCACTGCTCGACGCCCTGGCATATATCCATGGTCGAGGCGTCCTGCACGGAGACCTTAAGCCAAGCAATGTCATGCTCAGTGGCGAGGAGGTGCGCTTGTTCGATTTCGGCCTGGGCCTGGCCGAAAAAGGACCCTGCAAGCGCCTTCCTCATCTGGACCGCAAACGCCTCAAAGCTTGGACCCCTGGCTACGCCGCCCCGGAGCTGCTCGAAGGAGCAACGCTATCGGCGGCGGCCGATGTCTACAGCGTGGCTTGTCTGTTATACGAACTGGCGAGCGGCAATCACCCGTTTCGTCGCCTGCCTTCCACCCAGGCTCGTGATGCCCGGTTGGAGCGCCAACTCAACGCCCCCCGCAATCTGCCCCGGCGCTGCTGGCCAGCGCTGCGTGCGGCCCTGGCATTCGATCCACGGCAGCGCGACATTAGCGCCGCGCAGTTGCGCGATGCCTTGGGTGGTGGTTCGTTCTGGTGGTAGGGCCTCATGTGTACTGCCAATGCAGACGCAAGAGCTCGTTTGACGCCTAGGTGGGCAGAGATATAGTACTAACTATAAGTGTAGGAAACGACAGAACTTGCTATAAGACTCTTCATTTTTTAATTGTGAAAAGAATAGAACTGATAGTGGTTGTTATACGTTCATGTTTAATATTTCCTATGTGCGTTCTGAGTAGCTGTTATGCATTACAACGCGAGCGCTATTTGGTTTTTATAAGCGTATTTTAATATGAGGGGGAAAATTCCGGTTTTTAGATATATAAGCTACAGTCATGTGGCGATTATATGTGTTGACTGCTATTGGGAAAAATGCGAGCATTCAGCGAGGTGAAGGAGGAAAACTATGGCATTGCATAGAGCTATTGATATAGCAAATTGGTTTGTAGCAAAGTGCGCAGAGTCGGGAGATCTTATCACGCACTTGAAATTGCAGAAGCTCCTTTATTATGCGGAGGCTTGGACTCAAACGCTTACAGGTAAAGAACTTTTTTCCGAGCAGATACAAGCTTGGGCTCATGGTCCGGTAGTCCCTGAAGTATTTCAGGAATTTAAGAAATATGGCTGGAATCCGCTCCCTGCGCCAGAGGATCAAAAAATTCCAGTTGTTAGCTCTGAAGCTGAGGAGATACTTCTCCAGGTTTTTGAAGCATATTCTGATCTACCCGCAAAAACACTTGAGGAAATGACTCATAGGGATGCGCCTTGGATTAAAGCTCGAGGTGATTTAAGTTCGGAGGAACGTTGCGAAACCATTATGCCAAAGGCTGAAATTCTTGATTTTTTCAGAACAAAATACGCGACGGAAATGTAATGGCCAAACTTCCAAAAACCAAAGTCAATGAGGAAGCAAAAAATATTGAGAAAGAAGGGGGCGCTGCCGTTACGGATTTAGAAAAGAAGATATTTGACCTTCCTTCATTTAAGAAAGATGGAGCGCGTGAGGGGCTGCAACATAAAAATCCATATGTGGTCCTGAAGTATTTTCAAAAGGACTGGGAGTGTTTCTCTGCGTGGACTAAAGATGAACTCGGTCAATTTTCAAATTTTTTAGCCACACTGGGTGGCCATACTTGGGATAGTGTATATAAGTCTGGAGGTAAGGGAGGGAATAAGGCCGGTTTAGGCTATACGCAGTATAAGGTTGAGGAAATGAAGGCGGGTGGCTCGCATGTTAAAAGGGTTTTAGAAAAGCTTTCGCCTGAAATTAATTTGATTGAATTACGTGTCAGTCAGAAAATGCGGGTTCATGGCTTTCAGTCGCAGTCAGCATTTTTTATGATTTTGCTGGACAGAGAACATAAAGTTTTTCCTAAATGAATCTCTGATCCATATACAGCTAGTCTGCACGTTGTGTAAAAAAATCTCCGGCTGGCGCACCGCATTGCGTTACACCCCGCCCCTTGTTGATGCGTGCGTTTTCAAGTTATTCGCTAGTGCTTTTACCGCTTACTCATACAGAAAAATTCTTGGTGCAAATTCTTGATTTTAGTCCCTCGGCATAATTTCTGTGCATTAAGAAGATCCTAAGTTTTGATTGTTATATGGGCTTCTCTTAATCTACCGGCATGGCTATAGTCGTTCGGAAAGGCCCGCGTTTGCATAGTTCTTTCAGATCCCTCTGGCACAGCTCTCTGTGCTAAATAGAAGCGGTAATACAAGTCTTCCGACCCATGAAGAAGGCGCAAAAAGAAGGGCGGCATATCGATAGAGTCGATATGCTGTCTTTCTTTTACTGTTGCTGGCTACCGCGGATCGACGTTATCCAGCACCCGATTCGCCATTAATGAGCTCAGTTCTATTAACTGCTGAATGCCCAGCGCGATATTGCGCCGTGAGCCTTCCAGGTCGAATGCGAGTTCGTCGACCATGGCTTCGGCCGAGGCCAGGGTCTCGCTGAGGTTGGCGAGCAGGCTTTCGTTGTCGATGTCTTTCACGACGGTGAATAACTGGCCCGGTTTGGGTTCGTCTTTGGGCTTTGTCGGTTTGGGCGACAGGTAGTGATCGAGAACGCGTTTGGTCGTTTCGTCTTGCTGCTTGGCTTTGGACTTTGCGGACTGGGAGGCGGAATCCGTTTCCGGGGGATTGGGCGTGATCTTGAACATGGTGGATCTCCTTTCGTAAGAGAAACCGTCACTTTCTGCCGCCAAGCAGGTGGGGTGACGGATTACACAAGGTTGGCGGACCGGAACGAAAGGAACCCGGCATCCCCGAAGGGATCCTTGCGCAACCCGCCATAACAGCGGAGTTGTTGCGCCTTTCGAATACCGGGCCGCCAAGCCCGTTCACTGAATGTGCAGTGAAGGGAGATACGATAGGGACCAGAGACAAGGCGCACAAGCGGGCGGATTCTGGCGTAGTTGTAGGCAAAGGCGCAAGGATCTGTGGGTTGGCGCGAGCAAAGCGCACAGGTTGGACATCTATCTGTAGGCATAGGACGACCCCTGTGGCGAGGGAGCTTGCTCCCGCTCGGCGGTGCAGCCGTCGTGGGGCCCGGCTGAGGCCGTTTACTTGGAGGAATGCGTCATTGGTTTCGGGGCGGCTTCGCCGCCAGCGGGAGGCAGCGAAACTTTGGGATGGAGTGAGGCGGGGGCGTTCGGTCCAACGCCAGCGCGGAATCGGTGCGGCACAGTTGCGCAACGTGTGGGGCGGTGGTGCGTTTTGCTGGTTGACGCTGATACCATGTGGCCACTACGTTCGCCCTGTGACATATGGAAATGTGAATGCATAAAAATCTTGAACTAGTCGCTTATATTTTCGGGCCGTTGATCCTGAGCATCATCATTTTGCAATTGGTATTTGGAGCGCTGAATTTCTACAACACTGCAAGATCGCCTACCTATAAAAAACTCAGGCTATTCGCTCTGGATGCTGATCGCGGCCTGGCGGAGCAAGGTTACTTATGGTTGAGTATCCTCACGCCCATTATGTATTTCCTTGTATTCGGAAGCATTGCTTGGGAAGGTTACACACCCTCCTTGAGTGGTGAGGGCTTCAAGAAGTTTATTGAGCTCAGCGCGTTGCCCCTTGCGCTTTTGTCGCTGTGCATACCCTTGTCGGTTCTAATCGCCCGGGTGCATGCCACACATCAAACCTCCATACAAATAGAAACCACTCGCCACAAGAACAATATGGACGCGTACTATGCCCATCGAAAAGCGATGTTCGAGTACTTTGGTTATTTAAAGGAGATAAAGTATCCAGGTGATATTACTGGGGACTTCAATGCGCATCCCAGGCTACATCTACGATTTTTTATCGACAAAGGCCCATCAAACGGAACGCCCGAGGTAAACGTAGAAGCATTTGAAACCAGTCTAAAAACCGTGTCAGAAATTCAAGGGCACATACATAAAGCCCTTCTTCATAAAAGCGATTTGAACAGCGTCATCAATAATTACGCCAGCGCCTGCACCAAGTTAATAGAGCTATCGAGCACGCTTCATTTGCCCTGTGTATATGAAGAGTTGGTGACCAGGCAAGGTTTCTACACCCTTTGTCAGGATAGCGCTCAGCCGGTAGATGCTGACTTGAAATTCTGCTCTTTGGGAAAGGGCACCGATCAGCTCATCGGAGCCTACCGCTATACCCGATCATTCCTGCGTGTTCTGTGCGAATTTGCAGGTTATGACGTTAAATTTTTTAATGACAAACGTTACTACTCTGTAGACAAAGGGAGCGGTTACAAGAGCGATCCCTATTCATTCAGAGACATCAGCGATTACCTGCGCGAAGCCAGTGATATAAGCGTTAATAATAAAGTGGCGCGATACGATCGGGACCAGCGAGCCCAGCAGGCCGCTACGTTTACGGGTGGGTAGGGATGCAGGCGTCGCCTTCGTCGGTCCAGTACCGGCGCGCCATTCCTAGCCTTCGATCAGTCATAGGCGTAGCTGACCAGCACTTCGCGCTGTTGATCGGGTTAAAGACGCTCGATCCGGGTGACGCGCCTTATTGCCGACACCCGCTGGGCCGGCGCCACCTGGAACGCCCCCGATATTATTGTTGACCACCACGCCATGAGGAAAAATCAGAAATGTAAATTTCATCAAGCCTCAAATCTGGCGGTATATCTCCTATGCTGTCAGCGATCTCATCGTAAGGGGACGGTAATATGTAGGAAAAGCCAAAGTCGTCGTCAATGATTAGCGAGCCATTGAAAATTCTTTGGCGGGTCGTGAGTTTTTTTATTTGGTCAAACGACATGCCGGTGGAAAGTAGGTTTTTGTACTTTCCCGTGTAACGAGTGTTGCAACCGATGGCAAAAATTGTTCCGTCGGGAAGTGTCGAAATGGTGACGGTTTTATCCACCACGTAGGCTGTTCTCGTCTCGTTATCTGGCAGGGTGTAGGATTTTACTTCGACTTGATGTTTTTCATAGAGGTCATTGGCATACGTCGAAATATTCTCCCTGAGCAAGATGTTGGCTGCGCAGTGATCGGGTATTATCTCAGCCGTAAAATCAATCATCTTATAATCCATTCATCAATGTGCCGTTCACCTAGACTGGCGAGTCTTTGATAAGGTCGTAGTTTTTAAAATCGCCATGGCCAATTCGTCCGAATACAGCCAGCGTTGGGTTTTCATCTGCCAGATCTTTCAAGATGAGATCTCCTGGGCGGGGTAGAAATGTAATCTGATGGGGGCCCTCAGCTGGCGATCGCTCGACTTCCTCCACGTCGACTTATTCTTTGGCGAGTAACTTGTTCGCCAATGCCAGATCGAACTGCTTGTTGCCGAAAATTGATTTGGTCGCGAATGCTTTTTTCAGCACCTGCGAATCCAGGCTCAGTTCGTGTTTTTGCGCTGCGAAGAGAATCGTCAGGAATGGGAACGCGTAAGTGTCAGGTTCGGCCAGTACGTCATCAATCAGTGAAGGCGTGCCGAGAATGCAGTTCTCTGCCCTGGTCAGGTAAGTCTTTGTCAGCCGTTCGGTTATTTTGCTAACCGTGGCACTGACTTCATTGGGCGCTGGGGTTCTGATGATGCCTCCCAGCTCATCGCCAAATTCTTTTTTGTCTTCCGATAGGGAGCTCTTCGACAGAAAGGACGCGTTCAGCAGTCGGCTTTCATAGGGCGGTGCCAGGTCTTTGCAGAAGGTGAACGCTTCACAGGTAAAAATTTCCATCCCTGCGTAATAGCCGTCGGCTTTGTTCAAGTGTTGAACGTAGATTTCTCCAAGTTTTTCCTTGGAAACAAGCAAGCCAAGCTTGTTTTTTCCTGCCTTCAGATCCACGTGAGGTGAGGCTATTTGCTTGAGCGCCGCCAGCAGTTGCGCTTCCACATCTTTACGAATTTCGAGGCTCATGGGATTCACTTGTAGATTAGAAGATTGAAGGTTGCATTGTGTTGAGCGCCTTTGCCACCCAGCGGTACACCTGGCTTGCCTTTGGTATCGACCTTGAACGACCCCTTTGTACCGGAGGAGGGCTTGATGGTGCCTCCTCCTAGGTGCTGTGTGGTGTTGGCCGGCTTAGTCATGTCGAAGACATTGGAACCGGTTTGGTTAGGTGTCAGCTTCCCGGTGCCGTGTTTAACCTCAAAAACATGCAGCTTTCCGTTTTGGTCTTTGGCTACGAAGTCCGCTCGAATGCGTTTGCCGTTGACCTTCATGGTCACTTCTTCTGCGACGACCTTGAAACCGTTGCGCTTGAGGTCATGAATCGCCTTGGTTCTGCCTTTGTTACCACTGACCGCACTTTTGCAAGCCCATCCCCAGGGGTCTATCCACGTCAGGGGGTTTGGCGCGTATTGATAGAGGTTGAATCCCCCCGCCAACCCAATCGGATCCGGCGTAATAAACCGCCCCACATCCGGATCATAAAACCTGAACGTATTGAAATGCAGCCCCGTTTCCCGGTCCAGGTATTGTCCCTGGAATCGCAGGTTCTGCTCTTCGATATAGTACGGCTCGCGCACCTCCGCCAACGTGTTGCCCCACACCCGGTATGTCGCCTGCCAGACGCTGTGGCCGTCGGCTTCGGTGAGTTGTTCCGGCAGGCCGTTGAGGTCGTTGTGGTAGTAGCGGATTTTTTGCAGCGGGCCGCTGCCGTCGACGCGGGCCAGGGGTTCGTAGCCGTTGTCTTCGTACAGATAGAGGCTGGTCTGCTGGTGGCGATGTTCCTGCAACAGGCGCAGGCCGTCCCAGGTGAAGCGGGTTTCGCCCAGGGGGTAGCCGTTGGGGTCGTGCTCGTTCTTGATGATGCGCCGGCCCAGCGGGTCGTAGGTCATGTTGACGACGCTGCCGTTTTCATTGCGCACTTCGATCAGGCGGCTTTCGGCATCGTAGGCGAAGCGTTGCAGGCCGCGGGCGGCGCTGCGTTTTTCGATTAGGCGGCCAAAGGCGTCGTAGCGGTAGCGTTTGTCCTGGTAGGTCAGCAGTTTGTTGTGCACCACCAGGCCGGCGCCGGCTTGCGGGCCGTCCAGCAGGTTGGCGGCGGCGTCGTAGGCGAAGGTTTCGCGCTGGCCGTGCAGGCTGTCCTGGCTGGCGATGATGCGGCCGGTGGCGTCGTAGTGCAGCAGTTGGCGGTGTTGAGTGGCGGGTTGCTGGTCGAGTTTGCCGATGAGGTGGTCGGCGGGGTCGTACTCGAAGTGCTTTTGCACCGGCGCCGGCAGCAGCGAAGGTTGGCCGGTGTGGCGGCGTTGGCGCGCGCGCAGGCGGCCGCTGCGGTCGTATTCGCTGCGGGTGCTGAGCTGCCCCTGGGTGCGCAGCACTTCGCGGTGCAGGCGGTCGCGTTCGAAGTCGCTGATGACCTGGCCGTCGAGGTTGATCTGGTGCAGGTGGCCGCTGCCGTAGTACAGGCGATTGACCCAGCGGCCATCGGGCAATTGGGTCTGGATCAGGTTGCCGAGTTCGTCGTAGTGGTGTTGCAGACGGCCGGCGGCGCTGTTTTCTTCGAGCAACTGGCCGGTCGCGTCGTAGGCGAAGCTCAGGCTCTGGGCGTTGCCTTGCAGGTCAGTGAAGGTGACGGCGGTGAGCTGGTCCAGTGGATCGTAGCTGTAGTCGGTGCGGCCATCGTCGGTGATTTTGGCGATCAGTCGGCCGACGGCGTCGCGTTCCAGGCGGTGGACGATGGGGGCGGGCGGTTGCTCGGGCACCACGGCGAGGCCATTGCCATAAGGCGCTGGAGTGGCGGTCACCGCCGAGACGTTGTCCAGCCGATCGTAGCTGTAGTGTTTGGCACTGCCATCCAGGTCTTGTTGCTCGACCAGCCGATCCCCGGCATCCCAGGCAAATCGATAACTTTCGCCATTCTCGTTGACCAGCGCTTGCAACCGGCCATAGCTATCATAGGCAAATTGCACCTGCCGGCCATGGGCGTCGGTGCGTTGGCGCACCTGGCCGCGGCGGTTGTGCTGATAGAGCGTGGTGTGTCCGGCCGGGTCGGTGTAGCCGGTGAGCTGGCCGGCGGCGTCGCGCTGGTAGTGCTCGGTACGGCCGTCCGGCAATTGGCTGCTGAGCAACCGGCCCTGGGCGTCGTAGCTGAACTGGGTGCGCTCACCGAGGGCATCGGTGATGGTCTGCAGATAGCCACGCGAGTCATAGCTGAACCGCGTCGGGTAGCCCGAGCAGTCGATGTGCTCCACCAATTGCCCGAACGGGTTCCAGCGCAGCTTTTTGCTTTTGCCGCTGGCGTCGATGATTTCGATGACCTGGCCGTGGGCGTCGTAGCGGTAGCGGGTGACGTGGCCCAGCGGGTCGGTCTCGGCGATGCAATTGCCGCGCGGGTCGTAGCGATACTGCCAGCTGTTGCCGGCGGCGTCGGTGTCCACCAGCGGCAGGGCCCAGTGTTCGAGCCACAGGGTGGAGTCGCTGCGGCCCAAGGGATCGGTTTCGCTGATCAGGTTGCCGGCTTCGTCATAGCTGAAGGTGTAGCCGCCGCCCTGTGGGTCGGTGGTGCTGAGCAGCTGGCGTTCGTCGTTCCACTCGAACCGCCAGGTCTGGCCGAGGGTGTCGCTGGACCGGGTGATCTGGTGCTGGGCGTTCCAGTGGCGAGTGCTGGTGCGCTGCAAGCTGTCGGTGATGCGCGTGGTGCCGGCCGCCAGGTCATAGTCGAACTGGTAGGCGTCGCCTTCGTCGGTCCAATGGCGGACCACGCGCCATTCCTGGCCTTCGATCAGGGCCCAGTCGTAGAAGCAGCGCAGGCCGGTGGGCAACTGATGCTCCACCATCCGCCGCCCGGCGTCGTAGCTGAAGCGCCGCTGCACCTGCCCGGTGGCGTCGCGCGCCTCGGCGAGGTTGTTCGCTGCGTCGTAGGCGTAGCTGACCAGCACTTCGCGCTGTTGGTCGGGGTAAAGACGTTCGATCCGGGTGACGCGCTCATGCTCGTGAATCAGTTCCACCTGCACCTGATCGAAAGTGTCGCGCAGACGCACCAACCGTCCGGCCTCGTCGTAGTCGAGGTGGATGCGGTTGTCGTTGCGGTCGCCCAGTTGGCTCAGGCGCAGAAGCGTGGCCCGGCCCGGTGTCGGCTCGAACAGGCGGTACAGGCCGTCGTCGCTTTCGATCAGCAACTGGCCGTTGAGGTGTCGGCGCACGGCAAGGCCTTCGCCGGCGCTGAACACCGCGCCGCCCAGAGGAATCGCGCCCATGT
>NZ_JALJDX010000201.1 GCF_022952855.1 Pseudomonas sp. RGM2987 | reverse complement strand
GGAGAGGACACGCGGCCTAATTTGGCGAGGGTGTTTTCTCTGGCAATCACACGGACTTGAGCTGTGGGAGCAAAGCTGTCTTTGAAAAGGACGGCTAAAAGAAGCTATCAAGACAGTTGCTCCCACATGGATCTGTGGTGACCTTGGGCTCCATGGCTGGAGGCAAGGCCGACACATGGCTTTTGGAACTTACAACTGCGCCGCCAACCGCGAGCCCTGATTGATCGCTCGTTTGGCGTCCAGCTCCGCCGCCACGTCGGCACCACCGATGAGGTGGACCTTCTGCCCAGCTGCCTCCAGGCCCTGCTGCAACTCACGCAGCGGATCCTGACCGGCGCAGATCACGATGTTGTCCACCGGCAGGACCTGCGGCTCGCCGGCTTCGCCGATGCGAATATGCAAGCCCTCGTCGTCGATCTTCAGGTACTCGACGCTGTTGAGCATCTGCACTTGCTTGTTCTTAAGGCCCGTGCGGTGAATCCAGCCGGTGGTCTTGCCCAGCCCATCGCCGACCTTGGAAGCCTTGCGCTGCAACAGGAACACCTCACGGGCCGGAGCATGGGGCTCAGCCTTGATCCCGGCCACGCCGCCGCGCGCCTGAAGCGCGGTGTCGATGCCCCACTCCTTCCAGAACGCCTCGCGATCCTGGCTGGTGGCGACACCCTGATGCACCAGGAACTCCGAAACGTCGAAACCGATGCCGCCGGCACCGATCACCGCCACGCTGCGGCCCACCGGCTTGCGCTCCAGGATCACGTCCAGGTAACTCAATACCTTGGCATGCTCCACGCCAGGAATGGCCGGCACCCGCGGCGCAATGCCGGTAGCAAGGATGACTTCGTCGTACCCGCCTTCCACCAGTTTCGCTACATCCACCCGGGTGTTGAGGCACAGCTCGACATGGGTGGTCTGCAACTTGCGCTTGAAGTAACGCAGGGTTTCGTAGAACTCCTCCTTGCCCGGCACACGCTTGGCGACGTTGAACTGACCACCGATCTCGCCAGCCGAATCGAACAGCGTCACCTGGTGCCCGCGCTCGGCCGCTACGGTGGCCGCCGACAACCCGGCCGGACCGGCGCCGACCACGGCGATCTTCTTCACCTGGGTGACTGGCAGGTAATTGAGCTCGGTTTCGTGGCACGCCCGCGGATTCACCAGGCAACTGGTGAGCTTGCCGCCGAAGGTATGATCGAGGCAGGCCTGGTTGCAGCCGATGCAGGTGTTGATCTCGTCGCCACGCCCGGCGGCCGCCTTGTTGACGAACTCCGGATCAGCCAGGAACGGACGCGCCATGGAGACCATGTCGGCATCGCCTTCGGCCAGGATCTGTTCGGCCACTTCCGGGGTGTTGATACGGTTGGTGGTGATCAGCGGGATGCTCACCGAACCGCGCAGCTTGGCCGTGACTTTGCTGAACGCCGCCCGTGGAACCTTGGTGGCGATGGTAGGAATGCGCGCTTCATGCCAGCCGATACCGGTGTTGATGATCGTTGCCCCGGCCTGCTCGATGGCCTTGGCCAGTTGGACGATCTCTTCCCACGAACTGCCGCCCTCCACCAGGTCGAGCATCGACAGGCGGAAGATGATGATGAAATTGGGGCCCACTGCGTCGCGCACCCGGCGCACGATTTCAACCGGCAGGCGCATGCGGTTTTCGTAGCTGCCGCCCCAACGGTCGGTACGGTGGTTGGTGTGGGCCGCGAGGAACTGATTGATGAAGTAGCCTTCCGAGCCCATGATCTCGACCCCGTCGTATTCGGCCTTCTGGGCCAACAGCGAACAGGTGACGAAATCACTGATCTGCTTCTCGATGCCTTCTTCGTCCAGCTCCTTGGGCTTGAACGGGTTAATCGGCGCCTGGATCGCACTGGGAGCGACCTGCTTGGGGCTGTAGGCGTAGCGCCCGGCGTGGAGGATCTGCATGCAGATCTTGCCGCCGGCCTCGTGGACAGCCCGGGTCACGATCTGGTGCTTGAACGCCTCTTCTTCCGTGGTCAGCTTGGCTGCTCCGGAATAAACGCCACCCTCGTCATTCGGCCCGATCCCGCCAGTGACCATCAGGCCCACGCCGCCACGGGCGCGCTCGGCAAAATATGCCGCCATGCACTCGAAACCGCCGGGCTTTTCTTCAAGGCCAGTGTGCATCGATCCCATCAGGGTCCGGTTGCGCAACGTGGTGAAACCCAGGTCCAGCGGGGCCAGCAGATGCGGATAATGGGAGGCGGTCATCGGTAACTCCACAGCGGGCGATCACGGAAAAATACGGAAGCTCTGCGGCTTCCCTCAGTCATGTCCAACAGCCTAAGAGTCGCGATGCAGGCACTCAATGACCGTAACTGACAACTTAATGATCCAAATGCGCAGCGCCCCTTGGCAACACCCATCCCGGGCCCTACCCTAGTCAGTGAATCCGCAAACGGCGCCGACAGTTTCTCCATGCGTAAATTTTTCTACTTGTTGTTGTCCACGGCCCTGATTGCCATCTTGATCACCTACGCGCTGTGGACGGCGGATCGTCCGGCGGGTCATTACCTGTCAGACCTGCGCATCAACCTGGCGGTCGACCAGGGCACGCCCACCGACCGCGGCAATCTGCTGGGCATCCAGCCCGAGTTGTTCCCCACTGACTACCAGAGCCCCGAACGCCTGCATCGCAAACTCGCCGCCTATCTGCAAAGCGCCCGTGACCAGGGTTTTCTCAACGACAAGACCGTCGTGGTCCTGCCCGAGCACATTGGCACCTGGCTGATGGTCAGTGGCGAAAAAGACGAGTTGTACCAGGCCGGCACAATGAAGGAAGCCATGAACTGGCTGGCGGTCAGCAACCCGCTGGCGTTCATCCAGGCGCTGTTCAGCGCCCAGGGTAACAGCCGGCTCGACGACGCCTACCTGCGCATGAAGGCCGAGCGCATGGCCCATGACTACCAGGCGCTGTTTGGCGGGCTGGCGAAGGAGTTCGGTATCACCCTGGTGGCCGGCTCCATCATCCTGCCCGAACCCAGCGTCAGCGACGGTGAACTGAAGGTGGGCGCTGGCGTGCTGTACAACAGCAGCCTGGTGTTTGGCCGTGACGGTCGGCCGATGGGCCAGCCACAACGCCAACAGCATCCCGTGTTCGAACAACGGGACGTGCTCGGGGCTGACCGCCCCGACGCCACCCAGGTCATCGACACTCCCGCTGGGCGTCTGGGCGTGCTGATCGGCAGCGACAGTTGGTACCCGATTCGCTACCGACAGCTCAACGATCAAGGGGCGCAGCTGATCGCGGTGCCGGCCTTTATCCTTGGCCGCGACACTTGGGACAAACCCTGGAGCGGCTATAAAGGCCTGTCCACGCCAGACGAAGTCAGCCTCAAGCCCGGCGAGGTCAGTGAAGGCCAGGCCTGGCATCGCCTGACGCTGACCAGCCAACTGCCCATCAGTCAGGCGCGGGGCGGCGTCAGTGTGTTCCTGCGCGGCCAGTTCTGGGACAGCGGCAGTGCCGGCCAGAGTTTCATCAGCCACGACGGCCGGCACTTCACCGATGGCCAGGCCCGTGGCGCTCGCTTGCTGAATCTGTGGTTGTGAACATGAAAACGCAACCGATGCGCCTGGGGGACTTGTCCGTGGGCTTCGTCCACAGCCTGGCTGACGCGATTGCCAGCCATGGGCAGGATCCTCAACCGCTGTTCGCACAATACGGTCTGGATGCCATGCGCCTGGCCGAGCCTGGAGCCCGGCTGTCGATCCCGCGCTACATGCGCCTGGGCCACGCGGCCATTCAATTGACCCAGGATCCGGCCCTGGGCCTGCGCATGGGCCGACTGAGCCGCTTGAGCCAGGCCGGGCTGGCCGGCGTGACCGCAGCCCAGGCGCCGACAATCCGCGAAGCCGCCCGCTGCATGATCCGTTTCGAGCCGCTGTACGGCTCCAACTATCGCGGCCAATCGAGCTTTCATGAAGACGCCAGGGGCGCGTGGCTGCGCTTCTACTCGATCAGCCCGTACAACGCCTATAACCGCTTTGTGGTGGACTCGATCATCGCTGGCTGGCTTACGCAGTTGTCCAGCGTGAGCGGCACCGCGTTGCGCGCCGAGCGCGTAGAGATCGAATTCGAGGAGCCAGCCTACCTTGACGCCTACCGCCTGCTCGGTGATTGCCCGATCCAGTTCGGTGCCGACCAGAATCAGCTACGCCTGAGCCTGGAAAGTCTTGCCCAGCGCAACCCCCAGCACTGCCCCAGTACTTGGAACCATCTGATCCTGTTATGTGAACGGGAGCTGGAACAGCTGACCCGCACCCGGAGCCTGCGCGAGCGCATCATCCAATTGCTCGGACCGTTGCTCAACGGCGGCCGTGAACCGGACCTCGAAGAGGTAGCAGCGCGCCTCAAGCTGCCGACCTGGACGCTACGCCGCAAGCTGGCCGAGGAAGGCACGCAGTTTCGCGCCATCCTCAACGACACGCGCCGCGACCTGGCCATGACCTATATCCGCGATACCGAACTGGCATTCGGTGAAATCGCCTACCTGCTGGGATTCGCCTCGGCCGAGGCCTTCCAACGCGCTTTCAAACGCTGGAACGACCAGACGCCGGGCGAGTTTCGTCGCAGTCATCGAGGGGCTTAAGCTGGGAAGTTTGAAGCGGTAACCTAGAGCTCCGTCGCATCTTCGGCGGGCTCCAGCGGGTCCAGTTCATACGCCTGGTATTCCAGCAGCTCTTCCTGATAATCATCCATTACGAGTCCTTCCCCTATCGTTGAAAAGTGATCATTCAAGCCTGATGGCACTGGTGATCAGCTTAAAGCTGCTTTATGAACAAGACATGAAGCAAAGGCTTCATGAATTAAACGTAGCACAGCGTCGGGGAATTACTGCGGTATGTGTGACAGGAGATTACCCCTGTCACATGTCTCAAGATGCTGGAAGGGGCTGGATCGGCTCGGTCGGCGCCGGCAACGAGCTGGGCGGTGGCGGCGTAATGGCCTCGGTCGTCGGCACAGCTTCCTGCGACATAGGCGCGATTGGCGCAGGCTCGGCCGGTGGTGCGACCGGTTCCGACACTGTAGGGGCCGTTTCCATCGGGGCCGGAGCGGCCTCCTGGACCGGCATCGCCGGCGCCGGTGTGGGAGCAAGAGTCTCAGGCGCCGGAGCTGGCGCAGGCGTCAGCGCGGCCGGTTCAGCCTTGGTTTCCGGGATCCCCAGTTCAGCTTTCGGCTGATCGGCATTGCCCGCTGCCTTCTTCGCTTCGGACGGCAAGAACAGTTCGACCAGGGCAAAGAATCGTTCGTAGAACTTCGGCGCCGATACCGTTTCACTGGCGACCTTGACCATCGAATCATCCGAAGAGCCGATCGGCATCGATACCGATCCCAGCACACCGACCCCCAGGCTCGCGGAGTTGTTGACCTTCTTCAGCGCATAACGGTCCTGCAAGGCGTTGGCGAACATGGTCGCACGATGCCCGGGACCGCCATCTTCGGCGCAGACCAGGTTGAAACTGATCTCCATATGGGTATCGCCGGTTTGCTGGAAACTCTTGTGGCCGCTGACCAGCTTGGGGTCGCTGCTGGTGATGATGTAGCCCTGGCTGAGCAATGCCCGGCGACCGGCTTCGCAGGTGGCCGCGTCGGTCACTGGATAAGTACGCGAGAACGTGCCCGAGTCATCGAAGTTTTCGTGCTCGTAAATCGCGGCTTTCTTCGACGAGCATCCGGCTGCGGCGGCCAGCAGCAGTGCCAGCCCGACGGTACGCATGTGAAATGGTCTGAACATTGAACATCCTGAGGAAAACGATCCGGGGCGTATTGTGCAACAGAACACGGTCTGCCGGCGCAGGTATTCGTGTCTCAAAGGGGTTACAAGTCTACTGGCGGATGTTTGCGGATAAAAGACGTAATAGCGGTGGATCGACGAACACCCGGCCATGTGAGAAACGAGAAACAAAAAAGACCCCAGTCCTGCAACCGGGGTCTTTTGGGTCCAGCCTTCAAAACATCAGTAACGCTTGATGTCGGCCTGGCTTTCCAACTGCTTGCGATAGGCTGCGAAATCCTGCTGGCCAACGCGGGAAGCGAGGTAGCGGCGATATTCGGCCTTCTCTTCGTCGGTCGGGGCCGCCGCTTCGTTCACGCCGTTCAGACGCACCACCACCAGGCTGCCGTCAGGCAATGTCACGCTGGTAAAGGTCGGCTTGTCTTTCGAGTCTGGCTTGGGCATGCGGAACAAAGCCTGCAACACGGCCGGGTCGATGCCTTCCTGGCTGCGGGTCACCGCTTCGGTGGCTTTCCAGGCCTGACCATCGACGGGCTTATCCAGCGCAATCTTGCCGTCGCGCAGGCTGGCAACCAGCTCATCGGCGCGGGTCTTGGCCGCCGCACTCGCGTGCTCCTTGGTCAGTTGCGCACGAATCGGTCCTGCGACGCTTTCCAGTGGCAACTGCTCGGGCTTGCGGTGCTCCTTGGCACGCAGCACCACGACAGTTTCCGGGTCCAGCTCGATGGCGGTGCTGTTGGCACCTTCATCCAGCACTTCCGGGCTGAACGCAGCGGTCACCACGGCACGGTTGGCCGCGATTCCCTCGCCACCCTCACGACCGAACGGGGCCGATGTGTGGACGGTGAGCTTCAGGTCCTGAGCCGGTTGCGCCAGGTCGGACGCTTCGAACGAAGCATCTTCCAGTTGCTTGGTCGCCTCGACGAAACGCTGCTCCACTTTCTGGGTTTTCAGCTCGCGGGTCAGCTTGTCCTTGAGGCTGGCAAACGTTGGGACCTGCGGTGCCTCGACGCCGAGCAGCTTGATCAGGTGCAGACCGAAATCCGTACGCACCGGGGCCGAGACCTCATCCTTGTTCAACGCATACAAGGCCTTCTCGAACGCCGGATCATAGACGCCAGGACCTGCAAAGCCGAGGTCGCCGCCATTGTTCGCCGAGCCCGGGTCCTGGGAGAACTCCTTGGCCAGCGCTTCAAACGACTCGCCCTTGGCCAGGCGCGCCTGGATTTCCTCGATCTTCGCCTTGGCCTGGGTTTCGCTGACCTTGTCGTTCACTTCGATCAGGATGTGCGCAGCCCGACGCTGTTCCGACAGATTGGCGATTTCCTTCTGATAGGCCGCTTGCAGGTCCTCGTCCTTGACGCTGACCTGATCGAAGAAAGAGGCTTTCTTCAGCTCGAGATAATCGATGACCACCTGATCAGGCGTCATGAATTCCTTGGCGTGTTGGTCGTAGTAAGCCTTGACCTCGTCATCGGTCAGCTTCACGGACGCCGGGTCGGCCTTGATGTTCAGGGTAGCGAAATCACGTGTCTGTTTTTCCAGGCGAGCAAATGCCAGCACCTGGGCATCGGTCACGAAACCGCTGCCGGCCAGACCCGCGCGCAACTGACCGATCAGCATCTCCTGGGCCAGCATCTGGCGGAATTGCATGCGGCTGTAACCCAACTGACGGATCACCTGGTCGAAACGCTCAGGACTGAATTTGCCGTCGACCTGGAATTCCGGCGTTTGCAGGATCACCTGATCCAGCGCAGCCTCGGAAAACGCGAACTTCGCATCATGAGCGCCTTGCAGCAACAGCTTGCGATCGATCAGTCCCTTGAGAGCCGAATCGCGCAGCATTTTTTCGTCCAGCAGCGAAGCGTCGAAATCCTTGCCCAACTGTTGCATGAGCTGACGGCGTTGCATGTCGACCGCTTGGCTCAGCTCGTTCTGGCTGATGTTCTCGCCGTTGACCTTGGCCGCATCGTTACTGTGCGTCGTGGCTTTGAAAATGGCATCGAAACCGGTCAACGCCATCAATGCGACGATGACCCCGATGATGGTTTTGGCAATCCAGCCTTGTGAATTGTCCCTGATATTCTGCAGCATGCGTCCCCCAGAAACGGTTGAACTTCAAATTAGGCAACCGTGGAGCGTGGGTAGAATCCGAATAGAAGAAAGGCGCATCCGAGGATGCGCCTTCTCGTAACTGGCGGAGCGGACCGGGCTCGAATCTGCAAGCCCCGGCGTCTTTACCGCTCCGCTGCCAGGCCAGGCATGACCCGACCCGGATAAACTCAACGAAACCTTAGTTAACGGCTTCTTTCAGCGCTTTACCAGCTTTGAAGCCTGGCTTCTTGGCAGCAGGGATCTGCAGCGTCTTGCCGGTCTGTGGGTTGCGACCGGTACGAGCTGGACGATCAGTCACGGAGAAAGTGCCGAAACCTACCAGAACCACGGAGTCGCCGGCCTTCAGAGCGCCAGTGACGGATTCGATTACAGCGTCCAGCGCACGGCCAGCAGCAGCTTTCGGGATATCAGCGGATGCAGCGATAGCATCAATCAGTTCCGACTTGTTCACTCTAAGTCCCCTTATATCTATTTGAGATGATTCTAAGTTTTTTTGGTGAAAGCTTAAAACGAGTGCTGAATGGCCTACAGACACTTAAGAGCCGCTTTATAACAAGGGCTCTAAAAAACTGTCAAGGAAGCCTCCCAGGCAAATGCGTATTAATGCGTGCTAATTCTTTCCTTAGAGTCAGACTCGCGCTTTTCGTCCTTCGCGACTATCTCCGGAGCCACATCCGGCAAGGGCTCCGGCGCGTATTGCAGCGCAATTTGCAGGACCTCGTCAATCCATTTAACCGGTTTGATCTGAAGATCCTGCTTGATGTTGTCAGGAATTTCCTTCAGATCGCGAACATTCTCTTCGGGAATGATCACCGTCTTGATCCCACCACGATGAGCGGCCAGCAGCTTTTCTTTCAGGCCACCGATCGCCAATACCTGGCCGCGCAAGGTGATTTCGCCCGTCATGGCCACATCGGCACGCACCGGAATACCGGTCAGTGCCGACACCAACGCGGTGCACATGCCCACGCCGGCACTCGGGCCGTCCTTGGGCGTCGCCCCTTCCGGCATGTGGATGTGCGTGTCGCGTTTCTCGTGGAAGTCCAGGGGAATCCCCAGGCTTCGGGCCCGGCTGCGCACCACGGTCTGGGCCGCAGTGATCGACTCGACCATCACGTCACCCAGGGAACCGGTCTTGATCAACTGCCCTTTGCCCGGGACCACGGCGGCTTCGATGGTCAACAATTCACCACCGACCTGAGTCCACGCCAGGCCAGTCACCTGGCCGATCTGGTCCTGTTGCTCGGCCAGGCCGTAGCGGAACTTGCGCACGCCCAGGAAGTGCTCCAGGAGGTCTGCCGTGACCTTCACCGCGAAGCGTTTTTCCAGCGCATGCTCCTTGACGGCCTTGCGGCAAACCTTGGCAATCTGACGCTCCAGGCCACGAACACCGGCTTCGCGGGTGTAGTAACGGATGATGTCGCGAATCGCTTCCTCGTCAAATTCCAGCTCGCCTTTTTTCAGGCCGTTGGCCTGGATCTGCTTGGGCGAAAGGTACTTCACCGCGATGTTGATCTTCTCGTCCTCGGTGTAGCCAGGCAGACGAATCACCTCCATCCGGTCCAGCAATGCCGGAGGGATGTTCATGGAGTTGGAGGTGCAGAGGAACATCACGTCCGACAGGTCGTAGTCGACCTCAAGGTAGTGATCGTTGAAGTTGTGATTCTGCTCAGGATCAAGCACTTCGAGCAACGCAGAGGCAGGATCGCCGCGCATATCGCTGCCCATCTTGTCGATTTCGTCCAAAAGGAACAGCGGATTGCGCACGCCAACCTTTGTCATCTTTTGAATCAATCTTCCTGGCATCGAACCGATGTAGGTCCGACGGTGACCACGGATTTCCGCCTCGTCGCGTACACCGCCGAGGGCCATGCGCACAAATTTACGGTTGGTGGCGTGGGCAATCGACTCCGCAAGAGAGGTTTTACCGACCCCGGGAGGACCGACCAGGCACAGTACCGGGCCACGAATTTTCTTCACACGCTTTTGCACGGCGAGGTATTCAAGGATGCGTTCCTTGACCTCTTCCAGGCCGTAGTGGTCGGCGTCGAGGATGTCTTCGGCACGCGCCAGGTCCAGGCGCACCTTGCTCTGGGCTTTCCACGGCACCTGGACCAGCCAGTCGATGTAGGACCGCACCACGGTAGCCTCGGCAGACATCGGTGACATCTGCTTGAGCTTGTTCAGCTCGGCCTGGGCCTTGGCCAATGCATCCTTGGGCAGGCCGGCGGCATCGATGCGCTTTTTCAGCTCTTCGATTTCGTTATGACCTTCATCGCCATCGCCCAACTCTTTCTGAATGGCCTTCATCTGCTCATTCAGGTAGTACTCGCGCTGGCTGCGCTCCATCTGCTTCTTGACACGCCCGCGAATGCGTTTCTCGACCTGCAGCAGGTCGATTTCGCCATCGAGCAAGGCCAGCACATGTTCGACACGGGCCGACAAATCGATGATTTCGAGAATTTCCTGCTTCTGCTCGATCTTGAGGGCCATGTGGGCAGCCATCGTGTCAACCAGCCTCCCCGGCTCATCGATGCTGTTAAGCGACGACAGCACCTCGGCAGGTACCTTCTTGCCCAGTTGCACGTATTGCTCGAACTGCGACAGCAGGCTACGGACAAACACCTCCGACTCACGCTCTGGCGCGTCGACTTCCTCGATCAGCGACACTTCGGCGCGGCAATGGCCGTCCACTTCGCTGAAACGCTCGACGGTACCGCGCTGCTCACCCTCGACCAGCACCTTGACGGTGCCGTCAGGCAGCTTGAGCAGCTGTAGAACCGTTGCAATCGTACCTACGCGATAGAGTGCGTCCTCACCGGGATCATCGTCGGCAGGGTTTCTCTGAGCCAGCAGAAGAATCTGCTTGTCACCCGTCATCGCAGCCTCGAGGGCTTCGATAGACTTCTCGCGCCCCACGAACAGCGGGATAACCATGTGCGGATACACAACGACATCGCGCAATGGCAGGAGAGGCAATTCGATGGTTGTCTTCATGATTTCGCCTCTACGGCGGCCCTTCGGCCGGAAACAGATGGAAGTAAGCTTGAAACCAAGATGGGGGCAGCCTTGAAAAAAAACAAGCGCTAAGACGCGTCTAAAAAAACAGCACCAAAAGAAAAAGGGCCCGAAGGCCCCTTCTTTATTTCAGCAGCGAGACGCTTAGGCGTCCGGCGCGGCCTTGGCAGGCGGCTCATTGTTTTCATAGAGATACAATGGCTTGGACTTGCCTTCGATAACGCTTTCATCGATCACGACTTTACTCACATCCGACTGCGAGGGAATCTCATACATCGTGTCGAGCAGTACGCCTTCGAGAATCGAGCGCAACCCACGGGCACCGGTCTTACGCTCCAGGGCACGCTTGGCGACGGACTTCAGCGCATCGGAACGGAATTCCAGGTCTACGCCTTCCATTTCGAACAGCTTGGCATACTGCTTGGTCAGAGCATTCTTCGGCTCGGTCAGAATCTGCATCAACGCCGCTTCATCCAACTCGTCCAACGTCGCCAGGACCGGCAGACGACCGACGAATTCCGGGATCAGACCGAACTTGACCAGATCGTCAGGCTCAACTTCACGCAGGGACTCGCCCACCTTCTTGCCTTCTTCCTTGCTGCGCACTTCGGCATTGAAACCGATGCCGCCACGGGTGGAACGGTTCTGGATAACCTTTTCCAGGCCGGAGAACGCACCACCGCAGATGAACAGGATGTTACGGGTGTCGACCTGCAGGAATTCCTGCTGCGGATGCTTGCGACCACCCTGGGGCGGTACGGAAGCGACCGTGCCTTCGATCAACTTGAGCAAGGCCTGTTGCACGCCTTCGCCGGAAACATCCCGGGTGATGGACGGGTTGTCGGACTTGCGGGAAATCTTGTCGATTTCGTCAATATAGACGATGCCCATCTGGGCTTTTTCCACATCGTAGTCGCACTTCTGCAGCAACTTCTGAATGATGTTCTCGACGTCCTCGCCCACGTAACCCGCCTCGGTCAGCGTGGTTGCGTCGGCGATGGTGAACGGAACGTTCAGCAAGCGCGCCAGGGTTTCGGCAAGCAGGGTCTTACCCGAGCCTGTCGGGCCGATCAGCAGGATGTTGCTCTTGCCGAGTTCGACTTCGTCATTCTTTTTGTCACGCTGGTTCAGGCGTTTGTAGTGGTTGTACACCGCTACGGCCAGTACCTTTTTCGCACGCTCCTGACCAATTACATACTGGTCAAGGATGCCGCTTATTTCTTTAGGCGAAGGCAACTTATGCGCGCTGCTTTCGGCCTGGGCTTCCTGCACCTCCTCGCGGATGATGTCATTGCACAGGTCGACGCACTCGTCGCAAATGAAGACCGAGGGGCCGGCAATCAATTTGCGTACTTCATGCTGGCTTTTGCCACAGAAGGAGCAATAAAGCAGTTTGCCGTTGTCCTCGCCGTTGCGGGTGTCAGTCATTCGATCGATCCAAATCCGATAGGCTTGCAACACAAGATGAAGGCAATTGCGGGCTTTTTCAAGCCCGCAGGCGGCCGGTCATCCCAACCACCTGCATTTTGAGCGGCTTAGGCAGGCATTTGACGCTTGTTGATCACCGAGTCGATCAGGCCGTATTCGGCTGCACGCTCGGCGCTCATGAAGTTGTCACGCTCGGTGTCACGCTCAATGGTTTCCAGGCTCTGGCCGGTGTGATGGGCCAGCAGCGAGTTCAGGCGCGAACGGATGTGCAGGATTTCCTTGGCATGGATGTCGATGTCCGACGCCTGGCCCTGGAAGCCGCCCAAGGGCTGGTGGATCATCATCCGCGAGTTAGGCAGGCAGTGACGCTTGCCCGCTGCGCCACCGGCGAGCAGGAACGCGCCCATGCTGCAGGCCTGGCCGATGCAGATGGTGGAAACGTCCGGCTTGATGAACTGCATGGTGTCGTAGATCGACATGCCCGCAGTCACCGAACCGCCCGGTGAGTTGATGTACAGATGGATATCCTTGTCCGGGTTTTCCGCTTCAAGGAACAGCAGTTGCGCCGCAACCAGGTTGGCCATGTAGTCTTCAACGGGGCCGATCAGGAAGATGACGCGTTCCTTGAGCAGACGCGAGTAGATGTCATAGGCACGTTCGCCGCGGGCGGACTGCTCGATAACCATCGGGACCAGGCCGCCTGCGGCCTGGATGTCAGAGCTCTGCTGATAAAAAGAATTGCGGGACATGTCTCGCAGTCACTCCCAAATAGTTATGTCTTGAATACGCATAAGCCAGCGCGAAGGCTGGCTTATGGTGTGTATTTCTTACCGCAGAACAATCAATCGGCTTGTGGAGCTTCCACCGGCTTGACCGCTTCTTCGTAAGAGACCGCTTTATCGGTCACGCTAGCTTTCTGCAGAACAGTATCCACAACTTGTTCTTCCAGCACAACCGAACGGACTTCGTTCAGTTGCTGCTCGTTCTTGTAGTACCAGGACACAACCTGCTCAGGCTCTTGATAGGCCGAGGCCATTTCCTGGATCAGCTCGCGAACGCGGGCTTCGTCAGGCTTGAGCTCGAACTGCTTGACCACTTCGGCTACGATCAGGCCCAGCACGACGCGGCGCTTGGCTTGTTCTTCGAACAGCTCGGCAGGCAGTTGGTCCGGCTTGATATTGCCACCGAACTGCTGGACAGCTTGCACGCGCAGACGGTTCACTTCGTTGTCCAGCAGAGCCTTCGGCACTTCGATCGGGTTGGAGGCCAGCAGACCGTCCATGACCTGGTTCTTGACCTTGGACTTGATAGCTTGGCGCAGCTCACGCTCCATGTTCTTGCGAACTTCGGCGCGGAAACCTTCCAGACCGGTTTCCTTGATACCGAACTGGGCAAAGAACTCTTCGTTCAGCTCAGGCAGCTTCGGCTCGGAAACACTGTTGACGGTCACGGTGAACTCGGCGGCTTTTCCAGCCAGGTCCAGGTTCTGGTAATCCTCGGGGAAGGTCACGTTCAGGACGCGCTCTTCACCGGCTTTTGCACCGACCAGGCCATCTTCGAAGCCTGGAATCATGCGACCGGAGCCCAGCACCAGTTGGGTAGCCTTGGCGGAACCACCGGCAAATACTTCACCGTCGACCTTGCCAACGAAATCGATGTTCAGCTGGTCTTCGTTCTGGGCAGCGCGATCGGCCACTTCGAAACGGGTGTTCTGCTTGCGCAGGATGTCCAGCATCTTGTCCAGGTCGGCATCCGACACGTCAGCGCTCAAGCGCTCGACGGCGATGGAGTCGAAACCGGCAACGGTGAACTCAGGGAACACTTCGAATGTCGCGACGAATTCCAGGTCCTTGCCCTTTTCCAGCACTTTAGGCTCGACGGACGGTGCGCCGGCCGGGTTCAGCTTCTGCTCGACCACGGCTTCGTAGAACGAAGACTGGATCACGTCGCCCACGGCTTCCTGGCGCGCATCAGCTTCGTAACGCTGACGGATCACGCTCATCGGCACTTTGCCTGGGCGGAAACCTGGGATTTTGGCCTTTTGGGCAGTCTGCTGCAGACGCTTGTTGACCTGAGTCTCGATGCGCTCAGCCGGCACGGTGATGCTCATGCGGCGCTCAAGAGCAGAAGTATTTTCAACAGAAACTTGCATGGATATTCCTCGTTGCACAGACGTTGGCCGGGCGTTTCCGACCCCAGAATCAAGGGCATGCATTCTAGTAGGTCAAACTCAAGAAGTCACCCTACTGAAAACACGCAGGAAACAAGCGCCGAATTTAGAGGCAAGGCAAATGAAGCCGTCCTGCCCGGTTTGTAAATACAGCTGATCAGCCCGAGGCTCTGCGACAACGCTTCTATATATAAGAGGCGCAGCCTCCAAGCGCAGGACACCAAGCCCCTTCAGGAGACAGACGGCATACCGCGCATCATCGAGAAACACAATTACCCTGAGCCAACCGCTGCGCGCCCTCCGCAAACGGAACGGGCGATCAAGCACAAAAAACCGTGGAAACAAAAACGGCGCAGCCCTTTTCAGGTACTGCGCCGTTCTCTGCTATTTAAATAGCGACTTGTATGGTGCGGACGGAGAGACTCGAACTCTCACACCTTGCGGCGCTGGAACCTAAATCCAGTGTGTCTACCAATTCCACCACATCCGCGTTTCAAGCTTTTAAAGCAAAGGCGCCAGACCGTTAAATCTGGCGCCTTTCTAGAATATGGGGTGGACGATGGGGATCGAACCCACGACAACGGGAGTCACAATCCCGTGCTCTACCAACTGAGCTACGCCCACCATATTGCCTTGTTGCCTTACTTGTGCCAAAGCTGCCTAATTGGCGCACCCGGCAGGACTCGAACCTGCGACCATCCGCTTAGAAGGCGGATGCTCTATCCAGCTGAGCTACGGGCGCCTTTTTAATCTGTATTCTTGGACGATTACAAACTAAGTGCTTTCAGTTTTGCCGAGTTGAAACAACCAACTCCGCTCAACCTTCTTAACCAGTGCTAGGCTGTGCCCGACAAGTGCGACGAATGTTATAGACGGCCTGATAGGTCGTCAACTCTTTTCTAAAAAAAATTCATTTAATTAAAGGGGTTAGGGGAATTTGCAGACCAAGCGCCTTTGCCCTCACGCCCTGGCATGCGAGAATGCGTGCTCTTTTTTTCCCCTCTCGATGGTTAACCACGCGCAATGACTGCACAACTTATCGACGGCAAATCGATCGCCGCCAGCCTGCGCCAGCAGATCGCCCAACGAGTCACCGAGCGCCGCCAGCAAGGCCTGCGCACGCCCGGCCTTGCGGTGATCCTGGTCGGCAGCGATCCTGCCTCTCAGGTTTATGTCTCGCACAAGCGTAAAGACTGTGAAGAGGTCGGCTTCCTTTCCCAGGCCTACGACCTGCCTTCCGAAACCACTCAACAAGCGTTGGCCGATCTGATCGATCGCCTGAACGACGACCCGAACATCGACGGCGTTCTGCTGCAACTGCCGCTGCCTGACCACCTCGACGCCTCCAGGCTTCTGGAGCGTATCCGCCCGGACAAAGACGTCGACGGCTTCCATCCCTATAACGTCGGCCGCCTAGCCCAACGCATCCCCTTGCTGCGGCCCTGCACCCCCAAAGGCATCATGACGCTGCTGGAAAGCACTGGCGTGGATCTTTATGGTCTCGATGCCGTGGTGGTGGGCGCGTCCAACATCGTCGGCCGCCCGATGGCGATGGAACTGCTACTGGCCGGCTGCACCGTCACCGTGACCCACCGCTTCACCAAGGACCTGGCCGGCCATGTCGGTCGAGCGGACCTGGTGGTGGTGGCTGCCGGCAAACCCGGCCTGGTGAAAGGCGAGTGGATCAAGGAAGGCGCGATTGTCATCGACGTGGGCATCAACCGCCAGGAGGACGGCAAGCTGGTGGGCGACGTGGTCTATGAGACCGCCCTGCCCCGCGCAGGCTGGATCACTCCGGTGCCCGGCGGTGTAGGCCCGATGACCCGTGCCTGCCTGTTGGAAAACACGCTGTACGCAGCGGAAACGCTGCACAGCTGATACCCGCCCCCCACCCTGTGGAAGCAAGCCTGCTAGCGATCGCGACCTGCCAGTCAACATAAATGTCGACTGGCCCGGCGCCTTCGCGAGCAAGCCAGCTCCCACAGACAGCATCACACCCGCATTAAACTTTATTTATTCACCCTCTCCCGCCGCGCAGGCGTGTAGCGCTGTTGTCGCCCATACTTCTAAAATGCGACGGTTTTTAAAGTCGTTGCTCAACGACTCCTTCAACTCTATCGAGTCTACTCGCGTGAAAATCCGTCTTTCGATCCTCAGCCTGTTCTTCGCTTTCACAGGCCCTTTCATCACGCAGAATGTCGCCGCACAGGAAACGATCGCGCCCCCACGGGACACCACGAAGCTGCAAGTCGCCTCGGGGAGCGCAATACTGCTCGATCTGCAGACGGACAAAGTGGTGTATTCGAGCAACCCGGACGTGGTGGTGCCCATCGCGTCGGTGACCAAGTTGATGACCGGCTTGATCGTGCTGGACGCCAAGCAGAACCTCGACGAATACATCTCCATGACCATTGCCAACACCCCGGAGATGAAGGGGGTGTTTTCCCGGGTCAAGCTCAACAGTGAGTTGTCGCGCCGGGACGTGCTGCTGATCGCCCTGATGTCGTCGGAAAACCGCGCCGCCGCCAGCCTTGCCCATCATTATCCGGGCGGCTACGCGGCGTTCATCGCCGCCATGAACGCCAAGGCAAAGGCCCTGGGCATGACCAGCACCCATTACGTCGAACCCACCGGCCTGTCGATCCACAACGTTTCCACCGCCCGCGACTTGACCAAACTGCTGATCGCCGCGCGCAAGTATCCGTTACTGAGTGAATTGAGTACCACCAAGGAAAAGACCGTCACCTTCCGCAAGCCTGTCTACAGCCTGGGCTTTCGCAACACCGACCATCTGGTGCACAAGGCCAACTGGGACATCCAGTTGACCAAGACCGGTTTCACGAACGAAGCCGGCCACTGCCTGGTGCTGGTGACCCAAATGAACAATCGGCCGATGGCGCTGGTCATCCTCGACGCCTTCGGCAAGTACACCCATTTCGCCGATGCCAGCCGGATTCGAAGCTGGGTCGAAACCGGTAAAAGTGCCAGCGTTCCGGCGGTGGCCCTTCAATACAAGGCGGCGAAGAACCTCAAGAGCCGCCAGAGCGGCGTGGTGGAAGCTTCCAAATAATCCGTCGTGGTCATTCAGGGGACATAGATAACCCGTGGCGAGGGAGCTTGCTCCCGCTGGGCTGCGCAGCAGACCCATTTTGTGAGCGCTTCGCACTGGAGCGCCAGCCCGGTCAAGCGGGAGCAAGCTCCCTCGCCACAGGTTCAGCGTCCCTCAATGAAAAATGAGCCGACCCGTCGAGCTTTTTTTGTTCAAGGCTTCAAGTCGCCAAGCGGATCATGGGCCCTGGACTTCTCCTGCTCTTCTTTCTCATCCAGAGGCGCCTTGGCTGGGCCTACCGGATCGACCTGTGGATCATCGAGATCCGGCGAATCCGGATCGAATCCCAAATCATCGCCGCTTGAATGCTCGGAAGAATGTGGTCCCCTGGGTGTATTGGACTGCGCCATGCTTGCCTCCTCAAATCACGGCCTGGAAACGCCAGGCCCTGATTATCAGAGCCTTGGCCGTGACGGGTCGTGCCCGGCAAGTGACGAACGGGGCGCGTGATCAATGTGCCGCGTCCAATGCCTGGGTCGCCCGCGCAGCCGCTTGTTCCTGCCCTGCCCCGGCCAGATCCCGAGCAGCGTTCATCCAACGCTGCGAATCGACATTGGCCGGAAGCTGCGTGGGCCGCTGGAGCAGTACCGCCCAGCCATCTGCGCCGGTGAGGGCTGACTCAAACGCAGCAAAACTCAGCAACTGACGCCGATTCATGCCCGAACGCAACAACACCGTCTGCTTCTGACGGTTGTAGCCGGCAACGATCCCATACCGTGGCTGCGCCCAGAATGCCGAACCGTCGGTATAGCGCACGAGGACGGGATAACCGGCTGCAACCTGCTCAAGCAGCGCCGACAGCTTGTTGTCGAGGGGGTAGACCACCAACCCGTAGTCACGCGCAACGGTTTGCATCGCGCGCTGCAGGTCCGCCTCGCCGCCCGGCAGGTGCAACGACTTCTCCAGCAAGCCCGGCGTGATCACCGTGCCTTGCAATGTCAGCAAGGCGGCCAGCGATTGCGGGGCACCCTGGTACATTTCGCCCCGATAGAACGGCACGCTGTTGAGTTCTACCCGCTCGGGCAGGCGCTGGATCTGCGGCGACACGCTGCCCGCGCAACCCGCCAGGGCCGCGAGGCAGGCCGTCGCGAGTACCAGTGATCGAAAAAAGGAAATTCCCGGCAACATGATGACTCTCTTGTACAGGCACCTGACATTCGAGCCAGGCTTGGGGAGTCGATCATAAGATGCCCACCGGCTCGGGTATAGCCTTAAACAACAGTCCCGGGGCTTTGATAGAACGAAGCGGTCCGCTCCCGATGCCGGCGAACGACTGCTTGCAACACTTGAGCGACTAGACTGTCCATTGTACTGAATGCGTTGCCCCGAACCGGGGATATAAGGAGGCACAGATGAGCCTGACCTCGACAATCCTGATGCTGATATTCGGCTGGCTGAGCGTAGCGGCTGCCATGCTGTGGGGTGTGCTGCGGATTGCCCGGCGCCATCATCACGCGCCATCCGTCCCTTCGGATAAAACCGTGAAGACCGCCCGGCGCCACGTCGCCGCGCACTGACCAGAACCCTTTATCCAGATCGAAAAAAACCGCCCGGGCATCGACCCGGGCGGCTTCTGTCTGTCTGCCTGAAATCAGGCGTTGTCAGCCAACGCCTTCTGCTTGGCACGGCGCGACAGCATGTTCAGCACTTCGATTGCCGCCGAGAACGCCATGGCCGCGTAGATGTAGCCCTTAGGCACGTGGGCACCGAAACCTTCGGCGATCAGCGTCATGCCGATCATGATCAGGAAGCCCAGGGCCAACATCACCACCGTCGGGTTATCGTTGATGAACTTGGCCAACGGCTCAGCAGCCAGCAGCATCACCAGGACCGATACCACCACGGCGATGATCATGATCGGCAGGTGCTCGGTCATGCCCACCGCGGTAATAATGCTGTCGATGGAAAACACCAGGTCGAGCATCAGGATCTGACTGATAGCGGCGGCAAAGCCCAGGGTCACGCCGGAAGTGGCGGTCTTCGGGTCATTCGGCGCAGGGTCCATGCTGTGGTGGATTTCAGTGGTGGCTTTCCACAGCAGGAACAGGCCGCCGGCAATCAGGATCATGTCTTTCCAGGAAAACGCCTGGCCCAGGATTTCGATCACAGGCTCGGTCAGCTGCACGATGAAGGCAATGGTGCTCAACAAGCCCAGGCGCAGGATCAATGCCATGCCGATACCGATACGCCGCGCCTTGGCGCGATGCTGTTCGGGCAGTTTGTTGGTCAGGATCGAGATGAAGATCAGGTTGTCGATGCCGAGCACGATTTCCATGACGACCAGGGTAGCCAAGGCAATCCACGCGGTGGGGCTGGCGGCGAGCTGTAAAAGATAATCCATGGGTCAGTCCTGACTGATGTGGCGCGTTAAAGGGTTTTGGTGGAGGGTTCGGATTCGTCAGCCTCGTCCGCCGGCTTTTTCCCGGGCTTGATCAACCCGCCGGTGGCTTCGCTGAGGGCTTGCTCGGCAGCCTTATGGGTGTCATCGATGGCCTGCTTGGCGGTTTCGGCCGCCTGCCCCATCAGTTGCTGGGCACTTTTCTCGGCTTGGTCGCAGCCTGCCAGGGTCATCGAAGACATCGCCAGCAAAGCGGCAAGTCCGAGGGATTTGTAGGTCATGAGTAGCTACCTCTCAGCGCGAGTAAGAGCCTTATAAGACGGCCCATCAATGACTCGGCATTCTAGAGAGCAGAATACTTCAGGAAAATTCGTATTTTTAGCGGTTATACTTCGGTTTTTACGAATATGTGACCCCATGCTCAATTACCGGCAGTTGCATTACTTTTGGGTGGTGGCAAAGACAGGCAGCATCGTGCGGGCCTGCGAGCAACTGAATCTGACCCCGCAAACCATCAGCGGACAGATTTCCCTGTTCGAGCAGACCTATAACATCAAATTGTTTCGTCGTGTCGGGCGGCAGTTGGAGCTGACCGAAGCCGGCCGACAGACGCTGCCCTACGCCGAACACATGTTCCAACTGGGCGGCGAACTGGAGCTGATGCTGCGGGCCCAGCCCAACGAGCAACAGACCCTGTTCCGGGTCGGGGTGGCGGACGTGGTCCCCAAGTCCATCGTCTATCGACTGTTGGCGCCGACCATGGAATTGAGCGAGCCGCTGCGCATCACCTGCCGCGAGGACAAGCTGGAACGGTTGCTGGCGGACCTGGCAATCCAGCGTCTGGACCTGGTGATTTCCGACAGCCCGATGCCAAGCCACCTGGACATCAAGGGCTACAGCCAGAAGCTGGGAGAATGCGGGATCAGCTTTTTTGCCACCGACGCACTGGCCGAACGCTACGGGCAGGGTTTTCCCACCGGCCTGCATGACGCCCCGCTGTTGATTCCCGGGCCGGAAACGGTGGTAGGCAGCCGCCTGCAACGCTGGTTCGCCGAGCAGCAGATTCAGCCCCGTATCGTGGGTGAGTTCGACGACAGTGCCTTGATGCAGGCGTTCGGTCAGTCAGGCAGCGGAATCTTCATTGGCCCCAGCGTGATCGCCGAAGAGGTGAAGCGCCAATACGGCGTCGAGGTGATCGGCCAGACCGACGCCGTACGCGAGTCTTTCTACGCCATCTCGGTGGAACGCAAGGTCAGCCACCCAGGCATCGTGGCGATTGCCGAAGGGGCGCGTCGCGAACTGTTCAGCGCCTAGCCCTCCATGCAGGTCGCACGGGGCTTGAAGGTCATCAGCAACAACGCCAGCAGGATCGACACCAGGATGAACCCCGCCGCGGCGAAACCGACGCTGCCAAGGCCCAGGGTATCGATCACCCGGCCACCGACCATCGCCCCCAGGCCGATCCCCAGGTTGGCACCGGCGATGTTCAACGAGGCGGCAAACGCCGGCGCCTCGGGAGCTGCCTTCATCAACCGCACATGGCTGACCAGAAATAACGCCGCCTGGGTCACGCCCCAGATTCCCATCGCTGCCGCCAGCCCGAGGGCCGAATGGATGCTCGGCACCAACGCCACCATGCCGCCGATCATGAACAGGCAGAACACCATCGACGCAATCAACGGATGCCGGTCCACCGCGCGTCCGCCCAGGGAGTTACCCACCAATCCCACGGCGCCGAAGCCCATCAGGCACCAGCCCACCAGCGTGCCATCGAACCCGGCAAGGCGCTCGAGGATATCCGCCAGGTAGGTGTAGGCGGTGAACATGCCGCTGAAGACCAGGATCGACAACAACACGTGACCTTGCATCAGCGGGCTGCGCAGGATCTTCAATTGCGAACGCAAGCTCACCTGATGCTGGTGCAGGTTGGTTTTCGGCAAATAGATGAACAGCAGCAACGCCTTGGCGAAGGCGATGACCGCCAGGATCGCAAAAGCGCTGCGCCAGCCGAACGCATCGGAGATCAGCGTGCCCACCGGGATGCCGAATACCGTTGCGCAGACGATGCCAAAGCCGATCCGGGCGATGGCACGGCCGGCGTACTCGGGGCCGACAATATCCACGGCCGTTTCACTGGCGAGCGCCCAGAACACCGGCAGGCCAAGGGCCGGAACCAACCGGGCAATCGCCATCACCCAGATGTTGGGCGCGAACGTCGCCAGCAGATTGGCGAGCCCGAACATTACCAGCACGCTGATAAACAACTTGCGCCGCTCGAAGCGAGCGAAGAAAGCCGTCAGGAACGGGCCGAACGCCGCCACTGTGAACGCGAACAACGTCACCAGCAGCCCGGCCTGCGGAATGCTGACCTGCAAGTCGCGAGCGATGGAAGGCAGCAGGCCGACGATGATGAATTCCGTAGTCAGCACCGTGAAGCCAGCGGCCGACAACAGGAAAATGGGTAACAACATGCAAAACTCCAGCAAAACGACAACACCAGCGTTCTAGCCCTGAGGCCCGCTGGCGGAAGATAAGTGAGAAGGACACAGCCTAACAGAATGCCAGCGCCGGACAAAAGCGCTCAAACATCCGGGTGACGTATCGTCACAGGTCCGTCAGATCTTTTACCGGGCTGTGGTAAAGTCCGCGCCCTGCAAACGCCGTACTTCCCCCCGGTCCGCTCATGTGGCCTGCCCGCTTGTTGCCCTGATTCGCAGACCGTCGCACACAATAAATCGAGATGCCGCTATGACTGCTTCCTCCCCTTCTCTTTTTCAACGCCTCAAACGCACCGGCCTGGTGACGCAGATCGTCATCGGCCTGGTCATCGGCATTGCCCTGGCCTGGCTGGCGCCCGAGGTGGCGAAGTCCAGCGCCTTCATCGGCAAGGTCTTTGTATCCGCGCTCAAGGCCGTGGCACCGATCCTGGTCTTCGTGCTGGTGATGGCGTCGATTGCCAACCACAAGCACGGCCAGGAAACCCACATCCGGCCGATCCTGTTCCTGTATCTGCTGGGTACTTTCGCCGCGGCCGTGGTCGCGGTCGTGGCCAGCACGCTGTTTCCGTCCAGCCTGGTGCTGTCGACCCATGATGTGGCCGTCACCGCTCCCGGTGGCATCAGCGAAGTGCTGCAAAGCCTGCTGCTCAGCGTGGTGGATAACCCGGTACGGGCGCTGATCGACGGTAACTTCATCGGCATCCTGGCCTGGGCCATCGGCATGGGCATTGCCATCCGTCACGCTGGCGAGACCACGCGCACCGTGCTGGGGGATCTGTCCGAGGGCGTGACCGTGCTCGTACGCCTGGTCATCAGCTTCGCCCCGCTGGGAATTTTCGGTTTGGTAGCCTCGACTCTCGCCACCTCTGGCTTCGGCGCCCTGCTCGGCTACCTGCAACTGCTCACCGTGCTGATCGGCTGCATGCTGTTCGTCGCGCTGGTGGTCAACCCGTTGATCGTGTTCTGGAAGTTGCGTCGCAACCCGTTCCCGCTGGTATTCACTTGCTTGCGCGAGAGCGGCATCACCGCGTTCTTCACCCGCAGTTCGGCGGCGAACATCCCGGTGAACCTGGCACTGAGCAAGCGCCTGGGCCTGCACGAAGACACCTACTCGGTATCCATCCCGTTGGGCGCAACCATCAACATGGCCGGCGCCGCCATCACCATCACCGTGCTGACCCTCGCGGCGGTGCACACCCTGGGCATCGCGGTGGACGTGCCGACGGCCGTGCTGCTGAGCGTGGTCGCAGCCATCTGCGCCTGCGGTGCCTCCGGCGTGGCCGGTGGTTCGCTGTTGCTGATTCCGCTGGCGTGCAGCCTGTTCGGCATACCCAGCGAAATCGCCATGCAAGTGGTCGCGGTGGGGTTCATCATCGGTGTTTTGCAAGACTCGGCGGAGACGGCGTTGAACTCGTCCACCGATGTGTTGTTCACCGCAGCGGCTTGCCTGGGTGAGGAACAGAGACTCACACGTACGGCTTAATGACCGCGTCGCCTGTACCGACCTCATCGCGAACAAGCTCGCGCTCCCACAGGTAACGCTGTTTACTTAAGGGCATCGCTGAACCCGTGGCGAGGGAGCTTGCTCCCGCTTGAGTGCGAAGCGCTCACAAAAAAAGGGCTGCTGCGCAGCCCAGCGGGAGCAAGCCCCCTCGCCACGAGGAGTTCATACGCATTAAGAGAACCGCATTGCGCTCCCACAGGGGATTTATGGTGGATGCGGATCCTGTGACCACCCACGAACCCCTGTGGGAGCGAGCTTGCTCCGGGCGGCGATCCGACGATGACGGCGGTACATTCACCGACAATGCCACAGACAAAAAGAAGCCCGGAACGGCGTAAACCGTTCCGGGCTTTTTTACATCGGCGTGATCAGAACGCGCCCATGTAATCCCGCTTGCCCACTTCCACGCCGTTGTGACGCAGCAAGGCGTAGGTGGTGGTGACGTGGAAGAAGAACTGCGGCAGGCCGTAGGTCAACAGGTAGTTCTGGCCGGTGAAGCGTTTTTCCTTCGGCGTGCCCGGACGGGTGACGATTTCGATGCCTTCCTTGCCATCGATCTGCGCCGGGCTGATGCCTTCGATGAAAGCCAGTACCTTGGCGATCAGCGCTTGCAGGTCGGCGAAGGTGGTTTCGCTGTCTTCATACTTTGGCACTTCGATTTCAGCCAGACGCGCCGAAACACCTTTGGCGAAGTCCACGGCAATCTGCACCTGGCGCACCAGCGGGAACATGTCCGGGTACAGGCGCGCTTGCAGGAAAGCGTTCGGCTCGATGTTCTTCGCGGTGGCGTGGGCTTCGGCCTTGTTCAGCACGTCGCTCAGGGCGTTGAGCATCTGTTTGAAGACCGGAACGGAGGCAGCGTACAGGGAAATAGTCATGGCAATCTCATGCAGGTGGCAGGAAAGGACAATCGAACGGAGGCGATTATAGCCACGGCTGATTGCACAGCTTGTCTTTTATTGCGCAAGGATTAGGCTAGGCGGCTTCCATAGCATAGGGAACGCGCGATGAGCATCGAAGAACAAAGCCAGGCTGCCGAACCACGGCTCAACAGCACGGAAATCCGCATCCTGGGCGCCCTGGTCGAAAAGCAGGCGACCAATCCCGAGACCTACCCGCTGACCCTCAACGCCCTGGTGCTGGCCTGCAACCAGAAGACCAGCCGCGAACCGGTGATGAACCTCAACCCGGGCCAGGTCGGCCAAAGCCTGCGGGCGCTGGAAGGTCGCGGTTTTACCCGACTGGTGATGGGCAGCCGCGCCGACCGCTGGGAACATCGGATCGACAAGGCCCTGGAGCTCGTGCCGGCCCAGATGATCCTCATGGGCTTGCTGTTCCTGCGTGGCCCGCAGACGATCAATGAGCTGCTGACCCGTAGCGGTCGGATGCACGACTTCGAAGATGCCGAACAAGTGGTGCATCAGCTTGAACGGTTGATTGCCCGCGGATTGGCGCTACTGGTGCCGCGCCAGGCCGGCCAGCGTGAAGACCGCTATGTGCACGCCATGGGCGACCCGGCGGACATCGAAGCGATCCTTGCCGCCCGCCACCAACCCACCGAGCGCCATGCCGGCGGTGGCGTCTCGCTCGAGCGCTTCGAAGAGCTCGAAGCGCGGATTGCCGCTCTGGAAGAGCGGCTGGCGCGGCTGGAATAGCCCCTACGCAGGCCGGGCAAACGCCACGGCTTTTTCGAACTGTTCCAGGCTGGGGCGCACGCCGGTGTACAACACGAACTGCTCCAGGGCCTGGATCGCAATCACTTCCAGCCCGGTGATAAGCCGCTTGCCTTCGGCCCGGGCGCGCACGATCAGCGGTGTTTCCGGCGGGATCGCCACCACGTCGAACACCGTTTGGGCCGCGACGATGGCTTCGGGGGCAAATGCCAGGTGATCGGCCTCCGGCCCGCCGGTCATGCCGATTGGCGTGACGTTGATCAGCATCCGGGGCCGCGCGTCCCCCAGCTCGGCTTGCCATTCGTAACCCAGGGACTTGGCCAGGGCCCGTCCGGTGGTTTCGTTGCGGGCCACGATCAAGCCGTTCTGGTAGCCACCATCGCGCAGGGCACTCGCCACGGCCTTGGCCATGCCACCGCTGCCGCGCAGGGCAAAGCTTGCGTCCTTGGGTACTGCGTGGGTTTCGAGCAACTGCGCAACAGCGATGTAATCGGTGTTGTAGGCCTTCAAATGGCCGTTGGTGTTGACAATGGTGTTGATGGACTGGATGGCCGCGGCAGAAGGATCCAGCTCGTCGACCAGAGCGATGCAGGCTTCCTTGAACGGCATCGACACCCCGCAGCCGCGAATGCCCAGGGCGCGAATACCCCGGACTGCGCCTGGCAGGTCCTGGCTGCTGAAGGCCTTGTAGTAGAAATTCAGGCCCATCTGCTCATACAAGTGATTATGAAACCGCAGGCCGAAATTGCCGGGACGCCCCGAGAGCGACATGCACAGCTGCGTGTCTTTGTTGGGATTGATTTGCATGTTGGTTCCTTGCGTTCACTTTCAGACAGACGGAAGCACCGCCCCCGCAGACCTTACACAATATTTACCCAACGGCGTCGCAAATCCTGTGAAAATCGCTGTCATAGCAAGTAACCCCGCGACCCTCATCGGGTCTGTTGCAGACCACAGGCGCCGGGGCCGGAACGAGGAACAAGCCATGAAGCGTAAACTTCCCTTAATCGCCCTGCTCGTGGGGGCACTCGCGGTCACCGGCCAGGCATCCGCCCATGGCCGTGGTGGTTGGGAGGGGCCCGCCGTGTTTGGCGCCATCGTCGGTTCGGCCATCGTCGGCTCAGCCATCATCAACCGTGATCGGCCGGTGTATGTGCAGCAACAACCGGTCTACGTCCAGCCGCAGCCGGTCTATGTGCAGCAACCACCGCCGGTCTACTACCAGCCGCAGCCGGTGTACGTGGAGCAACCGATCTACTACCGCCCGGCGCCGGTGTATTACGGACCACCACGGGGCTATTACTACGGCCCGCCACGTGGGCATTACGGCCGCTGGTAACTGGAACGAAAAAAGCAGCCTGTGATCGAGATCACAGGCTGCTTTTTTATTGAGGCGCCAAAAAACCTGTGGAAACACTGATGTTTGTCGACACTGCAAATCCCCTGTGGGAGCGGGCTTGCTCGCGAAGTCGTTGGGTCAGCCAACGATGATGTCGACTGACACGCCCTCTTCGCGAGCAAGCCCGCTCCCACAGGGATTTTGCAGCATCTGCCTACGGGTACCGATCAGACATGCTCGCTACTCTTCAACCGTACCGGGGCTGGGTCGGCCGATGCATGGGCGGCAGGGTCGGTCACCACGGGGATCTCATTGCCGTCGCAGTCGTGCAGCTTACCGTCACTGAAGTAATCGCCTTCGCGCAGCGCCGCCAGGTCCTGGTAGCGCAGCACCCGTTCGGTGCCGGCGGCAAAGACCGACTGCTGGTCGGAGTTGCCGGCGGTGAAGTGGTTGAACGCCAGGTTCAGTACGATGGCCATGATCGCCGAGGAACTGATGCCCGAATGGAAAATCGTCGCGAACCAGCTCGGGAAGTGATCATAGAAGTTCGGCGCAGCGATGGGGATCATGCCGAAACCGATGGAAGTGGCGACGATGATCAGGTTGACGTTGTTGCGGTAATCGACCTTCGACAGGGTCCGGATGCCGCTGGCGGCCACTGTGCCGAACAGCACGATACCGGCGCCGCCGAGCACCGAGGTGGGGACGGCCGCAATCACCCGCCCCATGAACGGCAGTAGCCCAAGCACCACCAGGAACACCCCGCCGGTCGCCACCACGAAACGACTCTTGATCCCGGTCACCGCCACCAGTCCGACATTCTGGGCGAAGGCACTCTGGGTGAACGAGCCGAAAATCGGCGCGATCATGCTCGACAGCATGTCGGCGCGCAGGCCGTTGCCCAGGCGCCGGGAATCGACCTTGGTGTCGATGATCTCGCCCACGGCCAGGATATCGGCAGAGGTTTCCACCAACGTCACCATGATCACGATGCACATCGACAGGATCGCGGCGATGTGGAAAGTCGGCATGCCGAAATGGAACGGTGTCGGGAAGCCGAACATCGGCCCCTGGCTGACCGAGGAGAAATCCGCCATGCCGAGGAACACCGCGATGACCGTGCCGATGACCATCGCCAGCAGGATCGACAGCCGGGAAATGGTCGCGCTGCCCAACTTGCTCAGCAACAGCACCAACACCAGGGTCACCGCCGCCAGGCCGATGTTCGCCATGCTGCCGAAATCGGCGGCATGGCTGTTACCGCCCATTGCCCAGCGGGCGGCCACCGGCATCAGGGTCAAGCCAATGGTGGTGATGACAATGCCAGTGACCAGGGGCGGGAAGAACCGGGTGATCCGCGAGAAAACCGGTGTGATCAACAGACCAATCAGGGATGCGGCGACTACCGCGCCAAGGATGGCCTGGAAACCGCCCTCCCCTGCGGTGCCGACAATTGCCACCATGGTCGCAACGCCCGAAAACGACACACCCTGGACCAAGGGCAGCTGGCAGCCGAAGAACGGCAGGCCAAGGGTTTGCAACAACGTCGCCAGGCCTCCCGCGAACAATGACGCCGCAATCAGCAGACCGATGTCCGCCGATGACAGACCGGCCGCCTGGCCGATGATCAACGGCACCGCGACGATGCCTCCGTACATGGTCAACACATGCTGCAGGCCGTAAGCCATATTCGCGCCGACGCCGAGGTTTTCATCCTCGGGCCGTGGGAGTGAAACATGGGGCATTTTCATGGTTCGGAGTTTCCCTGGTTTTTGTTATGCGCACACTGTATTCAAAACTAAAGACAAATGTCTATAGAGTTGTATACAACTTATAGCGCAACGTATCGTGAACAGGGACTTACGCTGCCACCAACAAATGCTCAACCGCCGGCCGTAGCAGCTCGCGTGGCGGCACGCGCAAGCCAAACTCGGTTTCAAGCAAGTCAATCAACGCATCCGCGTTGGTGATCGTTCGACGTTCGCTCTCCTGCCCCATCCGATGCAATGCAAAACTGTTGCCATTAAGCGTCTTGCGCAAGCCGTCACCGGTCCGGGCCACCATCAAACGGCCCATGAACGGCGACTCAGGATGGTTGCTGACGTACCAGTTGCCGACGATGTAGTCGATGTCCTCCTGGCGTTGCAGGTCAAACAGATACATCGGCCGCCACTCGCCGGCGACGTTGGCGCGCAGCAGGTAGCCGTCCGCCTGGCTGTCGATGCGATACGCCTCGTGAGGGGTGGATTGGCTGTCACGGCTGTCCAGCAGCAGCGGCGCGGTAGGCACCATGCCACCAAAGCCGACATCGGTGATGTAGCGCACGCCGTCGAATGTCACCAGGCTGAGACGGTGGGTCCGGGCTGGCCAAGCGCCTTCGGGCGCATTCATCACCACCCGTCCGCTGATGCCCCGGGCGTCGAAACCCAGCTCCAGCAACAGCGCCAGGAACAGCTGGTTGAGTTCATAACAGTAGCCGCCACGGCCCTGCTCGAAGACCTTTCGCTCCACTGATGCAAGGTCGATGGGCACCGGTTGGCCCAGCAAGGTCGAGAGGGTTTCAAACGGAAACTCGGCGGTATGGCGCCATTGAAGCTGGCGCAACGTCTCGAGAGTGGGCGGTGGTGGTGCGTCGAAACCCAGGCGCCGCAGATAGCGGGCCGTATCGCTCAGTCTGGAATCGCTCATGAGGGTGTCCTTCCCTGATCGGTGCAGCGCAACGAAGCGCGCGGCTGTCGGGCAGGTATAAGGCATTCCTCATTTACAGACAATAATGGCCGGGCGCTGCTCCGTTACCGCCGTTTGCGCGATGCCAGCCGGATCCAGGTCGGCGCATGGTCGCTGGGATGGGGTTGGTTCCTGACCCAGGCGTCGACGCCTGCCTCGCTCAAGTAAGGACTGGCTGCCGGGTTGAGCAACAGGTGATCGATACGCAGCCCGGAATTTTTCTGCCAGTGCTGGCGGAAGTAATCCCAGAAGGTGTAGATCCGCTCGTCCGGATACAGGTGACGCAGCGAATCGGTCCAGCCCTGATCCAGCAAGCGCTGGTAGCACTCGCGGCTTTCGGGCTGTAACAGCGCGTCCTTGAGCCAGGAGCGCGGGTTGTAGATGTCCATGTCGGTGGGCACCACGTTGTAGTCACCGGCCAGTACCACGGGATGATCGCTGGCCTGCAAATCCTTGGCATAATCGATCAAGCGCTCGAACCACGCCAGCTTGTAGTCGAACTTGGGGCCGGGCTGCGGATTGCCATTAGGCAGGTACAGACATCCCACCAGCACACCATGCACCGCGGCTTCCAGGTAGCGACTGTGGCTGTCGTCTTCGCCACCCGGCAAGCCGCGACGGCTCTCCAGCGGTTGCGCATCCCGCGCCAGGATGGCGACACCGTTCCACGACGCTTGCCCATGCCAGATCGACCCATAGCCCACTGACTCCAGCTCCGCTGCGGGGAAATCCTTGTCCGTCGCCTTGAGCTCCTGTAAGCAGGCAATGTCCGGCTGTTCGCGCTCCAGCCATTCCAGCAGGTTGGGCAGCCGGGCCCGGATGCCATTGATATTGAAGGTTGCGATGCGCAGGTTTTTCATGGGCCAGAACTCGAAATGCCAGGACACTAGCTGTGACCGACAACCGCTCGCAGTGGTTGCAACGGCTATTCAGGAACCGGTCTTCAACAAGGGGCGAGCGCTCTCCAGCAACTGCGCGAAGGCTTGTTTGTCGATAGGCCGGCTGAGGAAATAGCCCTGCACCTCGTGACATTGGTCAGAGTCCAACGAACCGAGCTGCGCCAGGGTTTCCACGCCTTCGGCGGTGACGGTCAGGCCCATGGCCTTGCCCAGGTTGATGATCGCCTGTACCACGGCGCGATCGTTGCTGCTGTTGCTCATCGACGCGATGAAACGCTTGTCGATCTTGATGCCGTCAAACGGATAGGTGCGCAGGTAACCCAGGGACGAATAACCGGTGCCGAAGTCGTCCATGTTCAAACGCACGCCTAGCTCCTTGAGGTCATTCATGACCTGGAGCGCCCCGTCCACATCGTTGAGCATCACGTTCTCGGTGATCTCCAACTCCAGGCGGCTCGCCGGGAACCGGGTTTCGATCAGCGCCTGGCGCACGTCGGCGACCACATCACTGCGCTCGAATTGGGCAGGCGACAGGTTGACCGAGACCATCAGTTCCCCGGGCCAGGTCAGCGCGGTTTCGCAGGCCTCGCGCAACACCCAATGGGAAAGCGGGACGATCAGGTCGGTCTGCTCGGCCAGCGGAATAAAGGCATCGGGGCCCAGCAGGCCCTGGGTCGGATGTTCCCAGCGCACGAGCGCCTCGACGGCCACGATCTCCCGGCCGTCAACTTTGTAGCGCGGCTGGAAATGCAGGACGAACTCATTATTCTTCACCGCCTGGCGCAAGTCGCTTTCCAGTTGCCGGCGATGCTGGATCTGATCGTTCATCTGCGAGGCGAAATAGCACCAGGTCTTCTTGCCCTCGGACTTGGCCTGGTACAAGGCAATGTCGGCACAACGGATCAACTCGCCGGGGACATAACCCTGGCGCCGGCTCACCGCAATGCCGATGCTGGCACCGATGTGCAACGAATGGGTTTCGTAATGGATCGGTTGCTGCAAGCTTTCGATCAGCCGCGCGCAGAACCGGTCGATTTCGGTGGTGCTCTCCATGCCGTTGAGTACCACCACGAATTCGTCGCCGCCCAGGCGCGCCACCAGGTCCTGCTCGCGGGTGCTGTCGCGCAGGCGCTGGGCCACTTCCAGCAGGACCGCATCGCCCGCCGGGTGCCCGAGAGAATCGTTGATCGGCTTGAAGTTATCCAGGTCCACCATCAGTAGGGTCAAGGGCGCCGAATGTTCCTTGGCCAGCAACGCATCGTCGAGATGTCGCGCCAGTTTGTTGCGGTTCGGCAGGCCGGTCAGCGCATCGTGCAACGACAGATGCTGGACCTGGGCATGAGCCGCCACTTCGTCGGTGATGTCGCTGGCGGTGCCGCGATAGCCCACCACCGCAGCCTTGTCGTAGATCGGGCGGGCCGACACCCGGCAGAAGCGCAACTGCCCGGAATAGTCGCGGTAGGAACAGCGCAGGTTGCCCGTACTCTGCTCTTCGGTCAGCTTGCCCAGCCAATGGACAATCGGCGTCGTGTCGCAATACAGCAACTGCTCGATGTCCTGCCCCAGCCATTGCTGGTCGGAGAACCCGGTGACGGTGTTGAAGCGCCCCGACAGATAAGTGATGCGTTGTTCGCCGTCGATTTCCCAGATCCAGTCGGACGCCGCCTCGGCCACGGCGCGGAAACGCTCTTCGCTGGCTTCCAGGGCCTGGGTCGACATTTGCAGCCGGTCGTAACTGGCATCCACGTGGCGGGCGGTGCGCAAGGCGTAGCGGAAAAAGTAAGCGGTCAGCAACGCCAGAATCAACAGCGCGCCCCCCAACGGCGGCAGCAACGACCAGAGCAGTTGATGCCCCGGCTGCTGCAAATGGGACACCAGGCTGTAACCGGTGCTGTCCAGGGGTACAGCGGGCTGGCCGGGCGCCAATTCCGTGTCTTTCTTCAGGCTCAGGTCAGTCAGGCCATAGCTTCTACCCAGCTTGCGCAGCTTCACTGGCGTCAGCTGGTCGACGAACAGCAGGACCGAAGTGCCTCTGGCGTCGACCCGGGGGCGCTCGTCATTGGGCAGGATGACCGACGCGGTGACGATGGCCGGCCAGCCCTTGAACAAGGTGTAGCTGATCACCGGCTGCGTCAGGTCGGCTTGCGCCCGGAGCTTGTCCACCAGCGCCTGAAGCGGCGTGTCGATGTAGTTCGCCGCATCGCCCTGGACGTTCTGCCCAAGCACCACGGCGTACTTGGTGCGCTCGCGGTCGATGACAAACACCCCCTCGTAGCCGTCCTTGGTGAACAGGGTCTTGCCCATGTTCTGGTCGGCATAGGCCCACTGCACATCGACTTCGCCATTGAGGTGCTCGTAGGCGGTGGTCCAATAGGTGTAGCTGGCGATGTAATTTTTCGAGGCGGTGATGCGATTCTCGAGGGCGCGCTCGGTATAGAAGAGGGTCTTGCGCACGTCCTCTTCGTCGAGCTTTTGCGCAATGTTGAACAGCGCGGCCACCGCTACCAGCAGGCCCAGTAGAAACATCCCGCCGAACGCCGCCACCAGGCGGCGAGTAATCGGTGTGTGACGCGCAGGGGTTGAAGGGGTATCGGCAGCGCAATCCATTTGGCCTGCTCCTGTCCTGGAATCTGAGCAGTTGACCGTGACAGGTCGTCGATGATTCCAACGAACTCAACGATCCGAGCGCTGCAACCCATCGAGCCCGCTGTCCATGGACAGCGCCGCCACGCGGTTGCGACCGCTGTGCTTGGCCTGATACAGCGCGGCGTCGGCGCGCTGGATAAATACCTCGATGCTGTCCAGGCTGCTGGGAACGAAGGCGTAGCAGCCCAGGCTCACCGTGACGTGGCCGGTCGGCGAGCCGGAATGGGTAACGTGTCTGGCGATGACCTTCTGCCGGATCTGCTCAGCCAGTACCATCGCGCCGTGCAGGTCGGTATCGGGCAGCAGCACTGCGAACTCCTCGCCGCCATAGCGCACCGCAAGGTCAGCCTTGCGATGGCAACAATCCCTGAGCACTTTCGCCACCTCCACCAGGCAATGGTCGCCGGCCACGTGCCCGTAGGTGTCGTTGTAGCGTTTGAAGCAGTCGATATCGAGCATGATCAGGCTCAGCGGACTGCGCTGGCGAGCGCCTCGGCCAAACTCGACGTCCAGGGCCCGCTCGAACAGCCGGCGGTTCGCCAGGCCGGTCAGGCTGTCATGGGTGGCGATCAGTTCCAGGGCCTCCTGGGCTTTGCGCAAATCCGCTTCGATCCGCTCGCTGTTGCGCACCTGACGCGCGAATACCCAGCCAAACAGACAGATACCCAGGACCACCAGCGCCACGATGAGGCTGGATTGGAAGGCCCGGTCATGCCAGCCCGTCAGGATGGCTTCCTCGGACATGGCTGCCGTGACCACCAACGGATAGGCTTGCAAGTGCTGGTGTCCGTAGAGCCTGACGACGCCATCAACGGCGGAACGGATGATTGCGTCGCCGGAGGTCGCGCCTGGCAAGTCATGCTTGAAGATATGTTCTTCGGTCAGCGGGTGGCCGATCCGCGCCTCATCGAATGGCCGGCGAGCCAATAGCGTGCCGTCGGACAAGGCCAGGGCCATCTCGCCTTTATCGTCCAGGCTGAAGCTTTTGAAGAACCGGTCGAAGTACGACATCTTGATCCCGGCCATCAGCACGCCCTGGAAATTGCCGTCCCGGTCATTCACGCGCCTGGAAACCGGGATGATCCACTCGCCGTTCTGTCGACTGCGGATCGCCGGCCCGATATGGGCGACCAGCGAGGCGTTCTGCTGGTGGAAAGCAAAGTACTCCCGATCCGCCACCCCCGGGCCCCTTTGCAACTGATCGAAGGAGGTCACGACCCAGTGGCCCTTTTTGTCGAACAGGAACAGGCCGTGCAATTGCTCAAGTGATTGCACGCGTCGGGCGAAGGTCTGGTGCAAGCGTGACCGGGAGGCCGGGGCAAAACCGTCGAGTTGGATCCAGTCGGCCTGACTGGCCAGGACCAGGTCGGCCTGCAGGAAAGTATCCTGAGCCTGTTGCGCCATGGCCCGGGTCAGATTGGCCGACGCGATGCGGGCGAACTCCAGGTCGTGACGCCGGGACTGCTCCAGTTGCAAATAAAGCAAACCGCACAGGCACAGGCAGACCGCCGCGATAAACGCCACCGCTGCCTTGAGCAAGGGCAGGCGTTTCAGGGCACCGTCGGGGGGATGGAGCGGATCGTGAATGGGGATAGGCAAGCGAGTTCCTGGGGAGGCTAAAACATGAGCGAGGTCGCTCAAAGCCGCCAATAATCGAGAGCTTAGCCTACCGCTTGAGGGGCGGCAATTTGCCCGTATCGTGCAGCCGATAAGAGGCAAAGTGGATCCAAAAAGATCTATTCCTTTGAATAGCCACACGCTCGAAAACGCTGAAAACCTCGTGGCGAGGGAGCTTGCTCCCGCTCGACTGCGCAGCAGTCGCCCTCTTTCCCAAAAGGCCCCTTTGGGCTGCTTCGCACCCCAGCGGGAGCAAGCTCCCTCGCCACGGGCGGTGGTGCTCGGCGCCCATGAAACGCTGCGTTTTTTTCACGAGCCCCCATCACCGAGGCTATCTAAATCGGACGACGCCCCCTAACGTATGGTCGCCTTCTATTTCTGCGTGCCCGCCATGAATAAAGCGTCCGATACATCCCTGAGCAGACCCTCTGTCGTCAGCCTGCGTGAAGCCTTCTGGTTCTGGCTAAAACTTGGTTTCATCAGCTTTGGCGGGCCGGCCGGGCAGATCTCGATCATGCACCAGGAACTGGTGGAACGTCGGCGCTGGATTTCCGAGCGGCGCTTTCTGCATGCCCTGAACTACTGCATGCTGCTGCCAGGGCCGGAAGCCCAGCAGCTGGCGACGTACCTGGGCTGGCTCATGCACCGGACCTGGGGCGGGGTCATCGCCGGTGCGCTGTTCGTACTGCCGTCGTTGTTCATCCTCATCGGCCTGTCGTGGTTGTACATCGCCTTTGGCGAAGTGCCGGTGGTGGCGGGGATTTTCTATGGGATCAAGCCGGCCGTGACAGCCATCGTGGTACATGCCGCCCACCGGATCGGTTCCCGTGCACTCAAGAACGGCTGGCTGTGGGCTATCGCCGCCGCCTCGTTCACCGCGATTTTCGCCCTGAACATTCCGTTCCCCCTGATCGTGCTGGGCGCCGCCGTAATCGGCTACCTGGGCGGGCGCTGGGCACCGGAAAAATTCAGCCTGGGCGGCCACGACGCCGCGCATCGATCATTCGGCCCGGCATTGATCGACGACGACACTCCAAGCCCGGACCACGCCCGGTTCAGCGCCTTGCGGCTCGCTCGCCTGGCGATTGTCGGTGCCCTGCTGTGGATGTTGCCGATGGGCGTGCTGACCCTGGCGTTCGGCTGGGAAGGTACCCTGACGCAGATGGCCTGGTTCTTCACCAAGGCTGCGCTGCTGACATTCGGCGGCGCCTACGCGGTCTTGCCCTACGTGTACCAAGGCGCCGTCGTGCACTTCGGGTGGCTGACGCCCACGCAAATGATCGACGGGCTGGCCCTGGGCGAGACCACGCCCGGACCGCTGATCATGGTGGTGGCGTTCGTCGGCTTCGTCGGCGGCTACGTGACGCAAGTGTTCGGCGCCGAGCAGGCGTTCCTGGCCGGCGCCGTCGCGGCCACGCTGGTGACCTGGTTCACCTTCCTGCCTTCCTTCCTGTTCATCCTGGCCGGTGGCCCGCTGGTGGAGTCGACCCACAACGAGTTGAAATTCACTGCTCCGCTGACAGCGATTACCGCAGCGGTGGTCGGCGTCATCCTCAACCTGGCCTGCTTCTTCGGCTACCACGTGCTCTGGCCCAACGGCTTTAGCGCCGCGCTGGACTGGCCATCGGCGGTCATCGCCCTCCTGGCGGCCATTGCGCTGTTTCGCTACAAGCGCGGCGTGATCCAGGTGCTGCTGGCGTGCGGGCTGGCGGGGTTGGGGGTGCATTTGTTGCGTTAGCTGAAGCGTTCGACAAGCGGATAACATCATTCGAAGTGAACCCCAGCCGCCCCACATGGCCAGGGAGCTTGCGCCCGCCGGAGAGCCAAGCGACCCATCCGGCGGCAGCGCACCTTCCAATGACCCAGCGCAAGCAACCCCGTCAGCCCCTCAGCTAAGCTCAGTCCAATCATCACGACAGGGACCATCGACATGAGCAAGGCAGACGAACTGGCCGCCAAACTGAAGCAAGCCCAACAGGCCCAGGCCGACAACGACCACGGTGCCGACCTGGCCATCGAACATTGGCCCAGCCAGGTCAACGAGTTGTACCGCCAGATCGAAAACTGGCTGGCCCCGCTTTGCGAGGCCGGCCTGGACATCCGGCGCAATCCTACCCACGTGTTTGAAAGCCACTTCAGCGGTTCGACGTACCACTACGCGATCGATCAACTGGTCATCGAGGGCAACGCCCGTCGCATTACCTTTGATCCCATTGCCCGTTTCACCCTGGGAGGTGCCGGGCGCGTCGACATCCAGATGGCGGGGCAGGAAAGTTACATGCTTCGCAGCGTCGGCGAGCACGGCGAATCGATGTGGCACATCAAGACCGTCCCTCGAGCTGGGCAGCAGCCTGCCGAGCCCGTCGGGTTGCACGAAGATGCGTTGCTCTCGGTGGTGGAAAAAGGCTTGGGGCTTTAACGCAAATGGGCGGCCTTCTCAGGTCGCCCATTGGTGTTGAATGAAACCGATTAACCGTTGGTTTGAATGGCTGCCGCGATGACCGCATCGGAGGGGATTTCCATCGCCGGCACTGTCAGCCCGATCGCCTGCCTTCCCACAAGCCGGCTCAAGGCGTTGTCGATTTCATCTGCCGCACCTTGAGCGTAATGGGCGTTTGCCCAAGTCCAATAGCGCTCAGCCATGAGCCCGCCTACCGCCTGGGCACACAGTTCATCGCTGCTGACACCCATCTTTCCCGCAGCAGCGATCACGGCCATAAGGGCTTGTTCCAACTGCGAAATACGCTCGGTAGTCACAACTCAAAACTCGGAAGATCACGAGTGCGAAGTCTACCAGCATATCAATGTGCCACCAACCGAAGGCGCTCAACGGTCGCCCTTCCATTGAAGTGCAATTCCAATCACCCCATCGGGTTATACGTCGCTACGTTCGAAGGCGCCGACTCTCGGACCGCCGCGCGTGCAGCCAGGAGCGTGAGCACGGTCGCAATCACCAATATGGCCGCGCTGGTTTCGAACGTCGCCTGGTAGCCCCGCAGATCAAACAGCACACCACCCAGCGTCGCGCCCGCGCCGATGGCGAGCTGGACAATGGCGACCATCAATCCGCCGCCGGCTTCGGCATTGTCCGGCAGTGTTCGCGACAGCCAGGTCCACCAGCCTACCGGCGCCGCCGTCGCCACCAGCCCCCAAAGCCCCAGCAGGACGGTCGTGATCGTCACCGACCCGCCAAACCCTACGAGCGCAATGGCAATCGCGGCCATCAACAGCGGGATGACAACGAGGGTCCGGTACAGCGCGTTTTTCAGGAATGCACCAATCAGGAAGGTCCCCAGAAACCCCGCCAACCCGATCACCAGCAGCATGAAGGACAGCATGGACACGCTCACCTGCGTCACCGTCTCAAGGAACGGGCGCAGGTAGGTGAACAGCATGAACTGGCCCATGAAGAATGTGCTGACAGCCAGCATGCCCAGCACGACCGGAGCCCGGGTCATCAACATGAAGACGTTGCTACTGCCCTGCTTTGTCGGCTGCGAGCGCATCGAAGGCAGGCTCAGCAGCAACCAGACCAAGGCAATGGCCGCGATCGGCACAATGCAAAAAAACGCGCCGCGCCAACCGATGATCGCCCCGAGGAAACTGCCCAGCGGTGCCGCGACCACGGTCGCCAATGCGTTGCCGCCATTGACGATGGCCAGGGCGCGCGGGACCTTATCGGCGGGTACAAGGCGCATGGCCGTGGCCGCCGACAGCGACCAGAAACCGCCGATCGCCACGCCGATCAACGCGCGGCCGACCATGAATATCGCGTAGTTGGGCGCCAGGGCGACCACTGTTCCAGACACGATCATCAGTAGCGTCAACGCCGACAGCAACACCTTACGGTCGACCCGGGCGGCGATCGAGGCAATGAACAGACTGGTGATCAAGGCAAAGGCGCCCGAGACGGCAATGCCCTGGCCGGCCTGGCCTTCGCTGACCTGGAGATCGGCGGCTACCGGTGTCAGCAGGCTGACGGGCATGAACTCGGAGGCCACGAGGGCGAACGCGGCAAGCGACATGGCAAGCACCGCGCCCCAGGCCGGTTGGCCTGAGGTTTTTGGTAATGAGGTGTGAGGCATTGGGATGCATCCTGTGTCGCTGGGTGTAGTTGGAAGTCGGTCCGGTTGAGGGCCGAGTGACGGGGGCACTTTCGATGTTTGTGCAAGCTGATCCATTGCCTTCGCGGGCAAGCCCGCTCCCACAGGGGCTCAGTGGCGGGCATTGGGTTTGTGAACAACATCAAATTAATGTGGGAGCGGGCTTGCTCGCGAAAGCGGGGTGTCAGTCGCCGAATAGGTTGAATGACACACCGCCTTCGCGCTCCCACAGGGGGCCTGTGGCAGGCACTGGATTTGTGAATAACCTCGATCAAACTGTGAGGGCAGGTTTACTCGCGAAAGCGATTGGTCGGCCACGGCGATGCGTGTTTGACCTGAAGACCCAGTGTCAGGGATCGACTCCGGCGACCGGTAGCGCATTCCTCCGGAGTTCTTGCCCGATCCTGTGACGGCACAAATGACCGATAGGCAGCGCTTCGCTTGGCGGGTTAATGTCCTGCCCATAGCTCTTGACCTGATGGCATCCGACCCGACATGACCCTCCAGCGCCGCCCCTTTCAAGAGACCCTCGCCAACACGATTGGCGCGCGGACCACCGGCACGGGTGACTTCGAGACATCGATACTGCACCACGCCCTTTCGCGTCGACGACCTGGCGGCACGGGTGCAGATGAGCGCGCCGACTTTCCTCACCACTTCCGCCAGCTCACGGCGATGAGCCCACTGCAATACCAGAAATGGCTGCGCTTGAACGAGGCCAAGCGCCTGATGCTGAAGGAGCATCTGGACGTGGCGAGTGCAGCGTTCAAGGTCGGTTATGAAAGCCCTTCCCAATTCAGCCGCGAATACGCCCGCTTGTTTGGCCTGCCCCCAAAGCGCGACATTGCGGCATTGCGCAGCCCACCCGAAGGTATCCGTTGAATCGTGGTGAGAGAGCATGCTGCGCAGCAGAATTCCCGTGGCGAGGGAGCAACCCCCTCGCCACGGTTGGTATCCGATCGTTGGAAAGACATTGGCTTAAATCCAAAGCATCGGTATGAACTGAAAGCCCCGACTACTCAGGTGCAGGGCTCGATCCCAAGGGAGCGCTCTCAACCCTCGCCCCCACAACAATCCGCTTGCCCACCTGTTCCCTCACCTCCAAGGCCTGCCCATCGCGCTGCTTCCCCTGCCGCGCCAGCCCCACCAATTGCGGAATCAACCCGCCCTCCGGCAAGTGCTGCCAGAAACGTCCGGGCATGTGCTGCCTTAACGCCTGGGGATTAAGCCGCGCCGGGTTGAAGATGTGTCGATAGTAGGTGCGCCACAACTCGGCGCCGGGGTCGTCGGCATGACGTGCCCATTGGCGCCACTCTTCGGGGCATTGGCGCCTGTAGTCAAGCGACTGGCCGTCGAAGCGGATGCCGTCGCGGGGTGTTGCGATCAGCCAGCGTTGTCGTCCCAGGCGTTCGGCAAAATGGCTGCTGGCGCTTTCGAGGATGTCGTGGGCTGGCTCGTGGAAAGACACCAGGTCCAGCTGCAACCGCTCGGCCAGCGCCTGGGGCAAGGGAATGAAACGCACGAAAGCATGCAGATGGTGCGCCTCGCGACTGACCTGCTTGATCCGTCGCTGCAGCTCACTGCCCAGCCGATCACCCGCAAGCATGGCGGTGCGGTCGCCATGGGCAACGCGCCAGAGTACTTCGTACAGCAGGTTCCAGCGTTGTTCGCCCAGGTAACGGCTGGCCTGTTCGAGTTGTGTCAACAACGCCGCCGGGATCCGCGTGCGGAACGGCCCCGGGCCCGGTGGGAGCGGCGTCGGTACAGCCAATAAGTCAGTGACAGGGCCTTGGGCCCACGTGACGTCACTCGGGTCGATGCCGTGGCCAAGCAGGGCCCGGGCCTGGTCACGCCAGGTGGAGAAGTCGTCATCGCAATCCAGCGCGATCACCCCCATAACCCCATCTGCACCGGCCGTTGGGGATCGCGCAGGCGCGCACGCAACAGGCCGCTGCGCACCTGGGCTTCGGCGGGCCGGTAGTCGCTGGTGATGATGAACGGTCGCGCCTTTTCCAGCACGCAGCGCAACTGCACCAAATCGTCATAGCGAACCCGTCGCTCCCGCCGTAGCGCCACCAGGCGTTGCACACTACGCAGGCCGATGCCGGGAATGCGCGCCAGCAAAGCAGGCTCGGCGCGGTTGACGTCCAGCGGGAAGACCTCACGATTGGCCAGCGCCCATGCAAGCTTGGGGTCGATGTCCAGATCGAGGTTGGTGGCGCTGCTCAGAAGCTCGCCCGCCTTGTAGCCATAACCGCGCATGAGAAAATCCGCCTGGTACAGCCGGTGCTCGCGCAGCAAGGGCGGCGCCGCCAACGGCACACTGGACGGGCTGTCAGGGATTGGGCTGAATGCCGAGTAATAGACCCGACGCAAACCATACCCCTGATAGAGCGATTCAGCGTTCTGCAGGATGGCGTGGTCGTCGGTGGCATCGGCGCCCACGATGACCTGAGTGCTTTGCCCGGCCGGCGCGAAGCGCGGCGCCCTCGCCTCGCCGGCCACCGCCTGCTGCCCCTCATGAATAGTGCCCATGGCCTGGCGGATCGTGGTCAATTGCTTTTCCGGCGCCAGCCGCTTGAGGCTCACCTCGCTGGACAGCTCGATGTTCACGCTCAGGCGATCGGCCAGCCGTCCGGCCTCCTCGATCAACAACGGATCCGCATCGGGAATGGTCTTGAGATGGATATAACCGCGAAATTGATGTTCTTCGCGCAGCAAACGCGCCACCCGCACCAACTGCTCCATGGTGTAATCGGCTGAACGAATGATGCCAGAGCTCAGGAACAGGCCACTGATGCAATTGCGACGATAGAAATCCAGCGTCAAGCGCACCACCTCCTCCGGCGTAAAGCGCGCCCTCGGCACGTTGCTGGAGCGACGGTTGACACAATACTGGCAGTCATACAGGCAGAAATTGGTCAGCAGCACCTTGAGCAATGAGACACAGCGCCCATCGGGCGTGTAGCTGTGGCAGATGCCCATGCCATCCGTGGCACCGAGCCCGTCGCGCCCCCGGGAACTGCGCTTGGGCGCGCCACTGCTGGCGCAGGAAGCGTCATACTTGGCAGCGTCGGCGAGAATGCCGAGCTTGGCGATGAGTTGCATGGAGGACTCTCGATACTGGACATAAACACAGTATTTTGAGATGAACTGCATTGCAAGGGCCATTGATCAGTTCAATGTCCATTCGCGAGCCCATAGAGGTCGCCACATAGGCCACGCCAAGCCGATGGGCTATAATCCGCGCATCATTGCGAGTGAGGTAAGCCCCATGGGCACTGTCAGCCTTGAAGCGAAAAAGGCCTACGCGGCCAGAACGCGCCGATCCAACTATGCCGCCAGCCTGCGCCTTGAAGGCTTCAAAGTGACCTTCTCCGACGGCGAATGCAAAATGCCCACGCGCGAAGAAGTCTTGAAGTCCTTCACCAAGACCCGAACCTGATGCCGGACAAATATGGTGTCGGCGAAGACGCCTACTGCTATCCCGGCTCCACCGTCCTGCGCAACAAACTCGATATCCGTGACGAACTGACCTTGAGCGAGGCCGAGCAACAGCTCTCGGCCATCGCGGCGGACAACGTCGAGTTCAGCCCTCCTCCTTACAACTTGGCTTACCTTCAAGGCATACACCAGGTTCTATTCAGTGACTTGTACGAATGGGCCGGGGAGTTGCGCACGGTAGGGATGGCCAAGCAGGACACCCGCTTCTGCCAGCCGCAATTCATGGAAGCGGAAGCTGCAAAGATCTTCAAGCACATGGCAGCGAAAAACTGGTTCGAAGGCATGAGCCGTGCAGCCTTGATCAACGCGGTTGCCGATGCCTACTCGGACATCAACGTAGTACATCCCTTCCGCGAGGGAAACGGCCGCGCACAGCGGATTCTCTTTGAACACCTCATCATGAATGCCGGGTTCGAGATCAGTTGGTGGGGCATTGAGAAAGAGGAGTGGATTTACGCAAACATCGCCGCTTACAACTGCGCGCTCGGGCCCATGGAGCAGGTGTTTGAAAAATGTATCGGCCAGGAAATTCGCACACCGATAGCGTGAACGTTGAAAAGCTCGCTCGGGCCGACCTGGATCGACCCGGCGCTTTCGAACCCGCCGCCGCGGGCGCCCCTTAAACCGTCAAGACAGGGTTGGCATCATCCAGCCTATTGGCAGGCGGCCAGGCCGTGTGGTTAGCTGGCCGCACTTTCCCGCCCCCTGACTAACGAAGCCACGATGAACCTTCCCCAGCCTCGCTTGAGATTGCTGTCGATACTGAGTGTGACCCTGTTAGTGGTGGGCTGTTCGTCCTACTACTTGTTTCGCCAAAGTAATGTCTCAGCGAGTGAATACTTCGCAGCCGAGGACATGAACGAAGGCGGCGTAGAGGACATCGGCACACTGGCGCTGCCGGATGTGGAGAAGCGCCTGAACTTCCTGATCAACGACACCGATGAAACCCTCCGGTCGTTGGAATTGGTCAGCCAGACGGAACTCAGCCTGAAGGTTGAGGGAACCCAACCCGCCGGCGAGCAGGAACTGCAATACGAGGAACTGTTCGTTCCTTTCACCAGCGCAGAGGTCAAAACTGCGCTGGCGTCAGTCCAAGACATTCATTTCGCCCAAAAGCTGTTTGCTGACGGTTCCGAAGTGCGGCTTGAGACCAGCAGTCTTGATCCTTTGTGGAAACGCGCAGCCACTCCGGATGAACCAACGGCCGAACAGTACCGCCCGGACCGCCTGCGTTTTCGCGATGGCAGCGAGACGCTTTTCGCCGATATCAAGAAGCAGCCCGAAGCGGAGTCGGACGATATTCCGCTGTCCCGTGACGTCATCACACTCTCGGTCAACAAACCCTTGGCCAGTCTCGACCTGACGATCGCCTACCGCAGTTATCCGGCGTTCAAGAAAGTCGTCCTGGACAAGGATCACCCGAAGGTCACCCTCGGCGACGGCCAACAATTCCAGCTCACCGCCCTGGGCGACGACAGTGCTTCGCTGCGACTGAGCACGCCCAAAGCGTCGACCTTCGTCGTGCAGGGCCTGACCGACACGGGCAAGGCGCTTTACAGCAATGGCAACAACACCCGCTCGTTCCCTTCGGAGGGCGACATTGACGCGTTGCGTGACTACTACAAGGCGTTGCGCAAGACCAAGGATGATCTCGCACAGTTCAAGACCAGCCAGGCGGTACAGCAACGGCTGGAGCAGTTGGTCGAAATGCTTTCCACCCAGGCCGGGCCGCTGAAAAACACCGAGGCCGATTATCGCTTCGAGGCCACGCCGCGGCGTATCGTCATCCACGTGCTTGCTCCGATGGAAGACAACAGCGCCGTATTCGCAGGTGTGCCCAACCTGCTTGCAGCGCAAACCCGTTACATCGCCCTCGACCGAAACGCTGACCTCTACGGTTTCATCGACCAGAGCGGCCAGTGGTTGATCAAACCACGCTGGCTACAGATTCAAGCACCCGATCAAGGCGCCGCGCAAATCTACACGCTGCTTTCGCTGAAGAACGCCCGCGACCCTGACTCCGAAGTACTGGAGCAAACGGCCTACTTCCCTGCGGGCAGCAATAAACCCGTCAATCTACCGTTCGAACTCATATCCCAGGCAATGGATAACGGCCTGCTGTTGGTGGAGCGGGAAACCAATGGCCCTTATGGGCTCTACGACGCCAAGCATCACCGTTTCATCCTGCCGATGAAGTTCGTCAACCCCACGGTGATCGGCAATCTGTTCATCGCCCGTCTGGGCACCAAAACCTATGCCACGGAGGGTCACTACGGCGCCTATACCCTCGCCGGCAAAGAGATCCTGCCAGCGCAGTTTTCCGCGATCGAGCAAAGCGGTGACCTCCTCTACACCACCTCAGCCGATCAGAGCCGCCGGGACGTCCACGACCTGCAAGGTAAACGGATCAACCTTCAGGGTTACAACGTGATCGGTCGATTCTTCGGCGAGCAACCGCTGCTGGTGCAAGACGCCAAAAACAAGACCTTTGCCTTTATCAACCGCCAAGGCGCGCTGCTCCCCATCAAGTTGCCGTATGACGAAGTGGAGCCGTTCTCCAACGGCATGGCCGTGGTCGGGCGCGATAGCAGTTACGGCGCCATCGACTTGGCCGGCAAACTGCAGATTCCGCTGGAGTATAACCAGATCAGCGCGTTCCAGAGCCGCTACGCGGCTGCGGTCCGGGAAGGCGACAGTGGCCTGGTATTGATCAGCCAGAACAATACACTGGTGAAGAAACTGGGCTCCTATACGAGCCTGAAAGTCCCAGATAACGGTAACGAGGCGCGCTACTATGTGAGGGCTCCGGGCAATAGCGATGAGTATCTGGTCTATGACGCCGATGGGAATCTTGTGGAGAAAGAGCAATAGGAGCATCCCTAGCCGTCCCGTTTCCATTAACAACTACACCGACGAATGAACACGATAAAAACATTCCCATCCAACGAGAAAGGCCGTGACTTTGTCGTGGGTGACGTTCACGGACACTTCGAGCTTTTAAGGGCGCTTCTGAATCGCTCAAAGTTTGACCTTGAACAGGATCGTGTTTTCTCCGTGGGTGACCTGATTGATCGCGGCCCCGACTCCGTGGAGGTCGTGAACTGGCTTTCACAACCGTGGTTTCATGCGGTTCGGGGCAATCATGAACAAATGCTGATTGACTGCGTCTCGGGACACGGCGACATTCCCAGGCACACCCGAAACGGTGGGGCCTGGCTCTACGAGCTGGCGCCAACGCTCCAAGATGAACTTTCCACGGTCCTCCAAGCGCTTCCGACGATCATTGAAGTCGACTTGTTGGACGGGAGAACAGTGGGCATCGTACACGCCGAAGCCCCGCTGACGCTGATAGATGACGATTGGCAGAAAGCCAAGGAAGCGTTATCCGGGCAACTGGGGGAGATTTGTCGGCTGCGAGCCGTGAGCATGGCGCTGTACGCTCGGGAGAAAATCGAGCGGCAAAACCATGATCCTGTCAGAGGAATAGACCAGCTCTACGTGGGCCACTCGACCGTGCCGAGCGTTACGCGCCTGGGTAACGTCGTTTATATCGACACGGGTTGCTCCTTTGGGGATGGCGCCTTGAGCCTGGTCGAGCTCACTGACGGAACTGTTACCTGCATTAACATGAGTCAGTGATTTCAGATGTTCCCTGGATACGCTCCTTCTTCAAGGATGTCCGTACGCCGTTAAGATAGTCGGCCATGGATTGCCTGCGCAGTGTTTGAAGGACACTGCACAGGCTGCTTCGCCCGTGCCTGTTCGAGTCGGCGGCTCTGTAGTCAGGGGGGCTACAAGGTCCGGCTCAGCTTTACGTCACGGGCACGGCGCTAGCGCGGATCGACGTTATCCAACGCCCGATTCGCCAACAGCTCGCTCAATTCGATGACTTGTAGAATGCCCAGCGCAACATGCCGCCGCGACCCTTCAAGGTCGAACGCAAGGATGTTTATCATGGCGTTGGCCGAAGCCAGGCTTTCGCTGAGGTTGGCGAGCAGACTTTCAGTGTCGATACCGTCGATGACGGTGAAGAGCTGACCCGGTGATGGGTCCGTTTTGGCTTCGCTTTCTTTCGGTTTCAGGTAGAAATCCAGCGCGCGATCGGTGGCCTCTTGGACTTTCTTTGGATCGAGGCCGGCAGAGCTGGGGTCCGTTTCCGGAGGGTTGGGAGTTACTTTGTGCATGATGACGCTCCTAGGGGTATTGGAGCTGCCAATCTCGCTGCTATACGAGAGGGTGGCAGCTGTACGCGGGTTAGCAGACCGGACCCCTAGAGCCGGTAGACCCGAAGGTCTCCCACGCACAACCGCCATTACATAGGTGCAGACACTAAAGCCTGCTCTCGAATGCAGAGCACTGTGCGTTTGGGGAGTCAGGCTGCTAAACCCGATCGCTGATTTTCAGCGACTCGGAAACAATAGAGCCCCGGCCCAATGGCGCACAAGCGGGCGGATTCTGTCTTAGTTGTAGGCAATGGCGCAAGGTGACGTAGCCTCGGGACTAGGGCTCGGTGTTACGAGTTATGTGGCTGTAGGACTCGATGACAACCGTCGTTACACCAGGGACAGCACCCGTGTTTACTGAGTCTGGACAGGCACCTATGACGGTGGCTCAGGCAATGGTCCGACCTGGCGAGATCGGGTGCAACCGGCCAGTAACGAAAGGCATGGACGTCATCCGGCAGCTCTCTCAGCGGGTACAGCATCGCCTCTACGCCCCGTGCGCAGATTCTGCATATCAGCGGGGCTGACTTCAGCTCCCCTGCCGCTCACCTTCGCTTTCCTGGCTGGTTTGAATGGCCGTCACAGACGCCCAAATCTCAGCGGGTGCCGGACACTGTAATCTCCTGACTGCCTTTATAGGTATGAGGCGCCGCAAGGTGAAGTGCTATGATCAGGGAGCTTACACGTACCCAGACCCGATGAAGGAGCTGAAATGATAGAAGTGAAGGATGCGGTTCAGGTTGCCAAATCGGCAGCAAATGATTTCCTAGGGCAAGAGATGGCGCTCAACGATCTCTTACTCGAAGAAGTCGAGCTCGACAAAGCTAATAGAGCATGGGCGATAACTTTAGGATTCAACGTCCCTGCTGCCCACAAATTTGATCGATTAGGCGCAGCACTAGCCGGGCAGATGTACACGCGAAAATACAAAACCTTCATTATCGATGCGGAGACTGGAGAGTTTCGCTCTATGAAGATCCGTGAAGTATGATTGATGCCTATATAAAGCAATATCGCAAAAAAGGAATTATAGTTGACACCAATCTATTACTACTAGTGATCGCTGGAGGCACACCCAGCATCGTTGACTTTAAGCGTACCAGTGGATATACATCTGACGACTACCTGCTCCTGATTAACGTAATTGATAAATTCGAAAAGCTTATTTCAACACCCCACATTCTCGCAGAGCTGAGCAACCTTACAAACGGCCTATATGGCAAACACCTGCAAGAATTCTACGAAACCTTGAAAAATTCACTATCTTCCATATCTGAAATCCATTGCCCCGCGTTAGATATTTCCAAAGACTTTGAATTGTTTCCTTATGGACTGGCGGATGTAGGAATCATTGCCGCAGCAAAAAACAATTATCTTGTACTCACCGATGACTTAAGGGTTGCCAGCTTCGCCCATCAGCATTGCGTTGACGTTATAAATTTCAATCATCTCAGGGAGGCAAACTGGGGATAATCCAGGCTGATCGAGCTGCCTTTGCGAAGCGTCTATTCTTAGGAAAAGTAGGAAAAGGGGACAAATTCATTAATCTCGGTCCGTCCTTACCAAGTAATCAAAAAAAGACGCCTATGGCGCCTTTTTGGCTTTTGCCCTTAGGGGATATCTGAAATCAGGTCAAACTTAACCTGTTTCCACTCCCCATTGACCTCATAATAAGCAACGTTCCTATATTCATATACCACATCCAAGGTCCTGAGTTTGACCCTCCCGGGTAGAGCTGTACGTACCGCATCAGGACTCTGCGTCACCAGGAACGGGCTAAGTGACTTTACCTTGTTAAGCACCTTGATCGAATCATCATCTTTCTCCATAAGAAAATACCGATAGACAAATGGAACGGTTGCCCCTCCTGAGTCATAAAGAACTTCGTAGACAGCACCGACTGAATCAACTGGCGTCACAGACACTATTCTTGACGGCTCTGGCGAAGCAGGGCTTGTCGTAAAAATATACGCCGCCTGAGCCACACAAATCATTAGCAACATCAAAAACGCCCACTTAGAAGCCTTTAGATTTAGCATAATCTATACCCGCTTTTATCCATATCTGGTCCATGCGATCATCACCATAAGGCGACTGCCCCCACCACTTCCCAAACTCCTCCCTTGAAGTTCCTGCTACGGATTGAGCGGCTCCGGCAGCTCTTAATAGAATCTGCTCCGGAATGCCTGCCGCCGTTCCAGTAGCACCATAATTGAAATTACCAAACTCTTCAAACTCCCTGCCACGCTGTTTATAATCCCAATCACCATTATTTCGAACCTTAGAATAAAATACCCCAAGGACGTAAGCCTCTCCCCCTGCGATAATTTCAGCCGCCTGCCTTAATTTTTTTGCCTCCTCCAAGTTAGCATCCAATTTAACATCAGGAGGCGATAATGGTGGGATACCAGTGGCCGCTCGCTCTTCCGCTTGTTTTTCCTGAGCAGCAATTAATTTTAACAACCTCTGTTCAAGACTCCAAATTTCATCATTTAAAACATCACTTCGATAGGCAGCTTGAATAGCCAAGAGCTCTTGGGCAAATGACACATCAGGATCTATATTTCCATCTCGTGTGCGTTCGAGAAACGCCCTGAGATCTTGATTTTTAAAGTCTATGTCTGAGTGCCTTGCCAATACTGAACCAAGGACTGACAGCTCCCTGCGATTATCGCTTAATACCTGCGTTACTACCTGAATAGCCTTGTTGACCCAGTCGGCAGGTGTAACTATAGAGCCCGAAATGGTTGCGGAAGCGACATCAAGCTTCGATTGCACATTCCTTTCGACATTAGCCTTATCAAAATTGTACTGCTTGACAATCGGCTCTTTCCTTGAGTTGTATTTAGCTGCCCAAGCAATAACGCCTCCCCATACTCTAAAATTTTCCTCCGCTTCCGCCGCCGAAATGGCAGCAGCTAGAGCTTGCGATTTCTCAGTTAATATCCTTACTCGCTCCGCGAGCACCCTTCTTCTATACGCCGCAGCAATGGATTTCAGCCAGTCTTTATAGGTATTCAATGGCGATCGGCCGTTACGCTTACCAAGGATATTTACAAAATCAACTGCCCTTTTCTTCATAGTCCTATCAAACGGACTGCCTCCAAAAAAAGCACTTGCCGTTATTGAACTTGCGGCTAGCTCTGGCACCTCCTTCGCCAAAAGCATAGCAACAACATTTCTTTCAGCCTTCAGCCTATCCAAGGGAAAACGGCCAACAGATCCGACAGCAGCAGTGATTTCTGCGTTTAACTCAGAACTTAATCTAACAAAATAGGTATTATAGGAATCATCAATACTCTTGTTCAGCTGAAAAACTGTAAAAATCACGGTCATCACATTATGCTGACTTGTCACATCCCGCCGCTTGAAAAAACTTTCAAGTTCCGCGACCTCTACAACTTGTCCATTCCAAGGTATTGGCTTTGCAATGATTCCTGAAATAGGTCCCGGAGGATTGGGTAGCGGGCCATCGGGGGTAATAAGCAGCGGCGGTAAATCTAACGTTCCTGTCATTTACTTCTCCAATAACTTTTACAACACTGGTGCATATGATAAACAGCGGATTTGCAGGCCAAATCAGGAATACAGGTCCAGCTCTGATGTCGATGGCTTGACTAATGAAACTGTATAAAAACAGTACAAAACTCAACCCTTTTATGTGTTTTTTGCATATCAAGATGCGACAGGTCTCCCCACCACCCCTGCTTCCATCCCTGATAAACTGTGCTCTCAGCCCTCCCGATTCAGATTTCCCGCTCAACTCTTCCGCCGCTTCTCTGTTGCCCCCATGATGGATTGGGGCTATTAGTCACCAACACCTCCGTAGACATTGGATATCTAGCGTATCGAATTGTCCTCTGTAGCAAATTTCAAGCAACCAGCCTCCCCAACCTAAAGAAGCGGGCTCTTGTATTATCCTACGTCAAAGACGTATGATCCCCGGATGCTCACAATTATCGAATCCCCGTTGTTCACCAAGCTTTGGCCCGATTACTGGACTGAAGAGGAGCGCGGCGCCTTCATGTCCTTCCTGGCCAACAACCCGGATGCCGGAGCGGTGATACCTGGATCAGAGGGTTGCCGTAAAATACGCTGGAGCATGGAGGGTCGCGGCAAAAGCGGAGCAGTGAGGGTCATTTACACCGCGCAACTCGCAAGTGGAGCATTGGTTGCCCTGCTGATCTACGGCAAAGGCGTTACCGAGAACATACCGGCGCATGTCCTGCGCAAAATCGCAAAGGAGATGAATCATGGTCCTGACTGAAAAAGAACTCTTGGCACGCGATGCCAAACGCAACCTAGGCGAAGAACTGCTAGCCGCCATCATTGATGTGAAGGCAGGCCGCCATGGTGAGGTGCATCAGATCGAGGTCACCGAAGCCGCTGAAGCACGCAGCAAAACGGGGCTGTCTCAACCCAAATTCGCAGAACTTCTGGGCGTGTCGGTGCGCACGCTGCAGGAGTGGGAACAAGGGCGCCGCTCACCCTCTGGTGCAGCCAGGTCCCTATTGCACATCGCAGCGCTTCGACCTGATGTGTTCCGCGATGTTCTGGCAAACTAAGCCAACGTCTCCGAATCCGGAATGAGGGATGCAACGCAAAATGATGAATCCCTCTTATAAAGCGCCGTGCTGGGCGCTTGCTTTTGGCTTACCGCGAATGGCCGCACACATCAGCTCCAGTGTTTGAGGTATCCAATTCCGGCATCCACCGGGAACGGGCTCAGACACAATCACCTTAAGCGGCCTGACGAGGTCGGGAAAAGGGAATAGGTTTATTAACCTCGGCTTCCCACTGCGCCGATCGCCAACCAGCGAAGCACGCTGCTCAGTCCTCCTCCAGAACCTCGCCTACCTCATTCCTGTTAAACTGCGGCACTCCGCCTCTCCATCCAGATCCCCGATGCCTCTATACCCAGCCCCCCAGCAACCCTTGTCCCGCCGCTTCAGCGTCGCACCGATGATGGATTGGACTGACCCCCACTGCCGCTACTTCCTACGCATCCTGTCCAAACACGCCCTGCTCTACACCGAAATGGTCACCACCGGTGCCTTGCTCAACGGTGACCACGAACGCTTCCTGCGCCACCACGAATCCGAGCACCCGCTGGCTCTCCAGTTGGGCGGTAGCGTCCCGGCCGATCTGGCGGCTTGCGCGCGCATGGCCCAGGAGCATGGCTATGACGAGGTCAACCTCAACGTCGGCTGCCCCAGCGACCGGGTGCAGAACAACATGATCGGCGCCTGCCTGATGGGGCATCCGCAGTTGGTGGCCGATTGCGTGAAGGCGATGCGTGATGCGGTGTCGATTCCGGTGACGGTCAAGCATCGGATCGGGATCAATGGGCGTGACAGTTATGAGCAGTTGTGTGACTTCGTCGCCACGGTGCGTGACGCCGGTTGCACCAGCTTTACCGTGCATGCGCGGATTGCGATTCTGGAAGGGCTGTCGCCGAAGGAGAACCGCGATATTCCGCCGCTGCGCTATGACGTGGTGGCGCGGTTGAAAGCGGACTTTCCGGAGCTGGAGATCGTACTCAACGGCGGGATCAAGACGCTGGAGGCCTGCCATGAGCATTTGCGGACCTTCGACGGTGTGATGCTGGGCCGCGAGGCGTATCACAACCCGTACCTGCTGGCCGAGGTGGATCAACAGCTGTTCGGCAGCAGCGCGCCTATCATCAGCCGGGCCGAGGCGCTGGCACAGTTGCGGCCTTATATTGCCGATCATCTGGCCGCCGGTGGCGCGATGCATCACATCACCCGCCATGTACTCGGGCTGGGCACGGGTTTTCCGGGGGCTCGGCGGTTTCGGCAACTATTGTCGGTGGATATCCACAAGACCAAGGATCCGTTGGCGCTGCTGGATCAGGCGGGGCAGTTGCTGGAGGGGCGTTAACGGTCACTTGCTTTGAACCTGCGCGCGGTTTTGGCATCGTATCTACCGATACCCGCCCCGGCCTTTCAAACAGCCGTTTTCAGGTTGTTGCCGCCGGGGCCTTCGATACCTCTTCACGCCCTTGAGTGGCTGCCGGCCCTCGGGTAATGTCAACAGACCCATAGGACAGAGCACGCTCATGACTTCCAAGCTGGAACAACTCAAGCAATTCACCACCGTAGTGGCCGACACCGGCGACTTCGAAGCCATCGCCCGCATCAAACCCGTGGATGCCACCACCAACCCTTCCCTGCTGCTCAAGGCCTCGGCCATCGCGGGCTACGCCGAGCAGCTGAACGCCTGCGTGGCGGACTGCAAGGGCGATGTGGGCCTGGCCAGCGACCGTTTTGCCGTGGCGGTCGGGCAAGAAATTCTGAAAGTGATCCCGGGGCGTATTTCCACTGAAGTGGACGCGCGCCTGTCGTTCGACACCGAGGCCATGTTGAAGCGTGCGCATCGTCTGATCGATCTGTATGAAAAGGCCGGCATTGGCCGGGATCGCGTGCTGATCAAGATTGCATCCACCTGGGAAGGCATCCGCGCCGCCGAGCAGTTGGAGCGTGAAGGCATTCAGTGCAACCTGACCCTGCTGTTCTCCTTCGCCCAGGCCGCCGCCTGTGCCGATGCCGGGGTGTTCCTGATCTCGCCGTTCGTAGGCCGTATCTACGACTGGTACAAGAAAGCCAATGGCAGCGACTACACTGGCGCCGACGATCCGGGCGTACAGTCGGTGACGCGCATCTACAACTACTACAAGGCCAACGACTACAAGACCGTGGTCATGGGCGCAAGCTTCCGTAATCTCAACCAGATCGAGCAACTGGCCGGTTGCGACCGCTTGACCGTCAGCCCTGAATTGCTGGAGAAACTGGCGGCCGATGAAGGCAAGCTGGAACGCAAGCTGGCGCCAGGACAAGCCGGGGAAGCCCGCTTGAACCTCAATGAAGCGCAGTTCCGCTGGCTGTCCAACGAGGACGCCATGGCGACCGAGAAACTGGCCGAAGGTATCCGTCAGTTTGCCCGGGACCAGGAGAAGCTGGAGGCGTTGCTGCAAGCCAAGCTTTGAGTGAAACAGAGGCAAACAAAAGGGGCGAACCTTGATGGGTTCGCCCCTTTTTGCTTCTGTGGGAGCGGGCTTGCTCGCGAAGGGGCCTGCACTCCAACATTGATGTAGCCTGTCAGCCCGTCTTCGCGAGCAAGCCCGCTCCCACAAGGGGATTGAGGGGACTTCAGCCGCCCGGGCGCTCCAGCGCGTTGACCAGGTCATGAAAGGCTTCACGATTGGAGTCGTTCAGCCCCATCAGGATCTTGTGCGCTTCCAGCACCTTGATCCGCACCTCTTCTTCGGACTGGTCCTGATCAGGCAGGTCGTCCAGGCATTCAGGGCAAGGCACGGGGTCGCCAACAATGTTGAACACCTGGTCGAAGCCCATTGATTGCAGCAGACGGGTGATGTCGTTGTGGGTGGTGACGACAGTCGGCAGCAAACCGACCTTTTGCCGCGACAGGATCGACAGTTTGGCCAGCAGGCCCAGGGTGGTGCTGTCGATGCTGCGGGTTTCGGTCAGGTCGATCACGATGGCGCTGAAGTTCAGCGCGGTGAAGATCCGCTCAATAGTCGCATCCAGCGCCGAACACAGGGTCAGGCGCACTTCACCGACAAACTTCAGGACAAAGGTGCCGTCCTGCTCGGCGAACTGGATTCTACCGGTACTCATCAAAGGTTCCTGCTCAACACTAACAGGGCGATATCATCCGGCATCTCCCCGAGCGTGGCTAATCCAAACACTTGACGCAAGCCTTCCAGGCTGCCGCCCGCTGCACTCACCCGCTCAGGCAAGGCCGCTTCTTTCTCTTTGAGTGTAGGTTCCGTCAAAAGGTCCAGAATGCCATCAGACATCAGCGTCAGGCTGAACGTCGGAGGCAGTTCCAGCACGTGGTCTTCGTAGGTGGCCTCGTTGAACAGGCCCACCGGCAAACCACGCCCTTCCAGGTAACGCACACTGTCTGGCGTATACAACACAGGCAACGGCAGATGCCCGCCGATGCTATAGGTCAACAAGCCAGTCTCCTCGTCGATGACTCCACCGACCATCGTGACGTGTTTGCCCAGCTTACAACTGATCAGGCCCCGGTTGATATGCCCAAGGACCTCAGAAGGCTTGAACTCGGGCAACGTGCCGTTGCGCTTGGACTCAAACAACAGGCGCGTGGTCATGAATTTCAGCAGCACCGTCACGAATGCCGAAGAAGCACCGTGCCCGGAAACGTCCGCCAGGTAGAACGCTACCCGCCGCTCGTCGACGCGGAAATAGTCGACGAAATCTCCCGACAGGTACAACGACGGGATGATCTGGTGGGCAAAGCGGAAACCGTCGACGGTCCAGGGGCTGACCGGCAGCATGTTCATCTGCACCTGGCGACCGGCGTTCTGGTCTTCCTGCAGCAGGTTCAGGCTGGCTTCCAGCTCGCGGTTGGCGGTTTCCAGTTTTTCGCGGTAGCGCTGGTTTTCCAGCAACAGGCGCGAACGATCCAGGGCCCGGCGCACCGAATGCTCGAGCACCGCCAGGTCTTCAAGAGGCTTGATCAGATAGTCCGCCGCGCCCAGGCGCAAGGCCTCGACCGCGTCGCTCATTACGCCGGCGCCAGAAACGACGATTACCGGGGTCTGCGAGGAAATCTCGGTGACCTGGCGAATGAGTTCGAGTCCGCCCATCTGCGGCATGCGCAGGTCGCAGATGACCAGGTCGGGCTTGTCTTGCTCGAATACCTGAAGACCCTGTTGGCCGTTGCTGGCCTGCTGGACGCTGAAACCACTGTCTTCCAAGTAGGCCGCGAGACTGGCTCGCACCACTTCGTCATCATCGATTATCAGCAGCGTGGCACTGGTTTTTGGCATGTGGGCAAACGGCGCCAGAATTAGGTTGGCGTAGCGGGCTGGGCTGTCTGGCCTGGCACGCACTACTGGATTCGCTTTCTAGCCACTCTGTTCTTACCGTTTTCAGGCCGCGCCTTACACACGATTACATCAGAGGTGCCCTTCTAAGGCGCAGACGGTACTCCCATCCGCGGGGCGTTTCAAGCTCATGCGGATAGCCGCTCGCCGTCTTTATTTGTCAAAGCACAGAGAGTTATAAGAACCGAGCGAAGCGTAACTCAATGAAAGGACCAGTCCGGGGGCGCCCTGCGCAAAAAACACGAAAGGCGGCCTTTTTAGGCCGCCTTCTGGCTTGCCAGGGTCGAATCAGAAGTCGTCCTCGACTTGACCATCCTTGACCTTGAATTCGCGATTTTGCAGGTAGGCATTGCGGATGAACACGTACTTGTCACCGCTGACCATTTTCTCGGCCGAAAGCAGGCTGGCACGGGTGTCGACGATGTTCAGACCGAAGATCGAGTTACGCACCGAAACGTTGTCGATGTAACGATAGGGGCCGGTGTAGCTGTCGACATACTTGGCCGGCGCATCCCGCAGGGTGCTCGGGCCCAGCAGCGGCAGCATCACGTAGGGTCCGCTGCCTACGCCCCAGTAACCCAGGGTCTGGCCGAAATCCTCGTCGCTGCGCTGCAATCCCATCTGGGTGCCGACGTCGAAGAACCCCAGCAGGCCGAAGGTGGTGTTGAAGATCAGCCGGGCAGTGTCGACCCCGGCGGCGGCCGGTTTGGCCTGCAGCACGTTATTGGCCAGGTTGCCGACGTCACCGATGTTGCGGAACATGTTGTGGATGCCGTCTTCGAGAAACTGCGGCGTCACGTACTGATAACCCTGGGCCAGCGGCTTGAGGGCATAGGTATCCAGGGTGTCGTTGAAGGTGAAGATCGGACGGTTGATACTTTCCCAAGGATCTTCCTCCGTGGCGGCCTGGGCAGCGAACGGAACCAGCAGGACGCTGGCGGAAAGACACAGCTGAGCTAGATGATGGCTCCAGCGCATAAGGGAGAACTCCTTGGTTTATTCAGGCAAGGGCGCCGAGCCCAGGCGGTAAGATGGCTAGTATAAGACGGAACGCGCGGATAGGCAGCACCGAAAAGAAGCGCGCCGTAGGACGTTTCCGCTAGCCAAGCGCAGTCACTCCACTGTCATTGGACTGTCATTAAGGGCCGGTAGGCTGGCGTTTATTTCAAGGACGTCCCCATGCCCCGCGCCGAAGCCCTGCCCCTCCCCGCGCCCAGCCTGACCGCCGTACTGTTTGGCCTGAGTGGATGCCTGGTGGATTTCGGAGCACGGGTTCGACAACCGGGAGCCGCACCGGCCGAACACGCGCAACCGACCCCGGGGGCGCTGGACAGCCTGCACCGCCTGCAACTTCAAAAGATCCCCTGCGCCTGGCTGGACGAATTGCCACCGGCGGTCAGCCATGCCCTGGCGGCTTCGCTGCCAGGTTGGATCAAACCGCCGCAACTTCCTGCAACAAATTATCCATGGCCGGCCCCCCACGCTTGCTGGCAAGCGCTGATGGCATTGAATGTCCAGCAACTGGACGGCTGTGTATTGGTCAGTGGCGAACCTCGCCTATTGCAGTCGGGACTCAACGCCGGCCTGTGGACCATCGGGCTGGCCTCCTGCGGCTCGCTGTGCGGCCTCACGCCCGGTGAATGGCAAGCGTTGAGCCAACAGGAAAGGGAAACCAGACGTGCCAAGGCGACGGTGCAATTGTTCAGCCTGGGCGTGCACTCGGTCATCGATCACCTGGGCGAACTCGACACCTGCCTGGCAGACATCAACCTGCGTCGGTTCAAAGGCGAGAAGCCATGACTGGGATCATGCAGGGCGCTTGAGGGTGGATTACTCTTAAGGCAAGCCACGGACTTTTACCGCACCGTCGCGGTCCATGGCTGTGCCTATCCATAAAGGGAGTACGTCAATGCCTGCCCGCCGCGAACTGCAAGAACAACTCGATACCCTGCGCGAGCAATTGGACCAGACCCCGCCACTGTCTGAGCCGGAGCGCGAACACCTACATCAGTTGATGGCTCAGATCGAAGCTGAAATCCAGCTGGAAAACCAGCTTCAGGACACCAACCTGGTCGACGGCGTGAACCTTGCCGTGGAAAGCTTCGAATTGAAGCACCCCGCCATTGCGGGAACCCTGCGCAACATTGTGCTGACGCTGGGCAATATCGGGATTTGAATGGCAGAGAAGCCCGCTATTGATAGTGGGCTTCACTTTTATCCCTGCGCTCCCACAATGAATCCGGGGTGAATACAAATCTTATGTTCAACCCCACGCCCCTGTGGGAGCGGGCTTGCCCGCGAAGACGGAGGCACATTCAACCTATGTGCTGACTGACCCAACGCTTTCGCGAGCAAGCCCGCCCCCACAATTGGATTGGGTACAGCCGCAAGAAACAGTAACGTTACTGGCGCACCAACCGATGGTTCGGCAACTGCTCCGCTTCCGTGCTGCGATACGGATTGATATCCAACCCACCCCGCCGCACATACCGCGCATACACCGTCAACGTCTCAGGCTTGAGCAAGCGCTGCAGGTCGAGAAAAATCCGCTCCACACATTGCTCATGGAAATCCGAATGCTGGCGGAAGCTGACGATGTAGGCCAACAGGCTCGCATGATCCAGCGCCGCGCCGCGATAGTGCACCGCCACGCTGCCCCAGTCCGGCTGGCTGGTCACCGGGCAATTGGATTTGAGCAAATGGCTGTGCAGGCTTTCCTCGACGACACGCGATTCATCACACCGCAGTAGTTCCGGACGCGGGTGCTCGTAGGAATCGACGCTGATGTCCAGATCGTCGATACACACGCCGGGCAACGCGACAACGCCCTCGTTTTCCACGTCCTTGAGATTGCGGATCCGCACGCCAACCGGCTTGCCGGCGGCCGCCGACAGATCCTGGCGCAGGGTCGCCTCCAGGCTCGCGGTATCAGCGAATGGGGTCTGGTTCAGTGAGTTGAGGTACAACTTGAAGGATTTGGATTCGATGATGTTCGGCGAGTCCGCCGGGATCGCGAACTCACCGATGGCTACCACCGGCTTGCCAGACGGCAACAGCCAGGACAGCTCGAAACAGTTCCAGAAATCCACGCCCTTGTACGGCAGCGTGTCGGCCGTCAGCCCCAGTTCCGCCCATTTCGCGGTGCGCGGGATCGGGAACAGGAGTGACGGTGTGTAGGTCGCGACGTATTCGCTGGATTTGCCCAGCGGCGAATGTTCGGCTGCGGGATGCATGACGGAAACCTGACTGAAGAATCAGCGGATTCTAACAGCCTTTGCCGCAGCCTTTGAGCGCTTACTGACTGACAGTCAAATCGCCTTTCATACCGGCCTGGTAATGCCCGGGCACATTGCAGGCGAATTCCAGGCGGGTGGCCTTGGTGAACGTCCAGGTCAGCTCGGACGTCTTGCCCGGCTCCACCAATACACTATTGGGGTCGTCGTGGCCCATGCCGGCCTGATCGTGCCCCATGGCCCCATGCTCCATGCCGGCCTTCATCGCCGTCGGCGTCAGTTGGCCGTCCTGTTGCATCTGCTGCATTTGCTGTTGGTGTTCGGTATGCATCGCGGCGTTGCCCAGGTTGAATTCGTGGAGCAACTGCCCTTTGTTGATCAGTACGAAACGAACCGTCTCGCCCGCCTTCACTTCAAGGGCACCGGGATTGAACGTCATGTCGCCCATCACCACATCGATGCTGCGACTGGCCTTGGCTGCCGGAGCTGGCTGGCCGAATTCAAAATGCTGGCCGGGCGATGCCCACGACGACGCAGTGAACAACAGCGCACAAGCGGCCAGGACCCAAGGTTTTCCCATCAACATGTTCGTACTCCAACCGGATAAGCTTGGGAAACCTTACCGTGGCGTGGCTGCCATCCGACTGACAGCATGATTACAACTTTGTCAGCTTGCGCCGTAGCCCAGCCCGCCAAGGTATAACGCCCACGTCCGAACCATCCCTTGAGCCCGCCATGAAACTGCTGATCGTCGAAGACCAAACGAAAACCGGCCAATACCTGCGCCAGGGCTTGAGTGAAGCAGGGTTCAACGCCGATCTGGTGGCCGATGGCATCACTGGCCAGCAACTGGCCTTGAGCGGTGACTATGCGCTGTTGATCCTCGACGTGATGCTACCGGGTCGCGATGGCTGGCAGATTCTGCAAGCCGTCCGCGGTGCCGGCCTGGAGACGCCGGTGCTGTTCCTCACGGCGCGGGACGCGGTGCAGGATCGGGTGCACGGCCTGGAATTGGGTGCCGATGATTACCTGGTCAAACCGTTTGCCTTCTCCGAGTTGCTGGCCCGGGTGCGCAGCCTGCTGCGCCGGGGCAGCTCGATGCAGCAGGAAACGAGTCTGCAACTGGCGGACTTGCGCCTGGACCTGATGCGCCGCCGCGTTGAGCGCAGTGGCCGACGCATCGACCTCACCGCCAAGGAATTCGCCTTGCTGGAATTGCTCCTGCGCCGCCAGGGTGAAGTGCTGCCCAAGTCGCTGATCGCCTCCCAGGTTTGGGACATGAATTTCGACAGCGACACCAATGTCATCGAAGTCGCGATCCGGCGCCTGCGACTCAAGATTGACGACGATTTCCCCGGCAAACTGATCCACACCGTGCGGGGCATGGGCTATGTGCTTGAGGAGCGCAGCCTGTGACGGGCCGCTGGTCGCTGAGCAGCCGTCTGGCGCTGCTGTTTGCCGCCTGCACCGCCGTGGTGTCGCTGTTTGCCGGGGTGTCGTTCAGCCGTAGCAGCGAGGCGCATTTCATTGAGCTGGACCAGCAACTGCTCGAAGGCAAGCTGATCGGCCTGCGCCGCGCCCTGCAAGACCTCGACGCCGGGCAGACGCAACGCCGCCTGGAAGATGAATTGAGCCGCCAGGCCGACCTGGCCCTGCGCGTCAAAGGCAGCGACGGGGTGCGCTGGTATGACAGCTCGATCCGGATTCCGGCCCGGTTGCCGGAAACGCCCGGCCTCGCCACCCTCAATGATGGCGACGTTGATTATCGCGTGTTGAACGCGCCGCTCTTTCCCGACCGCCCAGGCTCGCCACAACTGACGCTGCTGCTGGACATCACCCATCACCAGCACTTCCTGCAACGGATGCAGCGCCTGATCTGGCTGACCGTCGGTCTATCGGCGCTGGCCACCGCCCTGCTTGGCGCCTGGGCGGCTCGCCGCGCCTTGCGTCCATTGCGCCGCATGGGGGCGATTGCCGGCAGCGTCTCGGCCCGCTCCCTCAACGCCCGGCTGCCGGAAGAGCAAATGCCTACGGAACTGGCGGAATTGGCCCACAGCATCAACGCCATGCTCGCACGCCTGGACCATGCGTTTCAGCGGCTATCGGCGTTCTCCGCCGACATCGCCCATGAGTTGCGCACGCCCTTGTCGAACCTGCTGACCCATACCCAGGTCACCCTCACCCGCGAGCGCTCGCCGGAGGATTACCGCGAGGCGCTGCACAGTAATCTGGAAGAACTGCAATGGATGGCGCAACTGGTCAACGACATGCTCTACCTGGCCAAGGCCGACCATGGCCTGCTGGCGCCGAATCGCGAAGCGCTGGAGTGTGCAGAGGAAGTGGACGTGCTGCTGGAGTTCTTCGCGCCCCTGGCCGAGGACGCCGATGTCCGCTTGAACCGCGAGGGCGACGGCCGCCTGCAGGGTGACCGCAATATGTTGCGCCGGGCTCTCTCCAACCTGTTGGACAACGCCCTACGCTTCACCCCCGAGGGCGGCGTTGTGCAGGTGCGGATTATCGACGGGGCCGAAGTAGTCAACGTCAGCGTAGAGAACAGCGGCGCAGGGATCCCGGAGGACTTGCTGCCACGCCTGTTCGACCGTTTCTACCGCGCCGACCCAGCCCGCCAGGAAGGCAGCAGCGAGCATGCCGGACTGGGCCTGGCGATCACCCGCTCGATCATCCGCGCCCATGGTGGGGAGATCCGCTGTGAATCAGCCGATGGCTGGACGCGCTTTCTGATCGAGTTGCCGAAGCAAGATTGAGCGGACGCAACCCCCTGTGGCGAGGGAGCTTGCTCCCGCTGGGCTGCGTAGCGGCCCCGTTTGTGAGCGCTTCGCACTCAAGCGGGAGCAAGCTCCCTCGCCACGGAGCGCTGCGCCGGGCTCAGGAATACCGCAACGCCTGCGCCGGTTCGATCTTCGCCGCGCGCCAGGCCGGGTACACGGTGGCCAGGAAGCTCAGGATGAACCCGGCGGAGCAGATCAACACCACGTCGCCGCGCTGCAGCTCCGAAGGCAGGTTGCTGACAAAGTACACATCGGAACTGAAGATGTGCTGGCCGCTGACCCGTTCCAACCAGCCCACCAGCTCACTGACGTTCAACGCCGCAATCACCCCCAGCACGCCGCCGATGAGCGTGCCGACGATGCCGATCACCGTCCCCTGGACCATGAAGATCGCCATGATCTGCCGGGGCGTGGCGCCGATGGTGCGCAAAATCGCGATGTCCGCGCCCTTGTCGTTCACCACCATGATCAAGGTGGCGATGATGTTGAACGCCGCCACCGCGACGATCATCAGCAACAACAGGCCAATCATGGTTTTTTCCATTTTCATGGCGCTGAACAGGCTGCCCTGGGTGTGCGTCCAGTCATCGGCCTTGTAGTCGGCACCGAGGCCGGTGGCGATGTCACCGGAAACCTTCGGCGCCGCGTACAGATCCTTCACGGCCAGGCGCACGCTCTGTACCTGGTTCGGCTGCCAGTGCTGCATCTGCGCCGCGTCGGCCACATGGATCAACGCCATGGAGCCGTCCAGCTCCGCGCCAACCTTGAACACGCCCACCACGTTCAGCCGCTGCATCCGCGGGGTAATCCCGCCAGGCGCAGTGCTGACTTCCGGCACGATCAGGGTCAGTTTGTCGCCCACGTTCAGGCGAAACCGCCGGGCGGTGATCTCACCGATCACCACGCCAAACTCACCCGGTTTCAAGGCATCGAGACGCCCCTGGACAATGTGCTGGGCAACGATCGACACCTTACCTTCCTGGGCCGGGTCGATGCCGCTGATCTGGATCGGCTGCATCGAGCCCTTATGACTGAGCATGCCTTCCAGCTCGGTGAACGGCACGGCGGCGGTCACCTCAGGATTTTTCAGCGCCGCGGCGGCCACCGGCTGCCAATCGTCGATCGGGTTGACGCCGACGATGGTCGCGTGGGGCACCATGCCCAGGATGCGCGAACTCATTTCACGCTGGAAGCCGTTCATCACCGACAGCACCACGATCATCGCCAGCACGCCCAGGGCGAGGCCGATCATCGACGTCATGGAGATGAACGAAACGAAGCGATTGCGACGCTTGGCGCGGGTATAGCGCGTGCCGATAAAGATCGATAACGGTCTGAACATTCGCGGGGCACCGTAAAAAGATAAAAGACCCGGCGCTTGCAGCAAACGCCGGGTTGCGGTCGGTCAGATGGGTGTCAGGCAACCTTCCTGCAAGTGCAGGACGCGGTCCATCTGCCGGGCCAGGTTCATGTCGTGGGTTACCACCAGGAACGCCGTGCGCATCGAGGTGCTGAGTTCCAGCATCAGGTCCTGGATACCCTGGGCGGTGTGGGAGTCGAGGTTGCCGGTCGGCTCATCGAGCATCACCAGGCCTGGCTTGTTGACCAGCGCCCGGGCAATCGCCACGCGTTGGCGCTCGCCACCCGACAGCTCCGCCGGCTTATGCTCCAGGCGATGGCCCAGCCCTACCCGCTCCAGCAACGCCGTGGCGCGCTGACGGGCTTCGGGAATCGCCGTGCGACCGATCAGCAGCGGCATGCAGACGTTTTCCAGTGCAGTGAACTCGGGCAGCAGATGGTGGAACTGGTAGACAAAGCCCAGGGAGCGATTGCGCAACAGGCCACGGGCCTTTTCGTTCAATGCCGAGAGCTCTTCGCCGGCCAGCCAGACGCTGCCTGTGGTCGGCGTATCGAGGCCGCCAAGCAGGTTCAGCAAGGTACTCTTGCCCGAGCCGGAAGTACCGACAATCGCTACGCGCTCGCCAGGATGCAGTTCCAGCTGCAAGCCCGACAATACCACCACCGATTCCGGGCCCTCCTCGTAGGATTTGCCCAGGTTGCGGCAGCTCAAGATCGCTTTTTCACTCATGCCCGACTCACTCATAACGTAACGCCTCCGCCGGCTGGGTGCGCGCGGCACGCCAGGCAGGATACAGGGTGGCGAGGAAACTCAGGACCAACGCGGCGCCGCAGACCATCAACACATCGTCCGCCTGCAATTGCGACGGCAGGTAGTCGATGAAGTACACGTCGGCGTTGAGAAACTTGTGTCCGATCAGGCCTTCGAGGCCGGCAATCGCGGCGCTGACGTTCAACGCGGCAAACATGCCAACCAGCGCGCCGGCCAGCGTGCCAATCACGCCGATCACCGTGCCCTGGACCATGAAAATGCGCATGATCTGCCCGGGCGTGGCGCCCAGGGTGCGCAGGATCGCGATGTCGCCCTTCTTGTCGTTCACCACCATCACCAGCGTGGAAATGATGTTGAAGGCCGCGACGGCGACGATCAGCAGCAACAGCAGGCCGATCATGGCTTTTTCCATGCGGATGGCCTGGTAGAGGTTGCCGTGGGTCCGGGTCCAGTCACGGGCGTAGTAGCGGTCCTCGCCAAGTTGCTGGGCGATGGTCCACGCCGCACGCGGCGCCTGGAACAGGTCGTCGAACTTCAAGCGCAAACCCTGGACCTGGTCGGCTTTCCAGCGATGCAGGCGCGCCAGATCTTCAAGATTGGTCACGCCCAGGTAACCGTCCAGCTCACCGGCGCCGACATGGAAAATGCCCACCACGGTGAAACGCTTCATGCGCGGGAACATGCCGCCCGGCGTTACGGTGACCTCCGGCGCGACGAAGGTCAGCTTGTCACCGATGGACGCGCCGAGCTTGGCCGCCGCCTTGTCACCGATGACGATGCCGAAGCTGCCCGGCGCCAGGTCGTCGAGTTTGCCCTGCTGCATGAAGTTATCGATGATCGACACCTGCCGCTCGAGCGTGGGATCGATGCCATTGAGCAACACTTTGGAGACCTTGCCATTGTTGGTCAGCAGGCCCTGCATCTGGGTGAACGGCGCAACGGCCAGTACCTGCCGGTTCTGCTTGACCTTGGCGGCCAGGCTCGGCCAATCGCTGATGGCCTCGCCGGTTTCGAGGGTCGCGTGGGGCACCATGCCCAGCACGCGGGTGCGCATCTCATGATCGAAGCCGTTCATCACCGACAGCACGACAATCATCACGACCACGCCGAGGGCCAGGCCGATGATGGATGTCAGGGAAATGAACGATACGAAATGATTGCGGCGTTTTGCACGGGTATAACGCGTGCCGATGAATACGAAGAGTGGTCTGAACATGTCGGGGCTTGTTCGGAGGGAAAAGGAACGTCCTTGTGGCGGGGGTCACAAACCAGCTTTACACTCAGACCACCGCCGCTACCATGGGTTCGCCATGTCGACATTAGATGAAGAAGATCGCCGCGAATACTACCGTATCGAGGACATGATCGCACTGGAAATTCGGCCCCTGTCCATTCCAGAAGCCGCCGGCCTGGAAGTGTTGCAGGATGCTTCCCCACTGTTCAATCTGCTCAGTGAACTGCACCTGAGCGAATTCGAGTCCCAGCACCTGCTGCGCCAGATCAGCGAGCGCGAGCGCAGCATCGCGGCGTACCTCAAGGTGATGAACAAACGCATCGACCTGCTCAGCCAGGTCATCGCCCTGACGGTGCTCGGTGAGATCGGCGAACCGCAGCCGGTGATCATTTCCGAAGGCGGCATCGACTTCCAGTACCCAACGCCGGTCGCCGTCGGCTCGCACCTGTCGGTCAAACTGGTGCTGATGCCCCAAGCGCTCGGGCTTTTGCTTCGGGCCCGTGTCACCCACTGCGATCCCAAGGGCGACGGCTTTGACGTGGGCACCGAGTTCGAACGCCCGACCGACGCCCAGCGCCAGTTGCTGGCGCGCTACATCCTGCAGAAACAGGCGCAAGAACGACGCCTGGCCCGGGAACTGAACGAATCAGGTATCAATAAGGAAGAACCGTGACCCTCATTTATGGCCACCGCGGCGCCAAGGGCGAAGCACCGGAAAATACCCTGACCGGTTTTCAGGAGTGTCTCAAGCACGGCGTGCGCCGTTGCGAACTGGACCTGCACCTGTCCATGGACGGCGAGTTGATGGTGATCCACGACCCGACCCTCAAGCGCACTACGGATCGTCGCGGCAAGGTGGTGGAACATTCCGCCGCCGAGTTGGTGACCTACGATGCGCGCAAGGGTGGCCCGGGCTGGATCAAGCCATGCCCGATCCCGCGCCTGGAAGAGTTGTTCGAGAAATGTGATTTCGAGCATTGGCAACTGGAGGTCAAAAGCGCTTCGCGCACCCGCGCTGCCGCAACGGTGCTGGGGATCCGCGAAATGGCCCAGCGTTTCGGACTGCTGGACAAGATCACCATCACCTCCAGCTCACGGGAAGTGCTCAAGGCCGCCCTGGACCTGACCCCGGACATTTCTCGCGGGCTGGTGGCCGAATACGCCTGGCTCGACCCGTTGAAGGTCGCCCAGAGCTATGGCTGCGAGATCCTGGCATTGAACTGGACCCTGTGCACGCCGGAGCGCCTGGCCAAGGCGCAGCGCCAGGGCTTGCATGTGTCGGTGTGGACGGTCAACGAACCCGCGCTGATGCGCAGGCTCGCCGACTTTGGCGCTGACAGCCTGATTACAGACTTTCCCGGTTTGGCCACCGCCACCCTCGAGAATTGCTGAAATCGGTCTCCCCGGCCGGCTCAGGCCACCGGCCGGAGCCGCTCAAAAAAGCCGGTTGAGCCCGTCGTAGGCCGCTACCCGATAGGCTTCGGCCATGGTCGGGTAGTTGAACGTGGTGTTGACGAAATACTTCAGGGTGTTCAACTCGCCCGGCTGGTTCATGATCGCCTGGCCGATATGGACGATCTCCGAAGCCTGGTAACCGAAGCAGTGCACACCCAGCACTTCCAGCGTTTCGCGGTGGAACAGGATCTTCAACATGCCTTGCGGCTCACCGGCGATCTGCGCCCGCGCCATGCTCTTGAAGAAGGCCTTGCCCACTTCATAGGGTACCTTGGCCTGGGTCAGCTCCTGCTCGTTCTTGCCGATGGAACTGATCTCCGGAATCGTGTAGATACCGGTCGGTACGTCGTTGACGAAGCGCCAGCTGCCGTTGTCAACGATGCTGCCGGCGGCCGAGCGACCCTGGTCGTGGGCGGCACTGGCCAGGCTCGGCCAGCCGATCACGTCACCGGCGCCGTAGATGTTAGGCACGCAGGTGCGGTAGTTCTCGTCGACTTCGATCTGGCCGCGGCTGTTGACCTTCACGCCGATGTTTTCCAGGCCCAGGGTGTCGGTGTTGCCGGTGCGACCGTTGCACCAGAGCAAGGCGTCGGCCTTGATCTTCTTGCCGGACTTGAGGTGCAGGATCACGCCGTTATCCACGCCTTCGACACGCTCATAGTCTTCGTTGTGGCGCACCGTGATGTTGTTGTTGCTGAAGTGATAGCTCAGGGCCTGGGAGATTTCCGAGTCCAGGAAGCTGAGCAACTGGCCGCGGTTATCCACCAGTTCCACCAGCACCCCCAGACCACTGAAGATCGAGGCGTATTCGCAACCGATCACGCCCGCGCCGTAGACGATGAGTTTACGTGGGGTGTGGCCCAGGCTCAGGATGGTGTCGCTATCATAGATACGGGCGTGGTTGAAATCGATGTCGGCCGGGCGATACGGGCGCGAGCCGGTGGCGATGATGATGTGCTTGGCCACCAGCTTCTCGACCACGCCATTGCCGCAGACCACTTCGACGGTCTGCTCGTCGGCGAAACTGCCGGTGCCGAAGAACACGTCGACCCGGTTACGGGCGTAGTAGCCGGTACGCGAGGCGACCTGCTTGGAAATCACCTTCTCGGCGCTCTTGAGCACGTCAGGAAAGGAAAACCAGCGCGGTTCGCCGATGGCCCGGAACATCGGGTTGGTGTTGAACTGCATGATCTGCCGCACCGAGTGACGCAAGGCCTTGGACGGGATGGTACCCAAGTGGGTGCAGTTGCCGCCGACCTGCCGACGGCTGTCGACCATCGCCACCTTGCGCCCTGCCTTGGCGGCGTTCATTGCCGCGCCCTCCCCAGCCGGGCCGGAACCCAGTACCACCACGTCGTAGTTGTAGACAGCCATGCGTACTCCTCAGAACAGGCCGTGGCACCGACTAGGGTACCGACGGCTAAATCACGTCGGGTTGCGACATGAAGGAACAATTTTCAGGCCGGTTCACGAGCCCGGCCACAGTCTATAGAAGCGTCAACGCCGCGCACATTACCCCTTGGTCGCGTCAGAGGCTAGTTTTGCCTGCGCTATTTCGCCACACCTACGCTTTCACCAGCCTGTCATCGCAAGCCGGAAATTGCCTAAGTCACCGTGGCGAGGGAGCTTGCTCCCGCTTGAGTGCGAAGCACTCACAAAAGAGGGCTGCTGCGCAGCCCAGCGGGAGCAAGCTCCCTCGCCACGGGCCATCTGCAACCAACGTTGCTGTCATCATTGGGTTTTCCCGCTACTTATCCGTTCAAACGCATCGTTCGTCCGGGTGACAAACCGCTCACCATCACGCAGCACGAAAAATACCCCAATGCCGTGTTTTTCGGCATAGTCCCAGCCCCGTTCAGGCCCGAGAATCAGCAACAGCGTCGATAGTTCATCGGCCATCAACGCCGAAGGATGAATCACCGTGACTGACGCCAGGTTGTGTAGGACCGGTGCACCGGTGCGTGCGTCGAAGGTGTGGGAATAACGTGCGCCGTCCTGCTCGAAGTAACGCCGGTAATCACCGGACGTCGAAACCCCGTAGCCATCGACCTCGATCACCCGCTCGGCCACTTGGCGGTCGTCCCGGGGCTCTTCCAGGGCGACGCGCCAGGCCGAGCCATCGGGCTTGCGGCCGACGGCCTTGAGTTCGCCGGTGGCTTCGGCCAGGTAGCTGTCGATGCCCAGGGCCTGGAGCCTGGCGGCGATCCGGTCGACCGCATAGCCGGCGGCGATGCTGTTGAAGTCGACTTCCACGGCGGCATCCTTGCACAGCCGGTCGCCGTCGATGCGCAAATGTCCGTGGCCTACGCGCTGCCGCACCCGGGCCAGGGCTTCGGCGCTCGGCACGCTTTCCTCCCGAGACTGTGGGCCGAACCCCCACAGGTTCAGCAGCGGCTCCACCGTCAGGTCAAAGGCGCCGTCACTCTGCAAGGACAGTTGCTCGCCCACGCGGATCAACTCCAGCACCGCACCGGGCATGACCTGGCAACTGTTGGCCGGCAGCGCGTTGAATCGCTCGATGTCGGAGTCGCTGCGGTAGGTCGAGAACTGCCGGTCGACGTCGACGAGGATAGTTTCCACCTCGGCCCGCACCGCCTTCGGACCGGGCGTGGCGGCATGCCTGACGTATTGGATGGAATAGCGGCTGCCCATGGTCGGGCCGTCGAAACGTTCCAAGGTGTCGCCGTAGCCGCAGCCGGACAGAACGCCCACCAAAACCACAAGCCCTCCCCACCGTCCAGTTAACAAATCTTCATCTCCCCTTAAAACCACGACGGCCATTATGGGCTTCAGCACCCGCAGCTGCGAGGCTCGTATACCGCGTACCTGTGGGAGCGGGCTTGCTCGCGAATGCGGAGGGTCAGTCACCAAAGATGTCGAGTGAAGGATCG
>NZ_JALJDX010000223.1 GCF_022952855.1 Pseudomonas sp. RGM2987 | reverse complement strand
GCCAAGGTCGTGTCGTCCGGGCTGATTTCCTCCAACGTCACCATCGGCGGCGGGTCGGTGGTGGTGCGTGAGATTCGCAGTGGCAAGACCCCGGGCGTGGGCTTGGCGGTGACCGCGCTGCTGATGCTCAAGGGTGGCAAGGGCAAGTTCTTCAGCAAATTGCCGTGCATGCTGGTGGGCGGCGCCGCGTCCATGGCGGTCAGCAGTGCGATGGG
>NZ_JALJDX010000001.1 GCF_022952855.1 Pseudomonas sp. RGM2987 | reverse complement strand
AGGCTTGACCATATAACACCCAAGCAATCTGTCGACTCGAAAGAGGCCAGATTGCGGTGTGTGAAGACGAGATGAACCGAAAGTTCGGCGAGCTCAAAAGCAGCACACAAACTATCGCATACCCATTCGCTGGAACGTGACCGCAAGGCACGCGCTGGCTACCGAATTTCTTGACGACCATAGAGCATTGGAACCACCTGATCCCATCCCGAACTCA
>NZ_JALJDX010000002.1 GCF_022952855.1 Pseudomonas sp. RGM2987 | reverse complement strand
GCCCGTGAGGCTTGACCATATAACACCCAAGCAATCTGTCGACTCGAAAGAGGCCAGATTGCGGTGTGTGAAGACGAGATGAACCGAAAGTTCGGCCAGCTCAAAAGCAGCACACAAACTATCGCATACCCATTCGCTGGAACGTGACCGCAAGGCACGCGCTGGCTACCGAATTTCTTGACGACCATAGAGCATTGGAACCACCTGATCCCATCCCGAACTCA
>NZ_JALJDX010000003.1 GCF_022952855.1 Pseudomonas sp. RGM2987 | reverse complement strand
AAACCTGATAAATCTGCAACTCCGTGTGCATCGCCATCGGCGCGCCCTCCTTGGGCAACCGGCCGCAAGCGGCCGGATTAAATAAGCGAATTAATCAATCAATTGACTGCGGACGGGGCGGACGCGGAACTCGTTGTGCTTGCCGTAGTAGTGCTGACCGCCATCATCGAAGTACATGAAGAATGCGGTGTCGGCGGAGCGCTGCGAACTCGACCAGTACCAGGTGTCCTTGG
>NZ_JALJDX010000202.1 GCF_022952855.1 Pseudomonas sp. RGM2987 | reverse complement strand
CGAAGACGGTGTGTCAGGCAAAACATGTGTGGCCGACACACCGCCTTCGCGAGCAAGCCCGCTCCCACAGGTCCCTCATGGTCCTTTAGTTCGGCAGGTCAGCGCTGAACCTTCGCCTCGTTATCCAGCATCCGCTCCAGCAACAACACGCCCATCTCGCCCATTTGGTGAATCGCCAGGGCCAGGTTGCGCGGGGCGCCTTCCAGGTCTTCGGATAGATCCAGGATCAGCGTGCTCACCGAGCAGAAGGTCTCGTAGGTGTGGGCGAGCATGCCTTCGGGGTCGGCGTCGGGCGCGACGATGAAGTAATCCAGGTGTTTTTCGGGTTTCTTTTCGGGTTGGCCGTGGTTGGGCTTGAGGTAGTAGTCGAGGGCTCGTTGGGCGGCTTCATCGAGCTTTTCGCGGTCGAGGGTTTCGGGAGGGGACTGCGGATCGGTGTGGGGTGGATTTGGGGTCGGCTTGAACATATTCACTTCTCTTTAGTGGTGCTGCCATCCGGCTCGCGACTAAACGAGGGGTGGCGGCTGGACGCAGGTTAGTCGACCGGTGAGAAGTGAAACCGGCGCGCCCGAGGGCGCCCTGCGCACAGCCACCATCAAGTGCGGGGATAGGGGAACCCGACTGGATGACGCTTGTGCACATCACTTCAACACCGGGCGACTAAACCCGATCGCTGGAAATCAGCGACGCGAATCAAGTTACGGGGTGAGGCAGAGGTGCACAAGTCGGCGGATTCTGGCGGATCTGTAGTCCGTTACGCAAGGCGCAGCAGTCACGCGGAGCTTTCTTACAGAACCGGTTTAAGCGGTCCCGGCCTTCTTCCAGGCCAGGTATTGGCTCACCAGATGCGCCCCCAATTCACCGGGCCGCGAATCCAGGGCCGGGATGGCATGGGCGGCCAGTTGCTGGTGCAATTGGGCGCGTGCATTCATGTAGTCCACCGTCCCGCAATAGGCCAGGGCGTCGGGCAGGGTTTGCACCGGCACCTGGCGCAAGCGGTCGAGGGCTTCTTCGCGCAGGCTGGCGACCAGCACGCGGTGCTGTTGGCCCAGGCGCTTGACGGCGGCCAGCAGGTCTTCGTCGTCCTCATCCCGCAGGTTGGTCACCAGCACCACCAGCGCCCGGCGCTTTTGCCGGGCCAGCAGTTGGGTCACGGCTGCCTGGTAATCGGCCGGGCGCTGGCTGCTGTCGAGGTCGTACACGGCGTTGAGCAGGACGTTGAGCTGGCCCGGGCCCTTGACCGGCGCGAGGTAGCGGGTCTGCTCGCCGGCGAAAGTGCTCAGGCCCACCGCATCGCCCTGGCGCAGCGCGGTGTAGCTGAGCAGCAGGCAGGCGTTGAGCGCGTGGTCGAAGTGCGACAGCTCGCCGTCCTGGCTGCGCATGCGCCGGCCGCAATCGAGCATGAAGATGATCTGCTGGTCGCGCTCGTCTTCGTATTCCCGGGCAATCGGCGTGCGGTGGCGGGCGGTGGCTTTCCAGTCGATCTGGCGCAGGCTGTCGCCCTCGCGGAATTCGCGCAATTGATGGAACTCCTGCCCCTGGCCCCGTCGTTGACGCTGACGGATGCCGAGCTGGCTGAGCCAGTTGTCCACCGCCAGCAATTGCCCTTCGTAGAGCCGGGCGAAGTCCGGATAGACGCGGGTGTCGTCGCAGGCGTCCAGCAGGCGCTTGTCGGTCCACAGGCCCAACGGGCTGGGCAGGCTGATCTGGCAATGGCTGAAGCTGAAGTGCCCACGCTTGAGCGGGCGCAGGCGGTAGCCGAGCTGGCTTTGCTGGCCCGGTTGCAGTTCGACTGTCAGGGGCAGGTTTTCGAAATCCAGGCCGTCCGGGACGTGATCGAAAAGCTGGACCTCTAGTGGCTGGTTGAAAGCGTGGGCAATCTCCAGCCGGACTTCGCCCCAGCGGCCCAGCGCCAGGTTGCCGGGCAGTTGTCGTTGCACAGCGGGAGAGGGCAGGCGTTTGAGGCGCACCGCATCGATCACCGCCAGGGCCAGCAGGGCGAGCATCAAGCCCCAGTTGATCGACAGCAGCGTCGATGGCACCGCAACGTCCAACGCTCGCGCCGCGCCCAGCAGCACACTCACCGCGAGCAGGATCGCGAGCCAGATCAGCAGCAGGCGCGAGGGTTTCATGGGTGTGGTCCTGCAAAGGTATTTGGAGTGAAGCGGTCTGTGCCGATGCAGTCCCCTGTGGCGAGGGAGCTTGCTCCCGCTGGACGTGCAGCGGCCCCTTGCGGTGTGTCAGGTAAACCCAGGGGGCTGCTGCGCAGCCCAGCGGGAGCAAGCTCCCTCGCCACAGGAATTGTGCTTGCCACAACAGCCATTTCTGCCACAGAGGCTGCGCTTGTCACAGGAGCCATTTCTGCCACAGAGGCTGTTCCTGCCACAGAAACTGTGTCAGGCACGATCATTGTGGCGAGGGAGCTTGCTCCCGCTGGGCTGCGAAGCAGACCCCTGGCTATGTCAGACACACCGCAAGGGGAAGCTGCGCGTCCAGCGGGAGCGAGCTCCCTCGCCACGGTAAATGTTGTCAGCCGATCGTCCATCATCACAACCGCGGCGCCGGCACTTGGTCGAGCAACTGCCCCAGGACCTGGTCCACCGACAGCCCTTCGATGTCCAGTTCCGGCGCCAGTCGTACCCGGTGGCGCAGCACGGCCAGGGCGCAGCCCTTGATGTCGTCCGGCACGACGAACTCGCCGCCACGCAACAGTGCTCGGGCGCGGGCGCAACGGACCAGGGCAATCGAGGCGCGTGGCCCGGCGCCGAGGGTCAGGCCCGGCCAACTGCGGGTGGTGCGGGCCAGGCGCACGGCGTAGTCGAGCACCTGGTCGTCCATCGGTAAATCGCTGGCGATGCGTTGCAGCGCCTGCACGTCCTTGGCTTGCAACACCGTGCGCAGTGGCTGCACGTCGAGCATGTCGGCGCGGGTCGAGCGGCTGACCTGACGCACCATGTTCAATTCCTGGTCGGCGTCCGGATAATCCATGCGCACCTTGAGCATGAAGCGGTCGAGCTCGGCCTCGGGCAGCGGGTAGGTGCCTTCCTGTTCGATCGGGTTCTGGGTTGCCAGTACCATGAACGGCTGGGCGATGGGCAGGGCGCGGCCTTCGAGGGTGACCTGGCGCTCCTGCATGGCTTCGAGCAGCGCGGCCTGGGTCTTGGCCGGTGCGCGGTTGATCTCGTCGGCCAGCAGCAGATTAGTGAACACCGGCCCCTTGCGCAGCTTGAATTGCTCGGTCTGCAAGTCATACACCGCATGCCCGGTGACGTCGCTGGGCATCAGGTCGGGGGTGAACTGGATGCGCGCGAACTCGCCACCAAAACAGCGCGCCAGGGCTCGCACCAACAACGTCTTGCCCAGGCCCGGAACGCCTTCGAGCAGCACGTGACCGCCGGCAATCAGCGCGGTCAGCACATCGTCAATCACCGCCGCCTGGCCGACCAGCGCCTTGTGCAGCTCGCTGCGAATCGCCTGGGCCAGCTGACTGGCGCGCTGGCGTTGTTGGGCGGCGTGGGCCTGGCCGTCGACAGGTTCGATCTGTTCAGTCATAGGTTCTGGCGCTCTCGTACATAACGGTTAACTCCTAATATCCTATAAAACATCCGTGCAGCCCGATTTCGTGAAGCGTGTCCGTGTCAGGCGCCTATCAGCCCATTTGAAAATGCAGGTTCGCAAAGATCAACCCGGCGAAGCGGGCGGGCAATCCCGCTTCCAACGTGCGGAGTCTGTCCCACGCTCAACGCATAAACATATGCATTATGAGTCTTTAGCGAACGTGCAGAGCGGTCCTTATAGTCGCGCCTTTTGTAGACCGTATCCGGGCCAATGTCCAAATTACTTTCTCGCTATCTCTCGCTCGCCGATTTCGAAGTCAGCGCCCGCAAGCTTTTGCCCAAACCGCTCTACGCCTACGTGCAGGGCGGTGTCGAGGACAACCTGACGCTGTATGCCAATCGCCGGGTGTTCGATGACTATTTCCTGAAGCCCAATGTGCTGGTGGATGTTTCCAGCCGGGATATCTCCGTCGAGCTGTTTGGCCATCGCTACAGTGCGCCGGTCGGTATCGCGCCGATGGGGATTGCCGCGCTGACCGGTTATCGGGGGGATTTGTCCCTGGCGCAGGCGGCCGCGGCGGCTAACGTGCCGTTCGTGATGAGTGGCTCCTCCTTGATACGTTTGGAAGAAGTGATCGAGGCTGCGCCCAATAGCTGGTTTCAGGCCTACCTGCCGGGGGATATCGCGCAGATCGCGCCGCTGATCGAGCGCGTGCGCAAGGCCGGGGTCAAGACGCTGGTCATCACCGTCGACACGCCGGTGAAGGCGAACAGGGAAAACAATGTCCGGGCAGGATTTTCCACGCCGCTTCGGCCAAGCGTTGCGCTGGCTTACCAAGGGTTGACGCATCCGCGCTGGTTGTTCGCAACCTTCCTGCGCACCCTGGTGCAGCACGGAATGCCTTATTTCGAGAACAACTATGCCACCCGGGGGGCGCCGGTGTTGTCTGCAAGCGTTGTCCGTGACTTCACCGATCGCGGGCATCTGAACTGGGAGCACCTGCGCCAGATCCGCCGGCAGTGGCGCGGCGCGATGGTGGTCAAGGGCATCATGCAAACGGCCGATGCCGCACGCTGCCAGCAGATCGGCATAGATGGCATCGTGGTTTCGAATCATGGCGGTCGCCAGCTCGATGGCAGCGTGCCGCCGCTCTACGTGTTGCCGGACATCGTCGAGGCCAGCGGCGCGATGGTGGTGATGGCCGACAGTGGCATTCGTCGCGGGACCGATGTGATCAAGGCCATCGCGTTCGGCGCCAGGGCGACGTTCATCGGGCGGCCATTCAACTATGCCAGCGCCGTTGCCGGACAGGCCGGGGTGGCCCACGCAATCGATCTGATCGTGGCCGAGGTAAACCGCGATATCGGGATGCTCGGCGTGACCGGCCTTGCTGAGATCAATCGGGACTTGCTCGTCCGGCGTCAAGGGCTGGCCCATTGGGATGAGCGAGACATCAGTCAGCGCGTCTAGACACTACCCGAAACCTGGCAGCCGTTCATAAGGCATTCCTGAGGCTTTGCAAATGGGCGACCTGACGGCAGAACTCGGCGCTGGACATGCGCTGTTTCGGCCGGGGGCTCAAGGCTTGGCTGATGGCTCGCGTGGGTTGGCGGGTCAGGCGCGCGAGCACCTGCCATTGTTCGGCGACGGCCAGTTTTTCGAAGCCGGGATGAAGATGCCGCGCCCGGCGCAGCACGTCCTGCTGCAAGGCCTGCAACAGATGCTGCCGGCCGTTGTGCCGCAGGTGGAAACCGGCGCTGGCCTGCAAGTGCTCCTCCAACTGACGCCGCGCCTTGGATGCGGGTTGTTGCAGCGGGCCATCGCGCACCGCCGAGCGCCAGAACCACAGCGCGACCAGGGCCGCCAAGGCAACCAATGCCTGGGGGAAGTAGCGCAGCAGCTGGGTCAGCAGGCTATCGTGATCGATGTTGAACAGCAGCGTGACGTCCGTGTCGGCGCTCAGGTACCAGAGCAACCAGGCGTTGTCGTACTGGTCGATCTGCTCGTTCTTCCACAACTCGGCGTCGGTGATCACGGTGATCGAACCCAGGCCCAGGTTCAGCTGCATCATGTGCGTCGACAGGGCGCTGTTGGCCCAGGCCTGGGCCAGGTTGTGCGGGTCTTCGAGGTGGAAGTCGGTGTCGAAGGACGCATAGGCCGGTGCTTCTTCGTCTTCCAGGTACAGCTTGGTCAGCTCAGGGTAAGGCTCCTTGATCAGTTCCGGCTCCGGCTCCTTGAGGTCTTCGCTCAACAGCTGGCGCAGGCGCACGCGGTCCAGCAGCAGGTCGCCGCTGCTGCCGGTCTTGTCGTCCCACAAGGCTTCGGCCACGAAGACCAGCCGCCCGCCGGCCCGGGTCCAGTTCAGCAACTGCTCGACCTCCCGAGGCGTCATGTCGGTGCGTTCCCCCAGCAACAGCAGGCTGTGCTGGCGCGGTTCGAGGGTCGGGAGCACATTCAAGCTGTTGGCGTGCTCGACGTTGATACCCTGCTGGCGCAGGAAATATTCGGCTGCAAGATAGGGATTGGCCTGGGCTTGAGGCGAGGGGCCGTGATCGACGGTTTCCTGATACGGCACGGCCTTGGAATACAGGTAAATGGTGAATATGCCGACCAGCGCGACAATCACTGCCCCGATCACCAACCCGACGCGCCGACTCATCGAGACACCTGCGGACCGAACAGCTCGCGCCAGGCGTCACACAGTTCCTGTTGCAGATGGGGCGGCGGGGCCCGATGCCCATAGGCAATGTTCTGCCAATGCCGGGTCAGGTTGGCGCTGAACCCCGACAGCTCTTCTTGCTGAAGCTGTTCGATGCGTTGCAACACCTGGCCTTCGGTGTCAGCCGCTTTGAGCGGCAGCTTGAAGTCATAATGCAACCGGCTGAGCAGCGCCCGGTACAACAGGCCCAGGGCTTCCCGGGGATTCGCCGCCCATAGTTGCTCGACACGGGTTGCGACGTCCAGCGGCAGGCTTTCTTCGCGGATATCCAGGCCGAACATCTGCGCCGGTGCCGGTCGATCCGCAGGCAGCGGCCGTTTCGTCGGCTGGCGATTCACCAGGCCGCTGAGCCGTTCGCGATAACGCCAGGCCAGCCAGACAATCGCACCCACCAGGCAGGCCCAGAGCACCACCTGGATCAACGCGGCGGCGATGTCGAAGCGTTGGCTGCCCAGCCATTTGAACAAGGCCTTGAGCCAGCCGAGGTCGCTGTTGCTCTCGGGAGCTTCGGCGGTTTCGGACGGTTCTTCGCCGAAACGGTAACGGGTGACGGTTTGCGGGTTCTTGAACGGCGGGGCATTGAGAATCGCTTCAATGCTGTCCCGCGAGGCTTGGCTGGTGAGCGGTTGATTGAGCATGCGCGGGCTGTCGGGGCCGATGTTATCTTCATTGGCCCAGGCCGGGGGCGCCATCGGCAACAGCGTCAGGGCCAGCAGCATCAACGCCGGGGCGACGCCATTCAGGCGCTGGCGCAGACGGCGGAACACCAACTCGATGTCCCAGGCTTCGAGGATCGTGCGCCGGTTCAAATAGAGGCTGAAGCCGCAGGCGACGTAGATCGGTTCCCAGACAATCAACAGCAGCGGGTAGAGGAAGTTGACCAGGTGTTCGAACCACAACCAGTCGTGCTCGGCCGCCGCGATCAGCATCTGCCAGTCCCATTCCACTTCGACTTGCTGCGGCACGAACAGGTAGAACAGCGCCATCAGGCCGAACCACAGGGCGGTTTCCAGGTGCATGCCGATGATGGTCAGCCATTGGGCCGCGCCGCGATTGCGTTGCAGCAGGACCCGTAAGCGCTGTTGCCGCGCTTCACCGGCGAGGCCTTCAAGTTGCACCACCGGCATCAGGAAGCTGCGGCTCAGGCTGAACCGGCGCCAGGTCAGGCTGGCGAACAACTGCGGCTTGAGCAGGGCCGGCCATTGGCGCAGGGCTTGCCTCAAGGTGGGTGTTTCGCCGAACAGCGCCTTGGACAGAATGTACAGCGGCAGACGGTCGAAGGCCGGCTTCAACCACCAGAACAGGAAGACCACCAGGGACGGTGAATCCCACAGCAACAGGGCCAGCAACAGGTACACGGGCACGGTGATGATCGCCCAGCTGGTCATCAGCAGCCATCGATGCTGCTGGCTCATCAGCACGCCCAGGTCCATGGCTTCCCAGGTCGTGCGCGGGCGGATGACGACGGTGGCATCACTCAGGCGCATGGCGAACCCGTCCGGCAAGCGACAGATAGCTGATCACCAGCAGCCACAACAGGGCGCCAACCGTGTATTTGGTGGCGGGCGTGACGGCGCTGGAGGACCAGTACGCTTCGATGAACGCGGCGATGAGCAGCAACAGCATCACGCCGCCGATGATCCGCACGCTTTTGCCCGCCGCGATGCGCAACGCTTCACCTCGGGTCAGGCGTCCTGGCGCGACCAGGGCCCAGCCCAATTGCAGGCCCGCGGCGCCGGCCAGGGTGATGGCGGTGAGTTCGAAGGCGCCATGGCCGATCACGAACGACCAGAAGGTGCCGCCGGAACCGATCTGCGTCAGGTGTCCGGCCACCGCGCCGATGGTCAGGCCATTGAAAAACAGGAAGAACGCGCTGCCCAGGCCAAACAACATGCCGCTGGCAAAGGTCTGAAAGGCAATGCCGATGTTGTGCATGATGTAGTAGCCGAACATCACCCAGTCTTCACTGGCGGCCCGCTCGACCGAGCGTCCCAGGTGCCCGGCCGCCGGGTCGTACATGCCGCGTATCTGGGCGACTTCTTCGGCGCCCAGCACGCTGTAGACCAGTTCCGGGAACAGGTAGACCAGGATCCCGGTGATCGCCAGGCTGCCGAGGAACATCAGGCTGGCGGCCAGCACGAACCGCCATTGTTCGCGCACCAATTGCGGGAAGCCGGCGAGGATAAAAGCTGAAAGGCTCGACGATGGCCGGCTGCTGTCCCGGTAGAGTTGCTGGTGGCCGCGCAGCGCCAGTTGTTGCAGGGTGTCCACCAGCAGACTGCTGTAGCCGCGGGCCTGGGCCAGGGCCAGGTGATGGCAGAGCCGCCGATAGGCGGGAGGGAAGTCGCTGCTCTGGGCCACGTTGCGGCTGCGCTCCAATTGGTCGAGCAGCCGGGACAGCTGCTCCCATTCCCCTTGGTGACGGCTTTCGAAAAGGCTTTGTTTCATGTAGGCCCCAACAGGCCGCGGGCGATGCCATTGAGTTCAGCCGCGGCGCTGGGCGCCTGGACCTTCAGTGGCGCGGCGAGGATGGCCGCCAGTTCGTTGACCCGTTCCCGGGAAAGCTCCGCCTGGCGTTCGGCGAACCCAAGCACGGCGCGTTGCTCGTTCAAGGCCAGGGTAAACGGCGCGCGCAGCGCCGGTGCCATGGGCAATGTGGGGCGTTTGACCGGTTGCTCGCGATAGACCACCAGCGTGCCGGCGGCCAGATCGCCTAGGCGCTTGAAGGCTGGATGTTGCAGGCAACTGATCGCACCGAAGGTGTAGCCGAAGGGCAGCATGTCGACGAAGCGCAACAGGTTGCGGATCAGCGACGCCGACCAGCCGATGGGCCGACCGTCATCCTGCACCACGCGCAGCCCCATGATCTGCTTTCCGGGCGAGCGGCCCTGGTTCAGTACTTCGAACAGCACCATGTACCACCAGCTGATAATAAACAGCAGGATCGAACCCAGGCCGAGGCCCAATTCGCCGAAAAACGCCAGGATCAGAAAAAGCAGGCCCAGGACCAGGCCGCGAATGCCCAGGTCGATGGTGAAGGCGATGGCGCGGGGCATCAACCCCGCCGGGCGCAGAGGCAGGTCGATGCCTTCGGGCGTTTCAACCTGGTACCGCGTGTCCAGAGGCGCGGGCAGCGTCGCGTTCCTTTGCAGTGCTGGTGTCTCGAGCATGGGCAACCTGAGTGCTGGGGCCGGTTCGAAGAATCTATAGGCTGCGATGCTAGCAGCCTTTGTGCAGGCAAACGATATGGCTGTGCAGGTCATTTCAGGAATCAATCATGTTCATGGATTTGTGTGCTCACCCCCAATCCCTGTGGTGTACATGGGTTTTGTGAGGGGAATTCAAAAGTTACACGACTGCTGGCCCTGGGCGGGTTCGAGCGCCTAGACTTCGCCAGTCTTCTGTTCAGGAACAGCCCGTGACTTCCATTTTCTGGTACGACTACGAAACCACCGGCATCAACCCGCGTTGCGACCGGCCCTTGCAGGTGGCGGGGATTCGTACCGATTTTGCGCTCAATGAAATCGACGAACCGGTGAATCTGTATTGCCGGCCCAGCGATGACATCCTGCCTCACCCAGCGGCTTGCGCGATCACCGGGATTACCCCGGCGTGCCTGGCTGAAAAAGGCTTGAGCGAAGCGGATTTCATGACCCGCGTCCATGCGCAGCTGGCGGCCCCCGGCACTTGCGGTGCGGGCTACAACACCCTGCGCTTCGACGATGAGATGACCCGCTACAGCCTGTATCGAAATTTCTTCGACCCCTACGCCCGGGAATGGCAGGGCGGCAACAGCCGTTGGGACCTGATCGACCTGGTGCGCGCTGCCTATGCACTGCGGCCCGACGGGATCGTCTGGCCGCAGGAGGACGGGCGCGTCACCCTCAAGCTCGAACGCCTGACCGCCGCCAACGGCATCGATCATGGACAGGCCCACGATGCGCTGTCGGACGTGCGCGCGACCATCGCCTTGGCGCGCCTGATCCGCCAGAAGCAGCCGCGGCTCTACGAATGGCTCTTCCAGTTGCGCAGCAAGCAGAAAGTCATGGACCAGATTCGCCTGCTGCAACCGATGGTGCATATCTCCGGGCGCTTCTCGGCGGCGCGCAACTTCGTCGGCGTGGTCTTGCCGCTGGCCTGGCACCCGAAGAACCGCAACGCGCTGATCGTCTGCGACCTGCATCTGGACCCGCAGGGCCTGCTGGACCACGAGGCCGAGATCCTCCGCCAGCGTCTGTACACCCGTCGGGAAGAATTGCTCGACGGCGAGTTGCCCGTGCCGCTCAAGCTGATTCATATCAACAAATGCCCGGTCATCGCGCCGCTGTCGGTGCTGCGTGCCGAGGATCAACAGCGGCTGCAACTGGACATGGAGGGCTATCAGCAGCGGGTGGTGCGACTGACTGACGCACAGAAAGTCTGGCAGGACAAACTTCAGGCTATTTATGGCCGCGAGGATTTCTCGGCCAGTGAAGACCCCGAACAACAGTTATACGCAGGGTTCATGGGCGATCGCGATCGGCGTTTATGTGAACAAGTGCGGATGGCAGACCCGATGCAATTGGCTCAAGAACGCTGGCCGTTCGATGATGAGCGTTTGCCGGAACTATTGTTCCGCTATCGCGCACGTAACTTTGCCGATACGTTGAATGCCGAAGAGCAGGGGCGCTGGAAATTGTTTTGCCAACAACGCCTGTCATCCCCGGAATGGGGGGCACCTAATACCTTGGAAAGTTTTGATGCGGCGATGACTGAGTGGATGAGCCTGGCTACACCATTGCAGCAAGAAGTGCTTGCGCAATGGCAGGGCTACGGCCAGCAATTGCGCAAACGTTTAAGCCTTTAGACGCGATGAATGAAAAATCGCAGGCATAAAAAAACGCCAGTCGACCTGGCGTTTTTTATGTTTCGTTAAAGCGCTGCGAACCGGGAAGCCTTAGCCCAGCAGGGTTGCCCAGCCTTCAACCACGTCGCCGCCCCACTTGGCTTTCCACTCTTTCAGCGTCTTGTGGTTGCCACCTTTGGTTTCGATGACTTCACCGTTGTGCGGGTTCTTGTACTGCTTAACTTTGCGAGCGCGTTTGGTACCGGTAGTTTTCACGGCGCCACGTGGGGCTTTGCTCGACTTGGCTTCTGGATCCAGCAGCGCAGTGATGTCACGCAGGGACTTGGAGTATTCGCCCATCAGCGCACGCAATTTGCCTTCGAATTCCAGCTCTTTTTGCAGTTTGTCGTCTTTGGACAGGTCTTCCAGGCGCTTTTGCAGTTCTTTGATGGCTTCTTCGGTGTTGCGGTATTCATTGATCAGGGACATGAGGACTACCTTATGTAGGACACGGGTGACAAGGAGACAGTGCGGCAATAGTAATCAGACAGTTTCATCAAGTAAACATTTAACCGGTGTTTCAGTTAATTAATTAGTGCTGCGCCAAAAAATGGCTATTGCATTTAAATACCATGAGGACATTGCCACATCCGTTTGCACATGCAGCCCCTGTCACGCAGCCGTGTCGGCTTTGCCAGGGACGTGTTGGATGGGCGACAGGCGTCAGCGATACTGCAGTTTTGCCGCGCAATGGCTAGAATGGCCGCCTTTGCGAAGTTCTGGAGTTCCCTAATGCGCACTTTTCGGCTGGTGATTTCTTGCCCGGACCGCGTCGGTATCGTTGCTAAAGTCAGTAACTTTCTGGCGTCCCATAACGGCTGGATCACTGAAGCAAGTCATCACTCGGACAATCAGAGCGGCTGGTTTTTCATGCGCCACGAGATTCGCGCCGACTCGCTGCCCTTCGGCATCGAGGCTTTTCGCGAGGCGTTCGCGCCGATCGCCGAAGAGTTTTCGATGGACTGGCGCATCACCGATACCGAGCAGAAAAAACGTGTAGTGCTGATGGCCAGCCGCGAGTCCCACTGCCTTGCCGACCTGTTGCACCGCTGGCACAGCGATGAACTCGATTGCGACATCACCTGCGTGATTTCCAACCATGACGACTTGCGCAGTATGGTGGAGTGGCACGGTATTCCGTATTACCACGTCCCGGTCGATCCGCAGGACAAGCAACCGGCATTCGCCGAAGTCTCGCGGCTGGTCAAGCAGCACGACGCCGAGGTGGTAGTGCTGGCCCGCTACATGCAAATCCTGCCGCCGGCCCTGTGCAGCGAATACGCGCACAAAGTGATCAACATCCACCACAGCTTCCTGCCGTCGTTCGTCGGTGCCAAGCCGTACCACCAGGCTTCGATGCGCGGCGTGAAACTGATCGGCGCGACCTGTCACTATGTGACCGAAGAGCTCGACGCCGGCCCGATCATCGAGCAGGACGTAGTGCGCGTCAGCCACAGCGACAGCATCGAAGACATGGTGCGGTTCGGCCGTGACGTGGAGAAAATGGTGCTAGCGCGGGGCCTGCGCTATCACCTGGAAGACCGGGTGCTGGTGCACGGCAACAAGACCGTGGTGTTCTGACTACACTGCCAAGGGCCTGGACGAGCAATCGACAGGCCCTTTTTCATGAGGCTAGCCATGACCGATCCACTGGACAAAGCCACCTCCAAGGCACCGGCTACCCTGGGCGAAGGCTGTCTGAGCCGCTTCGACCCGGACGAACTGAGCCCGGAAGACGGCACCGAGTTTCCCGATGCGGCGCAGTTGTGGGAGCAGTTGCATCCCCAGGACAACCCCGAATAACACCGCTGCCCCAAGGAAATCACCAACCCCTGTGGCGAGGGAGCTTGCTCCCGCTGGGCTGCGCAGCAGCCCCAAAACCAGGCGCCTCGGTGTGTCAGACTGGACCCATGCGGACTTAATGGGGCCGCTTCGCAGCCCAGCGGGAGCAAGCTCCCTCGCCACAGGGTGTTGTTCTTGGGAGGAACTCACGCCTGCCGCAATCGCATCAGCTTCTTGATCAGCGGTCGCCCGACCATCAAAAAGAACACCGGCCCGCCGGCCACCAGGTAAAAGTAGTAGGTCACCGCCCGCCAGATCAGGATCGCCGCGGCGGCGGTGGATTTGCCGACCATGGGCGCCAGCAATGCGGCCGAGGTCAGTTCGGCCGCTCCGGCGCCACCCGGCAGCAGGCTGAACTGTCCGGCGCTGAGGGAGAGCATCTGGATCAGGAAACTCCAGGCCCATTGCAAATCCGCCCCCAGGCCTTTCAACGCCAAGTACAACACGCTGTAGCGCAGCGCCCAGTGCAGGCAGGTCAGGCCAAACACCTGGAACAGTGTCTGGCGCGGCAACTTCAGAGTGTCGGTGAACGCCGCGAGAAAATGCAGGATCTTGCGCGCCCAGCGCCGACGAGTGCCGGGCTTGACGCGTAGGTGGCATAGCAGCCGGGCGCCCAGCAGGATCAACCGGCGGTGATAGCGGGCCACCAGCACGCAGCCGAGCAACCCGCCAAACATTGAAATCGCGCTCAATGCCAGCATCCATTCCATGCGCTGGCTGAGGTTCTGGAACAGCGCGTAGAACAGGATGCCCACCAAGGCACAGAGGAAAAACAGCAAATCGCTCAACTGGTCCATGGCAAACACCGCGCTGCCATGGGCCGGGCGCACGCCGTTGCGCGCCAGCAGCGCCATCAAGGTCAGCGGCCCGCCGCTGCCGCCGGGCGTGGCGCACATCGCGAACTCGGTGGACATCACCACGCCCATGCTTTTCAGCCCCCCGACGCGCCCGCGATGTTCGCCCAGCAACAGGCGCAGGCGCACGGAGTTCAGGCCCCAGCAGAGGACGATCATGGCGAACATGATCAGCAGCAGCGGCAAGGGAAAGCGCTGCACCCGCGTCCACATTTCCCCGCCGCCCACCAGCAACGGCACCAGCAGCGCCGTGAGTAACGCCGCGATCAGCCAGAGCGTCCGTTTCATGCGGCGCGGCTGACCTGCAGCCCCTGGGTCGCCAGCCAGCCGGCCTTGGTCATCGGCACGCGCCCATCGCCGAGCAGGCGCTTGAGGGTTTGCAGCCAGTAATCCCGGGAAAACCCGTGGCGCATGTCCACCGGGTGCAGGCCCAGGCGAATCACCGGGGCCTGGCGCCAGCGTTGCTCGCGCTGGTCGCTGAGGACTTTCGACAAGCCACGGCGCCAGGCACTGCGGGCACTCCAGACCAGGCCGGGAGCGTCGATGGTGGTGAAGTCCGGCAGACGATACAAATGCTGGGTGTCGCTGGTGTAGCTCAGCGGCAACTGGCGCAGGGCCTGGCGCGTGCCTTCGCTCATCAGCCAGGCCGGTGCGACGAAACCGTGCAGCGGCCATTGGTAGCGCTGGAACAGTTCGACACCGGCGCGCAGGCGGGCGAGGGCGGCTTCCTCGGTCAGCTGGTAGAACTCGCCTTCATGGGTGTAGATCCGGCGCATGAACCAATCCTTGGGGTGCAGGGCCGGCGGGCCGTCGTCGCAATGGTAATAGCCGTGCAACACCAGTTCGTCACCGCGCTCGACCCGACTGTCGAGCAAACGGCGAAAACCTGGATGATTCTCCAGGGCGTTGGCGTGATGAAAATCCGGCACCACCAGCCAGGTCATCGGCACTTGGCCGAGGGCATCGACCGCTTCGACAAAAGGCTGGTAGTCGGGCCAGGTTTGCGGCGCCACGTCGTGCAGCACCAATAACACACTGGGCGGTTGGTTCATCGACAGGGACCTCGCCTCAAGCATTGGCCAGCATCGGCATCTGCGCGCCGAGTACGGCGTAGTAATGCCCGAGCAAGCTGTTGACCACGGTGTCCCAGGCGTAGTGCTTCTCCACATGCCGCCGCGCCAGAAGGCCCCGGCGCTGGCAGCCTTCCGAGAACAGTTGCCGCACGGCGTTGGCCATGGCCTGTGGATTGTTGGGCGCGCAGAGCAGGCCGCAGTCTTCATGGACGATTTCGGTGAACGCCCCGGCCGCCACCGCGACCACCGGAATGCCGCTGGCCATGGCTTCGAGGATCACCAGGCCGAAGGTTTCCTGGTCACCGGCGTGCAGCAGCGCGTCGGCGCTGGCCATGAGCCGGGCGACTTGCGGCGCCGGACAGAATTCATCGACCACGGTGACGTTATCCGGCACCACGGCGGGCATCGACGAGCCCACCAACAACAGGTGATAACGCTCGCCCAGGCGCTTCATGCACTTGAGCAGCACCGGCAGGTTCTTTTCCTTGGAGCCGCGCCCGGCGAACACCAGCAGGCGCGCGTCCTCGGCAATCCCCAGTTCGGCCCGCAGCTCCGGGTCACGGGCCGCCGGGTTAAAGGTTTGCAGGTCCACGCCCAGGGGCTGCACGTAGACATTCCTGACCCCCAGGCCGGTCAGTTTGTCGGCCATGACCTGGCTCGGCGCGAGCACGCGGTCGAAGTTGCCGTACAACTTGCTGACGTACGCCTCGATGTTGGGAGTGAACCAGTTGCCCATGCGGTTGCTCACCAGCAGCGGCAGGTCGGAGTGGTAGAAGCCGATGACCGGCACGTCGAGCTGGCGCCGGGCATCCAGCGCGGCCCAAGCGGTGAGGTAGGGGTCGCCCACTTCGATCAGGTCAGGTTGCAGGTCATGCAGGACATTTCGCCAAGGTGCCAGGCGCAGCGGGAAGCGATAACCCTTGCCGAACGGCAGTGCAGGGGCGGGGACCTTGTAGACCCCGTCATGCTCGCTCAGATGCGCGCCAGGAATCAGCAGGCTGTGGCGAATACCGGGCCGGTCGCCCAGGCGCCGGTGCTTGGCATCCAGGTAAGTGCGCACGCCGCCGCTGGCGGGGGCGTAGAACATGGTTATGTCCGCTATATGCACGATGAACATCCCTCCGGTCAGTGTTCTCCCTTTGTTGACCTTTATGAAGAATAGATGTTCGGTTGGGTTGTGGTGGGGTGCTGCGACAACCCAGACAGCTGTGGCGAAGGAGCTTGCTCCCGCTCGGTTGCGCAGCGACCGCAAAATCCTGGGGCCGCTTCGCAGCCCAGCGGGAGCAAGCTCCCTCGCCACATAAAATGCAGTGTGCGCTAGATCCTGAAACTGCCCACCAACTGCTTCAACCGCGCCGCCTGCTGCTCCAGGTCGGAACAGGCACGCAAAGTCGATTGCAGGTTTTCCACGCCTTCCTGATTCAGGGTGTTGATCTCGGTGATGTCGACGTTGATCGACTCCACGACGGCGGTCTGTTCCTCGGTGGCGGTGGCCACCGACTGGTTCATGCCGTCGATCTCGCCGATGCGTTGGGTCACGCTGTTCAGGCGCTCGCCGGCCAGGTTGGCGATTTCCACGCTCTGCTGGCTGTGACGCTGACTGTCGCTCATGGTCGTGACTGAATCCCGGGCGCCGACCTGCAACTCCTCGATCATGGTTTGCACTTGCTGCGCCGACTCCTGGGTGCGGTGGGCCAGGTTGCGCACTTCATCGGCCACCACGGCAAACCCGCGCCCGGCTTCACCGGCCCGGGCGGCTTCAATCGCCGCGTTGAGAGCCAGCAGGTTGGTCTGCTGGGAAATGCTGGTGATCACTTCGAGGATCTGGCCGATGTTTACGGTTTTGCTGTTCAGCGACTCAATGTTGGTGCTCGATGTACCCAGCAGCTGAGACAGTTGATTCATTGCCGCGATGCTGCGCTCCACCACCTGTTGGCCGTCTTCGGCCAGGCCGCGGGCGTCGCTGGCCTGATGGGAGGCCTGGGCGGCGTTGCGGGCAATCTCCTGGGCGGCGGCGCCCAACTGATTGATCGCGGCGGCCACGCTGTTGGTGCGGCTCGATTGTTCATCGGAATTGACCATCGACGAGTTCGACGCGCTGACCACGCGCAGGGCGACCTCGTTGACGTGTTCGGTGGCCGAGGACACTTCGCGGATCGAACGGTGGATCCGCTCCACGAAACGGTTGAACGCAGTGCCAAGGATGCCGAATTCGTCCTGGTTCTGGATGACCAGGCGTTTGGTCAGGTCGCCTTCGCCGTCGGCGATGTCTTCCATGGCCCGGGTCATGACATGCAGCGGCTGGATCAGCAGGCGGATCAGCATGCTCAGCAGCGCGATGATGAATACCACGGCGATGACAGTCGCCACGACGGCCGAGGTGCGGAAATCGCTGAGCATGGCGTAGGCCATGTCTTTGTCTACCGAGACCCCCACGTACCAGTTGACCGAAGGCAGGCCTTTGATTGGCGTGAAGGTGACGATGCGCGTGTGACCGTCCACTTCGACTTCAGTGATCTGGTCGCTGATTTTCGGGGTGTTCCGGGGAAAGGCCTCGGCCAGGGTCTTCATGACCAGGTTTTTGTCGGGGTGCACCAGGATCTTGCCGTCGGCGCTGACCAGGTAGGCATAGCCCATGCCGTCGAAATCCACGGTCTTGAGGTTGTCGATGACGGCTTGCAGGCTCAGGTCGCCGCCCACCACGCCGACGCTTTGCGTGGCGTTTCGGGAGGCACTGGCGATGGAGATGATCAGCGCGCCGGTGGCAGCGTCGATGTAGGGTTCGGTCAGGGTCGCGGTGCTGCTGCTTTGCGCGCCTTTATACCAGGGGCGAACCCGTGGATCGAAGCCGTCTGGCATTTTCGTATCGGGGCGAATGATAAAGCTGCCCTGGGCATCGCCCAGGTAGGACGCCATGAACGTGGATGTCAGCGCTTTCTGTTCCAGCAGGCGGGACACCGTGGCGGAATCCGGATTGATGGCGATGTTCTGGGCCAGGTTGTCGATCAGCAGGATGCGGCCGGTCAGCCAGGTCTGGATGTTGCTCGCCGTGACGTCGCCCATTTCATGCAGGTAACTGTCAAGGTCGTCGCGGATGGCGTTGCGTTGCAGGTAATCGTTGTAAAGCGTGAAGGAGGCGAAGGCGGCGATGACGATCAGGGCGGCAGCAAGCAGAATCTTATGGCTGAAGCGCAAATTTCTATTCATGGTTCGGGGTTCCGCTAAAGTCTTTTTTTCAGGCGTGCTTTTTTAGTAAAGCAGCGCAAAATGGCCCCGTACTGAAAATAAAGCTGATACTTCCTTCTCTCCCTGGGGAATTATCCGACCTTAGTTTTCGAAGAGGTCTGTCGCTTTAGCTATCGACCATGCCGCGCCAAAGATGAACCACAGGTGACCAAATGCAGGATTTCGCGCAACTCGTTATCGGGGCAGACCTCACCGGCCAGCCCATCGGCCAGGCCATGCGCCTGGCTAACCGTCATGGCCTGGTGGCGGGCGCCACCGGCACCGGCAAGACCGTCACCTTGCAGCGCCTGGCCGAAGCGTTCAGCGATGCCGGGGTGGCGGTGTTCGCGGCGGACATCAAGGGTGACCTGTGCGGCCTCGGCGCCGCCGGCAACCCCCAGGGCAAGGTCGCCGAGCGCATCGCCGGGATGCCCTGGCTCGGTCACCGGCCCCAGGCTTATCCGGTGACCTTGTGGGACATCCACGGCCAGTCCGGTCATCCGCTGCGCACCACCTTGAGTGAAATGGGCCCGCTGTTGATCGGCAGCCTGCTTGAATTGACGGACAGCCAGCAATCGGCGCTCTACGCCGCGTTCAAGGTGGCCGACCGCGAAGGCCTGTTGCTGCTGGACCTCAAGGACCTGAAGGCGCTGCTCAACCATCTCAAGGACAACCCCGAGTTGCTGGGGGACGACGCGGCCCTGATGACCACCGGCTCCAGCCAGGCCTTGCTGCGACGGTTGTCCACCCTGGAGCAACAGGGCGCGGACGCGTTGTTCGGCGAGCCGGCCCTGCAACTTGAGGACATCCTGCAACCGGCCGCCGATGGCCGTGGCCGCATTCATTTGCTGGACGCCAGCCGTCTGGTCCACGAGGCGCCGAAGGTCTATGCGACGTTCCTGCTGTGGCTGCTGGCCGAGTTGTTCGAGCAACTGCCCGAGCGCGGCGATGCGGACAAACCGTTGCTGGCGCTGTTCTTCGATGAGGCGCACCTGCTTTTTGCCGGCACGCCCAAGGCTTTGCAGGAGCGTTTGGAGCAAGTGGTGCGGCTGATCCGCTCCAAGGGTGTGGGGGTGTATTTCGTCACCCAGTCGCCGGGCGATCTGCCGGACGATGTGCTGGCGCAGTTGGGCTTGCGTATCCAGCACGGCTTGCGGGCCTTTACCGCCAAGGAGCAGAAATCCCTGCGGGCGGTGGCGGACGGTTTTCGGCCGAACCCGCAATTCGATGCCCTGGCGGTGCTCACTGAGTTGGGGATCGGCGAGGCCCTGGTCGGCACTTTGCAGGAAAAAGGCACGCCGGAAATGGTCCAGCGCGTGCTGGTGGCGCCGCCGCAATCGCGCATCGGGCCGCTGAGCGAGGCCGAGCGCGCCGGGCTGATCGCCCATTCGCCATTGCAAGGTCGTTACGACAAGCCGGTCGATCGGGAATCAGCCTATGAAGTGCTGATGGGCCGCAAGGGGCTTGAACCCCAGGCTCAAGCGCCGGGCAAACCGCCGGCCGAAGAACCGAGTTTCGCCGACAAAGCCGGAGAGTTCCTCGGCACCGCAGCCGGCCAGGCACTGAAGTCTGCGATGCGCCAGGCCGCCAACCAACTGGGCCGGCAATTGGTGCGCGGGTTGATGGGGTCGTTGCTGGGGGGCAATAAGCGTCGCTAGTCGGGGGACCGGGGCGCGGCTATCGCGAGCAAGCCCGCTCCCACAGGGAACTCGGCTGTGCCCGGATTATGTGCCCGCTGAAAAACCTTGTGGGAGCGGGCTTGCTCGCGAAGGCGTCGGGTCAGCTAACTCATCATTGACTGACAGTCCGCTTTCGCGAGCAAGCCCGCTCCCACAGGAGGGCCGGGCTGAACACAAATTTTGTATCCGCTGAAGATCCCCTGTGGGAGCGAGCCTGCTCGCGATAGCGATCTAACCGCCGATGCACGAACTCAAGGCTTGGGCCGGGCATGTGCCGCCAAGCGTTCCAGCGCCGCCCGCAGTTGCGGATCGCTGATGCCATCGGCCGTGGCCTGGATGGTTGCGCCGGCTTCGCTGGACAGGTCTAGCGTGTGGCCTTTGGCACGGGCCTGCACCGTGGGCGGTTGGACCTTGAACAGGATCCGCGTCAGGTTGGCGAACTCTTCGAAGGCCTGCAATTGCCGCAGCAGGCGTTTTTGCTGGTAGCGCAAGCGCGTGGCCCAATGGCCGTCGGTGACGATCAGCAGCAGGCAGCCTTCGCGCCAGGACGCCACATGGCAATGCTCGCGAGCGGCAGGTTGCAACTGGCTGTCCAGCAGGCGCTGCAAATGGCCCAGGCGCCGGGCGTGGCCGAAGATGGCTTTCAGCGGTTTGGCTTCGCGCAGCAGGACGGCGGGAGCCTTGGCTGGAAGAGGGCGAAAGGCCATGGACGAATACCACAAGTGACAGAGGCGCCATGGTAGCAGAAAGCACCCGGTAAGCCTCGGCGCAGTCGATCCGAGGCGTTTTACTGACACAAACGCTGGTAACTTCAGCACTTTATGGGTTGAAGTTCGCTCAAAAGCCCTTATTTTAAGCAAGCCCCGTCACAGCGCTGTGCCAGCATCGTGGAATAACGCCACTTTCCTCACCATCGTTTCCGGGTAGAATGCTCGTTCGCATGCGGCCATGAGGGCTGCACGGGCGACTCACGGGGCCGCCCTCCATCCCTTTAGTGTGGAAGATCCTGCCGATATGTTTGCGCCTTTGTTAAAGAAACTTTTTGGAAGCAAGAACGAGCGTGAAGTCAAGCGCATGCTCAAGACGGTACAGACTGTCAATGCCTTCGAAGAGCAAATGGTGGCCCTTTCGGACGATCAGTTACGCGCCAAGACTGCCGAATTCAAGGACCGCATCGCCAAGGGGGAAACCCTTGACCAGCTCCTGCCCGAAGCGTTTGCGGTGGCCCGCGAAGCCGGCAAGCGGATCATGGGCATGCGCCACTTCGACGTTCAGTTGATCGGCGGCATGACCCTGCACGAAGGCAAGATCGCTGAAATGCGCACCGGTGAGGGCAAGACCCTCGTGGCGACCCTGGGCGTCTACCTCAACGCACTGTCCGGCAAGGGCGTGCACGTGGTAACGGTCAACGACTACCTGGCCCGCCGCGACGCCAACTGGATGCGCCCGCTCTACGAATTCCTCGGCCTGACCGTCGGCGTCGTCACGCCGTTCCAGCCGCCGGAAGAGAAGCGCGCCGCCTACGCCGCCGACATCACCTACGGTACCAACAACGAATTCGGTTTCGACTACCTGCGCGACAACATGGCGTTCAGCATGGAAGAAAAATTCCAGCGTGAACTCAACTTTGCCGTGATCGACGAAGTCGACTCCATCCTCATCGACGAAGCCCGTACCCCCCTGATCATTTCCGGTCAGGCCGAGGACAGCTCCAAGCTGTACATCGAGATCAACAAGCTGATCCCGCAGCTCAAGTTGCACGTCGAGGAAGTCGAAGGCCAAGTGACCCAGGCCGGGCACTACACCATCGATGAGAAGACCCGTCAGGTCGAACTCAACGAAGCCGGTCACCAGTTCATCGAAGAAATGCTCACCCGCGTCGGCCTGCTGGCGGAAGGCGAGAGCCTGTATTCGGCGCACAACCTGGGCCTGCTGACCCACGTCTATGCCGGCCTGCGTGCCCACAAGCTGTTCCATCGCAACGTCGAATACATCGTGCAGGACGGCCAGGTGGTCCTGGTGGACGAACACACCGGCCGTACCATGCCCGGTCGTCGTTTGTCCGAAGGCCTGCACCAGGCCATCGAAGCCAAGGAAAACCTGAACATCCAGGCCGAGAGCCAGACCCTGGCCTCGACCACGTTCCAGAACTACTTCCGCCTGTACAACAAGCTGTCCGGCATGACCGGCACCGCTGACACCGAGGCGTTCGAGTTCCACCAGATCTACGGCCTGCAAGTGGTGGTGATCCCGCCGAACAAGCCGCTGGCCCGCAAGGACTATAACGACCTGGTGTTCCTGACCGCCGAAGAGAAATACGCGGCGATCATCAATGACATCAAGGAAGGCATGGCCCAGGGGCGTCCGATACTGGTGGGCACCGCCACCATCGAAACGTCCGAGCACATGTCTGCGCTGCTCAACAAGGAAGGCATCGAGCACAAGGTGCTCAACGCCAAGTTCCACGAGAAGGAAGCCGAGATCATCGCCCAGGCGGGTCGCCCGGGTGCGCTGACCATCGCCACCAACATGGCCGGTCGTGGTACCGACATCCTGCTGGGCGGCAACTGGGAGGTGGAAGTCGCCTCCCTGGAAAACCCGACTCCGGAGCAGATCGCGCAGATCAAGGCCGACTGGCAGAAGCGCCACCAGCAGGTGCTGGAGTCCGGCGGCTTGCAGGTGATCGCATCCGAGCGCCACGAATCGCGGCGTATCGACAATCAACTGCGTGGCCGTGCCGGTCGCCAGGGCGACGCCGGTTCCAGCCGTTTCTACCTGTCGCTGGAAGACAGCCTGATGCGTATCTTCGCCTCTGACCGGGTGAAGAACTTCATGAAGGCCCTGGGCATGCAGCCGGGCGAGGCCATCGAGCACCGCATGGTGACCAATGCCATCGAGAAGGCCCAGCGCAAGGTCGAAGGGCGCAACTTCGATATCCGTAAGCAGTTGCTCGAGTTCGACGACGTCAACAACGAACAACGTAAAGTGATCTATCACATGCGTAACAGTTTGTTGGCCGCCGACAATATCGGCGAGACCATCGCCGATTTCCGCCAGGACGTGCTCAACGCCACCGTCAGCGCCCACATTCCGCCGCAATCGTTGCCGGAGCAGTGGGACATCGCCGGCCTGGAAGCGGCCTTGCGCAGCGACTTCGGCGTGTCCTTGCCGATCCAGCAGTGGCTCGACGAGGATGACCACCTGTACGAAGAGACCCTGCGTGAAAGGCTGCTGGCCGAACTGATCGCCGCGTACAACGAGAAAGAAGACCAGGCCGGCGCCGAAGCGCTGCGCTCCTTCGAGAAGCAGATTGTGCTGCGGGTACTGGACGACCTGTGGAAAGACCACCTGTCGACCATGGATCACCTGCGTCACGGTATCCACCTGCGCGGTTATGCCCAGAAGAACCCGAAGCAGGAGTACAAGCGCGAGTCCTACACGCTGTTCTCCGATCTGCTGGATTCGATCAAGCGCGACTCGATCCGTGTGCTGTCCCACGTTCAGGTCCGCCGCGAAGACCCGGCCGAGGAAGAAGCTCGCCTGCGCCAGGAAGCTGAAGCCCTGGCCGCCCGCATGCAGTTCGAGCACGCCGAAGCCCCTGGCCTGGATGTCGTGGCTGACGAGGGCGTCGATGTCGATGTCGCCCTGGCGACGGCCACCGCGCCGGTGCGTAACGAGCAGAAACTGGGCCGTAACGAACTGTGCTACTGCGGTTCGGGCAAGAAATACAAGCATTGCCACGGGCAGATCCAATAACCCCGTTTCAACGCTGAACCCTCCACGCCGCGACCGGTTTCAAACGGCTCGCGGCGTTTTGCCATTTGATTAGCCGTCCCGACGAGAGCGGCGCAGACATACATCTATAAGGAGCGCATTCATGGCTGTTGGTCTTGGTCCGTTGCCAACGTTGCACCCGGTTGCCGGTTTTGAACTCGGTATCGCTTCGGCGGGCATCAAGCGCCCCGGGCGCAAGGATGTCGTGGTAATGCGTTGCGCCGAAGGCTCGACGGTCGCCGGCGTCTTCACCCTCAACGCCTTTTGCGCAGCGCCGGTCATCCTCGCCAAGCAGCGCGTGCAGGGGCCGGTGCGCTATCTGCTGACCAACACCGGCAATGCCAACGCCGGCACCGGCGCGCCAGGCCTGGCCGCCGCCGAGCGTACTTGCGCGAAACTGGCCGAGCTGACCGGTGTCGATGCCAACCAGGTGCTGCCGTACTCCACTGGTGTGATCGGCGAGCCACTGCCGGTCGAGAAAATCGAAGGCGCGTTGCAGGCCGCTCTCGATGACCTGTCGGAGAACAACTGGGCCGCGGCCGCCACCGGGATCATGACCACCGACACCCTGCCCAAGGGCGCGAGCCGTCAGTTCCAGCACGATGGCGTGACCGTCACCGTTACCGGTATCAGCAAAGGCGCGGGCATGATCCGGCCGAACATGGCGACCATGCTCGGCTACATTGCCACCGACGCCAAGGTTTCGCGCCAGGTGCTACAAGACTTGATGCTCGACGGTGCCAACAAGTCGTTCAACCGCATCACCATCGACGGTGACACCTCCACCAACGACTGCTGCATGCTGATCGCCACCGGCAAGGCCAATCTGCCGGAGATTACCGAAGCCAGCGGCCCGCTGTTCGCCGCCCTGAAACAGGCTGTGTTCGAAGTGTGCATGGAAGTGGCCCAGGCCATCGTGCGTGACGGCGAAGGCGCGACCAAGTTCGTCACTGTGCAGGTCAACGGCGGTGGCAATCATCAGGAATGCCTGGATGTCGGCTACACCGTGGCGCACTCGCCGCTGATCAAGACGGCGCTGTTTGCTTCCGACCCGAACTGGGGCCGAATCCTCGCCGCGGTCGGTCGTGCCGGCGTGCCGGAGCTGGACGTGAGCAAGATCGACGTGTTCCTCGGTGAAGTCTGCATCGCCAGCCAGGGTGCCCGTGCTGCGACCTACACCGAGGCCCAGGGCGCGGCGGTGATGCAGCAGGAAGAAATCACCATCCGCATCGAACTGGGGCGTGGTGATTGCAGCGAAACGATCTGGACCACTGACTTGTCCCACGAGTACGTGAAAATCAACGCTGAGTATCGGACTTAAGACCGAGTCGCCGCCTTCGCGAGCAAGCCCGCTCCCACAGGGACCTGCTGGGTGACCTGCAAAGTGTTCGCACCACAAATCCATTGTGGGAGCGGGCTTGCTCGCGAAGACGGCCTGGAGGAAGCAACGCGGTGAAACGAATACACGTAGCGGCGGCGGTCATTCGTGATGCTGCCGGCAAGATCCTGATCGCCCGACGGGCCGATACCCAGCACCAGGGTGGCCTGTGGGAGTTTCCCGGTGGCAAGGTCGAGGCCGACGAGACCGTCGAGACGGCCCTGGCCCGGGAACTTCATGAAGAGCTGGGGATTGTGGTCGGCGCCGCTCGGCCGCTGATCAAGGTGCGTCACGATTACCCGGACAAGCAGGTATTGCTGGATGTCTGGGAAGTCTCGGCGTTCACCGGCCAGGCCCACGGCGCCGAAGGGCAGCCTTTGGCCTGGGTGATGGCCCGCGATCTGCCGAACTATGAGTTTCCGGCCGCCAATCAACCGATTGTCGCCGCGGCCCGCTTGCCGGGCGAATACTTGATCACCCCTGAAGGCCTTGAGACACCGGCCTTGCTGCGCGGCCTGCAGAAGGCGATCGCCGGTGGCATCAAGCTGGTGCAACTGCGCGCGCCCAATGGCTATGACCCGCAATACCGTGACCTGGCGGTGGATGCGGCGGGGTTGTGCGCCGGCAAGGCACAATTGATGCTCAAGGGGCCGTTCGAGTGGCTGGGGGATTTCCCGTCCGCCGGCTGGCACATCACCGCAGCGCAATTGCGCAAGCACGCAGCGGCGGGTCGTCCGTTCGGCAAGGAGCGTTGGTTGGCGGCGTCCTGCCATAACGCTGAGGAACTGGCCCTGGCCCGGCAGATGGACGTGGATTTCGTCACGCTCTCGCCCGTCCAGCCGACCCAGACCCATCCCGAGGCAGTGCCGTTGGGGTGGGATGAGGCGGCGCGGTTGATCGAAGGCTTCAACAAGCCGGTCTATCTGTTGGGCGGGGTCGGGCCTGATGACCGGGAAAAAGCCTGGGAGGCTGGGGCCCAGGGTGTGGCGGGGATTCGGGCGTTTTGGCCTGAAGCCTGATTTTATAGAGTGGCTGCTGGCCCCTTCGCGAGCAAGCCCGCTCCCACAGTTGGAGTGCATTCTTTCTGAAGAAACCCGATCAACTGTGGGAGCGGGCTTGCTCGCGAAGGCGGCCTGCCAGGCGATACATCCTTGTGATCACTCCTGAGGCTTGGCCGCCGCCTCCCAAAGCACCTCGGCAACCCCTTGGCGCCGGGCAATCACCCGCGCCGCCACGAACAGCAGATCCGATAACCGATTGATGTAGGCCAGCCCGGGCCCGGCCAGTGGCTCGACCGTGTTCAACTGCTGGCAACGACGTTCAGCGCTGCGGGCCAGGCTGCGGCAGACGTGCGCGAGGGCGATCAGGGTCGAGCCGCCGGGCAGGATGAAGTTTTCCAGTGGCCCCAACTCCTCGTTCCAGCGGTCAATCGCCGCTTCCAGTCGTTCGACTTCTGCCGTGGTCAGGGCCTGATAAGCCGGCATTGCCAGCTCTCCGCCGAGGTCGAACAATCGATGCTGACAAGGCGTCAGCACATCGATGATCTCCTGCAAATCCGGGTGTCGCGTGGTTTCGGCGGCAAGCCCGGCCAGTAGCAAACCCAACTGGCTGTTCAGCGTATCCACTTCGCCGATGGCCTCGATTCGCGGGTGGTCCTTCGCCACGCGGCGGCCATCGCCCAATCCGGTTTCACCGGTATCGCCGGTGCGGGTGTAAATCTTCGACAGGCGAAAGCCCATGCTCAGCGCTCCAGTTGGATGTTTTCCTGCTGGGTGAGAGACGTGCCGGCCAAGGGCAGGCGCAGGGTAAAGCAAGTGCCCTGGCCCGGCGCCGATTGCACTTCCATCTGGCCCTTGTGGTTATTGGTGATGATGAAATACGACACTGACAGCCCCAGGCCCGTGCCCTGGCCGATCTCCTTGGTGGTGAAGAACGGCTCGAAGGTCCGTTTACGGACGTTTTCGCTCATGCCAATGCCGTTGTCTTCCACCTGGATTTCCGCCCACGGCGGATTCAGCCGGGTGCGCAGGATGATGCGCCCCGGTTCGCTGTCGTCCTGGCGTTGGTGAATCGCCTGGGCGGCGTTTTTCAACAGGTTGAGCAGCACCTGTTCCAGCTCGTTGGCGGTGCCGGGAACCGGGCCGAGGTTCGGGTCGAATTGACGGATGATCGCCTGGCCCTTGAAGTCGAAGCCGATTGCCAGGTCAAAGTCGTTGCCGGCAATTTCCACCGCTTGGTCGATCAGCGCCGGCAGGTCGCAAGGCGCCATCTGCCGCGTGCTGCGGCGGCTGAAGCTGAGCATGTGGGTAACGATCTTCGCCGCCCGGGCGCCGGCCTGCTGGATGCCGTCGAGCAACTGCGGGATCTCCCGGCCTTCCAGGTAGCGATTGACCTCCTGCAGCTCGATACCCAGTTGTTCGGCCTGTTCGAGGTTCTTCGGCAGGTCCGGCGACAGGCGCCGGCGGATGTTCTGTACGTTGTGCAGGATCGCGCCCAACGGGTTGTTGATTTCGTGGGCCATGCCGGCCGCGAGACCACCGACCGAAAGCATTTTTTCCGATTGCACCATCATTTCTTCCAGCGACAGGCGCTGGGTGATGTCATCGATGCGGATCACCACCCCGCGCCCGGCGCCGCCCATCAATGGGTAGAAGGTCAGGGCGTAGTGCCGCGCTTCATCGTCCTTGGTCCAGGTGACCCGTTCGATCTTCGCCACCGTGTGTTGCTCGACGGTCTGCTTGAGCTGCGGCAGGTACGGCTTGAGCGGCTCGAAGGCGAGGAAGATCGGCTGGTTCAAAGCCTCGTCCAGGCGGGTGCCGGAGAGCGCGCTGGCCTCCTGGTTCCATTGGGTGACGTAGAGCTGTTCGTCGAGGGCGATCAGCGCCGAGGGCATGGAGTCGATGATGCTGTTGAGGTAGTTCTGGAAACCGGTGAGTTTTTTCTCGATCTTGCTGCGCACCTGGACTTCCAACTCCAGCTTGCGGTTGGTATGGCGGGTTTCTTCCGCCAGGCCCTGGGCCTGGTCGTAAGCGGCCTGGGAATCGTCCCGGGCGCGCTTGAGCTGTTGTTCCCGGGCTTCGATCCGCGACAGCATGGTGTTGAACGCTTCGGCCAGGCTGCCGATCTCGTCGTGGTTGCCCCGGGCGGCGCGCAGGGCGTAGTTCTCCTCGCGGGTGACCTGGCGTGACAGCTCTTCGAGCTGATGAATCGGCTGGGTGATCAGGCGCTTGATCTGCTGGGCAATGACCAGCCACAGCAGCACGCTGAAGATCAGGATGCCGAGGCTGGCGGTGAGGGTGCCGGTGTAGAACGCCGTCGGCAATTCGCTGCTGGCCACCAGCAGCAGATGGCCCGGCGTTGTGCCGGGGCGGGGCAGGGTGATCACCTGGTTGCTGCGAAATTCACCGGCCTGCCATGTCTGCATCTTGCGGAAGTGGTCCGGCAGCTTGAGCTTTTCGCCCTGTTGCAGTTGCGCCAGGCGCTCGCCTTCGCCGTCATACAAGGCAGCGGCCCGCAATGGTGCATAGCTGTTGAGTTCGTCGAGCAGGCGCTTGGCGGTTTGCGGCGATTGCAGCGCGTCGGCGATCAGGCTCGGGTTCGCCACCAGTCGGCCGATGGTCTGCAGGGCCTGGGGGGCCATGCTTTCCTGGGAAATGTAGTAGGCGGCGCTGATAAAGGTCAGGTTGGCCACCAAAAGAACGGTGGTCAATAACACCAACAGGGCGGCCAGCAGTTTCTGGCCGACCGGGAGGTTTTCAAGGCGCTGGCGCAATGGCATCAGAGTCGTCGCTGCAAAGGAACACGAGGCCAGCGTAGCCGCTGCTCAGTCGCTGGGCAATCCGAGGTTGTCCAGGTGGGCAATCAGTCGCTGTCGCAGTTGTTCCAGGTGCGCAACCACCAACCCATGGCGTTGGGCCGCCTTGCAGGCGTGGCCGAGCAAATAGCTGATTTCGGTGCGGCGCCGATGGCTGACGTCCTGGTACATCGAGGAGTAATTGGCGGCGGTGGCCTGGATCACCCGTTCGACTTCCGGCAGCAAGTCTTCGGCCGCAGCGGGTTGGCCGCAGCGTTCGAGCAGGTCGGTGAGTTCCGCGCACAGGGTGGCGACTTCGCAACGATGGTTCTGCAAACCGCCATTGTTGCAGTGGTGCAGGACGGTCAGCGGATTGATCGCACAGTTGAGCGCCAGTTTGCGCCAGAGCCGGGTGAGGATATCGGCGCTCCATTCGTGAGGAATGCCCGCGGCCTTGAGGTCGTCCAGCCAGAACGGCGCCACCGGGTGCGCGGGGTCGCCGAGCCAGGTGTAGCCGTGACCGGCGAAGACCACGCGCCAGTCACCGTCGCGAAACGCGCCTTCGGTGCTGGAAGCGCTGATGCAGCGGGCCAGGGGGACACGGTTGGCTACCGCGTCCTGGCTGCCGAGGCCGTTCTGCAACAGGATCATTTCCGACTCGGCGCTCAGGCGATGGGCCACCGAGCTTACCGCCGCCTCTGCGTCATAGGCTTTGCAGGCCAACAGCAGGCGCTTGATCGGTTCAGGGTTGTCCGCTGTTTCGCCGGGCACCGGGTAACACTGCGCCTGGCCCTGTTCCACCAGCGTCAGCCCGCCGGCGGCCCGATACGCCTGCAATCGGTCGTCATTGCGCAGCACCAGCCGCACCGGCAGACCGGCCCGGGCCAGGCGCGCGGCCCATAACGTACCGAGGCTGCCGGCGCCCAGGACATGCCAGGTGGTGGACATCAGTTTTTTACTCGGTTTAGCGCAGGCATCCGGGGGCTCGCAGTGTCAGCAGGAAAAGACCCGTTATAATGAGCCCGATTTCAACCACAAGCCAAGCGCGCGCCTTTGTTACCGGCGCGCCTTTTTTATTGGAGAACACTACATGCCGTCATTCGACGTGGTATCCGAACTGGACAAACACGAAGTCACCAACGCCGTTGAAAACGCCGTCAAGGAACTCGACCGTCGCTATGACCTCAAGGGCAAGGGCAGTTTCGAGTTCAAGGAAAAGGACCTGACCGTCAACCTGACCGCCGAGGCCGACTTCCAGCTCGAGGCGATGATCGAGATCCTCAAGCTGGCGCTGGTCAAGCGCAAGATCGACGTGCAGTGCCTGGAGGTCAAGGACGCGTTCGCTTCGGGCAAGCTGATGAAACAGGAAGCCGTGCTCAAGGAAGGCATCGACAAGGAACTGGCGAAGAAGATTGTCGCTCACATCAAGGACGCCAAGCTCAAGGTCCAGGCTGCCATCCAGGGCGAGCAGGTCCGGGTGACCGGCAAGAAGCGAGACGACTTGCAAGAAGCCATCGCCGCCTTGCGCGGCAAGGAATTCGGCATGCCGCTGCAATTCAACAACTTCCGCGACTGATATTTCAGTTTCATGGAGACCCTGTGGCGAGGGAGCTTGCTCCCGCTGGCTGCGTAGCAGCCTCTTATCAGTGGGCGCTACGCACCCAAGCGGGAGCAAGCTCCCTCGCCACAATGCCGCTCGCTACAGGAAAAGGAGAACACGATGGACTTGAACGCTGAAGTGGACCACTTGGTCAAGGCCTCCCAGGCCTGGATTCCGATGATCATGGAGTACGGCAGCCGTGTGCTGCTGGCGATCATCACCCTGGCCATCGGTTGGTGGCTGATCAACAAGGTGACCCAGAAACTGGGCGCGCTGCTGGCCCTGCGTAATGCTGACCTGGCGTTGCAGGGGTTTATCAGTACCCTGGCGAATATCATCCTGAAGATCCTGCTGATCGTCAGTGTCGCGTCGATGATCGGTGTAGAGACCACCTCGTTCGTCGCCGCCATTGGCGCAGCCGGCCTGGCGATTGGCCTGGCCTTGCAGGGCAGCCTGGCGAACTTCGCCGGTGGTGTGCTGATCCTGTTGTTCCGTCCATTCCGCATCGGTGACTGGATCGAGGCCCAGGGCGTGGCCGGCACGGTCGACAGCATCCAGATCTTCCACACCGTGCTGCGCACCGGTGACAACAAGACCGTCATCGTGCCCAACGGCAACCTGTCGAACGGCATCATCACCAACACCAATCGCCAGCCGACCCGCAAAGTGGTGTTCGACGTGGGCGTGGACTATCAGGCCGACCTGCAAAAGGCCCGGCAGGTGTTGCTCGACCTGGCGAAGGATGAGCGCGTACTGGCTGACCCGGCGCCTGAAGCGGTGATTTCCACCTTGGGCGACAGCTCGATCACCGTGTCGTTGCGGATTTGGGTGAAGACGGCGGATTACTGGAGTGTGATGTTCATGCTCAATGAACAGGCCCGGGATCGCTTGAAGGATGCGGGGATTGATATTCCGTTTCCCCAGCGGGTGATTCGGGTAGTTCAGGAATCCTCCTCGGCGCAATGATCCTCCGGTACTTGCCTATCCCTTCGGTCAGGGTTCCCACGAAGTAGACCCCATGAAAAAGGCCCATCCGAAGATGGGCCTTTTTTTGATTACCGCGAACTAGCTTTCGGCAATTACAGAACCGAAATCGGGTAGTCGACGATCAGGCGGAACTCTTTGATATCGCCTTCACCTTCGTCAGCGTTAGCGTAGTGCCAGGCTTGACGAACACGGAAGGAAAGATCTTTGGCCGGGCCAGACTGAACAACGTACTTGGCTTCGAAGTTGGTTTCGTTGTGCTTGCCGTCTTCACCGTACAGACCAGCGTAAGGGCTGCCTGCTGGGGTGTTGGTGCCGTCGATGTCCCAACCTTTGACGTAGCGGGTCATGAAGCTCAGGCCAGGAACGCCGTACTCAGCCATTTTCAGATCGTAACGGATCTGGGCAGACTTCTCGCCTGGGGCGTTGAAGTCAGAGTACTGGATGGAGTTGGCGAGGAAGATCGAGTCGCCGCCACGGTTGTTCTTGCCCACACCGATGTAGTCGAACGGAGTGTCGCCGTTGATTTTCTGGAAGGCAACGGTGATGGTGTGCGCTTTCAGGAACGAGAACGCAGCAGCCAGGGAGAACGCGGTGTTGCTGATGTCGCCGGCTTTGGAGCTGCCGGTGTCGGTGGTGCGGTAGATGTTACCGTCCAGGTTCAGCGACTGATCACCACCCATTGGAATGGTGTAGTTCAGGTTACCGTAGTACTGGTTCCAGATGTCTTCCAACTGGGCGCCGTAGATCGATGCGCTCAGGTTGTCAGTGAAGGAATATTTACCACCTGCGTAGTCGATGGTGTTGGCTTCTACGCCAGCGTAGGTTGCATACAGGCCGCCGTCACGGGCGTTGCGGTCCTGGCTGGTACCCGAGTAGAAGTGACCGGCTTCGAGGTCGAGGTCTTTGACTTCACTGCTCTGCAGTTGGAAACCGCTGGCAGTTTGAGGCAGGACGCGGGAGCCACCGACAGCGAACACTGGAGCAGTGCTTGGCTGCTGGTCACCGATTTTCAGTTCGGTTTTGGATACGCGGAACTTGATGGCTGCGCCGGCTTTGCCTTGGCTGTCGTTGACATCGCCGTCGGCGTCGCGGCTCATGTTGCCGGTGCCGCCGGTACCGTCGCCGCCGTCCAGTTTGACTGCCAGGTAACCGAATGCGTCAACGCCGACGCCGACGGTGCCTTGGGTGTAACCGGAGTTGAAGTTACCCCAGATGCCCTGAGTCCAGTCTTTTTGATCGGTCGCGCCGTCTTTGCGGTCACGGTTGAAGTAGTAGTTGCGCAGCAGCAATTTGGCGCTGGCATCTTCAACGAAGCCCTTGGCTTCAGACTGGTCACTTACGAAAGGTGCGGCCGTAGCCATTTGAGTACTGGCTGCTGCAGCAACGGCCAGTGCGATCATGCTCCACTTCATCACGCGCATCGTGATTTGCTCCTTTGGTTTTAGAAGAGTACTGCCGTCCCACCTGTTTTATTATCTGGGCGGCTCTTTCTTTATTGTGCCGGCGCAAACTTATATCACGCCGACCCTATTGGCGATACTTGCCCATACAACCTTTCAGCTTCTTTACGACCCTGTCGCCAATGGCTCGATCCATGTCGCATTTGGGCTGAACCCATGCACTCGGACTCACAACTTTAATGTTGTTTTTCTTTTTCCGGCATCGGTGTAAAGAGTCCATCATTACCGCGCTTGAAGCTCCTTGGGCAGCCTTGCCACTTTAATTTTCAGGTCTTGAGGGTCCGCGTTCCGGCAGGCCCATCCAGACGATGTGTGGATGAATGCAACAAGCATGCACAAATCCGATTTCCATTCACATTTTTTTCACATCCTCGCTGCGGTCGCGGTGAAACCTCATGAAACCGGGCTCCAAAGGCCTTGTTTTAAATAGGGTTGACTGCTGCGCAGGTGCCATGGTTGCCGTTCGAAAACCTCGCGAGACAACCAAAAGCGTTACCGGTTCACCCCATTCGGTGGGTAAATCCCGGATACTTCGTGCACTGAGCGTAGACGCACTGTGCTGTTTTGGTGCAAAAATTTTTCAAGTTGTGCGAAAAACCTACAACTGCCGCAGCAGGTATCACTCCGGCCAGGGCCGGACAGCTGCCGCATGCGCCGAATGGGTGCGGGGCGCTGCACCGGTTAATGGCGCGTCTGGATAAAAATTCAGGGAGATCAGTGTCGGGCCTGCCTCGGACGGTACGCAGTGAACGTTCCGGCGTTCGCAGGTATGCTGCGGGTCTGCGCCCAAGGCAGGCCTGCGGGCCGCCCATCCGGGCAGGATCAACAACGAGGAGTACGCACGGTGTTTGCCTTAGACCCACGACTGCAACAAGACACACTGCCCATCGGTGATTTCCCGCTGTGCCGGTTGCTGTTGTCCAATGACTCCAACTACCCGTGGTTCATCCTCGTACCGCGGCGGGAAAATATCAGTGAATTGTTTCAGTTGGATGACATTGATCAGCAACAGTTGTGGAAAGAAACCACGGCGTTGGCTGAAACACTGAAAGATTCGTTCGATGCCGACAAAATGAACGTTGCAACCTTGGGTAACGTGGTCAGCCAGCTGCATATGCATGTCATCGTACGCAAGCGTGATGATGCCGCCTGGCCTGCCCCGGTCTGGGGCAAACATTCGGCCGTGCCTTATACTGAGGTGCAGGTTACGGCTGTCCGCGAGCGTCTGCGAATGGCCCTGACCGATGATTTCAAGTTTCTGGAGGGCTGATGCCATGAACCTTGAGGAACGTGTTACCGAGCTTGAAAGTCGCCTGGCGTTTCAGGATGACACCATCCAGGCATTGAACGACGTGCTGGTGGAGCAACAGAGGGTGGTCGAGCGGTTGCAGCTACAGATGGCGGCATTGCTCAAGCGCCAGGAGGAAATGGTCGGGCAATTCGAATCTTTCGAAGAAGAGGCACCGCCTCCGCATTACTAGTGCCACAATCCTTGTGAAAGCGGGCTTGCTCGCGAAGAGGGCGGATCAGCCAGCATTGCAACCGACTGACCCACCGCTTTCGCGAGCAAGCTCGCTCCCACAGGAAGCTGCGGACCTGGCGTCGATTGGCAGGCATTAAAAAACCGCGAGCAGCGCAGCTGCATCGCGGTTTTTTTTACGGCAGGAATCAGCGACGCGGCAGTGCCGCGATCACGTCTTCGGCTTGCAGGCCTTTGTCGCGGTTCATCACGGAGAATTCCACGCGCTGGCCTTCTACCAGGACGCGGTGGCCTTCGCCACGAATGGCCCGGAAATGCACGAAGATGTCATCGCCGGAGTCGCGGGAGATAAAGCCGAAACCTTTGGAAGTGTTGAACCACTTCACGGTGCCGGTATCGCGGTTGGACATGTCGTAGTTCTGCGGCGCGGCGGCTGGCGAAGACTTCTTATAGAAGCTGATGGCCAGGTGCAGGGCCACGGCGAGCAGTGCGCAGCCGAGGCTGAACACAATGGCCGGTTGACCGCCGATTTCCGGCATTGGCGCCAGCAGCGCCAGGGTCTGCAGGGCAACCGCCAGTACCAGCAGGGCACTGACCAGGTTTTGCAGTTGATGACGTGGACCTTTGTTCCAGTATGGAATGGCAGGCGCGAGGGTCAGGTTGAGCAGGCCGAAAAAGGCCAGGTACAGTGCATCGGGGTGTTGCAGGTAAGGTGTGGCTTCGGAACCCAGGCTAGGGATGAAGGACAGCAGCAGGGCAGCTGCGCCCATTAGCAAGTGGACGATTTTCAACATTTTGATTGGCTCACGGTTAAGACAGATCACAAGGAAGAGCTGGTCGGGGGCGGTTCGCTTCGGAACAATTAAGAGGCGGTGGACACGTACCCGAATCAGCCTATGCGCCATGCCCGGCAGAATAGGCGTAGCGACACACTGCCTATTTAACAGTAAAGCCCTGGCCTTCTCAAACTCGTTGAGGGCACGTACCGCGCTGTTCGTCGGCTGGAAAAGCACCGGCATGCGCTTGAAGGTGCCAGGCAAAGCGCGTTGAATTCCCACTGAGTATCGGAACCGCTGGCGCCCTGCCTTGTCGGTTCAGGAGGGCTGACGATCTGTCGCAGGCTGCAGGCGGCCATATCCACTAGAGTGAACGGTCGCTGTCGAATTCATCACCATCAGGAGATCAACCCACCATGGCCATTGATATCGGAATCAGTGAAGAAGACCGCAAGTCCATCGTCGACGGGCTTTCGCGCCTGCTGTCGGACACCTATGTGCTGTACCTCAAGACCCATAATTTCCATTGGAACGTCACCGGGCCGATGTTTCGCACCTTGCACCTGATGTTCGAGGAGCAATACAACGAACTGGCACTGGCGGTGGATTCGATCGCCGAGCGAATCCGGGCCCTGGGCTTTCCTGCTCCTGGTGCGTATTCGGTGTATGCACGCTTGTCTTCCATCAAGGAAGAGGAGGGTGTGCCGAACGCCGAAGACATGATCCGACAGCTGGTCGAAGGCCAGGAGGCCGTGACGCGTACCGCCCGCGGCATCTTTCCGTTATTGGACAAAGTCAGCGACGAGCCTACCGCCGACCTGTTGACCCAGCGCATGCAGGTGCATGAAAAGACCGCGTGGATGCTGCGCTCGCTGTTGGAAAACCAGTAAGGGGCACCCGCTATGCCCTGTGGCGAGGGAGCTTGCTCCCGCTGGGACGGTCCGACGCCTCGGGCGTAGCAGCCCCAAACCCTGTCAGACACAGGTCTTACGGCTGCTGCGCAGCCGAACGGGAGCAAGCTCCCTCGCCACGGGATTACCTGGGGCAACGATATTGCCTGCACGTTGGGTGTAGGACCGTGTAACTCGTCGCCTGCCTGCTGTTGGCTTGTCCTACGTCGATGGTCATAAAGTCATCTGGAACTGGCGCTGCCGTTGCGCTTCCATAGGGCCACGGGTTGGTTGTTCCAACCCGCAGGCTCGTATGGCAAAGGAGTGTCAACGGTATGATTCAAGGAAAAGATCCCGGGGAAGGCGTGCGGGGGCGCTTTCAATCCATCAGTGTCGACCCGTTCGTCCGGGGGTTCGATATGCAGTTGGCCCGGCCCTGGGCCCGGTCCATTCGTCTGAATGGGTTCGCCACCTGCCTGCGGCTGGAGCAGGTGTATTGGGATATCCTCGGCGACATGGCCCGGCTCAACCGCTGTTCCATCAGCACCTTGCTGTCCCATGTGGACCGGGAGGTGCATCTGCGACATGGTGGGGTACGCAATTTCAGCGGCTTGGTGCGAGTGGTCTGCGTGGTGCACGGCTTGAAGGAGACCGGGATACAAGTCCCCGGTCGTCATTGACCGCGCAAGCCTGGTGATGCCCGGAACCCGACGGTGCGGCCTGTGCGGTCTTACGGCTGCACAGGCCGCATTTAATGGCTATAATCTCGCCCTTTGTCGCAAGGCCCAGCCCTTGCGCGTGTAACCTGATCGCCGAGACAACCCCATGCCGATGTACGACTATCAATGTGCTTCCTGTGGTCATCAGATGGAAGTCATTCAAAAGATCAGCGACGCAAAGCTGGTCGACTGCCCTGCCTGCCAGGCGCCGGAACTGAAGAAAATGCTCTCCATGCCTGGTTTCCGCCTCGGCGGCACAGGCTGGTACGAAACCGATTTCAAGACCGGCGCCAAGAAAAACCTGGCCGGTGGCGACAAAGCTGACTGAGTTGAATACGCGCGAGTTCTTGCACGGGCAGGGCCTCCAACCGAATGTCGAATTACGAGAAGTGAAACCACTACCATGATGCGCAGCCATTATTGCGGCCAACTGAACGAAAGCCTGGAAGGTCAGGAAGTTACTCTTTGCGGATGGGTCCATCGTCGCCGTGACCATGGCGGGGTGATTTTCCTCGACATCCGTGATCGTGAAGGCCTGGCCCAGGTGGTATTCGATCCGGACCGCGCTGAAACCTTCGCCACCGCCGACCGCGTGCGCAGCGAATACGTGGTCAAGATCACCGGCAAGGTGCGCCTGCGTCCGGCCGGTGCCGGCAATGCCAACATGGCGTCCGGCATGATCGAAGTGCTGGGCTATGAGCTGGAAGTGCTCAACGAAGCGGAAACCCCGCCGTTCCCGCTCAACGAATATTCCGACGTGGGCGAAGAAACCCGCCTACGCTATCGCTTCATCGACCTGCGCCGTCCGGAAATGGCCGAGAAGCTGCGCCTGCGTTCGCGCATGACCACCAGCATCCGTCGCTACCTGGACGAGAACGGCTTCCTCGACGTCGAGACGCCGATCCTGACCCGTGCCACCCCGGAAGGTGCTCGCGATTACCTGGTGCCGAGCCGCACCCACCCCGGCAGCTTCTTCGCCCTGCCGCAATCGCCACAGCTGTTCAAGCAACTGCTGATGGTGGCTGGCTTCGACCGCTACTACCAGATCGCCAAGTGCTTCCGCGATGAAGACCTGCGTGCCGACCGTCAGCCTGAGTTCACTCAGATCGACATCGAAACCAGCTTCCTCGATGAAAAAGACATCATGGGCCTGACCGAAGGCATGATCCGCAACCTGTTCAAGGAAGTGCTGGGTCTGGAATTCGGCGAATTCCCGCACATGACCTTCGAGGAGGCCATGCGTCGCTACGGTTCCGACAAGCCGGACCTGCGTAACCCGCTGGAACTGGTGGACGTGGCCGACCAGCTCAAGGACGTCGAGTTCAAGGTCTTCAGCGGTCCGGCCAACGACCCGAAATGCCGTATCGCCGCCCTGCGTGTTCCAGGCGGGGCCAGCATGCCGCGCAAGCAGATCGACGACTACACCAAGTTCGTCGGCATCTACGGTGCCAAGGGCCTGGCGTACATCAAGGTCAACGAGCGCGCCGCGGGCATCGATGGCCTGCAATCACCGATCGTGAAGAACATTCCTGAAGCCAACCTCAACGTGATCCTCGATCGCGTCGGTGCGGTCGATGGTGACATCGTGTTCTTCGGCGCCGACAAGGCCAAGATCGTCAGCGAAGCCCTGGGCGCGCTGCGCATCAAGCTCGGTCACGACCTGAAGCTGCTGACCTGCGAGTGGGCACCGATGTGGGTTGTCGACTTCCCGATGTTCGAAGAAAACGACGACGGCAGCTTCTCCGCGCTGCACCACCCGTTCACCGCGCCGAAGTGCTCGCCTGAGGAGCTGGAAGCCAACCCGGCGACCGCTTTGTCCCGCGCCTACGACATGGTCCTGAACGGTACCGAGCTGGGTGGCGGTTCGATCCGTATCCACCGCAAGGAAATGCAACAGGCCGTGTTCCGCCTGTTGGGCATCGAAGAAGCGGAGCAGGAAGAGAAATTCGGCTTCCTGCTGGACGCCCTGAAGTTCGGTGCTCCGCCCCACGGTGGCCTGGCCTTCGGCCTGGACCGCCTGGTGATGCTGATGACCGGCGCCCAATCGATCCGTGAAGTGATCGCGTTCCCGAAAACCCAGAGCGCGGCCGATGTCATGACCCAGGCTCCGGGCGAAGTGGACGCCAAGGCGCTGCGCGAGCTGCACATCCGCCTGCGTGAACAGCCAAAGGCTGAGTAAGGCTGACACCTGAAGGCGCATCTTCGGATGCGCCTTTTCGTTGGTGTCGATATTTCTGCTTGCCTGCCACCGCGCGAGCGCAGGGCGGGCAATGTTTCAAAGAAAAACCGGAGCGAGTTATGGCAGGTCATTCCAAGTGGGCGAACATCAAGCACCGCAAAGAACGTCAGGATGCCAAGAGAGGCAAGATCTTCACCAAGTGGATCCGTGAGCTGACGGTCGCGGCCCGCCAGGGTGGCGGCGACCCGGGTTCCAACCCGCGCCTGCGCCTGGCCCTGGACAAGGCGCTGGGCGCGAACATGAGCCGCGACATCATCGACCGGGCCATCGCCCGTGGCGCCGGTGCGACCGAGGCGGATAACGTTGAAGAACTGACCTACGAAGGTTATGGCCCGGGTGGCGTGGCGGTGATGGTCGAATGCATGACCGACAACCGCAACCGCACGGCCGCTGCCGTGCGTCACGCGTTCAGCAAATGCGGTGGCAACCTGGGCACCGACGGCTCGGTGGCCTACCTGTTCGAGCGCAAGGGGCAGATCAGCTTCGCCCCGGGCCTCGATGAAGACGCCCTGACCGAAGCCGCCCTGGAAGCCGACGCTGACGACGTGGTCAGCCATGAAGACGGCTCGTTCGAGGTGTTCACTTCGTTCGCCAGCTTCTATGCCGTGCGCAACGCCCTGGAGGCGGCTGGTTTCAAGCCCGCCGACGCGGAAATCGTGATGCAGCCGACCACCAGCGCCGAACTGGACCTTGAAGGCGCCGAGAAGGTGCTCAAGCTGATCGATATGCTGGAGGACCTGGACGACGTGCAGAACGTTTATTCCAATGCCGATATTCCGGAGTCGGTGGCTGAACAGCTTGGGTGACAGGCTTGATACCGCTCACTTAAGGTTGTTTGAAATCATTGTGGCGAGGGAGCTTGCTTGTGGCGAGGGAGCTTGCTCCCGTTTGAGCGCGAAGCGCTCACAAAACAGGGTCTGCTGCGCAGCCCAGCGGGAGCAAGCTCCCTCGCCACGGATATTCACTGTAAGCCTTTGATGAACTGTATTCTCTTGTACCCGCATTACTCTTCGCAGGCGCTATGACTCTAATCCTTGGTATCGACCCCGGTTCGCGCATCACCGGCTATGGCGTGGTTCGTGATACCGGGCGCGGCTGCGTGTACGTCGCGTCCGGCTGTATCCGCACCGGCGCCGGTGAATTGCACGAGCGCCTGCAGATTGTTTATCGCGGCGTGCGCGAAGTCATCCAGACCTACGGCCCGGTGACCATGGGCATTGAAAAAGTCTTCATGGCGCGCAACGCCGATTCTGCCTTGAAACTGGGGCAGGCCCGGGGGGCGGCCATCGTGGCCGGCGCCGAGGAAAGCCTGGAAATCGCCGAGTACACCGCGACCCAGGTCAAGCAGGCCGTGGTGGGAACGGGGGCGGCGAACAAGGAGCAGGTGCAAATGATGGTGATGCATCTGCTGAAACTGGTCAGCAAGCCGCAGATCGATGCCTCTGACGCCCTGGCCATTGCCATTTGCCATGCCCATACCCGTTCCAGCCTGTTGCCTCATGGCTTGGGAACCGCACGCAGTCGTGGCGGGCGCCTGCGTCTCTGATAGCATCAGCGCAATTATTCACGAGCCCGAGCAATTCTGCGCCTGTGTCGTCGGCCTTTTATGCCCGGGCTGCTACTCGCCAGCCAGTGGTTGGCCAACCCCCAAGGATCTGAAACGTGATTGGACGCTTGCGCGGCACCCTGGCTGAGAAACAGCCGCCGCACCTGATTCTGGATGTAAACGGGCTGGGCTATGAGCTGGAAGTGCCCATGACCACGCTGTATCGCTTGCCGTCGGTCGGCGAGCCGCTGACGCTGCATACCCATTTGGTCGTACGCGAGGATGCGCAGTTACTCTATGGTTTCGTCGGCAAGCGTGAGCGAGACTTTTTTCGTGAGTTGATCCGTCTCAATGGGGTGGGGCCGAAACTGGCCCTGGCCTTGATGTCGAGCCTGGAGGTCGACGAACTGGTGCGTTGCGTGCAGTCCCAGGACACCTCGGCGCTGACCAAGGTACCGGGCGTGGGCAAGAAAACCGCCGAGCGCCTGCTGGTCGAACTCAAGGATCGTTTCAAGGCCTGGGAAGCGGTGCCGGCGATGTTCGCGCTGGTGCCGAACCAGCCGGACGCGCCGGTGCCTGCGGCCAGCGCCGAGAACGACGCGGTGACCGCGCTGATCTCCCTGGGCTACAAGCCCCAGGAGGCCAGCAAGGCGATCTCCGCCATCAAGGAAAAAGGCTTGAGCACTGAAGACATGATTCGTCGTGCCCTGAAGGGAATGATTTAAGTGATTGAAGCAGACCGTCTGATCGCCGCCACGGGCGCGCCCCGTGACCGCGAGGAAGTCCAGGACCGGGCGATTCGTCCCGTCAGCCTGGCGGACTACATCGGCCAGCCGACCGTGCGCGAGCAGATGGAGCTGTTCATCCAGGCGGCCCGTGGACGCAGCGAATCGCTGGACCACACCCTGATCTTCGGCCCGCCGGGCCTGGGCAAGACCACCCTGGCGAACATCATCGCCCAGGAAATGGGGGTGTCGATCAAAAGCACCTCGGGGCCCGTCCTCGAGCGGCCGGGCGACCTGGCGGCGTTGCTGACCAACCTTGAACCCCACGACGTGCTGTTCATCGACGAGATCCACCGGTTGTCGCCCATCGTCGAGGAAGTGCTGTATCCGGCCATGGAAGATTTCCAGCTCGACATCATGATCGGCGAAGGGCCGGCGGCGCGCTCCATCAAGCTGGACCTGCCACCTTTTACACTGGTGGGCGCGACCACTCGTGCTGGCATGCTGACCAACCCGCTGCGCGACCGTTTCGGTATCGTCCAACGCCTGGAGTTCTACAGCAACGCCGACCTGGCGACGATTGTCAGTCGTTCGGCCGGCATCCTTGGCTTGCCACTGGATCCGGACGGTGCCTATGAGGTAGCTCGTCGGGCCCGGGGCACGCCGCGGATCGCCAACCGGTTGTTGCGCAGGGTTCGCGACTTTGCCGAAGTCCGGGCCAAGGGCCACATCACCAAGCCGATTGCCGACCTGGCGCTGAACCTGCTGGACATCGACGAACGCGGTTTCGACCACCAGGACCGGCGCCTGCTGTTGACCATGATCGAGAAATTCGACGGTGGCCCGGTGGGCGTGGACAGCCTGGCGGCGGCCATCAGTGAAGAGCGTCACACCATTGAAGACGTGCTGGAACCGTACCTGATCCAGCAGGGCTACATCATGCGCACACCTCGCGGGCGCGTGGTGACCCGCCATGCTTACCTGCATTTTGGCTTAAACATCCCGACACGAATGGGTGAGATGCCAGTGGTAGACGAGTTCCTCGATGCCGTGGACGATTGAGCGAGTCATTTACGACGACTTTTTTCCGGTTGGTGCTGTCCCAGACCACGCCTGGAGCGTCAATGGGTTCGAGAATGAAAAAAACAGTTGCCTGGCCGATTGGCAACCTGAGGAGTAAGCACTAGAGTATGCGCGCGCAAAACGGGCTGGAGTCGTTCGCACATCGCTGTCGCGTTTATTACGAGGACACCGATGCCGGCGGCATCGTTTACTACGTCAATTACCTCAAGTTTATGGAACGGGCTCGAACCGAACGGCTGCGGGAACTGGGTTTTGCCCAATCCGCGCTGGCAGGGGAGGACCTGTTATTCGTCGTGCATTCCAGCGAAGCGCGCTACCACGCGCCGGCGCGACTGGACGACGAACTGGTGGTAAGTGCCGATGTCATCGAATTGAACCGCGTCAGCCTGCGCTTCAAGCAGCAGGTCAGGCGGGCTGCGGATAATGTGCTGCTCTGCGAAGGGCAGTTTTTGGTGGCCTGTGTGCGCACCCATAGTTTGAAACCCCGGGCCATTCCCGAAGCTCTACGTGCGGCCTTTGCCGGCGTGAGCGGCGCGGGTACACACTCAGAGCAGGAGATAAAGCGTGGAAGCTAACGTCGTCGACCATACCTCCATGTGGAGCCTGGTCAGCAATGCCAGCGTCGTGGTGCAACTGGTAATGCTGACCCTGGTAGCCGCATCGGTGACCTCATGGATCATGATTTTTCAGCGCAGCAACCTGCTGCGCGCCGGTCGCCGTGCCCTGGAGAGCTTTGAAGAGCGCTTCTGGTCGGGTATCGACCTGTCCAAACTCTACCGCCAGGCTGGCAGCAACCCGGATCCGGACTCAGGCGTCGAGCAGATTTTCCGCGCCGGCTTCAAGGAATTCTCTCGTTTGCGCCAGCAGCCGGGCGTCGACCCCGAAGCGGTGATGGAAGGCGTGGCCCGTGCCATGCGCGTGGCGATCTCCCGCGAGGAAGAAAAGCTCGAGCAGAGCCTGCCGTTCCTGGCCACCGTCGGTTCGGTCAGCCCGTACATCGGCCTGTTCGGTACCGTATGGGGGATCATGAACTCCTTCCGTGGCCTGGCCTCCGCCCAGCAGGCGACCCTGGCCACCGTGGCCCCGGGCATCGCCGAGGCGCTGGTCGCCACCGCCATCGGCCTGTTCGCGGCCATCCCGGCCGTCATCGCCTACAACCGCTTCGCCGCTCGCAGCGAAACGCTGATCGGCCGTTACTACACCTTCGCCGATGAATTCCAGGCGATCCTGCACCGTAAAGTGCACACCAGCGAAGAATAAGCAGGTATTTCCCGATGGCTTTAATCGCTCGAGCCCGAAACAAGCGCAAGCCGGTTGCCGAGATGAACGTGGTGCCCTACATCGACGTGATGCTGGTGCTGCTGGTCATCTTCATGGTGACCGCGCCGATGCTCAATCAGGGCGTGAAGGTCGATCTGCCCAAGGTTTCCAGCGAAGCCTTGCCGCAGGACAACAACACCCAGGTCCTGACCATTTCGATCAAGGCTGACAAGACCTATTACTGGAACCTTGGCAGTGAAGTCGACACCGAGAAGCAGCAGGACCGGGCCATGACCTTGCCGCAGATGACCGATGCGGTGACCAAGATCATTCGTGTCGGCAACGACGCCGGCAAGCGTACCCAGGTGTTCATTCGCGGCGACAAGACCGTCGACTACGGCGCCGTGATGGGCGCGATGGGCGGTCTGCAGAAAGCCGGGGTCGGTAATGTTGGCTTGATCACCGAGGCCCCCTGATGCAGCAACAGCGAGAGCCCTCTGCGTCGGAAAGCTACTTCTGGCCCAGCGTCCTGGCAATCGGCCTGCATGTGCTGGTGTTCGGCATGCTGTTCGTCAGTTTTGCCATGACGCCTGAGTTGCCGCCGGCCAAACCGATCGTGCAGGCGACGTTGTACCAGCTCAAGTCCAAAAGCCAGGCCACGACCCAGACCAACCAGAAGCTGGCCGGTGAGGCCAAGAAGTCCGCCGCACGGCAGACCGAAGTCGAGCAGATGGAGCAGAAAAAGGTCGAGCAGGAAGCGATAAAGGCCGCGGAACAAAAGAAAGAGGAAGCTGCTCAAAAGGCCGAAGAAGCCAAGAAGGCCGATGAGGCGAAAAAAGCGGACGAGGCGAAAAAGGCTGACGAAGCCAAGAAAGCCGACGACGCGAAGAAAGCCGCCGAGGCGAAAAAGGCAGAAGAGAAACAATTGGCTGATATAGCCAAGAAGAAAGCCGAGGAAGAAGCCAAGAAAGCCGCTGAAGAAGAGGCCAAGAAAGCGGCCGCTGAAGAAGCGAAGAAAAAGATTGTCGAGGACGCGAAGAAGAAAGCGGCCGAAGACGCCAAGAAGAAAGCTGAAGCTGACGAGGCGAAGAAGAAAGTCGCCGAAGACGCGAAGAAGAAAGCCGCCGCCGACGCCGCCAAGAAAAAGGCCCAGGACGCAGCGCGTAAATCTGCCGAAGACAAAAAGGCCCAGGCCCTGGCAGACCTGCTTTCCGACAAGCCGGAGCGTCAGCAGGCATTGGCGGACGAGCAGGGCGATGAAGTCGCCGGCAGTTACGATGATCTGATTCGCGCCCGAGCGGCAGAAGGCTGGGCTCGTCCACCTTCGGCACGCAAAGGCATGACGGTAGTATTGCAAATCGGCATGTTGCCCGACGGTACGGTTACCTCGGTCAGCGTGGCCAAGTCCAGCGGTGACGGCCCGTTCGATGCTTCGGCGGTCGCAGCGGTCAAGAACATTGGACGATTGACGGAAATGCAAGGAATGAAACCGAGCGACTTTGCTCCCTATCGTTCGTTCAAGATGACATTCACACCTGAGGATCTAGCCTTGTGAGAAACATTCTTCGATCAATGCTTGTCGTTATCTGCTGCCTGGCAGGGATGGCGGTAGCAGAGGAAAAGAACATTCTGGTCACCAGCGGCAGCGACCGGGCCACCCCGATCGCCGTCGTACCGTTCGGCTGGCAGGGCGGTAGCGTCCTGCCGGACGACATGGCGGAAATCATCGGCAACGACCTGCGCAACTCGGGTTACTACGCGCCGATTCCGAAGCAGAACATGATCAGCCTGCCAACCCAGGCCAGCGAAGTCATCTACCGTGACTGGAAGGCCCTGGGTGCCCAGTACATCATGGTCGGCAGCATCGTTCCGGCCGGCGGTCGCCTGCAGGTGCAGTACGCCCTGTTCAACGTCGCCACCGAGCAGCAGGTACTGACCGGCAGCGTGTCGGGCAGCGTCGACCAGTTGCGCGACATGTCGCACTACATCGCCGACCAGTCGTTCGAAAAACTCACCGGCATCAAGGGCGCGTTCTCCACCCGCATGCTCTACGTGACGGCCGAGCGTTTCTCGGAAAACAACACCCGCTACACCCTGCAGCGCTCCGACTATGACGGTGCCCGCGCGGTGACCCTGCTGCAATCGCGCGAGCCGATCCTGTCGCCGCGCTTTGCCCCCGATGGCAAGCGTATCGCCTACGTCTCGTTCGAGCAGAAGCGTCCGCGCATCTTCGTGCAGCATATCGATACCGGTCGCCGCGAGCAGATCACCAACTTCGAAGGCCTGAACGGCGCGCCATCCTGGTCGCCTGACGGTTCGCGCCTGGCGTTCGTGCTGTCCAAGGACGGTAACCCGGACATCTACGTGATGAACCTGGCTTCGCGTTCGATCTCGCGCGTCACCAACGGCCCGGGTATCAACACCGAACCGTTCTGGGGCAAGGATGGCTCGACCATCTACTTCACCTCCGACCGTGGCGGCAAGCCGCAGATCTACAAGACCAGTGCCGGTGGCGGCGGTGCCGAACGCGTGACGTTCGTCGGTAACTACAACGCCAACCCTAAACTGTCGGCGGACGAAAAGACCCTGGTGATGATCCATCGCCAGGACGGTTTCACCAATTTCAAGGTGGCGGCCCAGGATTTGCAGCGCGGTAGCGTAAAAATCCTCACTGATAGCACTCTGGACGAGTCACCTACTGTTGCGCCCAACGGCACCATGGTAATCTACGCCACCCGCCAGCAGGGCCGGGGAGTCTTGATGCTCGTGTCCATTAATGGACGCGTGAGGCTCCCGCTTCCTACCGCACAAGGCGAAGTCAGAGAACCGTCCTGGTCCCCTTACCTGAACTGACGCGGCGCAATACGTTTTACTTAACACACTGGGGTTCATTAGGAGTTTCACGATGGAAATGCTGAAGTTTGGTAAATTTGCTGCGCTGGCTCTGGCCATGGCTGTAGCTGTAGGTTGCTCGTCCAAAGGCGGCGACAACGCCGGTGAAGGCGCTGTTGATCCAAACGCTGGTTACGGCGCTAACACTGGTGCTGTTGATGGCTCCCTGAGCGAAGAAGCTGCTCTGCGCGCAATCACCACCTTCTACTTCGAATACGACAGCTCGGACCTGAAGCCAGAAGCCATGCGCGCTCTGGACGTTCACGCCAAAGACCTGAAAGCAAACGGCGCTCGCGTTGTTCTGGAAGGCAACACCGACGAACGTGGTACTCGTGAGTACAACATGGCACTGGGCGAGCGTCGTGCGAAAGCCGTTCAACGCTACCTGGTACTGCAAGGTGTTTCCCCAGCTCAGCTGGAACTGGTTTCCTACGGCGAAGAGCGTCCAGTTGCTACCGGCAACGACGAGCAGTCCTGGGCTCAAAACCGTCGCGTCGAACTGCGTAAGTAATTCGTCATGCGAACGTGCCGTCGTGCTGTAACTGTTCTGGCTCTCAGCCTCGCGCCGCTTGCGGCGTGGGCTGCGGTTCCTGTGGTCGATAACGATGCCGGCTATAACAATAGCGGGAGCAGCTATCCGCCTGCGGGTTACGGTACGAACGGCGCCTATGCCGGGGGAGGGGTTTCGGCCCCTGTCTCGGCACAGGGCGAGCTGTTCAACCAGCTCCAGCAAATGCAGGATCAACTGTCGCGCCAGCAAGGCGTGATCGAAGTTCTGCAGAATGATATTTCGCGCATGAAGCAGGAAAACCTGGAGCGATACCAGGATCTTGATCGGCGCATAGGAACCGGCGTTGCACCTGCCGCGACTCCTGAGAATTCTGGTGCCGGTGGCGACTTGAACGCCCCCGGCGCAGCCGCTGGCGCCGGCGCTGCTGCTCCGGCAGCACCTGCCGCCAGTGGCGAGCCGGCCGATCCGGCGAAGGAAAAGCTCTATTACGATGCTGCCTTCGACCTGATCAAGGCCAAGGATTTCGACAAGGCCAGCCAGGCCTTTGCCGCTTTCCTGCGCAAGTACCCCAACAGCCAGTACGCGGGCAATGCCCAATACTGGTTGGGTGAAGTGAACCTGGCCAAGGGCGACCTGCAAGGCGCCGGCCAGGCGTTTGCCAAGGTGTCCCAGCTGTATCCCAAGCACGCCAAGGTGCCGGATTCGCTATACAAGCTGGCTGATGTAGAACGCCGCCTCGGTCACACCGACAAGGTCAAGGGCATTCTGCAGCAGGTGGTGGCCCAGTACCCGGGCACTTCCGCTGCTCAGTTGGCCCAGCGCGATTTGCAGCGCATGTAACCGGGTTTGATCCCGTATTGAAGAAACCCGCGCCTGTCGCGGGTTTTTTCGTTAGAATTCACGCCCTTTTATGAAACACGCTTTTTGGGATCTACGCGTTGGCGGGGTTCCTTGAAGTGCCTGACGGAGGCGGACAGCCTGTTTAGCTGTTACGCCCGTGGCGACTATGCAAGACACATTGAGAATCACCGAAGTTTTTTACTCGTTACAGGGTGAAACGCGAACGGCCGGGCTGCCCACAGTATTTGTGCGCCTTACCGGTTGTCCGTTGCGCTGCCAATACTGTGACAGTGCCTACGCTTTCAGCGGCGGCACTTTGCGCACCCTCGACGACATCCTTGAACAAGTGGCCGGCTACCGTCCGCGCTATGTCTGCGTCACCGGCGGCGAGCCATTGGCACAACCCAATGCCATTCCCTTGATCAAGCGGCTGTGTGATGCCGGCTACGAGGTCTCGCTGGAAACCAGTGGCGCGCTGGACATCTCGGCGGTCGATACCCGCGTCAGTCGAGTCCTGGACCTGAAAACCCCAGGTTCAAAGGAAGCGCATCGCAACCGTTACGAAAACATCGAGCTGCTGACGCCTAACGATCAGGTCAAGTTCGTGATCTGCTCGCGGGAGGACTACGACTGGGCCGTGTCCAAGCTCATCCAGTACGGGCTCGACCAGCGGGCCGGCGAGGTTTTGTTCTCGCCGAGTCATCACGACTTGAACGCCCGGGAGCTGGCGGATTGGGTGGTGGCGGATAACCTGCCGGTGCGCCTGCAATTGCAGTTGCATAAATATCTTTGGAACGACGAGCCGGGGCGCTGATATGACTGAGCAATCGAACACTTTGGAAAAACGTGCGGTCATCCTGTTGTCCGGCGGCCTCGACTCGGCCACCGTCGTGGCCATGGCCCGTGCCGAAGGCTACTGTTGCTACACCATGAGTTTCGACTACGGCCAGCGCCACCGCGCCGAACTGCAAGCCGCCGAGCGGGTGGCCCGGGACCTGGGCGTGGTGGAACACAAGGTGATCGGCCTGAACCTCAACGGCATCGGCGGCTCGGCCCTGACCGACAGTTCCATTGACGTACCCGAGGCTCCGAGCGAAGGCATCCCGGTGACTTATGTGCCGGCGCGCAACACCGTATTCCTGTCCCTGGCCTTGGGTTGGGCCGAAGTCCTGGGCGCCCGTGACATCTTCATCGGGGTCAATGCGGTGGATTATTCCGGCTACCCGGACTGTCGCCCGGAGTTCGTCGAAGCGTTCGAGCGCATGGCCAACCTGGCGACCAAGGCCGGCGTAGAGGGGCAGGGGTTCCGTATCCAGGCGCCGTTGCAGAATCTGAGCAAGGCCGCCATCGTCAAGGCGGGCGTGAAGCTTGGCGTGGACTACGGGCTGACCGTTTCCTGCTACCAGGCCGACGATCAGGGCCGCGCTTGCGGCAAGTGCGACAGCTGCCGCCTGCGGGCAGAAGGCTTCGCAGCGGCGGGCGTGAGCGATCCAACCCCTTATTTTTGATTTATTTCAAATTAAGTGTTGAATAGTCCTTAGAAATCAGTATTATACGCGCCACCACACAGCGGGTCGTTAGCTCAGTTGGTAGAGCAGTTGGCTTTTAACCAATTGGTCGTAGGTTCGAATCCCACACGACCCACCATTTTTAGCAGTTTTAAAAGTCTGGAAGGCCCACGAAAGTGAGGATTTCCGGATTTTTTTTTGCCTGCTGAAAAGTGATCGGGCTGATCCGGAACCTGCCGTGCGGTTCCGGATAGCTCACCTTATTAGCGGATGTGCTGGGCGTAGTGCCTGGGGTCCAGTCGCAACACCATCAGCAGCATCAGCGCCATGACCGCCGTCAGCGACCACCAGGCCCACTCGAAGCTTCCCAACTGATCACGGATCATCCCGGCAATCAGGGGCGAAAGTCCGGCGATGAGGTAACCGATTCCTTGAACGAATGCCGTCAGGCCGCCGGCCCGGCGTGGGTTGTCCAAGTGATCGAGGGAGACGATCAGGCTCATGGGGAACAGGCCACCGATACCCAGGCCCAGCAAGCACGGCCACAGCAGACTGAAACGTTCCGGGCTGAGGATCAGACCGCAGAAACCGCCGATGATCAGGGCCAGCAGGGCCGCCAACACCCAGCGTTTATCCCGGCTGCGGTTGGCAATCGCCGGAGTGACCAGGCCGGATAACACTTCCATCGCCGTGAGGAACCCCAGCAGCAGGCCCGCGTGCTGTTCGCTCCAGCCTTTTTCCACGTAGTACGGCGCCAGCCAGGCGAGCACGCAGGTGTAGGAGGCGGTGCCCAAGCCAAAGAAAATCGCCAGGAGCCAGGCCCGAGCGTTGCTGGAAAACGCTTCGTGACGCCGGGACGCTGTTTCGGGCAAGGGCGTGATGTTCGAATGCTGGGCGTACCAGCAGCCCAAGGCGACCAACGCCAATACTGCCCAGATCGCCAGGCCGACGCGCCAACTGCCAGTCTGCGTCAGGACAAAGGGTGAAAACGATGCGGCAATCGCCGCCCCGCCCATGATGGAGGTGACGTACAAGCCCATGAACAGGGATACGTTGTCGGTGAAGCGCGACTTGATCAGTGCCGGCATCACGGCTTGGATCAGCGCGATGCCGATCCCGGCTACGATAGCGCTGGCAATCAACCCCGCGGCGCTGTCCAGGTACAAGCGCGAGGCCGTGGCGATGCCAATGATCAGCAACGACAACACGATGGTGCGGTGTTCGCCGATGCGCAGGGCGATGCGCATGCCCACGAACATCGCCAGCCCCATGGCCATGACCGGCAGCATTGTAAGCAGCGAAGCGCTGCTGAAGCTCAGGGGTATCTCACCGCGAATGGCTGACAACAGCGGCCCGACCGCCGCCATCGAGGGACGCAGGTTCAGCGCTACCAAGACGATGCTGACCATCAGCCAGATGGCGTGGGTGGTTGAGGTTCGAATGTTTTCCATAGCAGGGCCTTGGCTGGATAAAGCCCCATTTAGGCCAGGGCACCTTGCGATGGGCAAACTGAAAACTGGAAAGAGCTATTTAAAAATTCGATGGCGCTACAGGCGCTTGCCCAAGAGCGCAATGCCTATTCCTTGTGGGAGCGAGCTTGCTCGCGATGCGGCAATACCTCTACATCAATACGAACTGACCCAACGTTATCGCGAGCAAGCTCGCTCCCACAGGGGGGACGGTTTAGTCCGGCAGCGGGCTCAGCGTCCCCAGCCACGCCACCAACCCCAGGATGATCACCGCCACAGCGAACTCCAGGCCCATGCTGCGCCGCAGGGCATTTACCGCGACCCTGTGCTCGCCGGTCTTTCGAGCCTGCTCCAGCAGTGGGCCCAGGTGAAAGCGGTTCAACGCGGCGAACGCCAGCATGGCGGCGAACAAGATGAGCTTGAGCGCCAGCAACTGACCGTAGGTGCTGTCCAGCAGCCCTTCGACGCTTGGGCCAGCGATGAACAGATAATTCACCACCCCCGTCACGCTGATGACCGCCACGATCACCGCCCCGGCGGTTTCAAATCCGGTCAACGTCCGGGCCAGTACCGCCAACTGCGGTTCAGCCTGGCGAAGCAGCAGGACAAACGCGGCCAAGGCCCCGACCCAGCCACCCGCCGCCCATAGGTGCAGGAAGTCGGTGATGAAGTGCCAGTTGCGGCGCGTGCCTTCGTCCATTGCGCCGTGCCCTGCCCAGGCCAGCGTTGCCAAGGCCATGGCCCCGCCGAGCGTGACCAGGCCCAGGCTGGCAGTCGGCCAACGTTTATTGAGCGTCACGGCGACACCCGCCAGCAGCAGCGCCACTATCCGCAGTGTCCAACTCGAGCCGACGTCGGTCTCCAACACCATCATTTCAATGTGCGGCCACAGTTCGGCCCAGTCTGAAACACCGCTCATGGCCCAGGCCATGCACGCCATGGCGGCGAAGGAGAGCAGCCCGCCCAGCACCGCCGTGGTCACCAGCAGCGGTGTGAAAGGCAACTGCGCGCCCGACACCCGCTCCTGGCCTCGCAGGCTATAGAGCCCGAACGCGGCCAGGCCGAACAGCAACATCAGATCCAGATACAGGGCAAAACGCAGGGCGATGTTGATCGAGTCGCTCATCAACTCACTTCACCTTGAACGTGACGTTACCGGTGATTGGGTGAGTATCGGACGACACCGCGCGCCACTGGACCTGATAGGTGCCTGCGGTGAGTGGGGTATTCGGGGTAATGACCATGGTTTTCGGGTCATCGCTGCCGGATACCTTGGCCGGCATGGGCATCGGCGAATGAGCCGCCATGCCGGGCATTTCGGTCATCAATAGCTTGGCACCGGAGAACTTGGTCATCAGGTTCTCAGAGAAGTGCAGCTCTATTTTTGCTGGCGCTGTCGCATCCGCACCTTCGGCGGGCGTCGAGGACAGCAGTTTCGGGTGGGCCTGGGCCAGACCGCAGGCTATCAGGCCAGTGGACAGGGCAACAGCAATGACCGCTTTTTTGATCAAGGACATGCAAGGACTCCTACAACTTGGTTTTTTAGTTTTTAGCGAAACAGGTCAGTGGTCAGAACCACATGCGCAGCCCCAGCACCAGGCGCGCCTCACTGCGGTCTTCGCCTTCTTCGCGAGCGTAATCGGCGGTGTTGCCGTAGGCCCGGTTCCAGGTGACGCCGACGTAGGGGGCAAACTCGCGGCGTATCTCATAGCGCAGCCGTACGCCGAGTTCGGTGTCCGACAGCCCTGAGCCGACCCCACGGGCGGGATCGTTCTTGCTGTAGAAATTGGCCTCGGCGGTGGGCTGCAGGATCAGCCGATTGGTCAGCAGGATGTCGTAGTCGCCTTCCAGGCGCGCCGCACTCTGGCCGCTCTCACCTATGAACACGGTGGCCTCTGCTTCGAAGTTGTACAGCGCCATGCCTTGCACGCCGAAGGCGGCCCAGGTTTGTGAATCGCCTGGCTTGAAGTCCTGGCGCACGCCGGCCACCACGTCCCACCAGGGGCTGATGGCGTGGCCCCACAGGGCCTGAAGTTCCGCTTCTTCGGTCTTGCCGTTGAGGCGTTCACCTTCGGAGCGCAGCCACAAGCGGTCGATGTCGCCACCGATCCAGCCGGAGGCATCCCAGTTCAGGGCGCTGCCGTCGTCGGCGTCCTGCCACTCCAGCTGGTCGATGAGGAAAAACGAATTGATGGCGCTGTCATGCACCGCGTGTCCGCCATGATCCTCGTAGACGGCGGCGCGGTCGGCGGCGGTCAGTTCCGGGATCGGTGTGCGGCTGCTGGTCGGCGCTGATTGCATGGGTTCCATACCCTGCATCGAATCCATGCCTTGCATCGAGTCCATACCTTGCATCTGACTATGGTCCATCCCGGGCATCTGACTGTGATCCATGCCTTGCATGTCGTTGCCCGCCGCCCAGACCGAGGTGGTGGCGCCGAGGGTCAGGCTGGCAATGAGTGCCATGGGGTATTGAAAAACAGTGGTCATGGTCGGCTCCTCATTCCTGCACCCGAACTTCACGGAACATCCCCATCTCCATGTGAAACAGCAGATGACAGTGGTACGCCCAGCGTCCGAGGGCATCGGCGGTCACCCGGTAGCTGCGCTTGGCACCCGGTGGCACGTCGATGGTGTGCTTGCGCACCATGAACTGGCCGTTCTCGTCCTCCAGGTCGCTCCACATTCCGTGCAGGTGGATGGGATGGGTCATCATGGTGTCGTTGATCAGCACGATGCGCAGTCGCTCGCCGTACTTGAGCAGCAGCGGCGCGGCGTCGGAAAATTTCACGCCGTTGAACGACCAGACGAATTTCTCCATGTGCCCGGTCAGATGCAGCTCGATCGTACGGGCCGGCTCGCGACCGTCGGGGTCGGGGAACGCGCTGCGCAGGTCTGAGTAGGTCAGCACTTTGCGGCCGTTGTTGCGCAGCCCCATGCCCGGGTCGTCGAGCTTGGGTTTGACGCTCATGGCCTGCATGTCCACCAGGGGGTTGTCTTTCTCGGTGTCGGGATGCGACAGCATGCCGTCCATGCCTTGCATGGCGCCGTGATCCATACCGGCCATGTCGCCCATCCCCTGCATCTGGCTATGATCCATGCCCTGCATCGAGCCGTGGTCCATGCCACCCATGCCCATGTCGTCCATGGTCACCAATGGACGCGGGTCCAGGGGCGGCACCGGTGCCGACAACCCGGCCCTGGCCGCGAGGGTGCCGCGGGCATAGCCGGTGCGGTCCATGGACTGGGCGAACAGGGTGTAGGCCTCTTGGGTCGGTTCGACGATGACGTCGTAGGTTTCGGCCACCGCGATCCGGAACTCGTCAACGCTCACCGGTTTGACGTATTGGCCGTCGGACGCCACCACTGTCATCTTCAAACCGGGAATACGCACGTCGAAATAGCTCATGGACGAGCCGTTGATAAAGCGCAGGCGAAGACGTTCGCCAGGCTTGAACAGGCCGGTCCAGTTCATGTCCGGCGCCTGGCCGTTCATGAGGTAGGTGTAGGTGGCGCCACTGACATCGGCCAGATCAGTGGGATTCATCTTCATCTCCGCCCACATCTTGCGATCCGCCACGGTGCTAGCCCAGCCGTTCTTGCCCACATCGTCAATGAAGTCGCCGACGGTGCGTTTGTTGTAGTTGTAGTAGTCCGATTGTTTCTTGAGCTTGCGGAGGATGTGGCCGGGGTCCTCATCGGTCCAGTCGGTGAGCATCACCACATAGTCCCGTTCGTACTGGAAGGGCTCCGGTTCCCTGGCGTCGATCACCAGCGGGCCGTAGACCCCGGACTGCTCCTGGAAACCGGAGTGGCTGTGGTACCAGTAGGTGCCGTTTTGCCGGACCTTGAACTGATAGGTGTACAGGCCGTCGGGCTCGATGCCCTTGAAGCTCAGCCCCGGAACGCCGTCCATGTTGGCTGGCAGCAGGATGCCGTGCCAGTGGATGGAGGTCGTATCCTTCAAGCGATTGCGCACCCGCAGGGTGACGGTGTCGCCTTCACGCCAACGCAGCAGCGGGCCGGGAATGCCGCCGTTGATGGTCTGGGCGGTACGTGGAGTGCCGGTGAAGTTGACCGGACTTTCGCCGATGAACAGATCGAACTCGGTGCCGCTCAGGACGTTGGGCTGGCCCGGGCCGTTGACTGCCCAGACAGGCGCGCGCCACAAGCCCAGGCCGCCGAGGATGCCACCGGCAGCCAGGCCCTTTACGAAGGTTCGCCGGGATGTTTTTGTTTGCATACGATGTAAGTCCGTCAGTCGATTCGCAGCGAATACGGGCCAATATCCCGGTGTCGCTTTGAAAAGAAGATGACATAAGCCGGCCGGGCAGGTGATTACATTTCGGTCAGCTTGCTCTTGCTGGGGCGTGCGTCCGGGTCCAGGGTCGGGCACAGGTCAGAATCATCTTTTGCATCGACGGGATATTCTGTAGCCTTGCCGGCTTCACGCTGTCCCGTGCCTGATTGATACCCACTTTCCCGGCGGTACCCGAGTGGTCCGGAGCCGGGGTGTATACTCGACTTTCGCGCTAAACGCGCTTGCAGGTCTTGCGAACATGACGCAAATTTCCGAACGCCTTCTGGTCCAGGCCCACCTCGACGCCAAGCAGCCCAAGCCGCTGAGCGCCGAACAAGAGGCCTGGTACCGCGCCGCCATCGCCGCCGAGCTCAAGGCTCAGGACGCGGTGCTGGTTGCGCACTTCTACTGTGATCCGATCATCCAGGCCCTGGCCGAAGAGACCGGCGGCTGTGTGTCCGACTCCCTGGAAATGGCCCGCTTCGGCAACGCCCATCCGGCCAAGACCGTGGTGGTGGCCGGGGTTAAGTTCATGGGCGAGACCGCCAAGATCCTCAACCCCGAGAAGCGCGTGCTGATGCCGACGCTGGAGGCCACCTGCTCGCTGGACCTGGGTTGCCCGGTGGATGAGTTCTCGGCGTTCTGCGACCAGCATCCGGAGCGCACCGTGGTGGTGTATGCCAACACTTCGGCGGCGGTCAAGGCGCGGGCCGACTGGGTGGTAACGTCCAGTTGTGCACTGGAAATCGTCGAAAGCCTGATGGACAACGGCGAGACGATCATCTGGGGTCCGGACAAGCATCTGGGAACCTACATCCAGCGCAAGACCGGCGCCGACATGTTGCTCTGGGACGGTGCCTGTATCGTCCACGAAGAGTTCAAGTCCAAGCAGTTGGAGGACATGAAGGCGCTGTACCCGGACGCCGCGATCCTGGTGCACCCGGAGTCGCCGACTTCCGTGATCGAGCTGGCGGACGCCGTGGGTTCCACCAGTCAGTTGATCGCCGCCGCCCAGAGCCTGCCGAACAAGACGTTGATCGTTGCCACCGACCGCGGCATTTTCTACAAGATGCAGCAGTTGTGCCCGGACAAGGTCTTCATCGAAGCCCCAACCGCCGGCAACGGCGCGGCCTGTCGCAGTTGCGCACACTGCCCATGGATGGCGATGAACACCCTGGAACGCACGCTCAAGAGCCTGCAGGAAGGTGCCAATGAAATCTTCGTCGACCCGGCGCTGATTCCCCAGGCCATCCGCCCGCTCAAGCGCATGCTGGACTTTACCCAGGCTGCGCGGATGAAACTGGCCGGGAATGCTTGATCAGTAAGGTTTTGGGACCGCAAAGGTCTCAAGGCCTATAAAACCTTTGTGGCGAGGGAGCTTGCTCCCGCTGGGCTGCGCAGCAGCCCCTTTCCCTGATGCCGGTGATTTCAGATGAGCCCGCATAGGCCATTTTTCGGCAGCTGCGCAGCCGAGCGGGAGCAAGCTCCCTCGCCACAGGGGGCAGCATCGGTCAGGTAGGCTTCACTTGGTCTTCTTCGGAACCCGCACCAACTGGGTGTCCGAGTAGATGTCATGCCAGCTGCGCTTACGCTTGTCGAACAGCGCCCAGATAAAGCCCAGCCCCACCAGCAGCAACGATGCAATCGACACCACAAACCGCAACAGCGCCTGCCACAGGCTGATGGCCGTGCCATCGGCGTTCTGTACGCGGATGCACCAGACCTGCATGCCCAGGGTCTGGCCGTTGTGGGTCCAGAACTTGGCGAAAAAGCCGAACAATACGAACAGCAGCACCGTGGACAGCAGAGGGTCGCCGTCCAAGGCGCCGGATTCGGTCAGGGCACGCATTTTTTCTTCGCCGATGATTGCCATCTGAATCATCTTGTACGCGCCGCTGGTGACGATCAGCAGCGCCGTGCACAGCAAGAAGTCATAGAACATCGCTGCCAGGCGACGACCCAGGCCGGCGGGGGGAAAGTCGCCCTGGGGGGTGAGCAGGTGTTTCGGCATGACGGCCTCGGATGAAAAAAGAAGCCATTTTACGGATTTGCGCGCACAAAAAAGCCCCTGATATCAGTATCAGGGGCTTTTTCGTTACAGAAGATCAGGCTTCTGCTTGTACTTCGTCAGCCTGCATGCCTTTCTGGCCTTGTACGGCAACGAAAGTGACTTTCTGGCCTTCTTTCAGGCTCTTGAAGCCGTTGCCCTGGATGGCGCGGAAATGCACGAACAGATCCGGACCGCTTTCAGGCGTGATAAAACCAAAACCTTTCTCGTCGTTGAACCACTTGACGGTACCGCTCTGACGTTGGGACATTTTCTTATTTCCTTTGACGCTAAAATTGATGACAGCCTCTTTCACCTGAAAGAGTACTGGGGCTGGGTTGCAGGAAAGTAAGAGACGTCGAGCGGGATGTAGCAAACTTCATAAGCTACTGCCCAGGTCACGATTCCAAGCGACCCATGCAAACACAGTGACCAAACTCTACGCCAACTATGAACAAAAAAACAACCCCCCTGAGGAGCCCGTATTTACTCATCTTTGCTGGCATTTGGACGCTTCGCTGGCCTGGGCTTATACGATAGGGGAGTTCAATAAGTAGCGAACGTTATAAGCCCGGTTCAATAGCTTAAAGATGCACCTTTTTATGGCGGTTGCGTTACACATTAGTGCACGTATAACGCAGCTGCGTTACTTATAGAAACAGTCAATCAACCACGGTAGTAGCGTTGCGGAACGAATGGCATTTTGCTTACAAGTAGAGGCACCTTTTTCCCACGCACAATCGCCCAGACTGGCGTATCCAGTGCGACATAGGCGCTGTCCAGATAACCCATGGCCAACGGGGCGCCCAGGGTCGGGCCGAAGCCACCGCTGCACACTGTCCCGATAATCTCTCCCGCTTCGTTGACGATCTCGGCACCCTCGCGCACCGGTGTGCGTTCCTGGGGCAGCAGGCCGACGCGTTTGCGGCTGACGCCGTTCTGTTGCTGGGCGAACACGCTCTCGGCACCGGGGAAACCACCGGCGCGGGCACCGTCGGCCCGTCGTACCTTGGAGATGGCCCACAGCAGGCTGGCTTCGATGGGGGTGGTCTCGGTGTTCATGTCGTGGCCGTAAAGGCACAGGCCGGCTTCCAGGCGCAGTGAGTCACGAGCGCCCAGGCCGATGGCGGCGACTTCCGGCTCGGCCAGCAGGGCGCGGGCGAGTTTTTCCGCGTCGGCGGCGGGCACGGAGATTTCGAAACCGTCTTCACCGGTGTAGCCGGAACGGCTGACAAAGCAGTCCACGCCCAGCAGCGTGACGCGCTGGAATTGCATGAAGGTCATCTGTGTCACGTCTGGCGCCAGGCGCGCAAGTACAGTGACGGCAGCCGGGCCTTGCAGGGCGAGCAAGGCGCGGGCTTCGAACAGCGGCTCGATGCTGCACTGGTTGCCGATATGGCTGCGCAGGTGGGCCAGGTCTTGGTCCTTGCAGGCCGCGTTGACCACCAGGAACAGTTCGTCATTGCCCAGGTTGGCGACCATTAGGTCGTCGAGGATGCCGCCGTTCTCATTGGTAAACATGGCGTAGCGCTGCATACCCACCGGCAGGTCGATGATGTCCACCGGCACCAGGCTTTCCAGGGCCTTGGCGGCGGCTGCGCCGCTCAGGCGGATCTGGCCCATGTGGGACACATCGAACAACCCGGCCTGGTCGCGGGTGTGCTGGTGTTCTTTCATCACGCCCAACGGGTACTGCACCGGCATGTCGTAGCCGGCGAACGGCACCATGCGGGCGCCGAGTTCGAGGTGCAGCGCGTGGAGCGGGGTTTTCAACAGTGGTTCGGTGGACATATCAGCTCCTGGAAAAATGAAGAGAGGCGCATCAGCATTCGATGATGTTGACCGCCAGACCGCCGCGGGCGGTCTCCTTGTATTTGCTTTTCATGTCGGCGCCGGTCTGGCGCATGGTGCGGATGACTTTGTCGAGGGAGACGAAGTGATGCCCGTCGCCGCGCATGGCCATGCGCACCGCGTTGATGGCTTTCACCGAGCCCATGGCGTTGCGCTCGATGCACGGCACCTGGACCAGGCCGCCGATAGGGTCGCAGGTCAGGCCGAGGTTGTGTTCCATGCCGATCTCGGCGGCGTTTTCCACCTGTTGCACCGTGCCGCCCAGCACTTCGCACAAGGCACCGGCGGCCATGGAACAGGCGACTCCGACCTCACCCTGGCAACCGACTTCGGCGCCGGAGATCGAGGCGTTTTCCTTGTAGAGAATGCCGATGGCGGCGGCGGTCAGCAGGAAGCGGACCACGCCATCCTCATTGGCGCCAGGGATGAAGCGCATGTAGTAATGCAGCACGGCTGGGATGATCCCCGCTGCGCCGTTGGTGGGCGCGGTGACGACCCGTCCGCCAAAGGCATTTTCTTCGTTCACGGCCAAGGCATACAGGTTGACCCAGTCCAGTACCGACAATGGGTCGCGCAACGCCGCCTCGGGGTTCTTGCACAACTGGCGATGCAGCGCGGCGGCCCGGCGCTTGACCTTCAGCCCGCCCGGCAGGATGCCTTCGTTGCGGCAGCCGGCCGCCACGCAGTCTTGCATGACCTGCCAGATTTTCAGCAGGCCGGCGCGGGTCTCGGCTTCGGGGCGCCAGGCACTTTCGTTGGTCAGCATCACTTGGCTGATGGACAGGCCGTAGGTGGTGCAGTGGCCGAGCAGGTCCTTGGCGCTCTTGAACGGGAAGGTCAGGGCGGTGGCATCTTCGACGATACGGTCGGCGCCGGCCGCGCCTTCATCGACGACGAACCCGCCGCCGATGGAGTAATACTCGCGGCTGCGCACTTGCAGCCCGGCACCGTCGAAGGCGCGGAAGATCATGCCGTTGGGGTGAAAGGCCAGCGGCTTGCGGATCATCGCCAGGTGCAGCTTTTCATTGAATTCGATGGGGTGCTGGCCGAGCAGGTTCAAGCGACCGTTGCTGCGAATGTCCTGCAGACGGGCGGTGACGGTCTCGGTGTCCACGGTGTCCGGGTGTTCTCCTTCCAGGCCCAGCAGCACGGCCTTGTCACTGCCGTGGCCCTTGCCGGTGGCACCGAGGGAGCCGTAGAGCTCGACCTTGACGCTGGTGATGGTTTCAAGCAGGTCATCACGGCGCAGCCCCTCGACAAAACGGGCAGCGGCACGCATCGGGCCGACCGTGTGGGAACTGGACGGGCCGATACCGATCTTGAACAGGTCGAACACGCTTAACGACATGGTGTTTCTCCGGTTTCTTTTTATGATCGAGAGTTATGCAGGGCCCCCTGTGGGAGCGGGCTTGCTCGCGAATACGGTGTGTCAGCTAATCAGATGTTGACTGACCTGCCGCGTTCGCGAGCAAGCCCGCTCCCACAGGGGGATAGGCGGCGTTGTTGGAAGGGGCGGTTGACCCACCCCTCAACAATCAAGCGTAGCTTTCGATCGACGGGCAGGCGCAGACCAGGTTGCGGTCGCCGAACACGTTGTCGACCCGGCCCACCGGCGGCCAGTACTTGCCTTCGATCAACGACGCCACCGGGTACACCGCCTGTTCGCGGCTGTAGGGGTGGGTCCACTCGCCGACAATTTCCGCCGCAGTGTGCGGGGCGTTTTTCAGCGGGTTGTCGTCTTTGTCCAGGCTGCCGTTTTCCACCGCGCGGATTTCTTCACGGATGCAAATCATGGCGTCGCAGAAGCGGTCCAGTTCTTCCTTGGATTCGCTTTCGGTCGGCTCGATCATCAGCGTGCCGGCCACCGGGAACGACATGGTCGGGGCGTGGAAACCGAAGTCGATCAGGCGCTTGGCCACGTCGTCGACACTGATGCCGCTGCTGTCCTTGAGCGGGCGCAAATCGAGGATGCATTCGTGGGCCACCAGGCCGTTGCTGCCGGTGTAGAGCACCGGGTAGCGCTCTTCCAGGCGACGGGCGATGTAGTTGGCGTTAAGGATCGCCAACTGCGAGGCGCGCTTGAGGCCGGCGCCGCCCATCATGCGGATGTACATCCAGGTGATTGGCAGGATGCTCGCGCTGCCGAACGGCGCCGCGCACACCGCGCCCTCCTTGCGTGCCATGTTGGCGTGGCCCGGCAGGAATGGCGCCAGGTGCGACTTGACGCCGATCGGGCCGACGCCCGGGCCGCCACCGCCGTGGGGGATGCAAAAGGTCTTGTGCAGGTTGAGGTGCGACACGTCGCCACCGAACTTGCCCGGCGCGCAGAGGCCGACCATGGCGTTCATGTTGGCGCCGTCGATATACACCTGGCCGCCGTTGTCGTGAATGATGCCGCAGATTTCGCGGATCCCTTCTTCGAACACGCCGTGGGTGGACGGGTAGGTGATCATCAGCGCAGCGAGGTGTTCGCGGTGCTCGATGGCCTTGGCCCGCAGGTCTTCGATGTCGACGTTGCCACGGGCATCGCAGGCGGTCACGACGACACGCATGCCGGCCATGTTGGCGGTGGCGGGGTTGGTGCCGTGGGCCGAGGACGGGATCAGGCAGATGTCGCGACGGTCTTCGCCACGGCTCTGGTGATAGGCACGGATCGCCAACAGGCCGGCGTATTCACCCTGGGAACCGGCGTTGGGTTGCAGCGACACCGCGTCGTAACCGGTGGCGGCGCAGAGCATGGCTTCCAGCTCGTCGGTCAACTGCTGGTAGCCGGCGCTCTGCTCGGCGGGCGCGAACGGGTGCAGCGCGCCGAACTCGGCCCAGGTCACCGGGATCATTTCGCTGGCGGCGTTGAGTTTCATGGTGCAGGAACCCAGCGGGATCATGGTGCGATCCAGGGCCAGGTCCTTGTCGGCGAGCTTGCGCAGGTAGCGCATCAGCTCGGTTTCGGAATGGTAGCGGTTGAACACCGGGTGGCTGAGGACGGCCGATTGGCGCACCAGTTCCGCCGGGATGCGGCTTTGCACGCTGGCGGCCAGGGCAGCGAAGTCCGGCAGGGCCTTGCCGTCGGCCAACACGCTCCAGAGGGTTTCGATGTCGGCCTGACAGGTGGTTTCGTCCAGGGACAGGCCCAGGCGTTGCGCGTCCACCGCGCGCAGGTTGATGCGCTGGGCACGGGCCTTGTCGTGCAGGGCGGCGGTTTGCGCGCCGGTGTGCAGGGTCAGGGTGTCGAAGAAGCTGTCCTGCTCGACGCTGACGCCCAGCGCGTCCAGGCCCTTGGCGAGGATCGCGGTCAGGTGATGGATGCGGTTGGCGATCTGCACCAGGCCCTTGGGGCCGTGGTACACGGCGTACATGCTGGCGATGTTGGCCAGCAATACCTGGGCGGTGCAGATGTTGCTCGTGGCTTTCTCGCGGCGGATGTGTTGCTCGCGGGTCTGCATCGCCAGGCGCAGGGCCGGCTTGCCGAAACGGTCCACGGAAACGCCGACCAGACGGCCAGGCATGTCGCGCTTGAAGGCATCCTTGGTAGAGAAATAGGCCGCGTGCGGGCCGCCGAAGCCCAGTGGCACGCCGAAGCGCTGGGCGCTGCCGATGGCCACGTCGGCGCTGAATTCGCCTGGCGGGGTCAGCAGGGTCAGGGCCAGCAGGTCAGCCGCAACGGCGACCAGGGCATTGGCGGCGTGGAAACGTTCGGTCAGTTCGCGGTAGTCGAACACGTCACCGTTGCTGGCCGGGTATTGCAGTAATGCGCCGAAGAAGCGGCTGACGTCGCTCAGTTCGCGTTCGTCGCCGACCACCACCTCGATGCCCAAGGGCTCGGCACGGGTGCGCAGCACGTCGAGGGTCTGCGGGTGGCAGTGGCCGGACGCGAAGAAGGCGTTGCTGCCCTTGTTCTTGCTCAGGCGCTTGCAGAAGGTCATCGCTTCGGCGGCGGCGGTGGCTTCGTCCAGCAAGGACGCGTTGGCGATCGGCAGGCCGGTGAGGTCGCTGATCAGGGTCTGGAAGTTCAACAGCGCTTCGAGACGGCCCTGGGAAATTTCCGGCTGGTACGGGGTGTAGGCGGTGTACCAGGCCGGGTTTTCCAGCAGGTTGCGCAGGATCGGCGCTGGCGTGTGGCAGTTGTAGTAGCCCTGGCCGATGTAGGTCTTGAACAGTTGGTTCTTGGCGGCGATGGCCTTGATCGAGGCCAGTGCGTCGGCTTCGCTCTGGCCGTCGCCCATGTCCAGCACGCTGGTGCCCTTGATGCTCTCAGGGATGACGCTGGCGCTCAACGCTTGCAGAGAGTCGTAGCCCAGGCGCTCGAGCATGGCGTGCTCGTCGCTGGCCCGTGGGCCGATGTGACGGGCGATGAATTCGTTGGCGGTGCCCAGATTGATACTCATGTCGTGGCTCCTCAGGCTTCGGCGTTGGCTTTGATCAGGCGGTCGTAAGCGTCCTGATTCAGCAGTTGGCCAACTTCAGCGGCGTTGGCGGGCTGGAAACGGAAAAACCAGCCTTCGCCCAGCGGATCTTCGTTGACCAGTTCCGGATTGCTTTCCAGGGCCGGGTTGACCTCCAGCACCTCACCGTTGAGGGGCATGTAGACACCGCTGGCGGCTTTTACCGATTCCACGGTCGCGGCTTCGGCACCCTTGTCGTAGCTTTGCAGTTCCGGTAACTGAACATAGACCACATCGCCCAAGGCGTTTTGCGCAAACGCAGTAATACCGACTGTGACGCTGCCGTCGGCTTCGGTGCGCAGCCATTCGTGATCTTCAGTGAAACGCAACTCGCTCATGGAAACTCCTGGGGCCAGATTCGTCTGGTGGACGCGAAGAAAGGCGCGGGGCATGGCCCGGCCGAATGGGTATGGCGATAGCAAGAATGCGGCCAATGTTGATAAGTGCTTGTGAATCAATGATTTGGCGGATTTCTGCGCGGTGCGAGTAGACTTGTCTGTAGCGAAATCGCTACAGCTCTAGGCTTGGATAAAATCTTTGTGGGATCAAAGCCTTATCCGGCGCAGATTGGCGCCAGGTGTAGCGATATCGTTCCGCTGTAGCGCTTTCAGTACGGGTGGGGGTCGGTTTTGATACCGGACTCTGTGGGAGCGGGCTTGCTCGCGAATACGGTGTGTCAGGTAACTACATGTCGACTGACACGCCGCTTTCGCGAGCAAGCCCGCTCCAACAGTGGGGCCAGCGGTGGGCTTACGGCTTGTTGGAAATCCCGTACTTGCGCAACCGATGGGCAATCGCGGTGTGGGAGGTTTGCAGGCGGCTAGCGAGCTGGCGGGTGGAGGGGTAGTTGACGTAGAGGCTTTCCAGGAGATTTTTCTCGAAGGTTTCCACTGCCTGCTCCAGGCTTTCGACTTCCACGTCGCCCTGACGCGCCACCGAAGTGCCGGCGATGTCCAGGTCGCCGATGTCCACCAGGCTGCTCTCGCAGATGGCGGCGGCGCGGAAGATCACGTTCTGCAACTGCCGCACGTTGCCCGGCCAGCGGTTGCCCAGCAGCGCCGGATAGGTGCCAGGCGCCAGGCGGCAGACCGGACGTTGGATCTGCGCGCAGGCCTGTTGCATGAAGTAGCGGGCCAGCAACAGGATGTCCTGGCCGCGTTCACGCAGGGGCGGGACTTCGACGTTGAGCACGTTCAGGCGATAGAACAGGTCTTCGCGAAACGAGCCTTCGCCGACCATTTTTTCCAGGTTGCGGTGGGTGGCGCTGAGGATCCGCACGTTGACCTTGATTTCCCGGTCGCCGCCGACCCGGCGGAAGCTGCCGTCGTTGAGGAAGCGCAGCAGTTTGGCTTGCAGGTACGGCGACATCTCGCCGATCTCATCGAGGAAAACCGTGCCCTGGTTCGCCAGCTCCATCAGCCCGGGCTTGCCGCCCCGTTGCGCCCCGGTGAAGGCGCCGGGCGCATAGCCGAACAATTCGCTCTCGGCCAGGTTCTCCGGCAGCGCGGCGCAGTTCAACGCCAGGAACGGTGCACTGTGACGGGCGCTGATGGCGTGACAGGCCCGGGCCACCAGCTCCTTGCCGGTGCCGGTTTCGCCCTGGATCAACAGCGGTGCGTCCAGGGCTGCAACTCGCTGGGCCCGGGCCTTGAGGGTGCGGATCGCCGGCGACTCGCCGAGCAGCGCGTCAAAACCTTCGGCATGGTCGTGGTGCAGGGCCGACAGGCGTTCACCCATGCGGTTCGGCGGGTAGAGCGTGAGCAGGGCGCCGGCATCGGTGATGGGCGTGGCGTCCAGCAGCAAGGTCAGGCCGTTGAGGGTGATTTCCCGCAGCGGCAGGCGGAAGCCGTTCTCCAGCAGGGCACTGAGCAGCGCTTCGTCGCCGAACAGGCTGGCAACGCTTTCCCCGGCCGGCTCGCGCCCGTACAAGGCAATCAGTGCCGGGTTGGCCAGCAACACGTTGCCAGCGCTGTCCAGGGCCAGCACCGGGTCGGTCATGGCCGCCAGCAGCGCATCGAGCTGCAGGTGCCGGCGCTGGCCCGGCAGGATGTCCACCACGGTCACTGCTTGCACGCCACGCACGCTGAACAGCGCCTCGCGCAGCTCGTCCAGCACTTGCGGGCTGAGCGTCGGGGCGTCGATGTAGACGTTGGGCGGCACCATCTCCACCGCATCCAGATTGAGATTGCGCCCACCGAGCAACGCCAGGACTTCCTGGGTGATGCCGACGCGGTCGATGAAACTGACGTGGATACGCATGGGGCGGTTTCGGGTTCTGGAGTGCGGAGGGTGGCAAGTATGCCTTGGGGTGGGCTTTTGGTGAAATCCTGGTGCAGTGTTCGACGCTTGCACAATCCCTTGTGGGAGCGGGCTTGCTCGCGAATACAGTGTGTCAGGTAATCAAATGTCGACTGGCACGCCGCATTCGCGAGCAAGCCCGCTCCCACAAGGGGGGGGAGTGTTGGGGCGAGTTTTTCTACAACCCCACATCCCACTCCGGCATCTCGGGAAACTTCACCACCAGAAAATCCAGCAGGCTGCGCAGCGCCGAAGGCATGTGCTTGCGTGAGGCGTACACCGCGTAGATGTTCATTTGCCGGGGCTCAGCGTGAGGCAACAGGCGAACCAGCTCGCCGCGCTTGATGTGGGCGCCGGCCAGGAAGCTGGGCAGCATCGCCACGCCGACGCCGCTCATGGTCGCCCGTAGCAGGGTGCTGGCTTCGTTGGCGCTGATGTTGCCTTGCACCGGCACCGAGACCTGTTCACCGTCCTGCTCGAAATGCCACAGGCTCTTGCCGACGTAGGAGTGGGTCAGGCAGTTGTGCCGGCCGAGGTCTTCCACCCGCTGCGGTGTCGGGTGTTCGTGCAAGTAGGCGGGCGAGGCGCAGATCACCGAGCGGCAGACCGAGAGGCGTCGGGCGATCAGGTTCGGGTCCAGGTCGTTGCTCATGCGGATCGCCAGGTCGATACGCTCATCCACCAGGTTCACGGTGCGGTCGAGCATTTGCAGGTCGACACTCACCCCGGGGTATCGCTTGACGAACTCGCCCATGGCGGTTGCCAGTTGCGTCTGGCCGAACGAGGTGCTGGCGCTGATGCGCAGCATGCCCCGTGGCGCGTCGTCCCGCGTGCTGACCGCCGCTTGCATGTCACCGGACAACTCCAGCATCTGTCGGCAGCGCGGCAGGGTCTCGGTGCCGGCGGCCGTCAGGCTCAGCTTGCGGGTGGTGCGGTGCATCAGCCGGGCGCCGACCCAGTCTTCCAGCTCCGCCAGGTACCGCGAGACCACCGGCCTGGAAAGGTCCAGATACTCAGCTGCGGCGGACTGGCTGCCCAGGTCCACCACCGTGACGAACACTCGCATTGCTTGTAGACGGTCCATGATTTGCACGCTTTCAGAAACAAACTATGTCGGAGCATCGCATTTTTTGGAATCAATCAGGTAACTAAGCTCTGTTGCATTCGGATTTTGGACAACGGAGCACACCATGAGCGGATTGACCTCTTTCAAGCGCCTGCTGCTGGCGACGGCCGCGTTGGCTTTCGCCGCGCACAGTTGGGCGGCCGATCTGACCCTCGACGTCTATAACCCTGGCGCGGCAGCGGTTTTCCCCGTGAGCTCGGTGTTGGTCAGTGGCGATAAGGAAGCGATCCTGGTGGACGCTCAGTTCGGCAGAACCCAGGCCGGGCAGGTGGTGGAAAAGATCCGCGCCAGCGGCAAGCGATTGACCACGATCTACATCAGCCACGGCGATCCAGACTACTATTTTGGCCTGCAAACCCTGATCGCCGCATTTCCCGAGGCCAAGGTCCTGGCGTCCGCGCCGACCGTCGAGCACATCAAGCACACCGTCGACGGCAAGCTTAAATACTGGGGGCCGGTCCTGAAGACTGACGCGCCGACCAAAGCCATCGTGCCCGAGGTGCTCAGGGGCGACAGCCTGACCCTGGAGGGCAAGCGTTTGCAGATCATCGGTCTTGACGGCCCGCAACCGGAGCGCAGCTTCGTGTGGATTCCATCGATCAAGGCCGTGGTGGGCGGGGTGGTGGTGGCCGAGAACATTCATGTATGGATGGCCGACACCCAGACGCCGAAGTCCCATCAGGATTGGCTGGCGACCCTGGCGAGCATCGAGAAACTGCAACCGAGCACGGTGATTCCCGGCCATTACCTGGGCGAGAGCGAGCGCTCCCTGGCACCGGTCAAATTCACCGCTGCCTACATCCAGGCCTTCGACGAAGAGACCGCCCGCGCCAAGGATTCCGCTGCCTTGATCGCCGCCATGAAGCAACGCTTCCCGGACCTGGGCGAAGACAGTTCGCTGGAGCTCAGTGCCAAGGTGGCCAAGGGGGAGATGAAGTGGTGAGGGCCCGATGGTGGATGACGCTTTCGCAGCAATGAATCAGCTTGGTTGAAGAGCCTTTGTGGCGAGGGAGCTTGCTCCCGCTGGGTCGCGCAGCGGCCCCACCATCTTGCGACTGCTTCGCAGCCGAGCGGGAGCAAGCTCCCTCGCCACAGGGGTTTGCATGCCTGGCATTTATGAGTAATCACTGGAGAACACCATGAGCAAAATCGCAATCATCGGCGCCACCGGTCGCGCCGGCAGCCAACTGTTGGAAGAAGCCCTGCGTCGCGGCCACAGCGTGACGGCTATCGCCCGTAACACCGCGAAAATCGGTGAAAGGGCCGGGGTGGTCAGCAAGCAACTGGACGTGTTGGACAGCGAGGCACTGATCGCGGCCATCACCGGTCACGACGTGGTGGTCAGCGCCGCGCACTTCTCCACCGTGCCGGCCGACAAGGTCATCGCGCCGGTGAAGGCCGCCGGGGTCAAGCGTCTGCTGGTGGTGGGCGGGGCCGGTTCGTTGTTGCTGCCGGACAACAGCCGGGTGATCGACAGCGAGGGTTTCCCCGAGGAGTACCTCGCCGAAGCCACCGCAGGTGCATTGTTCCTGGACGTGTTGCGCAAGGAACAGGACCTGGACTGGACCTTCCTCTCGCCCTCGGCGGAGTTCGTCGAAACCGAGCGCACCGGCCAGTTCCGGGTCGGCAAGGATCACCTGTTGTTCGACGCCACCGGGCGCAGCTGGATCAGCTTCGCCGACTACGCCATTGCGTTGATCGATGAGGTGGAAAAGCCGCAGTTTTCGCGTGCGCGGTTTACTGTGGGCTACTGATCCGACGCCATCGTCGGATCGCCGCCCGGAGCAGGCTCGCTCCCACACGCCCCCAGCATTTCTGTATGACCCCAACACTCAGCCGTGGACTCTCACCCAGACGCTGATCAGCACTGTCGCCGCCATCAACCACGCGACCGCCGCCACCGCCAGCGACGCCTCCAGGCGCAGCCGGTCGACCATTACATACAACGTCGCCAGGTACACGAAATACGGAATGATCGACCACATCCCAAAGACGATGGTGGTCTTCAGGTCGTCCACCGAACGGCCCTTGCCGACGATGTAGTGGGCGATCAGGGCGAAGGTGGGAAACAGCGGCACCAGCCCGGCGATGTAGTAATTGCGGGTCTTGGCCAGCATGGCCAGGATGACCACTACGGCGGCGCCGAGCGCCGCTTTGAAAATCAAGTCCACAGTCAGCGTCCCGGTCAGTGGCTCAGGCCGTATTTTTTCACTTTGTCGAACAGCGTGGTCTTGGCCATGCCCAGTTCCTGGCTGGCCTGGGTCAGGTTGCCACCGCTGCGTTGCAGGGCGTCAATCAGCAGATTGCGCTCGAACGCTTCCACTGCCTCGGCGAAGCTCAGGTCGTGGCTGCCGGAACTGGCGCCGGATTTCTTGAAGGCCGGCAGGCCGAGGGCATAGCGTTCGGCGACGTTGCGCAGCTCGCGCACGTTGCCGGGCCAATCGTGGCTCATGAGGTTGGACAGGGTCTGGTTGTCCAACTGCGGCACCGTGCGGTCGAAGCGCAACGAGGACTGCTGGAGGAAGTGCTCGAACAATTGCAGGATGTCTTCGCGCCGCTCGCGCAAGGGCGGCAATTCCAGCGTCACCACATTGAGGCGGTAGTACAAGTCGCTGCGAAACTGCCCGGCCCGGCCCAGTTCGTCCAGGTCCGACTTGGTGGCGGCGATCACCCGGCAATCCACGGCCACGCTCTGGTTCGATCCCAGGCGTTCGAGGGTGCGTTCCTGCAACACCCGCAGCAGTTTGATCTGCAAGGGCAGGGGCATGCTTTCCACTTCATCGAGAAACAGCGTGCCGCCATCGGCGTGCTCGATCTTGCCGATCCGGCGTTTGCCGGCGCCGGTGAAGGCGTTGGCTTCGTGACCGAAAATCTCGCTTTCGAACAGGTTCTCCGGCAGGCCGCCGCAGTTCAGCGCTACGAACTGTTTGTCGTGGCGTCGGCTGAAGTCATGCAGGCAGCGGGCGACCAGTTCCTTGCCGGTGCCGGTTTCGCCTTCGATCAGCACGTTGGCCGAGGTGTCGGCGACGTTGGCGATCAGCTCGCGCAAATGCTGCATGGCCGGTGAGCGACCAATGATCCGGCCTTCCAGGGAATCGCGTTCGGCCAATTGCCGACGCAAGGAAAAAACCTCACGGGCCAGGCTGCGCTGTTCCAGGGCACGGCGGGCGACGTCCACCAGGCGTTCGGGGGAGAAGGGTTTCTCCATGAAGTCGTAGGCGCCTTTTTGCATGGCGCCAACGGCCATGGAAATATCGCCGTGGCCGGTGATCAGCACCACCGGCAGGCTGCGATCACGAGCCTTGAGGCGGGTCAGCAGCTCCAGGCCGTCGATGCCGGGGAGGCGAATGTCACTGATGACTATGCCGGCGAAATCATCGCCGACCCGTTCCAGGGCTTCTTCGGCGCTGCCCACGCCAATGCACGGGATGTCTTCCAGGCTCAGCGCCTGTTGGCAGCCCAGCAGGACATGGGGGTCGTCTTCGACGATCAGTACGCTCAAGTCGTTGTTCATGGCTGCTCGGCAGGTAAAAGGCTTACCAACGGTAAACTCAGGACAAAGGTGGTGCCACGCTCCACCGGGAACTCGACACCCAGGTGCCCGCCGGCCGCTGCCGCGAGGCTTGCCGAAAGCGTCAGGCCCAGGCCCAGCCCTTGTTCGCCGGGTTTGGTGGTGAAGAACGGTTCGAACAGATGCTTGCGTGCTTCTGGATCAATGCCATGGCCGTTGTCCCGCACCCGCAGGCGGTATTTGCCATCGGCGGCCTGGCCTTCGAGCCACAGCTGCGGCTCGGGTTGGGCTTGCATGGCGTCCAGGGCATTGCCGATCAGGTTGACCAGGATCTGCTCCAGGCGCGTCTGGTCGATTTGCACTTGTACGTCGTCGAAACCGTTGTGGATCTGGAGGTCGAGCTTTTCGAGACGCTCGCCGAGCAATTGCAAGGCCGCGTCGACCGCCTTGCCCAGGCTGGCCCTGCCCTGGTCGTCGCCACGCCTGGCAAAGGCGCGCAGGCTGGCGGTGATGCGGCCCATGCGGTCAACCAGTTCGTTGATGGTCTTGAGGTTGGTGCTAGCGATGTCCAGCTGGCCGCGCTCCAGGAAGCGCACGGTGTTGCCGGACAGGGTCCGCAGCGCCGCCAGCGGCTGGTTGAGCTCATGGGCGATGCTGGTGGACATCTGGCCGATGGCCGCCAGTTTGCCGGCCTGAACCAACTCGTCCTGGGCTCGGCGCAGGGTTTCCTCGGCCTGGCGCCGTTCGCGAATCTGACTCTTGAGTCGTTCGTTGCTGGCCCGCAGGTCGGTGGTGCGTTCGGTAATCCGACGCTCGAGCTGGTTGTTGGCTTCCTGCAACGCTTCGCGGGCGGCGAGGCGGGTGGCGATGACCTTGCGCCGTTCGTTCCAGGCAATCAGCAGGAACGCCACCAGGGCGAAAGCGACAGCCACCAGGATTCCCTGGTTGATCGCCTGGCGGCGCAGGTCTTCAAGGGGGGTAAGCAGGGTGAAGTTCCACGGCGTATCGCTCAGGGGCCGGGTCTGCGACAGGTAGCTGATGGCACGCTCATCGGATACCAGCTCGGTGTTGGCCGGGAACGTCACCTTCTCCATGCCTTCGGCCAACCGCTCCCGGGCCAGGGGCACCAGTTCGTTCAGTGGGAACCAGTAGTACTGCAGGCTGCGGGCCAGGCGTTCCTTGGTGTCGTCGCTCAGCGGGCGGACTGACTTGAGCCGTCGGGCGGGGTCGCTGGAGAGAATGATGATGCCGTTCTCATCGCTGACGAAAGCCTCCAGGCGCGCCCGCTGCCAGCGCTCTTCCATGGCTTCGAGGCGGACCTTGACCACGGCCACGCCGATGATCTTGCCCTGTTGTTCCAGGCCATGGGCCAGGTAGTAGCCGGGCTCGCCGTTGGTGCTGCCGATGCCGTAGAAGCGCCCCGGTTCGCCGCGCACGGCGTTCTGGAAATAGGCGCGAAAGGACAGGTCTTCGCCCAGGTAACTGTCGACGTCGCGCCAGTTGCTGGTGGCCATGACCCGGCCGGTGGTGTCCATCACATAGATGGCCCGGCTGCGGCTGCGCCGGTTCAGGCCTTCGAGGTATTCATTGACCGCCTTGCGGTGCTCGGGCGTCGGGTCGTCGAGCAGGGTCGAGACGCCGGACTCCAGCTCCAGCAGGCTGGGCAGGTAGGTGTACTTGCTGATCTCGCTTTCCACCGCCCGGGCATGCAGCTCCAGCTGGCGCTCGCCGTTCTCCGCCAGGCCGCGCACGCCATAGTGCTCGCTGATCCAGAAGCCGAGATATCCCAGGCCGATCGTCAGGGCGATGATCAGCGGCGGCAGGAACAGATGGCGGATCAGGCGGGGTTTCACGGCGAGTGATGGCGGCGCGGCGCGATAGAGGGTGGGGTCGCATTTCATCACAGAAGCCTTGGGTCAACCAGTGTGGCCGTGGTCGCCCTTCGAACACGGTCCCGTGGCGAGGGAGCTTGCTCTCGCTCGGCTGCGAAGCAGTCGTAAAATCGGCAAATGCGATACTTCCAGGTACACCGCATTCGCCGGTTTTGGGTCGCTGCGCCCGAAGCGTCGGACCGTCCCAGCGGGAGCAAGCTCCCTCGCCACAGGAGCTCGTCTAAAGGAAGTGGTGCTTTAGTGCTGCAGGATTTTCTCAAGGAAATGCTGCGCACGTTCGGAGCGGGCGCTGATGTCGCCGAAGAACTCTTCCTTCTTGCAGTCTTCGATGATCTGCCCCTGGTCCATGAAGATCACCCGGTTCGCCACTTTGCGGGCGAAGCCCATTTCGTGGGTCACGCACATCATGGTCATGCCTTCGTGGGCCAGTTGCACCATCACGTCGAGCACTTCGTTGACCATTTCCGGGTCGAGGGCCGAGGTCGGTTCGTCGAACAGCATCACCACCGGGTCCATCGCCAGCGCACGGGCAATCGCCACGCGCTGCTGCTGGCCGCCGGAAAGCTGGCCAGGGTGCTTGTGGGCGTGGGCGGAGAGGCCGACCCGATCCAACAGTTGCAGGCCTTTCTTGGTGGCCTCTTCCTTGCTCCGGCCCAGCACCTTGATCTGCGCGATGGTCAGGTTTTCGGTGATGGTCAGGTGCGGGAACAGTTCGAAGTGCTGGAACACCATGCCCACCCGCGAACGCAGTTTCGGCAGATTGGTCTTCGGGTCGGCGATGGAGGTGCCGTCGACCACGATGTCGCCTTTCTGGAACGGCTCCAGGGCGTTCACGCATTTGATCAGCGTGGACTTGCCCGAACCCGATGGGCCGCAGACCACCACCACTTCACCCTTGCTGACCTCGGTGCTGCAATTGGTCAGTACCTGGAAGTCCCCATACCACTTGTTGATGTTCTTGATAGAGATCATACGGCGAACCTTTTTTGCAGACGCTTGACCAGCAGCGAGGCGGCAAAGCTGATTGTGAAGTACACGAGACCTGCGACGATCAGGAACTCATTGGAGCGGCCGATGATGTCGCCATTGGCCCGCGAGGCATTGAGGAAGTCCACCAGGCCGACGGTGTAGACCAGCGAGGTGTCCTGAAACAGGATGATGCTCTGTTGCAGCAGCAGCGGGGTCATCTTGCGAAACGCCTGGGGCAGGATGATCAGGCGCATGGTCTGGCCATAATTCATCCCCAGTGCCTGGGCGGCGCCCATCTGGCCCTTGGGGATCGCCTGCACGCCGGCCCGCACGATCTCGCAGAAGTACGCCGCCTCGAACATCATGAACGCCACGACGCACGAACCGAACGCACCGATTGGCGTGTCTTCGCCGGTGATCCAGCGCAGCACGAACGGCACCGCCAGGTAGAACCAGGTGATCACCAGCAGCAGCGGTATCGAGCGGAAGTAGTTGACGTAGGCGCCGGCAATGTTGGAAACCAGCTTGTTGTGGGACAGGCGCATCAGCGCCAGGATGGTCCCCAGGACGATCCCGCCAACGACGCCCAGGGCCATCAGTTTCAAGGTCATCACCATGCCGTTCCACAAGCCGGGAATGGCCGGGACGACACCACTGAAATCGAATTCCATTATTTACCCCCCACGGAGATCAGGCCGGGCACCGCGACTTTCTTCTCGACCATGCGCATGAGCAGCATCAGGCTCATGTTCAGGGTGAAGTAGATCAGCGTCGCCAGGGTGAAGGCTTCGAACAGGTTGGCGGAGAATTCGGCGGTCTGCTTGGTCTGCGCGAGCAGTTCCATCAGGCCGATCAGCGAGGCCACGGAAGAGTTCTTGAAGACGTTGAGGAATTCCGAGGTGAGCGGCGGAATGATGATCCGGTAGGCCTGGGGCAGCAGCACGTTCCAGTAGATCTGCGGCAGCTTGAAACCCATGGCCCGGGCGGCGGATTCCTGGCCGCGTGGCAGTGCCTGGATACCGGTGCGCACCTGTTCGCAAACCCGCGCGGCGGTGAACAGGCCCAGGCAGACGACGACGCTCAGGTAGGCCGAGGTGGTCGGGTTCAGGTCCTGCTTGTACCACTCCTGCAGGTTTTCCGGCAGCAGGTCGGGCACCAGGAAGTACCAGATGAACAGCTGGACCAGCAGCGGTACGTTACGAAACAGTTCCACGTAGCAAGTGGCGATACCCGACACCAGCCGGTTCGGCACAGTGCGCATCACGCCCAGGATCGAGCCCAGCATCAGGGCGATGATCCAGGCGACGACGGCGATGGCGATGGTCCAGCCCAGGCCGGCGATGTACCAGTCGAGATAGGTCTCGCTGCCAACGCCGGTGGACTTGAAGAACACGCCCCAGTCCCAGTTGTAATTCATTAGGGTCTCCCCTCAGATCGTTCGATGTACAAGTGCCCGCCTGGGGAAGCTCCGTTCCCGCCCGACCTTGAGGGTCAGGCACACCCGTGGGGCTCGACAGCCACCGGTTCGAGTGTTTCCTTGTTGTCAGCTGGGAGTGACCATCCCCTGAAAGGGCCGGGCCCCTTCAGGAGATAAGGTTAGTCAGGAAAATCAGGACTTCTTGTCGTCAGCCGCTTTGTCGGTCGGATTGGCGATCAAGGCCTTGAGCTCGTCGCTCATCGGGAAGTTCAGGTTCAGGTTTTTCGGTGGGATCGGCTGGGTGAACCACTTGTCGTAGATCTTGTTGATCTCGCCCGACGCGTAGGTGGCCTTGATGGCATCATCCACGGCCTTTTTGAACGGCTCGTCGCCTTTGCGCATCATGCAGCCATAGATTTCGTAGGACTGTGGGGTACCGGTGACGGCCCAGTCCTCGGCTTTCTTGGCCTTCGCCGCTTCACCGGCCAGCAGGGCGTCGTCCATCATGAACGCGACGGCACGACCCGACTCCAGCATCTGGAAGGATTCGCCATGGTCCTTGGCGGAGATGACGTTCATGCCCATCTGCTTGTCGGCGTTCATGGCCTTGAGCAGGCGCTCGGAGGTGGTACCGGCGGTGGTCACGACGTTCTTGCCTTTCAGGTCGTCGAAGTCCTTGTACTTGGAATCTTTCTTGGACAGCAGGCGGGTGCCGATCTCGAAGATGCCGACGGAGAAGTCAACCTGCTGCTGACGCTCGACGTTGTTGGTGGTGGAGCCGCATTCCAGGTCCACGGTGCCGTTCTGCACCAGCGGGATACGGGTCTGCGAGGTGACCAGGTTGTACTTGACTTGCAGGTTGGGCAGGTCCAGGTCTTTTTTCAGCGCTTCGACGACTTTCAGCTGGATGTCGTGGGAGTAGCCGACCGGTTTGCCGGAAGCGTCCGCGATGTAGGAGAACGGAATGGAAGCGTCGCGATGCCCGAGCGTGATGACGCCGGACTCTTTGATCTTTTTCAGCGTGCCGGTCAGTTCGGCTGCGAAAACCGGGGTGCTGATCAGAGCGGCAGCAATGGCTGCGCCCAGGATATGGGGAACGATACGCATCGATGTTTCCTCGACATTGTTTTTTTTATTCCGGCCGGTTCGTCGGCCCTGAGTACTTCGAAGTGCCTGTCAGCTCCTGTTGTGTTGGCTACAGGCATTCGTCTCGAGGAGTGTAGAGCATGACTCGTGCCAGGCCAGTCGCGACTGGTTAAGTCTATGTTTTAGAAGCTAATTAATGTTTTGTTTCAGGTTTGTTCGGCGGTTGTTTATCCGGCTGGCCGAACTGACCGGCGGGTCGTGTTCGGAAAACCGAATGTTTTCCCTGCCGAAAGAGACCCTGTGGGAGCGGGCTTGCTCGCGAAGGC
>NZ_JALJDX010000008.1 GCF_022952855.1 Pseudomonas sp. RGM2987 | reverse complement strand
CCCCCCCCCCCCCCCCCCCCCCCCCCCCCCCCCCCCCCCCCCCCCCCCCCCCCCCCCCCCCCCCCCCCCCCCCCCCCCCCCCCCCCCCCCCCCCCCCCCCCCCCCCCCCCCCCCCCCCCCCCCCCCCCCCCCCCCCCCCCCCCCCCCCCCCCCCCCCCCCCCCCCCCCCCCCCCCCCCCCCCCCCCCCCCCCCCCCCCCCCCCCCCCCCCCCCCCCCCCCCCCCCCCCCCCCCCCCCCCCCCCCCCCCCCCCCCC
>NZ_JALJDX010000007.1 GCF_022952855.1 Pseudomonas sp. RGM2987 | reverse complement strand
GATCAGGTGCAGGTGGAACTGATTCACGAGCATGAGCGCGTCACCCGGATCGAACGTCTTTACCCCGACCAACAGCGCGAAGTGCTGGTCAGCTACGCCTACGACGCAGCGAACAACCTCGCCGAGGTGCGCGACGCCACCGGGCAGGTGCAGCGGCGCTTCAGCGACGACGCCGGGCGGCGGATGGTGGAGCATCAGTTGCCCACCGGCCTGCGCTGCTTCTACGACTGGGCCCTGATCGAAGGCCAGGAATGG
>NZ_JALJDX010000006.1 GCF_022952855.1 Pseudomonas sp. RGM2987 | reverse complement strand
AGGCTTGACCATATAACACCCAAGCAATCTGTCGACTCGAAAGAGGCCAGATTGCGGTGTGTGAAGACGAGATGAACCGAAAGTTCGGCGAGCTCAAAAGCAGCACACAAACTATCGCATACCCATTTGCTGGAACGTGACCGCAAGGCACGCGCTGGCTACCGAATTTCTTGACGACCATAGAGCATTGGAACCACCTGATCCCATCCCGAACTCAGAAGTGAAACGATGCATCGCCGATGGTAGTGTGGGGTT
>NZ_JALJDX010000005.1 GCF_022952855.1 Pseudomonas sp. RGM2987 | reverse complement strand
GGTGATAGCCCTGTACGCGAAAGGATCTTAGAAGTGAAATCGAGTAGGACGGAGCACGAGAAACTTTGTCTGAATATGGGGGGACCATCCTCCAAGGCTAAATACTACTGACTGACCGATAGTGAACTAGTACCGTGAGGGAAAGGCGAAAAGAACCCCGGAGAGGGGAGTGAAATAGATCCTGAAACCGTATGCGTACAAGCAGTGGGAGCCCACTTTGTTGGGTGACTGCGTACCTTTTGTATAATGGGTCAG
>NZ_JALJDX010000004.1 GCF_022952855.1 Pseudomonas sp. RGM2987 | reverse complement strand
TGGTGTGACGGGCGGTGTGTACAAGGCCCGGGAACGTATTCACCGCGACATTCTGATTCGCGATTACTAGCGATTCCGACTTCACGCAGTCGAGTTGCAGACTGCGATCCGGACTACGATCGGTTTTGTGGGATTAGCTCCACCTCGCGGCTTGGCAACCCTCTGTACCGACCATTGTAGCACGTGTGTAGCCCAGGCCGTAAGGGCCATGATGACTTGACGTCATCCCCACCTTCCTCCGGTTTGTCACCGGCA
>NZ_JALJDX010000009.1 GCF_022952855.1 Pseudomonas sp. RGM2987 | reverse complement strand
CGCTCCCACATTGGACTTGTGTTGCACGCAGCATTGGTGCCCAACACAAAACCCTGTGGGAGCGGGCTTGCCCGCGAAGACGTCGGTACATTCAGCATCCAGGTGTCAGTTACACCGCTTTCGCGAGCAAGCCCGCTCCCACATTGGACTTGTGTTGCACGCAGCATTGGTGCCCAACACAAAACCCTGTGGGAGCGGGCTTGCCCGCGAAGACGTCGGTACATTCAGCATCCAGGTGTCAGTTACACCGCTTTCGCGAG
>NZ_JALJDX010000010.1 GCF_022952855.1 Pseudomonas sp. RGM2987 | reverse complement strand
CCCAGCGGGAGCAAGCTCCCTCGCCACGGGTTTGATGTGCGCAGTCGCGTCCGGGTTTGCCTGGAAGCCAGAAGGTGAGCAACTTTGTGGCGAGGGGATTTATCCCCGCTGGGGTGCGAAGCAGCCCTCAAGCCAGGTGCCGCGGTGTGTCAGGGAAATTGCCTTCAGCTTTTTGGGTCTGCTGCGCAGCCCAGCGGGAGCAAGCTCCCTCGCCACGGGTTTGATGTGCGCAGTCGCGTCCGGGTTTGCCTGGAAGCCAGAAGGTGAGCAACTTTGTGGCGAGGGGATTTATCCCCGCTGGGGTGCGAAGCAGCCC
>NZ_JALJDX010000011.1 GCF_022952855.1 Pseudomonas sp. RGM2987 | reverse complement strand
AGCGCGCCGCCGGGCCGGCGCCCTGCCATTCCCAGAAGAAGCTCGCGCCACCGGCCAGTTGCCGCTGGAGGATGACGTGGCGGTCGTCGTAGTCGTAGCGCTCGCTTTCACCGGCGGCGTTGGTCGCTTCGATCAGTCGGAAACGTCCGTCGTAGCGGTAGGACGCCAGCGTCTGCTCGGTACGCCAGGCGTCGTCCTGGATGCTGGCTGGGTGAAAGATTTGATAGTCGACGGCGATCAGGTGCCGCTGCTCGTAGCGCAGCCGCAGGGCGCGACCGGCGCCGTTGTCCAGGCGGCTGATGTCGCCATGGATGTTGCGCTGAATGGTCAGGCGGTTGTCGTACCGAT
>NZ_JALJDX010000012.1 GCF_022952855.1 Pseudomonas sp. RGM2987 | reverse complement strand
ACATGGGCGCGATTCCTCTGGGCGGCGCGGTGTTCAGCGCCGGCGAAGGCCTTGCCGTGCGCCGACACCTCAACGGCCAGTTGCTGATCGAAAGCGACGACGGCCTGTACCGCCTGTTCGAGCCGACCCCGGGCCGGGCCACGCTTCTGCGCCTGAGCCAACTGGGCGACCGCAACGACAACCGCATCCACCTCGACTACGACGAGGCCGGACGGTTGGTGCGCCTGCGCGACACTTTCGATCAGGTGCAGGTGGAACTGATTCACGAGCATGAGCGCGTCACCCGGATCGAACGTCTTTACCCCGACCAACAGCGCGAAGTGCTGGTCAGCTACGCCTACGACGCAGCGA
>NZ_JALJDX010000013.1 GCF_022952855.1 Pseudomonas sp. RGM2987 | reverse complement strand
CTACATGATTGCCTGAACCACCGCCTTCGCGAGCAAGCCCGCTCCCACAAAGGTTTTGCGCCGCTCAAAACATGAAACCTTCTTCACAAACCCAGCCTGCGACCAAACGCCGCGCCCTGCCTGGCCTGCGGCATTGTTGCGATTTTCATGAAAGCTTCTTAACGAAGTGGAGCATTTACTTAGCAGACTATCCAAATCTATAACAAAGGCCTGCACACGCCTTGCTGCAGATGACAGAGATTGGAGTTTGCAAGATGACTGTGAAAGTAAATGAACGCGACGATGCCCACATGTCTCACGAAGCCATCGCGGCCGGTATCCAGATCTGGGATGTTCGGCAACAGGACCTGTTAGTGGGGATGTTTCATTCCGAGACGGAGGCGAACCGCTACAAGGC
>NZ_JALJDX010000203.1 GCF_022952855.1 Pseudomonas sp. RGM2987 | reverse complement strand
CACGTTCAACATCTCTGCAAGCTGACCCACCGCTTTCGCGAGCAAGCCCGCTCCCACAAGGGATCGGTGGCGAACATAAATCCGGCAGCACCCCGGAAAAACTGTGGGAGCGAGCTTGCTCGCGATGGCGGCGGCACATCCAACATTGATGCAAGCTGATCCACTGCTATCGCGAGCAGGCTCGCTCCCACAAGGGATTTGTGGCGAACATCAGTCCGGGAACACGACGGAAAATGGTGGACCACAAAAAACCCGGCCTTGGCCGGGTTTCTGTCACCTGGTCATTGCATCCAGGGCGGAGGTGGTTCTTCGGTTTTGCCGGGAGGGGCATCGTCGGCGGCCCGGATGGCCTGGCGGCGTTCCTCGTCACGGCGGGCGGCTTCGATTTCCCGCATGACCCCGCCGACATCCGCCAGCTCATCGGGCTCGTCAAACTCACCGGTCAACACGCTGCCCGGATGCAAGGTCCCGGCCTCAAACAGCGCCCACATCTCCTTCGCATAGCGGGTGCGCTTGAGCTCTGGCGCAAAGCGGCCAAAGTAGGACGCCATGTTGCCCACGTCCCGTTCCAGCATGCTGAAGGCGTGGTTGTTACCCGCAGCGTCCACCGCTTGCGGCAGGTCGATGATCACCGGCCCCGTCGGCGTGAGCAAGACGTTGAACTCCGACAGGTCACCGTGCACCAGACCGGTACACAACATCAGCACGATCTGGGAAATCAGGAACGCGTGATATTCACGGGCCTGGTCCGGCTCCAGCACCACGTCGTTCAACCGCGGCGCGGCGTCGCCGTATTCGTCGGCCACCAGCTCCATCAACAGCACGCCTTCGAGGAAGTCGTACGGCTTGGGCACGCGCACACCGGCGTTGGCCAAGCGGAACAGCGCCGCCACCTCGGCATTCTGCCAGGCGTCCTCGGTCTCTTTGCGCCCGAACTTCGAGCCCTTGGCCATGGCCCGGGCCTGTCGGCTGTTACGGACCTTGCGACCTTCCTGGTATTCGGCCGCCTGACGAAAACTTCGCTTGTTCGCCTCTTTGTAGACCTTGGCGCAACGTAGCTCGTTGCCGCAGCGCACCACATAAACAGCTGCTTCTTTACCACTCATGAGTGGGCGCAGCACCTCGTCGACCAGACCGTCCTCGATCAGGGGTTCAATGCGTTTTGGAGTCTTCATCAGCTTTTATTGGGGGTCCTTTATTACCAAACACGCGAATGACAGTCGTTATACGGCAATCCTTGCTCCACGGGGAGGGGTTACCGACCTATGAACCGATGATGCACACAGTGTGCCGGATTAAATCGACCGAGCCGAATCATAGCCGAGAGCGGATGAGCCCTTGGCAATTGAATGTGAAGGTATTTGCGACAAGAGCTGACAGTCGAGTTAACCGCGGTCGTAGGCAAGTTCGGTGACTGCGGCCAGCTCAAGGCTTGAACAATTCCCCCGGGGTAAAACCAAACATCACCTTGAACGCGGCAATAAAGGCCGACGTCGAGTCGTAGCCGCAGGACAACGCTGCACTCGTGACGCTATCGCCTTGCTCCAGCGGCCCAAGGGACGATAGCAAGCGCATGCGTTGACGCCAGGCGCGAAAACTCAGGCCGGTCTCGCGCTGGAACAGACGCATCAGGGTTTTCTCCGAGGTGCCCAGCCGCTCGGCCCAGGCATGCAACGTGACGCTCTGTTCAGGCTGCTCGATCAGTTCGTTGCACAGCGCCAGCAGCCGGGCATGCCGGGGCAGCGGTAGCGAGAATCCAACTTCCGGCAACGTCGCCAACTGGTCCAACAGCACTTGCACCAAGCGTTCTTCCGGCGTATCGCCCTGTGGATAATCGGCCGGCAGTTGACAGAACACCTTGATCAACTCACGGGCCAGCGGCGTCACTTCCAGCACCCGGCAACGCTGGTCTGCCCAGGGGCAGGCCTGGCGATGCACATAGAGGCTGCGCATTTCCGCCCGGGTCGACGTCACGACCTGATGCTCCAGGTCGGCCGGAATCCAGATGCCTCGCTGGGGCGGTGCGAAGAAACTGCCCTCGGCGGTGTGTACGCCCAGCACGCCGCTGATGGCGTAGGAAAACTGCACCCAGTCATGCCGATGGGCCTGGGTCCAGGAACCGGCGCTCAAGCTTTCGACACGGGCGTACAGCGGCCTGGGCAATTGCGTCAGGTCGGGAATGCGGCGCTCGAGCTGTTGGTGTCCGTTAGTCGGCATTGATTGGCCTTATGTCGCAAGACGACTGTTCGGCTCGACGTTAGGCTAAGTCGACTTTCCTGACAACTTGCGGTGCCCTATGCACATCTTCAGACACCTCAAACGCATGGCGACCGACTGGTTTCTCTGCGGCATGCTGCTCGCCACGCTGCTGGCGTATTTCTTCCCCTCCTTTGGCGCCAGTGGCGGGGCGATGCATGCCGAGTGGGTGGTCAATATCGGGATCTTCGTGGTGTTCTTCCTGCACGGGGTCAACCTGTCCGGCGAACAGATTCGCCATGGCCTGAAAAACACTCGGCTGCACCTGATGGTGCAGGGCTTTACCTTCGGCGTGTTCCCGTTGATCTGGGTCCTGAGCAACTGGCTATTGGGCAGCCATGTGCCGTCGTTGCTGATGCTCGGGTTCTTCTACCTGTGCGCCCTACCCTCGACCATTTCTTCCTCGGTGGCCCTGACCGGCAGCGCCGGCGGCAACGTGCCGGCGGCGATTCTCAACGCGAGCCTGTCGAGCGTGCTGGGGGTGGTCCTGACACCGCTGCTGGTCAGCCTGGTGGTCGGACGCGGTGCCGGTGGCATCGACCTGGGAGCAACGTTGCTCGATCTGTGCCTGATGTTGCTGTTGCCGCTGGTACTCGGACAGTTCCTGCGGCGCTGGCTGGCCGGTTTCTTTGGCCGCTACAAACGCTACACCAGCATCATCGACAAACTGGTGATCCTGCTGCTGGTCTACGCCGCGTTCTGCAATTCGATGGTCTCCGGGATCTGGCAACAGCAGGGCAACGGCGTGTTGCTCAGCGCAGTGGTCGGCAGTGCCGTGCTGCTGGCGATTATCCTGTGGACAACCACCCGCACCGCCCGCGCCTTGCACTTCAACAGCGCCGATGAGGTCGCCGCGGTGTTCTGCGCCAGCAAGAAATCCCTCGCAGCCGGCGTGCCGATGGCTGCGTTGATTTTCGGCAACAACCCCGGCCTTGGCCTGATCCTGCTGCCGATCATGATCTACCACCCGTTGCAGTTGATCGTCTGTTCGATCCTGGCCGAGCGTTACGCCAGCCGCCACCGGGCGCAGGCGACTCGACAAGGCGACGCGCTGCTCAACGCTCGATAATCGCCGTCACCCCCTGGCCGGCCGCAGCGCAGATGGAAATCAGCCCGCGGCCGCGCCCTGCGGCATCCAGCAACTTGGCAAGGTTGGCGACGATCCGCCCGCCGGTGGCGGCAAACGGGTGTCCGGCGGCCAGGGAGCTGCCCTTCACATTCAAGCGGCTGCGGTCGATGGCCCCCAGCGGCGTGTCGAGGCCCAGGCGGGTCTTGCAGTAGTCCGGATCTTCCCAGGCCTTGAGGGTGCACAGCACCTGGGCGGCGAACGCTTCGTGGATCTCGTAGTAATCAAAATCCTGCAAGGTCAGGCCATTGCGCGCCAGCAGCCGTGGCACGGCATAGGCCGGCGCCATCAGCAACCCTTCGGCGCCGTTGACGAAATCCACCGCCGCCGTTTCACCGTCGCGCAGATACGCCAGGATCGGCAGGCCCCGCGCCTTGGCCCACTCTTCGCTGCCCAGCAGAACCAGCGAGGCGCCATCGGTCAGTGGCGTGGAGTTACCGGCCGTCAGCGTGCCCTTGGCGCTTTTTTCGAAAGCGGGTTTAAGGGACGCGAGTTTCTCCAGGGTCAAGTCCGGGCGCAGGTTGTTGTCCCGGGTCAGGCCCAGGAACGGGGTCATCAGGTCGTTATGCCAACCCTCGGCGTAGGACGCGGCCATTTTCTGATGGCTTTCCAGGGCCAACTGGTCCTGCAACTCCCGGGGAATCTGCCAGGTCTGCGCCATCAATTCGCAGTGCTCGCCCATGCTCAGGCCGGTGCGCGGTTCGTTGATGCGCGGCAGGTCTGGCACCAGATGTTGCGGACGCAGTTGCAGGAACACCTTGATTTTCTCGGCGGTGGTCTTGGCGCGATTGGCTTGCAGCAAGATCCTGCGCAGCCCTTCATTGACGCCAATCGGTGCGTCCGAGGTGGTGTCTACGCCGCCGGCAATGCCGCTGTCGATCTGGCCCAAGGCGATCTTGTTGGCGACCAGCAGGACTGTTTCCAACCCCGTGCCGCAGGCCTGTTGGACGTCATAGGCCGGGGTGCTCGGGGAGAGCCGCGAGCCGAGCACGCACTCACGGGTCAGGTTCATGTCCCGGGAATGCTTGAGCACCGCGCCGGCCACGACTTCGCCGATGTGCAGGCCATGCAGGTTGTAGCGCTCGATCAGCCCTTCGAGGGCGGCGGTCAGCATCGCCTTGTTGCTGGCAGTGGCATAAGGCCCGTTGGAGCGGGCGAAGGGAATACGGTTACCGCCGATGATCGCGACGCGGCGTAGCTGAGCCATGAAAAACTCCTGTTGGTTGCACATGCGCGGATGGGGCCCGAAAAAGCGCCGTTCCTGCACAAGCTTAGGCTGTGTACGAAATAGTTTGAAACGCAGGTTAGGCAAGGCAAAAACCAGCGAGGAAGCGGAGTTGACTGGTTGTCAATGAGCATTCCGAGCCGGTTTTTAACGCCGCACAACCAAGTTTCAAGCTATTCCGTACATAGCCTAGGCTTTATCTGGTTGATCGAACGACTGATTGCCAATCGTGGTCCACACTTGGGATCTCATCAGCCGGAGTGTGTTCCATGTCTGACCGTTATATCGACTTCGCCAATTCACCCGTTGGCCTGCGCCTGGTCGGAGCCCTTGGCCTGCCCTCGCCGGTGCGCCTGGAGCGTTGGCAGGCCGGGCGGCTGCGTCCCGTGGAAGGCGCGCTGCTGCTGGGCGGCGGCGCGCTGATCGAGCAGATTGGCACATTCGCCAAACGCCTGACCGATGCCATCTATGTGTACGGCGGCGAACCGTCCCTGGCGACTGAATGGATCCCCGGCCACGGCCCGAAAATCAAGGCCGTGGTGTACGACGCCAGCCATCTGGTGCAGGTCGATCAGCTCAAGCAGTTGCGCGAGTTCTTCCAACCCTTGATGAAAAATCTCGACCGCAGCGCCCATGTCGCGATCCTCGGTCGCGCGCCGGAACAGCTTGCCGACCCGTTCGCGGCCAGTGCCCAGCGGGCCTTGGAAGGCTTCAGCCGTTCCCTGGCCAAGGAGCTGCGCCACGGCGGGACGTTGCAATTGCTGTATGTCGGCGATGGCGCCGAAACCCAACTGGAAGGCGCGCTGCGGTTTTTCCTGTCACCCAAGAGCGCGTTTGTGTCGGGGCAGGTCATTCGTCTCAACGCCTGCGCCACCCAGGTGCAGGACTGGACCCGCCCGCTGACCGGGCTCAGGGCCTTGGTCACCGGCGCTGCGCGCGGGATTGGCGCCTCGATCGCCGAAACCCTGGCCCGGGATGGCGCCGATGTGATTCTGCTGGACGTGCCCCAGGCCAAGACCGATCTCGATGCCCTGGCCGCACGCTTGGGCGGGCGCAGCCTGACCCTGGACATTTGCGCCGAGGACGCTGCGGCGCAATTGATCGAGCATCTGCCCGACGGCATCGACATCGTGGTGCACAACGCCGGGATCACCCGCGACAAAACCCTCGCCAACATGACCCCGGAATTCTGGGACGCAGTGCTGGCGGTCAATCTCAATGCGCCGCAGGTGCTGACCAAGGCCCTGCTCGACAGCGGCACCCTGCGGGACAACGGCCGGGTGGTGTTACTGGCGTCCATCAGCGGCATCGCCGGCAACCGTGGGCAGACCAACTATGCCGCGAGCAAGGCCGGCTTGATCGGGTTGGCCCAGGCCTGGGCCCCCGCTTTGCAGGCGCGGGGCATCAGCATCAACGCCGTGGCCCCGGGCTTCATTGAAACCCGGATGACGGCCGAGATCCCCTTCGCCCTGCGCGAAGCCGGGCGCCGCATGAGTTCCCTGGGCCAGGGCGGTTTGCCCCAGGACGTCGCCGAAGCCGTGGCGTGGCTCGCCCAACCAGGCACCGGCGCGGTGACCGGCCAGGCGCTGCGTGTGTGTGGGCAAAGCCTTTTGGGGGCATGACATGACGATCCAATGGCAAGAGGTCGGCGCCGCGCCGTCCATGTCAGCGCTGTACGCCAAGGCAGCGACGCGGCGCAAGATCACTGCAAAGGTGCTGCCGGAGCAGGGATTGCGCCAAGTGCTTCAGGTCGATCAGCAGCGCCTGGCGGCCTATCGCAAGGTCTGCGGCTTCAGCGATAACGGCCTGCTGCCACCGACCTATCCCCACGTGCTGGCGTTTGCCCTGCAAATGCAGTTGCTGACCGCGCGGGACTTTCCGTTTCCGCTGCTGGGGTTGATCCACTTGAGTAACCGCATCCGGGTGTTGCGGCCCATGGGCGGTGTCGGTCAGGTTCGGGCCAGCGTCCATGTCGAGAACCTGCAAGCCCACCCCAAAGGGGCGGTGTTCGATCTTGTAACGCGCCTTGATGACCAGCTCGGGCTGTTGTGGGAAGCCACGAGCCAGATGCTCTGCAAGGGCGTCCAGCTTGACGGTGCGCTGGTGGAGGATGCGCCTGCGGCCAGCCCTGTGTTGGTCGAAGTGGCGCGCTGGGCGGCACCGGCCGACATTGGACGGCAATACGCCAAGGTGTCGGGGGACTACAACCCGATCCACCTGAGCGGCCTCAGTGCCCGATTGTTCGGCTTCCCCACCGCCATCGCCCACGGCTTGTGGAACAAGGCCAGGACCCTGGCGGCCCTGGACAGCCACCTGCCCGAGGCCAATGTCGAAATCGAAGTGACCTTCAAGAAACCGGTACGCTTGCCCAGCGAGGTGACATTGTTGGCCAGCGCGGCCGGGTCCAGTGGGGACTTGCGATTGATCGGGGCTGGGGAGCTGGAGCATATGGTGGGGGGCTGGCGGCCGGCGGGGTGATAGCCGTGGGTCAGGTAGCATCTATGTCGAATTTACCGACGCTATCGCGAGCAGGCTCGCTCCCACAGTAGTTCTCGGGTGTTCACGGATTCGGTGCTCACACAATTCCCCTGTGGGGAGCGGGCTTGCTCGCGAAAGCGGTGGGTCGGCTTGCCTCTGTGCTGAATGTGCCGCCGTCTTCGCGGGCAGGCCCGCTCCCACAGTAGTTCTCGGGTGTTCATGGATTCAGCGTTCGGCACCGATACCCTGTGGGAGCGGGCTTGCTCGCGAAAGCGGTGGGTCAGCTTGCCTCTGTGCTGAATGTGCCGCCGTCTTCGCGGGCAAGCCGGCTCCCACAGTAGTTCTTGGGTGTTCACGGATTCGGTGCTCACCACAATTCCTCTGTGGGAGCGAGCCTGCTCGCGATGGCGGTGGGCCGGCTTGCATCGATGTTGCTGGGCTACCGAGGTGGATAGTTGGCCAGGATCCGTCCCACAGTCTCGCGCACGGCGTTGCTGCGGTCGCTGGGGTTGGGGGAGTTGCTGAGCAGTTGTTCATCGCTGCCGCGCCACACCAGTTTGCCGTCCTTGCCGTCGAGCAGGTCGATCTGCACGGTGGCGACTTTGTAGCTGATGTTGCGAGTCTCGTTGTACATCGGCCCGCCCCAATAGCCATTCCAGGGGCCACCCCAACCGCCGCCATAGTTGGTGGTCACTTGCTGCTGGCGATCCTCGACGATCAGATAGGCTTGCACCAGCACATCCCCTCGCCCGCCAGATGCCGCCGGGCGCAGGCCGCGTTGGTCGAGTTGATCGGCGACGGCCTGGCGAATCCTCTGCTCGGTCAGGTCGCTCTTGATCCGTGGATCATCGGGGCGGTATTGCAGCGCCGGCTCTTTCCAGCTCCAGCTGCGATACGCCGCAAAATCACGACTGGTGTCGAAGTCGTGGTTGACCTGGTTGGAAGCACAGGCCCCCAACAGCAGTGTGAAAGCCAGTACAGCAAGCCGGCGAAACATGATTTTTCTCCGTTGCGTTGATCAACTGGGCGGATAAGCTGCCATGGCTTTTTCCACCGCCTCACGAATGGCATCGGTGCGCTCGCTCTGGTTGCCGCGCTGGCTGGTCTCGGCGCTGGCGCTCCACACCGGCTGGCCGTTGCGGGCGTCGAACAGATCCACGCGGACCACCACGACCTGCTCCTGATACGTGCGCACCATCGGCACCGTGTGGTACATGCCATAACCCGGGCCGTAGCGGTTATAGCCGCCGTAGTAACCTGAATCATAGTCGTCCCGCACCTGGCGCACGCGGGTCTCCAGACGCAGGTCGGCGCTGACGAACAGGTCGGCCGGACGGTTGTCGTGCAGCGGCCGCAGGCCACGCTGGTCCAGGGACTCGCTCACCGCTTCGGCCACCTGGGCCGAGTCCGCCCAGGCGGTGCCTGGCGGCAGGCGTCCGTTGAGCCAGGCCCAACTGCGATAGCGCCCGTAATCGCGAGGTGGCGCAGGATAGGCGCTGCGGTCAAATACCGTGGCCGCCTCCGGTGGGGCCGGCGGCAGTGGATTGGACGTGGCGACATAAGGGTTGCTGCCCTGACAGGCCACGAGCCCCAGACACAACAGCAACAACCCTGAACGACCTTTCATCTCGCTCTCCCGATGGCGCCCTGATCAGCGGGGCCGACAGATCCAATGCAGGTAACGCCCCAGCCCGGCAAACGCCGGATGGCGACGATGAGCCAGTTCCATTTCCAGCAACGGCTCAAGCTCCACGCGGCTCTGGAATTCCACTGGCATGTAGTCATGAAAAACCCGCACGCCACTCTGGTTTTCGACCTGCCACAGGCTTTCAAGTTGCGCCGCCAATTCCCTGGGATCAAGCGGTTGTTGCGGCGTCAGGCTCTGTTTTTCACCGGCCATGTCGTTTTTGCGCAACTTGCGGAAATGCCCCTTGAGCAGGTTGCGATACACCAGCGCGTCGCGGTTGTAGAACGCCAGCGACAGCCAGCCGCCAGGCATCGTGAGCTGATGCAATACCGGCAGGATCGCGTGGGGCTCGGCCAGCCATTCCAGCACCGCATGACACAGCACCAGGTCGTAAGGCTCGGTCAACTGGCCGAGCAGATCCTGCCACGGCGCCTGGATGAACGTGGCGCTCTGGCCGGCTTCGGCAAACCGCTGGCGAGCGCCTTCGAGCATCGGCTCAGCCGGTTCGGCCAGGGTCACCTGATGGCCGCGCTCGGCCAGCCACAGCGACATATGGCCCAGGCCGGCGCCGATGTCGAGCACGCGCAACGGTCGGTCCGGCAAGGCTTCCAGCAGATCGGCCTGAAGCACTGCCAGACGGATCGCGCCCTTGGCCCCACCGTAGATTTTCTCGGCAAAACGCGTGGCGAGCTGATCGAAATGGCGGTCGCTCATTGGCCGAACCGCCGTTCGCTGTCGGCCAGCTTGCTGCGCACCACCGCGTCCATGTCCAGCCCCAACTCACTGCACAACAGCAACAGGTACAACACAATGTCGCCGACCTCTTGCCCGGCGTGGGCTAGCTTGTCGGCGGGCAGTTGGCGCGACTGGTCCTCGGTCAGCCACTGGAAGATCTCCACCAGCTCGGCCATTTCGACGCTGGCGGCCATGGCGAGGTTTTTCGGGCTATGAAATGGCCGCCAATCATTACGGTCACGAATGGCATGCAGGCGTTCGGTCAGTTCAACAAGGTTCATCGGGCTCTCCTGAATGCCCATAGCTTCGGGGGGATGACGGGCGAAGGCAAGCGCCTCGGTACGAAGCGGCAATTTGCCCCATAATCGAACGATTGCGGCCGCCGCAGCTCCTACAATCAGGAGCCAGAAGCTCAACGAAAATCCCCTCTGATCAGGATGCACACATGCAGGTAGAAAGCTTTTTCGAATGGCTCGGCCAGGCGCTCGGTTCGGTGATCCGGTTCATCGTCGACCTGCTCAGCGGCCTCTTCAACACCCTGGCCAATGCCGGCGGCAACTTCGTCGAAGGCCTGTCCCGCGCCCTGGGCATGGACACCTCGATCATCAGCATCATCGCCCTGATCCTCGGGCTGATGCTGCTGTACTCGGCGATCCGCGCCTTCATGCGGGCGTCGATCATCCTGGGCATCATCTGGCTGGTGCTGGGGCTTTGGTTGTTGAGCTGGATCATTCACTAACCCCCTGTGGCGAGGGAGCTTGCTCCCGCTGGGCTGCATGGCAGCCCCAAAATGAGCTGACGCAATCCCCCAGGCAGACCGCACCCGCCGGTTTTGCGACGGCTGCGCCGCCGAGCGGGAGCAAGCTCCCTCGCCACAAGAGCCTGATGTTTATTCCACTCGCTTCGGCGCAGGGAGCAGGCTACACCGCCTTGCGCCATCGCCTACAACTACGCCAGAATCCGCCGACTTGTGTGCCTTGGGGTTGGGTTTTATCGTTTTCCGGTCGCTGACAAATCAGTGATCGGGTTTAGCGATCCGGCTCCATACAGACGCAACAATGCCCAGTCTCGATTGCAGTCTCTTCAAGCCTGCAACTCTCGTCATGGTGGCTGTGCGTGGGAGACCTTCTGGTCTACCCGGGGTTTCTGTGACCCGGATCGCTAACCTGCGTACAGCCGCCACCTTTACTTGTTTAGCGATAGGTCGTGGTGGCTCAACCAATCACGGAGATTCACCATGTTCAAAGCAACTCCCAATCCACCGTCCGACGACCAGCCATCCCCCGGCGAGCCCCTCAGTCCAGAAGCGTTCGAAAAAGCCACCCAACGCGCCCTCGACCATTACCTGAAACCCGAGCCGACCAAAGCCAAAACCACTCCCGGCCAACTGTTCACCGTGGCCGACGGCATCGATGTCGAATGCCTGCTCGCCAACCTCAGCGAAACCTTGGCTTCGGCCAACGCCCTAGTCAACGATCTGGCCTTCGAGCTGGACGGCTCCAGGCGGCACATCGCCCTGGGCATCCAGCAATTGATCGAACTGGGCTGCTTGCTGGCAAACCGAGCGTTGGATAGCACCGAAGCCCGCCAGCCATAACACTCCCTTGTGGCGAGGGAGCTTGCTCCCGCTGGGCTGCATGGCAGCCCCAAAATAAGCTGACGCATTCCACCAGGCAGACCGCACCAGCCGGTTTTACGACGGCTGCGCCGCCGAGCGGGAGCAAGCTCCCTCGCCACAAGATTTCGGGCGCCCTGAAAGTACGGTGTGCTTTTCATGAACAGAACGATCACTTAAGGAACCCGCTACAATCGCGCTCCACTCAGGAGCCTTCATGTCCAAGCTGATCGCCGACTGGCGCGACCGCCTGACCCATCGCCGGGTCTGGGCGCTGGCTGCGCCGATGATTCTTTCGAACATTTCCGTGCCGCTGGTGGCGTTGGTGGACAGTACCGTCATCGGCCATCTGCCTCATGCCCATCAGTTGGGCGCAGTGGCGGTTGGCGCGAGTTTGTATACGGTGCTGGCGTGGGCCATGGGGTTCTTGCGCATGGGCTCCACCGGGTTCGCCGCCCAGGCTGCCGGGCGCGGTGACGGCGCGGCGCTGCGGCAAGTGCTGGCGCAGGGGCTGCTGCTGGCGCTGGGGTTGGCGGTGGTGCTCGGTGTCGTCGGTGTGCCGTTGAGTGGCGTGGCGTTGCACTTCATGCAGCCTTCGGCCGAGCTCGAGCAGTTGACCCGGGATTTCTTCCATACCCGACTGTTCGGCCTGCCGGCGGCGCTGGCCAGTTATGCGCTGGTGGGCTGGTTTCTCGGTGCGCAGAATGCCCGGGCGCCGCTGGCGATCCTGCTGGTGACCAACCTGGTGAACATCGTCTTGAACGTGTGGTTCGTGATCGGCCTGGACTGGGGCGTGATCGGCTCGGCCCGGGCCTCGGTGGCCGCCGAGTGGATCGGTGCACTGGTCGGCCTGGCACTGGCACACAAAACCCTGCGCAGCTGGCCGGGGCGGATCGCCTGGGCTGCCTTGGGTCTATGGCAGAACTGGCGCCCGCTGCTGGCGGTGAACCGGGACATTTTCATTCGCAGCCTGGCGCTGCAAGCGGTGTTTTTTCTGATCACGGTACAAGGTGCGCGCCTGGGGGACGCGACGGTGGCGGCCAATGCGCTGCTGCTCAACGGGTTGCTGTTGACCGCCCATGCCCTGGACGGCCTGGCTCATGCGGTCGAAGCGCTGTGCGGCCACGCCATCGGCGCGCGCGACCGACTGGCCCTGCGCCGCTCGCTGGTGGTGTCCAGCGGTTGGTCGTTGATTGCCAGCCTCGGCTTTGCGTTGCTGTTCCTGCTCGCCGGCCACCTGTTCATCGACATGCAGACCAGCATCGCCGAGGTGCGCGACACCGCCTACCACTACCTGCCTTACCTGGCAGCCCTGCCACTGATTGCAGTGTCGAGCTACCTGCTCGACGGGCTGTTCATTGGCGCGACCCGCGCCCGGGAAATGCGCAACGGCATGCTGTTGACGCTGGTGCTGACGTTGCCCATCGCCTGGGTACTGCAAGGGTTGGGCAACCACGGGCTGTGGATCACGTTCCTGTTGTTCATGGCCCTGCGCAGCCTGACCCTCGGCGCGATTGCCTGGCAGTTGCAGCGGCACGACCGCTGGCTTGCACACACCGGGCAATGACCATTCAACCCTGGCCGCCCTGCCAATATCGGCGCAGTTGATCCAGGCGCTCGCGTTGCGAACCGTCCACCGGCCCCGGCTGCGCATCAGGGTATTGCAGACGCAGCCACAGCCAGTCGTCGAGCACCGGCCGCTCGGTAAACCCCAGCGCCAAGCCCTGCTGCATGTCGTCCCAGAGCCGACGATAGTCCCGCCCGGTGGAGCGGGACCACTGCCAGGCATGCCGCTCCAGCAGGCACAACTGCAGTTGGCTCTGCTGGCGGGCGCTGAGGCTGTGTTCATTTTCCAACGCGGCCCCCGGCAATCCCGGATTGGACAGTTGCTGCCAGCCCTGGCTGCCGATCGCCCGATCGGCCCAGGTGCCGCCAAACCAACGCACCAGGCGGATCGGCCCCAACCAGCAGCTAAGCGCCTGCGGGTCGCAGCCGTCGAAGAAATAGCTGGCGGTGTGCGGGTTGTAGTAGTTCAGCAGCGCTTTGTGATGCAGGCCCAGCGTCACCGTCAGCATGCGCCGCAGATGCACCAGCAGTTGTCTGGCAGGCGCCGGGCTGATCAACAACAGGCCAGGCCAAGAACGTGGGTCCAGATGGCAGAGACTGAGCAGCGCCGGCGACTGGCGCAAATCCACCAACAGCGGGCCATGCTCCCTGAGCCCATGCAACTCGGTGCTTTCGAACAAGGCAAAGCGCCGGGCCTCGGCGAATTGCTCTTGCAGCAGCCGTGCAGCCGCGGGGGCGCCAGGTAGGTCGAGCAGCAGCCACTGAGGCGTCGCCCCCGATATGGCGGCAGCACTCATGGAGCCACTCGCGTGAGCATGCGGCACGTACACAGTGGCTGGGCACACGGGCTGAAACAGCCGCCGCCGGGCAACAGGCACAGCAACACCAGCGGCTCGGCGCTGCGAATGGCAGTCAACAGCTTCGGGTCGACCGCCGATGGCAGCGGATCGGCGGACATCGTGCCAGCGGCGGATTCATCCAGCCGGCCCGAGTCGAGAAGCGCGCTGACCAACGGACGATCCGGATCGCCTTCGATAAAACTCACCAACACCTCGGTGCCGTCGAGCATCCGCCCCACCGCCTCGGCGGCCAGGTCCGGTGCCAACGGCAGCCAACAGTGGCCGGGACTCGCGCCCTTTCCCTGATAGGCCCAGTCGAATTGCACCGCCACTCGCCCCGTGTCCTGCACCGCCGGCTCGTCCACCTCAACTACCCAGCCGCGCTGCCGGCTCATCATCCTCGGCTTCGCAGGCACCCGCTCGGCCACGAACGGAACACCCCATTCAATGGCCTGGAAATGGTTGCCATAAATGCCCGCCTGGGCACGATGCTCGACCTTGGTCAACAGCCAACGCTGGTTCCAGCCAGTAAAAGGATGGCCCTTGAGCCTCAGCACCTGACCGCAGTGCAGGCCCGGCACATCGCTGCGCCCCTGGGCGGACAGCGCCGATGTCGTATCGGTTTGCACGCTGAAGGTCCGCACCCCGGGGGTGTTGCTGTCGTCGCCATAGCTCACGTCGCCGACACAGGGAAAGCTTGCGCGATGGTCAGCGAAAACCAGGCAATGCCCTTCCCGGGCGTGTTCGACATGAAAATGGATGCCCGCCTCGGCGCAAACGCGCTGGAGAAACTGCAGATCCGATTCCCGGTACTGGGTGCAGATGTCCCGCAAGGGATAATCGCCACTCAAGTCCAGGCACAGGCTGCGTCCGCTGATGCCATGGCCCTTGAGTACCTGGCGGATGATCTGCGGCACCGAACGACCACTGAACACCCGCTGGCTGAAGCGCTGCGCCAGACAAGCCAGTTTCGGCCCGATGCGCACCTGGCAGGCACCACCCTGGCGGGGCTGGACCAACTGGTGAAGTTGGCCGTGGATGCCCTGGCCCGCGCTTCCGAAACTCAACCAGACACTGCGGTACAACAGGCTCGCCAGGTCCAGGGTCGCATCGTGGAGCAACACCTGCGCTTCGTAGACGAAGGGCTCGCTGATGGCTTCGCTGCCGCTGAAGGCCACGACGACGAAGGGCTCAGGCAGACCGGCAATCTCCAGTCGGAATGATGACTCGCGGGCTGGATCGGACATCGGCGTTTCTCTACAGGAGGGGCGGTCGAGGATTCTCGCCGAGAGCCAGGGCGGAGTAGAGAGCCGAAGTACAAGTTCGGAAAGGGACTACACGAAATTAGGACAGCACTGCTTAAAAACACTGGAGCGCGGAAGTATCAGCAGCACAAATAAGAATGCCCTCCGGGTCTATCCGAAAAATCCCGCAACGTGTGGGATCGTTTCTGACAGATCGGAGGGCATTGCTGATTCCTGCTGAACAGCGGGCAGATACGGACCTGTGGCGAGGGAGCTTGCTCCCGCTGGGACGGTCCGACGCCTCGGGCGAAGCAGTCCCAAAAAAGCGCTGACGCTATCTCCCAGCAGACCGCGCCAGCCGGTTTTACGACGGCTGCGCCGCCGAGCGGGAGCAAGCTCCCTCGCCACAATGAATCTCGCCAGCCTCAAGCGAACACCCCCTGGCATAGAGGGTTGCTGCATCCTCAGGAAGACAGATACGAAGAACGCGTCAACCCCAGGCGCAAGGCATCCAGGAACTGGGTGCGTTCGGCGGCGCTGATGCGGGCGCTGGCGCACTTGTCGCGGTAGTGAGTCATCAGTTCCTCCGGCGACAGGTGCACGTAGCGCAGCATGTCTTCGATGGTGTCGTGGGTCTCGATACCGGCGTGGTACACGCTGCCGTCGGCGTTCTGGTAAATGTTCACCGAGTCGGTGTCACCGAACAGGTTGTGCATGTCGCCGAGGATTTCCTGGTAGGCGCCCACCAGGAAAATACCCAGCAGGTAGTCTTCGCCAGGGTTGAGGGCATGCACCGGCAGGCTGGTCTCGATGCTCTGCTCATCGACGTACTGCTTGATCTTGCCGTCGGAGTCACAGGTCAGGTCTTGCAGCACGGCGCGACGCAGCGGCTCCTCGTCGAGACGATGCAGCGGCAGGATCGGCAGCACCTGGCCGATGGCCCAGGTGTCCGGCAGGCTCTGGAACACCGAGAAGTTGCAGATGTACTTGTCGGCGAGCTTGTCGTTGAGTTCGTCCAGCACCTGGCGATGGGAACGCTGGCGGGCCTTCAGCGAGTTGTGCAGGCGGCGGCACACCGCGAAGTAGCACTGCTCGGCCAGGGCTTTTTCCGCCAGGGTCAGCTTGCCGTCGGCGTACTGGGCAGCCACGTCGCTCATGTAATGGGTGGCGCGCCAGTAGGTCTCGGTGACCATCTCGATGTCGGTCGGGCCCAGCAGGTCAACCAGCCACTGCACGGTCTCCGGCAGCTCCTGCTGGTTGTCGATCACCGGCACGTCGTCGTTGTGTTTCTCGACGTCGGTCACCTGCACCACCAGCATCGCGTGGTGAGCCGTCAGCGACCGGCCGCTTTCCGAGAAGATGTGCGGATGCGGCAGGCCCTGGGCATCGCAGAATTCCTTGAGCATGCCGACCACGACACCGGCGTAGTCGTCCATGTCGTAGTTGATCGAGCTGGCGTTGCGCGAGTGTGTGCCGTCGTAGTCCACCCCCAGGCCGCCGCCGACGTCGATGTGATCCACCGGCAGGCCAAGGTTGCGCAGCTCGCCGTAGTAACGGATCGCTTCCTTGAAGCCGTGCTGGTAGTCCGCCAGGTTGGCGATTTGCGAGCCCATGTGAAAGTGCAGCAGGCGGATGCCCTGGTCCAGGCCCGCGGCGCGGAAGCGCTCGACCACCGACAGCAGTTGCGCGGCCGACAAGCCGAACTTGGACTTCTCGCCACCGGTATCGGCCCACTTGCTCGACGCCAGGGACGACAGGCGCACCCGCAGACCCACCTGCGGCTTGACCTTGAGCGAAGTGGCTTCTTCGATCACCAGGCCGACTTCGGACTCTTTCTCGATGACGATGAATACGTTATGGCCCAGCTTCTGGCCCATCAGCGCCAGGCGGATGAACTCGCGGTCCTTGTAGCCGTTGCAGACAATGGTCCCGCCTTTCGGTGCCAGGGCCAGCACGGCCAGCAGCTCCGGCTTGGAACCGGCTTCCAGGCCAATGGAAACGTTCTGCGTGGCGATGATGTTCTCGATCACCGCTTCCTGCTGGTTGACCTTGATCGGGTAGAGCGCGGTGTATTGGCTCTGGTATTCCAGGCGCGCGATGTTGCTGTCGAACGCACCGGTGAGCTGGCGCACGCGGTCTTGCAGGATGTCGGGAAAACGCACCAGCAAAGGCAGCGACAAGCCGCTCTGGCGCAACTGGTCGACCTGCTCGAACAGGTCGATGGGCGAACTGTCGGGACCGTTCGGACGGACTTCGACGCGACCGGCTTCATTGATCGCGAAATAACCGGCCCCCCAATGGCGAATCCCGTAAACACTGCGGCTGTCCGCAACTGTCCATTGGCTGCCATCGTCTTTGCGTGTGCGTCGTACGGACATCGAAGTCCCCTATAAAGAAGTCAAAATGCACCATCCGGTCGGAGGCTGGGGCAGTCTAGAGAGTGAAAATGACGAATTGTCTGTCAGCAGGGTAGACCCTGCTGCCAGCGATGAGTTTAGAAACCCGTTCAGAACAGGCAGCGGCCGCTAGCCGCCGGATTTCTTTGCCTTGAAGCCGTGCTTGGCCAGTTCCGCCAGCAACAGCTCGACGTGATCGCCCTGGATCTCGATGATGCCGTCTTTCAAGGCACCACCGGTGCCACAGCGTTTCTTCAACGTGGTCGCCAGTTCCTTGAGCGCGTCTTCGGCCAGCGGCACGCCGGTGATCGTGGTCACCGTCTTGCCGCCACGGCCTTTGCTTTCACGGCGCACGCGGGCAATGCCATCACCTTGCGGGATGACGGTCTGTTTGCAGATGCAGGCATCCACCGGTTGACGGCAATCAGGGCAATGACGACCGGCGTCGGTAGAAAATACCAGGCCGCCCAGGGCGGCGAAGGATGCGGCTTTTTTGGCCACCGGCAATCCTCTCGGGAGGACAAAGACTGGTCGAAGGGCAACCTGCCCCGACCGCGAAGCCCCACTCAGGCAGGGGCAGCGCTACTGGACCGCAGACGCGGTTCAGCTTGAAAAGTCGCGCAGTGTAACGGCAAAAAGCCGACTTGCTAAGGGCCTATCGGCGCCAATTTACAGCTTCTTTGCGACGCTTTCGCCATGGGCCCGCAAATAGCGCTCGAGCGCCGCCAGGGAGTCCGGGCAGTAGGGCTTGCGCTGGATTTCGTCGAGCACTTGTTCGATGGGCAAGAAGCGCGCTTCGAGCACTTCTTCAGGTTGCAGGATCAGCGGACCGTCCCACACCGCCGAGAAGGCCGAGCACCACAGGCGGCTGCCGGGATCTTCGAAGTAGAAATGGTCGTGGGCCGTCAGCTCAACGCCGCTCACGCCCAATTCTTCCGCCAGCTCACGGGCGGCCGACTCGGCGTAGGTCTCGCTCGCCTGGACCATGCCGCCCGCCGCCACGTCCCAGAAACCCGGATAGATGGCCTTGCTCAGGGTGCGCCGATGAACACACAGCTCACCGGCCGAATTGAACAGCATGATGTAGGTGCCGCGACCGATCAGCCCGCGTTCACGCAGGTCCGAACGCACCAGGCTGCCGAGCAGGTTGTCGTGCTCATCGACCCAAGCGATCAGCTCGGCATCCGAGGCCGCTCGGTGAGCGACCTCCCGGCTGCTGTCATTCATCGATCAGCCCTGGTTGAGCAACTGCCGCAAGTCGATGACCGCCGCGTTGGCCCGGGAAATGTAGTTGGCCATGACCAGCGAGTGGTTCGCCAGGACACCGAAGCCGCTGCCGTTGAGGATCATCGGGCTCCAGACCGGCTCTTGGGAGGCTTCCAGTTCACGAATGATCTGCCGCACGCTGACCGTGGCATTCTTTTTCGCCAGCACATCGGCGAAGTCCACTTCGATGGCACGCAGCAGGTGCGACAGCGCCCAGGCCTGGCCGCGAGCTTCATAGAACACGTTATCGATCTGCAACCACGGGGTCTCGACCACCTCTTCATCCACCTGCGGCACCTGGCCCGGCGCCGGGACTTCGGTTTTCAGCGCGGTGTTGAGCTTGACCCGGCCGACGCTGGCCGACAGGCGCTGGGACAGCGACCCCAGGCGCGTGCCGACATCGCCCAGCCAGTTGTTCAGGTTGTCGGCGCGGGCGTAGAACAGCGCGCTCTTCTGGCTCGGGTCAGACAGGCGGGCCTGGTAGCGGCTCAGGGAATTGATGCCTTCCTGGTACTCCGACTCACTGGAGGGCAGCACCCAACTGCGGTTATCGAAGTTGAAGCGTGGCTCGGCCTTGGCCAGGTCGGCGTCCTCGGCGGACTGGGACTGGGAGCGGGCAAAATCCTTGCGCAAGGCCCGGCTCAGGTCGCGGACCTGCACCAGTACGCCGTATTCCCAGCTCGGCATGTTGTCCATCCACAGGCCCGGCGGGAAACGGTCGTTGGAGATATAGCCGCCCGGCTTGGTCAGCAGGGTTCCGGCCACGTTCTTGAGGGTTTCGACGGTGGTGTAGCCCACCACCATTTGCCGGCCATCCTTTTCGGCGGCGGCCTGGGCCGTCTGCTGCACCGGGAACAGCGCGGGTTCCTGGCTCCAGTACCAGCCGATGGCGATAGTGACTAGCAGGTACAGACCGATCAGCGTGGCCAGTGCACGGCTGAAAAACAGCCCACCCAGGTAGCTACGGGTGTCCGATTTCGGTTCGGCGGCACGTTCGGGCGCGCTGCCCGCGCGGTTTTTCCAGTCCAGCATGGTGATGTCCCTTCAATCACTTGAGTTCACGGTTCGACCACAACCCTACGTCATCGTGCCTGCCCTGGCGCACGATAATGCGGCGCCCATCATGCCGGTCGCGACAGGGGAATCGAGCAGCCACTATAAAGGAAGCGTGGCCATCGGCCTATGAGACTGGCGAGTCACAAACTGAATTTCACGCCGGGGCAGATTATTGACGTATGACACTCATGGGAATGAAAAGAGGTGCTAGCATAGAGCCACCAGTCGATCTCAGCATGCACCCTAACTAGTAGTCAGGATATGACCGAGCCAGAAGACCCCAGCCGTGAGCGCCTCAAGCACCACTTTGCCCAGCGGGTAATTCATCAGGCTCGTCAGATCCTGGAGATCTGGCAGCGCCTGCAACGCAGCGAGTGGTCAAGCACCGACCTGTCGGAACTCAGCGAAGCCAATTTGCGCCTGCTGCGTTTTGCCGAGCGCTTTGAACAGCCGGAGCATTCGCAGCTTGCCCAGGGCATCAGCCAGTCGTTGCAGGCGGTGGACGCCAATCGCGGACGTTTGAGCAGCCATCTGATCACCGAAATCAATCGCCTGATGCAGCGTCTGTCCCGCACCGGCCTGCGCCACGGCGACCAGCTCGAACAGACGTTCCTGCCACCGCTGCGCAAACCCATCTACGTGATGCTGCAAGACCACGACCGCGCCGAACGCCTGGCCAAACAGTTGGAATTTTTCGGCCTCAGTGCCCAGGCATTGAACAGTGTCGCGGCCTTCCGTGCTTCGATGCTCGAGCGTTTGCCTGCAGCGATTGTCATGGACGTGGACTTCAGCGGCCCCGGTGCGGGCCTGAAACTGGCGGCCGAAGCCCAGGAAGGCCTGGAGCAACCGCTGCCATTGCTGTTTTTCAGCCTGCTGGAAACCGACACGCCGACGCGCCTGGCGGCTGTGCGCGCCGGCGGCCAGGAATTCCTCACCGGCACCCTCGAAGCCTCGAGCCTGCTGGAAAAGATCGAAGTGCTGACCTGCGTTGCCCAGTACGAACCTTACAAAGTGCTGATCATCGACGACTCCCGCGCCCAGGCCTTGCACACCGAACGTCTGCTCAACAGCGCCGGCATCGTCACGCGCACGCTGATCGAGCCGATCCAGGCCATGGCCGAGCTGGCGGATTTCCAGCCGGACCTGATCATTCTCGACATGTACATGCCGGCCTGCACCGGCACGGAATTGGCCAAGGTGATTCGCCACAATGACCGCTACGTCAGCGTGCCGATCATTTACCTGTCCGCCGAAGACGACCTGGACAAACAGCTCGACGCCATGAGCGAAGGCGGCGATGACTTCCTGACCAAACCGATCAAGCCCCGGCACCTGATCACCACCGTGCGCAACCGCGCGGCCCGGGCCCGCAACCTCAAGGCCCGAATGGTGCGCGACAGCCTCACCGGGCTGTACAACCACACGCATATTCTGCAACTGCTGGAAGATTGCAGCTTCCGTGCGCGCCGCGAGGGCAAGCCGCTGAGCTTTGCCATGCTCGACATCGATCATTTCAAACGGGTCAATGACAGCCACGGTCACCCCATGGGCGACCGGGTGATCAAGAGCCTGGCGCTGTTTCTCAAGCAGCGCCTGCGCAAGACCGATTTCATCGGTCGTTACGGCGGCGAGGAGTTCGCCATCGTCATGCCCGACACCGACATCGATGCCGCCTGCAAGGTGCTGGATGAAATCCGCCAGCGCTTTGCCGAGATCCACTATCCGGCCCAGCCCCATGACTTGTGGTGCACCTTCAGCGCTGGCGTGGTGGAAATGAGCGAAGACAGCGACAGTCTGATGATGGCCAGCCAGGCGGACGAAGCGCTGTACCGCGCCAAGCATGCAGGACGCAATCGGGTGCAGAGCGCACGGCAATCAAAGCAAAGTGCCACCTTTTCATCGGAATCGACCGATTCGGTCATAAACCTGTAACCCTAGCGCAATAAATTCAGGCACTTACGATTCTGCCCGTGGTAGACACTCGATGCGCCTGAAGCTGCTGACCAATCTCAATACCGTTCTTTTAGTTGCCGTGTGCCTGGGGCTGGGGGCCACATTGTGGTGGTCGCAGATCGCCCTGGAACGCCCTTACCTGCTGATGGAACGCTACCTGGGCCTGTCGCGGCAATTCCAGGGTGAGGTGGCGCGCAACATCGAGGAGTATCTGGGCAATGGTGATGCCTTGCGCCTGAGCGCGGCCACCCAGGCCCTGGAAACCCTGCAAAAGGAACTCGATCAATTCCCGCCGGAACTGGCCAGGACCCTGCGCCCGAGCCTGTCCAACCTGGACGAATTCAGCAAGACCGATCTGTTGGCTGCCGGCAAGCTGGCCGGTGACCCACAGGCCCTGCTGTTGCAGGCCGAACGTGAGCTGAGCGCCAGCCTCGACCAACTTGTCCGCTACGCCAACGGCGCCCAGGCCTACCTGCCGCCGTTGTTCGAAGCGTCGCAGCACCTGGGCCGGTTGTCCCTGGCGCGGGACAAACTGGTCAGCAGCGGTCGCAGCGAACTGGCCGCCGATGCGGAGCGGGAACTGGCCAGCATCCGCACCCAGGCCGAACACATCGACGGCCTGCCGTTGCTCGGCGTTACGGCCAGCAGCGAAACCGCCGGTGATGACTTTGCTGCCCTGATGGGTCTGCAAACCGAGGAAAAAGCCGCCGCCGAAGACGCCGGCATCGCCCTCAAGCGCGAGCTCAACAGCCTGCTGGGGCGCTACCCCGCCGAGCTGGCGCGCACCCGCAACCTGATCCAGAAACGCACCGAGCTGAGCAACGCCACGCACGTGAAGACCGCTGACGTGCAACAGGCGATCGATGCCATGGAACCTGCGGTACGAGCCCAGCATGGACAGATCCAGGGAGAGGTCCGACTGATCCAGGGGCTGATGATTGGCCTGATCCTGTTGATCGCGCTGCTGATCGACACCTTGCAGCGGCGCCTGGCCCGAACCCTGACGCACCTGGCACCGGCCCTGTCGACTTGGGCCGAGGGTGATTTCAGCGACGATATTCATGTCGGCGCCAGCAACCGCGAATTGCAGGACATCCAGGCCTCGCTCAATCGGCTGCGGGCTTATCTGGTGGATCTGGTGGGCACCATCCGGGTGAACGCCGAACAGGTCGCCGACAGCAGCCGGACCCTGGCCGACCTCAGTGGCGAATTGCACGGTGGCGCCGAGGATCAGGCCAGTGACACGGCGCTGATCCGTGATTCCCTCAGCGAATTGGAGGCGACCATCCAGCAAGTGGCCGGAGACGCCAGCCAGGCCGCCGACGCCAGCCGCAGCGCCGGCGAGGCTGTGGAGCAAGGGCAGAAAGTCATCGGCCTGAGCCTTACCGGCCTGCATGCACTGGTGGGAGAAGTGCAAGGCAACGCGCAGATGATCGAACAACTGGCCGAAGAGTCGGCCACCATCGGCGGCGTGCTGACAGTGATCCGCTCGATTGCCGACCAGACCAACCTGCTGGCGCTGAACGCCGCCATCGAAGCCGCCCGCGCCGGGGAAATGGGCCGGGGTTTCGCGGTGGTGGCCGAGGAAGTCCGCTCCCTGGCCCAACGCACCGCCGGGGCTACCGCCGAGATCCAGGCACTGATCGCCCGCCTGCAACTGGCCGCCCGCCAATCGGTGGACGGCATGCGCGCCCAGGTCGAACACGCCGAAGCCACCGCCAGCCAGGCACAAGCGGCCGACGGCGCGCTGGATGAAATCGTCGGCGCCATCCAGACCATCGCCGATACCGCGGTACGCATCGCCGACGTCACCGCGCAACAAAGCGGCGCCGTCAGCGAAATCCGCGATCACAGCGAACGGATCCACCAACTGGGCGGGGACAACCTGCTGCGAATCGGCCAGGGCCGGCAACAGGGTGACAACCTACTGGTGCTCGGTGGCAGGTTGCATACGGCGGTGCAGGCGTTTCGGGTGTGAGCATTGGTTGTTTATTGAAACGCCTGAAGCTGTCGGAAATACCTACATCTAGATGAAGGATATCTCTGAGATGTGCATGGGAAAAATCCGTGGCGCTCTTGAACGGTTATCCAAGTGCTAGGTTGCTTATCCCGAGCGCAAACGTTATGGGAGCAACCGATACAACCACGGCGGAATTTGGCACACGGCGGGGACGAGCCCCGCTCGGTGGCGATCCAGTCGGTCAGCGATGGATCAAGGAGGAGATAAGGTATGCCAGATTCAGGAACGTCTAGTAAGCCCGGCCCTCTCGCGGTCATTTGCGTAGTGCTTGTTCTCGCGCTGGCCTACGTCAGTTGGTTATGTTTCTTCTCTCGCAATACGCCTCAACTGACACAGGTGGTATTACGATCTCCCCTGACTCACAACGCCTTTATCTATGGCGTCAAGGACGACCGTGGCGGCGCGACGGTGCCCTTCAGTTATCGGTACTACGTCTATCAATCTCTGATTGCCGACAGCGACATCCTTTCAGAATTGAAAACCGCAACGCCGTTCCTCGTCACTCGGGATGAGTCCATAACCGTCGATGTGCAGGGAGAGACGGTTACTGTGGTGGTTGATAAAGAAATCTATGACTACCACAGCAATACCCTTTATCGACATGCCAATGGCGACGAGTACACACCTGTGGCTATTTACTTGCGATCAAGTCCTGGGAGTTGAGAGATAGAGCGACTGTGAGGCCACATCGCGAGCAAGCTTGCTCCCACATTTGGATCGAGGTACAACCGAAACAACCAGGCCGGCCTTCAGACCGCCTCGCTTTGGCTTTGGCTTTTGATCTTGGGCGCCCCGTTAACCACAAGGGCCGAACGCAGGTATTGCGTAGTGGGCAACCCGGCATGGATGCCGGGTTAGCCGCGCAGGGCCATGGATCGCCCTTCGCGGCGGGCCCACGGAGCAATGCCGGAGTGAGGGGACACCGAGCCTTGGCGAGGTGCCCAGTGGTGGGGCAAGGCGCTTTTGGTTACTTTTGGCGCCTTTTCAAAAGTGACCCGCCGTCAGGGCGGAACCATAAGTGGCCGTTACCGCAGAAATGGATATGTACATGGTCAAAATCCATACAGGCCATCAGGCCGCCATCGCGAGCAGGCTCGCTCCCACAGAGGACCTTGGCTGTTTGTGATTTTTCTGATCAGTGAAAACCTGTGCGGCTTGAGTGACCAAACTTAGGGCCATGGTCACAAATTTCCCGCAAACATCGCTCATCGTGCCGCCTATTGCCGAGAACTGGACAGTCATCAAGCCTTTGCGGCATAGTCGCCGGGTTCTGACACCTGCTCACAGAGAACAAGGAATAGCAGATGGCGACCCTATTGGTCCTGCATGGACCCAACTTGAACCTGCTTGGCACCCGTGAACCGGGCGTCTACGGGGCTGTGACCCTGGCCCAGATCAACCAGGACCTGGAGCAGCGGGCCCGCGCCGCAGGCCATCACCTGCTCCATCTGCAAAGCAACGCCGAGTACGAATTGATCGACCGCATCCATGCCGCGCGCGGCGAAGGCGTGGACTTCATTTTGATCAATCCCGCAGCTTTTACACATACAAGTGTCGCATTACGTGACGCGCTGCTGGCGGTGAGCATCCCATTCATCGAAGTGCATTTGTCCAACGTGCACAAACGCGAACCTTTCCGCCATCACTCTTACTTCTCCGACGTAGCGGTGGGAGTGATCTGCGGCCTTGGCGCCAGCGGTTACCGGCTGGCCTTGGAGGCCGCACTAGAGCAGCTTGAACAACAAGCTATACGCCCCTGACCGACCCTTGGGAGTTGATGATTCATGGATATCCGTAAAGTTAAGAAACTGATCGAATTGCTGGAAGAGTCCGGTATCGACGAGCTCGAGATCAAGGAAGGCGAAGAGTCCGTACGCATCAGCCGCCACAGCAAGACCCCGGCCCAGCAGTTCTACGCACCGGCACCGATGCAGGCTCCGGCCGCCGCACCGGCTCCAGCCGCACCTGCCGCTGCCGCCGCTGCTCCAGCCGCTGCCGCCGCGCCAACGCTCAACGGCACCGTTGCCCGTTCGCCTATGGTCGGTACCTTCTATCGCAAGTCTTCGCCAAGCTCGCCGTCCTTCGTTGAAGTGGGCCAGACCGTGAAGAAAGGCGACACCCTGTGCATCGTCGAAGCCATGAAGATGATGAACCACATCGAAGCTGAAACCAGCGGTGTGATCGAGTCCATCCTCGTCGAAGACGGCCAGCCGGTTGAGTACGACCAACCGCTGTTCACCATCGTTTGAACCGCGGAGAGCCTTCGATGACTGCGAAGCTGGAAAAAGTCCTGATCGCCAACCGCGGTGAAATTGCCCTGCGGATCCTGCGTGCCTGCAAAGAGATGGGCATCAAGACCGTCGCCGTTTACTCCAAGGCCGACAAGGAACTGATGCACCTGGGCCTGGCAGACGAATCGGTCTGCATCGGTCCGGCGTCGGCTGCGCATTCCTACCTGCACATCCCGGCGATCATCGCCGCCGCCGAAGTGACCGGCGCTACCGCCATTCACCCAGGCTATGGCTTCCTGGCGGAAAACGCCGACTTCGCCGAACAGGTCGAGAATTCCGGTTTTGCCTTCATCGGCCCGAAAGCCGAAACCATTCGCCTGATGGGCGACAAGGTGTCGGCCAAGCACGCCATGATCGCTGCCGGCGTGCCGACCGTTCCGGGTTCCGACGGCCCGTTGCCTGAAGACGAAGAAACCGCTCTGCGCATTGGTCGCGAAGTCGGTTATCCGGTGATCATCAAGGCCGCTGGCGGCGGTGGTGGTCGCGGCATGCGCGTAGTGCACAAGGAAGAAGACCTGATTTCCTCGGCGAAACTGACCCGCTCCGAAGCAGGCGCGGCGTTCGGCAACCCGATGGTCTACCTGGAAAAATTCCTGACCAACCCACGTCACGTCGAAGTCCAGGTGCTGTCCGACGGCCAGGGCCAGGCCATTCACCTGGGCGACCGTGATTGCTCGCTGCAACGTCGTCACCAGAAGGTCCTCGAAGAAGCGCCGGCTCCGGGCATCGACGAGCAGGCTCGCCAGGAAGTCCTGGCTCGCTGCGTCAAGGCCTGCATCGACATCGGCTACCGTGGCGCCGGCACCTTCGAATTCCTCTACGAAAACGGTCGTTTCTACTTCATCGAAATGAACACCCGTGTTCAAGTGGAGCACCCGGTTTCGGAGATGGTCACCGGTATCGACATCGTCAAGGAGATGCTCAGCATCGCCGCTGGCAACAAGCTGTCGTTTACTCAGGATGATGTTGTGATCCGCGGTCACGCGCTGGAATGCCGGATCAACGCCGAAGACCCGAAAACCTTCATGCCAAGCCCAGGCACGGTCAAGCATTTCCATGCCCCGGGCGGCAATGGCGTGCGCGTCGATTCGCACCTGTACAGCGGTTATGCGGTTCCGCCGAACTACGATTCGTTGATCGGCAAGCTGATCACCTACGGGGCAACCCGTGAGGAAGCCATGGCGCGCATGCGCAATGCGCTGGACGAAATCGTGGTGGACGGGATCAAGACCAACATTCCGCTGCACCGCGACCTGACCCGCGACGAAGGCTTCTGCAAAGGCGGCGTCAACATCCATTACCTGGAACACAAGCTGGCTGGCCAGGCTTGATGCCCAAGTGATGTAAAAAGTAACCCCGGCCGTTGGTAGCAATACGGTTCACTCAAGGTTTGTTGGATCACTGTGGCGAGGGAGCTTGCTCCCGCTGGACTGCGAAGCAGTCCCGGTTTTGTGAGTGCTTCGCACTCATGCGGGAGCAAGCTCCCTCGCCACGGGTCCGGTGATTTCCTTGGATGATCAATATTACGGACCCATGGCCGGGGTCTTTTTTTGCCTGGCGTTCGGGCTCAGCTCAACACCACCGTCGGCAGTGCTTGCGATTCGATTTGCGCCGCCGTCGCTGGCCCGCCATGGGAGGTGTGGACGACTCCATGGGCATCGGCGACCAGTGGTTCGCCGCGCACCCGCGTCATGAACCCACGCGCCCGCACCGACACCGGGTCGGTGCTGTTCTTCGCCCTCGCCAGTACCGGGATGTAGTAGCGTTCGACCTGACCGCGCGAGGTCTTGAACACGGAAGTGACGCCACTGCGCAGATCCAGTACGACACCATAGCTATTACCGAAGCAGGACGAGTACGACCAATGATCCCAGGCCGGCTCAAGCCCCTGGCGCCTCATCACCGAGCGGACCCGCCCGCCGATGTCGGTCCCCGTGAGCCAGTCCCCGCCCGCCAGGGTAACGCGAATGTCATTGGCCCCTCCTCCCAGGCGTTGCGTCACATCCCGGACGCTGCGCTCGATGAGCGGGCGGATGTTGTGATCGAAATGGATCACCGCTCCAACCCGGGTGCTCGGGTTGTACAAGGAAGCGATCACGCACGTCTGCGCGTTCAGGGAAAACAGATAGTTGTCGGCCACCGCCTCACTGAACCGGGCCACCACCGCCTCGCCCTGCAAGGCGCCCCTGGCCACGTCCGGAAAAACATGCCCGGGAAACGCTTCCCTCAGGTTGCTCACTCGCCCCAGGTTAAGCATCTGCTCATTGCCGCCGGGCAGACCGACCACATTGTGCGTCCATTTGCCATTGGCCATTCTGCGTATAGGCAATTTGTACAAGGCGTCGGGGCGCCGGGCATCCACCAGGCACAAGCCACCGAAGTGCGGGTCTTTACTGACCTGATAGTACCTACCGTTACTGCGCAGGTAGTAAGCACCACGCGGCCGGGTGGCGCTGGCAGGGCTGAGGTAGGTGCCATGGAAAATGCCCTCCTCGGTCACCAATTGCAGATGCTCGGGGGGTTTCCTGACAGCCTGCTTCGGATTGAATCGTAGGGGCTGGATCACCGGGCCCGCTTCCTTCGCCAGCACCGAGGTGCCCTGTCTCAAGCGCTGGGCGGACAATGACAAGGGCCGCACGGCAAGTTTCAGGCGCCTGACAGCCCCTCCCAGCAAACCGGCGATACCGGCTGCACCGAACACGGCGAACAACGCGCCCCAGGACGCCATCAACCAATGACCGAGTGCGCGGTCCGTATCGCCCTGCACATGGGCCTCAGTCGCCTGGCGGGAAGTGACGGCAATAAAGGCAACATCCAACAGCAAGGCAAAGGGCGGATACACCATGCACACAGGCGCGGCCACGAAGAGCAGGCCCTTGATGACCTGGTTCTGTACCACCTCGACCCGACTTTGAGTGATGTCCTGCACATCAACGATGGCGCGCTCAATGCTGGCATCGAACTCGGTCCGGATATCGTTCACCCGATTGAATTCGCGCAAGGTATCGACACGACGGGTCGCCGCTGCCAGCGCCGCCAACGAGCGCTTCACTGCGGCACGAGCCGAGAGCGCAACCCGGCCCAGCACATAGTCGTGCAGTCGGGCTGCGATGGCCGCGGAAAAATCCTGGTATTGGCGCAGCAAGACGCCGTCCGGGGCGTCGGGGGTGTACAACCAATAAAAGGCCCTCGGCTCGAAGTAGCTGAACACGTAGACGCCCGCCACGACATGGCCGCCGACGGTAAACCGGATCAGCCCCTCGCGCTGCACCACCTTTTCGGGATAGCCACTGCCCCTGGCCGATAGAGAATCGTCCGGCAACGCATCGCCCAGCAGCGTCACTTGCCGGGTCAGCCACCAGAACGCCGGATCATCCACTTGCGACCTGGCCCTGGCAACGCGCAAGTCGCGGTCCATCCGAGCCAGCAACAGGTTGTGCAGGGCAAGGCGACGCTTCATGTAGACCGGTGCCTGGGCATCCAGAAACTGTGCGCGGATCTGCCGTGCATACTGCTCGCCCAGGAAAGCACGGCGAATGTAGGTCGCCAGATCGGCACTGCGGACATTTCCCAGGTCCTGCCCAACCGATGAGCGCACGCCTTTTTCCGGGTGTTCGATTCCCCAATTGTCGTCGTAGCCATGGATCGCCAGCTCCAACAGGTTGGCGACTCTGGACGGCCCTCCGGCCAGCCCCGGCTTGTAGTCGATGAGCACCGTCGCGGGATCGACCGGTTCCGTTACGCCCTTGCCCAGCATGTACGGGGCGATGGCCTGGGCGACCGTGCGCTTGGCAAAATCCATGAACACTTCGTAGCCGGTCATCTGCTCATCGAAAACGCGCTGATGAACGCGGATTTCCTGGTTCAGGCTGCTGATGATCTGTCGTGACTCGAGCGGCAGCGCCACGTACCAGCGAGGCGATTGTTCGCGCTCCACCTGCGCCAGGTTATTGGCCAGGCCCATCGCCACGGCGTTTTCAAGACAGGCCTGTAAGTCAGTCGCCGCATTGCGGGGATCCTGGCCCAGGTCCCATGAAGTCGGCTTTTGCGCAACACCGGAAAAATACTCCCGGGCCAGCAGGCGATCGGCGGGGAACAGTTGCTGCAACAGGTACTCGCGACCAGCTTCCTCCTCGACCCACGCCCCCAGCTGCGCACTCACGGCCCGCAGCGAGGGCAGCTCGATCCACTCCTGGCCGTCCGGCTTGTCCGGGGCGTACAGCAACAGATCGCCTTGCAGGTCCTGGCGGGAGAACAGCAGCAACTCGGCACACTGCAGGTTGTTGGGAAGTATCAGGCCGGCCACCTGCAGGATGGGCGACGCCTGCGGATCCCACAGAGTCTTGAGCGCATCATGATTGCTGACCTGCAGATGACCTGCGCAGCGGGCAACGAACGCACTCTGGCGCAGCCGCGCCGCAAACCAATCAAGCATGGCGTCTTTCAGATCCGCCCGGGCATAGCGTTCGACCAGCGCCGACAGGTACCCGGCAGGGGCATCGACCTGCGCCAGCAACCTGGAGATGAAATCCGCCGACAGCGGCTGGTTGCGCAACATGGCGCCGTTTTCCACCAGGAACACCGACACCGCGTCCGGGCGCAGCGGCCCGGCCGCCAGCAACTCGCTCAAGCTGTGGGTTTGCAGTGGCTGGTCAAGTACGCCTCGCCACTGCAACTGCACGCGTATGGCATCGGGTTCCACTTCCATGTCCAGCTCATGCCTGACGTAAGCCTTGCCCTGGTGCCGGGCAAAGGCCTGCAATGAACCGAGGCCGTCGAGCAAGCCATCCAGCAGGGCCTGCGCCTGGGCAGTCTCGCCCTGATACGCCTTCAACAACCGCAGTTGCTCGTCATCCAAGTACCGCAACCATTGGGGCAATTGCTTGCGCGTCATTGCCTCCAGGTCCTGTCGCTCCTGGGGGGATGCCAATGCGGCCAGTGAACCCATCCGACGCCAGGCATCCTGGAAAGCTTCAATTCGTTCCCGCAGCTCCTCGACCTCAAGCCCTGCCAGTTGCTGGGGCAGCAATAGCCTGTCGAGCCGCGCCTGGTGATCTCCGAGCCGCTGGCTGATGACCCCCTCGAGGTCAGGATCAGGCTCGGTCAGTGCCCAATAGCGGCGCAAATAGTCTTTGTAATGCCTGATAAAACCTGCGGCGGCGCCCTCCAACACCTGGACGATGATCTCCTGGCGCTCAGTCGAAAAACCCCGATCAGGCCCCTCCGGCCAACGATAAGGCGCGTCCTGCTCTTCGTCAGCAAACACCCATTGCGGGTCGATCAACCGGCGTAGCACCGTCTCGATCAGCGTATCGATAAAATGCGGGTCGATATTGCCCTGTAGATAACGGGTGCGCAGCTCGACCAAGAGGTACTCTTCCAGCATTTGCAGCACGGTCATCTGGGCTTGCAATCGCGGGTCGATATGCGCTTGCCAGCGGGCCAGTCTTTCCAGGGCCGACTGTGGCGTTGACGCCTGCGCCAACGGGGCCGGTTGTCCGTCGTTCATATTGCTTTGCCGCTCGGCAGTGTTGTCCATCACATTGCTCCGTGTGGTTTGGACCCGCACCTTATTCGCCGCACGACATGCCATTGCCATACATATATATATCGAAACACCCGGCCGCCCGGCCGAGACTCGCTTATCCACATTGACCTCGACCTGGCGTACACTGCGCGCCTTTGCAGCCCCCGCGCTGCCCCCTGTAGATTTTTTCAAAGGTGCCCGCCATGCCTTGGCTGCAAGTACGTCTGGCCATCAGCCCGGAACAAGCCGAAACCTATGAAGACGCGTTTCTTGAAGTAGGCGCCGTGTCGGTCACGTTCATGGACGCCGAAGACCAGCCGATCTTCGAGCCGGAACTCAACACCACGCCGCTGTGGTCCCATACCCACCTGCTGGCGCTGTTCGAAGGCGGCACCGAGGCGGCCAGCGTGCTCGCCCACCTTGAGCTATTGACCGGCAGCCCGCTGCCCGAGCATCACAGCGAAGTGATCGAAGACCAGGACTGGGAACGCAGCTGGATGGACAACTTCCAGCCGATGCGCTTCGGCCAGCGCCTGTGGATCGTACCGAGCTGGCACGCCGCACCGGAGCCGGACGCCGTCAACCTGCTGCTCGATCCGGGCCTGGCGTTCGGCACCGGCACGCACCCGACCACCGCGCTATGCCTGGAATGGCTCGACGGCCAGGACCTCAAGGATTGCAACGTCCTGGATTTCGGCTGTGGCTCGGGGATCCTGGCGATTGCCGCGCTCCTGCTGGGCGCCAAGGAAGCGGTCGGTACCGACATCGACGTCCAGGCCCTGGAAGCGTCCCGCGACAATGCCGGGCGCAACCACATCGCCGCGGAGCTGTTCCCGTTGTACCTGCCGCAGGATCTGCCACAGGTCCGGGCCGACGTGCTGGTGGCCAACATCCTGGCCGGCCCGCTGGTCTCCCTGGCCCCACAGCTGTCGAGCCTGGTCAAGCCGGGCGGACGCCTGGCGCTGTCGGGCATCCTCGCCGAACAAGGCGAAGAAGTCGCCGCCGCCTATGCCGCGGACTTTGACCTGGACCCGATTGCCAATCGCGATGGCTGGGTGCGCATCACCGGGCGTCGGCGCTAGAATGGCCGCCTGTCTCAACCGGATTGCCGCATGACCGACAGCTTCGTCACCCAGTGTCCGCATTGCCACACCAGTTTTCGCGTCAGCCATGCTCAATTGAGCGTGGCCCGCGGGGTGGTTCGTTGCGGCTCGTGCCTGCAAGTGTTCAACGCCGCACGCCAGTTACTGGAAAAACGCACCGCCAATCAGGCCGTGGCCCCCGTTGCGCCCGCCCCCAAGCCAACCGTCGAAGCGCCACCCCGGGCGATCAGCCAGAAACAATGGTCGGCCGCCGAGCTGGATCTCGATGACCTGGACAAGGAGCTGGCACGCCTGGAACGGCGCGACACGCGAGCGCCGGGAAATACCGGCCGGCGCCGCGAAGACAACCTGAGCGCGCAACGCGAGCCGCAGACGGACGAGCATCAGGACTGGCCCGACAGCCTGTACAGCGAATCCCCCAGCGAGCGCGCCGAAGCCGTGCTGCAAACGCCCGTCGAACCGTTCGAGCCCCATGAGCCGGCCCGGCCACCGCGCACCGAGCCGTCCCTGTCCCTGGCCCTCGAGCCGCTGGAGCCGGACGACGAACCGGTCGTCCCGCTACGCCTGGCACCGGACGACGAGCCCGAGGAGCACCTTGAACGCCTGTCCGCTACCGACGATCACGACGACGACCACCACGATCCCGAGCCACCGGTGCCGCTGCGCAAGGCAAGGGAACGGCAGGAGCCGGATATACGCGCCGAGGCCCTTCACGACCTGGACGACGACCCGCTGCAACTGGACTGGCGCAAACGCCGCTCACCCTGGGGCCGACGGCTGCTGTGGGGCCTGCTGATACTGCTCGCCGCCGCGGCCCTGGGCGGTCAGTACATTGCCTATCATTTTGAAGAGCTGGCCCGCCAGGACCAATACCGTCCGTGGTTCCTGCAAATCTGCCCGACCCTGGGTTGCGACGTACCGTCCAAGGTCGAGATCAGCAAGATCAAGAGCAGCAACCTGGTGGTGCGCAGCCATCCGGAGTTCAGCGGGGCGTTGGTCGTGGATGCGATCATCTACAACCGGGCGCCCTTCTCCCAGCCGTTTCCACTGCTGGAACTGCGCTTCGCCGACCTCAACGGCCACCTGATCGCCAGCCGTCGCTTCAAGCCAGGGGAATACCTGGGCGGCGATCTCGAAGGCCGCGGCGAAATGCCGCCCCAGACCCCGATCCACATTGCGCTGGATATCCTCGACCCGGGCCCCAAGGCCGTGAACTACAGCCTGAGCTTCCATTCCCCCGAGTGAAGCCCGCCAGGGCCGATCGATTGGCGGCAACTTTCTGACTCGCCCCAGCCGGACCAAACCGCTGGCGATAACAAAATAGCTGTTCAGATTTTATCCAATTCGACCTTTATCCAGTCATCGAGAGCGGGTATCATGCCAACCCTTTTTCGAAGTCTCATGATCCGGCCCCACTTCAGGGAAGTCCTATGTCGGCGGTACGCATCGGCCCATACACATTGCACAACGGTCTGGTTCTCGCCCCCATGGCGGGCGTCACCGACCAGCCCTTTCGTCAGCTTTGCAAGCGACTGGGTGCAGGGCTCGTGGTTTCGGAAATGGTCACCAGCGACATGAGTTTGTGGAACACCCGCAAATCGCGTCTGCGCATGATCCACGAAGGCGATCCCGAGCCGCGCTCGGTGCAGATCGCCGGTGGCGACGCGCAGATGCTGGCGGAGGCGGCCCGGGCCAATGTGGCGATGGGCGCACAGATCATCGACATCAACATGGGCTGTCCGGCGAAGAAGGTCTGCAACAAGGCCGCAGGCTCGGCACTGTTGAAGGACGAGGCACTGGTTACCGAGATCCTGCAGGCGGTCGTCGCCGCGGTCGATGTGCCGGTGACCCTGAAGATCCGCACCGGGTGGGACCGGGCGAACAAGAACGGCCTGACGGTGGCGAAGATCGCCGAACAGGCGGGCATCACGGCGCTGGCGGTGCACGGCCGCACCCGTGCCGACCTGTACACCGGCGAAGCCGAGTACGACACCATCGCCGCGATCAAGCAGGCGGTGTCGATTCCGGTCTTTGCCAACGGCGACGTCGACTCGCCCGAGAAGGCCCGGTACGTGCTCGACGCGACCGGTGCCGACGGCCTGTTGATCGGTCGGGCCGCCCAGGGGCGGCCATGGATTTTTCGTGAGATCGAACACTTCCTGCGCACTGGCGAAAAGCTCGCTGCGCCGCAATTGTCCGAGGTGGAACGAATACTGCTGGAGCATCTGGCCGCGCTGCATGCCTTCTATGGAGAAGTCATGGGTGTACGCATCGCTCGCAAGCATGTGGGCTGGTATCTCGCAACCCTGCCGGGCGCCAGGGAGTTTCGCGCCCGTTTCAATCGTTTGGATGGTACACAAGCACAATGCGCCGACGTTCAGGCCTTCTTCGCTGAGCGCTACAAGAGCCTGACAGGGGACGAAGGGGTGGCCGCATGACGATGATGACCGAGACTTTAGTGAGTGGAACAACACCCGTGAGCGACAACGTGAATTTGAAACAGCACCTCAATACGCCCAGCGAAGAAGGTCAGACCCTTCGCGGGAGCGTCGAGAAGGCGCTGCACAATTATTTCGCCCACCTTGAGGGCGCTGCCGTCACGGATGTGTACAACCTGGTGCTTTCGGAAGTCGAGGCGCCTCTGCTCGAAAGCGTGATGAACTACGTCAAGGGCAACCAGACCAAGGCCAGTGAGCTGCTGGGCCTGAACCGCGGCACCCTGCGCAAGAAACTCAAGCAGTACGATCTGCTGTAAGCATTCAATCAAACCAGAAAGGCGCCCGCGTAAAAAACGGTCGCCTTTTTTGCTGACTTCCCTTGCTTTTGATGGAAATTGAAATGACCGACCAGACCACCCGCCTGCCGATCCGCCGCGCCCTGATCAGCGTCTCCGACAAGACCGGGATCCTCGAATTCGCCCGCGAGCTGCAACAGCTGGGCGTCGAGATTCTCTCCACCGGCGGGACCTTCAAGCTGCTGCAGGACAACGGCGTTGCCGCAGTGGAAGTCGCGGACTACACCGGTTTTGCGGAAATGATGGACGGTCGGGTCAAGACCCTGCACCCGAAAATCCATGGCGGGATCCTGGGTCGTCGCGGCATCGACGACGCGATCATGAATGAACACGGCATCAAGCCGATCGACCTGGTGGCGGTCAACCTCTACCCGTTCGAAGCCACCATCAGCAAGCCCGGCTGCGACCTGCCAACCGCCATCGAGAACATCGACATCGGTGGCCCGACCATGGTCCGCTCGGCGGCCAAGAACCATAAGGACGTGGCCATCGTGGTCAACGCCAGCGACTACGCCGGCGTCCTGGAAAACCTCAAGGCCGGTGGCCTGACCTACGCCCAGCGTTTCGACCTGATGCTCAAGGCCTTCGAACACACTGCGGCCTACGACGGCATGATCGCCAACTACATGGGCACCGTGAACCAGGCCGCCGAGACCCTGTCGACCGAAGGTCGCAGCGAATTCCCGCGCACCTTCAATACCCAGTTCGTCAAGGCCCAGGAAATGCGCTACGGCGAGAACCCGCACCAGAGCGCGGCGTTCTACGTGGAAGCCAAGCCGGCCGAAGTCGGCATCGCCACCGCCACCCAGCTGCAGGGCAAGGAACTGTCGTTCAACAACGTGGCCGACACCGACGCCGCGCTGGAATGCGTCAAGAGCTTCGTCAAGCCCGCCTGCGTGATCGTCAAGCACGCCAACCCGTGCGGCGTGGCCGTAAGCCCGGACGCCGAGGGTGGTATCCGCCAGGCCTACGAACTGGCCTACGCCACCGACACCGAGTCGGCATTCGGCGGCATCATCGCCTTCAACCGCGAGCTGGACGCCGAGACCGCCAAGGCCATCGTCGAGCGTCAGTTCGTCGAAGTGATCATCGCCCCATCGGTCAGCGAGGAAGCCCGCGCCATCGTCGCCGCCAAGGCCAACGTGCGCCTGCTGGCCTGCGGCCAATGGTCGGCTGACCGGGCGCCGGCCTGGGACTACAAGCGTGTCAACGGCGGCCTGCTGGTCCAGAGCCGTGACATCGGCATGATCGGCAGCGCAGACCTGAAAGTCGTGACCCAGCGCGCCCCGAGCGAGCAGGAAATCAACGACCTGATCTTCGCCTGGAAAGTCGCCAAGTACGTCAAGTCCAACGCGATCGTCTACGCCAAGAACCGCCAGACCATCGGTGTCGGCGCCGGCCAGATGAGCCGCGTGAACTCGGCCCGCATCGCCGCAATCAAGGCGGAACACGCCGGCTTGCAGGTACAGGGCGCGGTCATGGCTTCGGATGCGTTCTTCCCGTTCCGCGACGGCATCGACAACGCGGCCAAGGTCGGTATCACCGCGGTGATCCAGCCGGGTGGCTCGATGCGTGACAACGAAGTGATTGCCGCCGCCGACGAAGCCGGCATCGCGATGGTATTCACCGGCATGCGCCACTTCCGTCACTAACAGGACAACGGCCGCACTGAAGCCGGCATCTGCTGCGTTGGAGCCGACCTCGATGATGCTCATTGCCAAAAGGCAACTCCGCTCATCGAGGTCGACTCCGCCTTGCATCTACCGACTTCATTGCGACCTCCTACAGCGTGAAACGCTTTAGGCTCCAGAACAGAATCAGCTTCATCCGAGGTTTTTGAAATGAATGTTTTGATCATTGGCAGCGGTGGCCGTGAACACGCCCTGGCCTGGAAAGTGGCCCAGGATCCGCGCGTGCAGAAGGTTTTCGTCGCGCCGGGCAATGCCGGTACCGCCATCGAAGCCAAGTGCGAGAACGTCGCCATCGACGTGCTGGCCCTGGAGCAACTGGCCGATTTCGCCGAGCAGAACGTCGCGCTGACCATCGTCGGTCCGGAAGTGCCGCTGGTCGCCGGTGTCGTCGATCTGTTCCGCTCCCGTGGCCTGGACTGCTTCGGCCCGACCGCCGGCGCCGCGCAACTGGAAGGCTCGAAAGCCTTCACCAAGGATTTCCTGGCGCGCCACAAGATCCCGACCGCCGACTACCAGAACTTCACCGAAATCGAACCGGCCCTGGCCTACCTGCGCGAGAAAGGCGCGCCGATCGTGATCAAGGCCGACGGCCTGGCCGCCGGCAAAGGCGTGATCGTGGCGATGACCCTGGTTGAAGCCGAAGACGCCGTGCGCGACATGCTGGCCGGCAATGCTTTCGGCGACGCGGGTTCGCGCGTGGTGATCGAGGAGTTCCTCGACGGCGAAGAAGCCAGCTTCATCGTCATGGTAGATGGCAAGAACGTCTTGCCGATGGCCACCAGCCAGGACCACAAACGCGTCGGCGACGGCGACAGCGGCCCGAACACCGGCGGCATGGGTGCCTACTCCCCTGCCCCGGTGGTGACCGCCCAGGTGCACCAGCGCGTCATGGACCAGGTGATCTGGCCGACCGTGCGCGGCATGGCCGATGAAGGCAATGTCTACACCGGTTTCCTCTATGCTGGCCTGATGATCGACAAGGCTGGTAACCCAAAAGTCATCGAATTCAACTGCCGTTTCGGCGATCCTGAGACCCAGCCGGTGATGCTGCGCCTGCAATCGAGCCTGGTGTTGCTGGTCGAAGCCGCGTTGGCCCAGGCCCTGGACAAGGTCGAAGCCCAGTGGGATCCGCGTCCGAGCGTCGGGGTTGTCCTGGCTGCCGGCGGTTACCCGGGCGACTACGCCAAAGGCAGCGCTATCCTGGGCCTGGATGCCGCCGCTAGACTGGAAGGCAAGGTGTTCCATGCCGGCACGGCGTTGAAGGATGGGCAGGTGGTCACCGCCGGCGGGCGCGTGCTTTGCGCCACCGCCATGGGCGCCAGTGTCGATGCCGCTCAGCAACAGGCCTATAAGCTTGCCGCCGAGATCGACTGGGAAGGTTGCTTCTACCGCAAGGACATTGGCTACCGCGCCATTGCCCGTGAGCGTGGCGAAAATCTGGAATAACCCGGTCATTCAGCCAGGCTAGGGTCTGTGGCCCTTGCCTGACTGTTCCGGCGCCGCGCATAGTTATAATCTGGCATCAACCTACGAAGGGATTTCGCCGTGCGCTGGCTCAGGATTGCCATAGGCTTAACCGTCACCCTGCTGACGCTGCTCTGCATGCTCCCGGCCCAGGCCGCGCCAGGCAGTGGTTGGGCGGTATTGCTCGACGAACAGGGCGACCTGAAGCTGAGCGATATCCGCTCTGCCCGCTACACCAATCAATTCAGCCCTATCGATCTTGATCGTCTCCAGCCAGCCGAACCTGGCGGGGCGCTGTGGTTGCGTTTTCGCCTGGCCCCCGACGAGCATGAACAGATCCTGCGGATCTTCGCCCCCGACCTGTCACGCCTGAACCTCTACGTGCTGGACGGCGACACCCTGGTCGACCAGCAGATCAGTGGCAATGCGCTGCCACGCTCCGAACACCCCGTGCCCAGTAGCGACTTCATGCTGGCGCTACCGCGCAGTGACAAAACCCTGGACGTCTATGTCCGACTGGCGTCTCGTCACGAACTGCGCCCTTACGTCACCCTGCAACCGGCGGTCATGGCGGCGGCCGATCAGAACCAGACGCTGATCTACGGCCTGCTGTTCGGCTGCATCGCCATGCTGATCCTGCACAACCTCACCCGCTACGCCTACACCCGCTCGCGCAGTTGCTTGTGGCTGGCGGCCTGCGAAGGGCTGCTGATGCTCAGCCTGGTGCTGCTCTTGAACCTGGCCGGGCCCTGGCTGCCCGACTGGCCGGCGGTCCAGACCCCGGGCGCCTACCTGGCGCTGCTGCTCACGGCGCCCTGCGGCCTGATGTTCGCCTATCGCTTCTTCGCGCCCCTGGGGCCGCACCCGTTGAACCGGTTGCTGCTGGGGGATATTGTCCTGGTCATGCTGTGCAGTCTGTTGCTGCTGTTCGTCAACACCCTGCCACTGAACATCATGACCTACGCCCTGGTGGCCCTGGCCGGCCTGAGCATGTTGTTTGTCAGCGCCTGGCACTGGCAGAAGGGCTATCGCCCGGCGCGGCTGTTCGTCGCCGCCATGATGGTGTTCAACCTCGGCACGCTGATCATTCTTCCGGCGCTGCAAGGGCTCACGGAAGTTCCGCCCCAAGGCTTGATCATCACGCTGCTGGTATTTATCTGCATCAGCGGCCTGTTGATGAGTGTCGCCCTGGGCGAGCGCCAGCGCTCGATCAACGAAAGCCGTTTCAGCATCAGCCGCGACCTGGCGGCGAGCAACGCCGAGATCAACGCCAAGGCCGAATTCCTGGCGAAAATCAGCCACGAGATCCGCACCCCGATGAACGGCGTGCTGGGCATGACCGAACTGTTGCTGGGCACCCCACTGTCGGTCAAGCAGCGCGACTACGTGCAAACCATCCACAGCGCCGGCAACGAACTGCTGACGCTGATCAACGAGATCCTGGATATTTCCCGGCTCGAATCCGGGCAGATCGAACTGGATGACGTGCAGTTCGACCTCAATGCGCTGATCGAGGATTGCCTGAGCATCTTCCGCGCCAAGGCCGAACAGCAGAACGTCGAGCTGATCAGCTTCATCCAGCCCCAAGTGCCGCGGGTGATCAGCGGTGACCCGACGCGCCTGCGCCAAGCGCTGCTGAGCCTGCTGGAAAACGCCTTGAAAAAGACCGACGAAGGCGAAGTGCTGATCGTCGTCGCCCTCGACGAACGCAGCCCCCTGCCGCGCCTGCGCATTGCCGTGCAGGACAGCGGGTCGCCCATGGACGCGCAAGAGCGCGACACGCTGATGCACGCCGAGCTGCACAGCAAGAACTTCCTCTCCGCCACGCGCCTGGGCGGTAACCTGGGCCTGGTGATCGCCCGCCAGCTGATCATCCTGATGCACGGCGAGTTCGGCATCAAAAGCGGCAGCAACCAGGGCAGCACCTTGTGGTTGACCCTGCCCCTGGACCCGGACCGTCTCGAACATCCGACCTCGGACCTCGACGGCCCGCTGCAAGGCGCGCGGGTGTTGATCGTCGACGACAACGACACCTGCCGCAAGGTGCTGGTGCAGCAATGCAGCGCCTGGGGCCTGAACGTCAGCGCCGTACCATCGGGCAAGGAAGCCCTGGCACTGCTGCGCACCAAGGCGCACCTGCGGGACTATTTCGATGTGGTGCTGCTGGACCAGAACATGCCGGGCATGACCGGCATGCAACTGGCAGCCAAGATCAAGGAAGACCCGAGCCTGAACCACGACATCCTGTTGATCATGCTGACCGGCATCAGCAACGCGCCGAGCAAGATCGTGGCGCGCAACAGCGGGGTCAAGCGCATCCTCGCCAAACCGGTGGCCGGCTATACGCTCAAGACCACCCTGGCGGACGAGCTGAACCAGCGCAACAAAGGCCAGGCGACGAACGTGCAGGTCAACCCAGGCCCTCCCGCCCCGGTGAAGGTACCCAGCGACTTCCGCATCCTGGTGGCCGAGGACAACAGCATTTCCACCAAGGTTATCCGTGGCATGCTCGGCAAGCTCAACCTGCAGCCCGATACCGCCAGCAATGGTGAAGAGGCCCTCAAGGCCATGAAGGAGCGCCGCTACGACCTGGTCCTGATGGACTGCGAAATGCCGATCCTCGACGGTTTTTCCGCTACCCAGCAGCTGCGCGCCTGGGAAGTCGGTAACCAGCGTACCCGTACGCCCGTGGTGGCGCTCACCGCGCACATCCTCGCCGAGCACAAGGAACGCGCCCGCCAGGCGGGCATGGACGGGCACATGGCCAAGCCGGTGGAGCTGTCGCAATTGCGCGAACTGATCGAGCACTGGGTGGCCCAGCGCGAACAGCAGAACAGGGCCGTGCATACGCCCTGAATCTGGACGGGGCAGTCAGCGCCCCCCGTAGCGTCGTTCAGATTTCCAACTCATGCAGGTGGCGAGTCGTTTCGGCGATCACCGCGGCCGCGACTTTTTGCCTGAACGTTGCGTAATGCAACGTGCTGAATGTCACGACGGCCATCTGCTCCACGCTGCTGTGCACCACCTCCTCCATTGGCCAGAACAGAAATCCCGAGACGGTTCTGGGAGTGTGGAACTGCTTGTGGTACAGCGCTATTTCTACTTTCCCCGGGGATTTGGCCGCGCAGGGAATGACTTGGAAGAATCCCGTATCGTGCAGCAGGCTCGTTCGTTCAAACAGCTCCAGCGCATCAGGACTTCGTCCAAGCGTTGCAATCGCCTGGCTGGCCTGCTGCGAATAGCCTGCGCCAAAGGACCGGGATATCTGCTGCGAAACGCTATCGGCCATCAACCCTCGCCCGGCCTGTCCGGGACTGACCGGACGCGCCGAGTCCCACCCCAGATACCTGAGCTTGTTCTTGTAATAGTCGAACCAGTCACCGACCAGACCGTCCTTGTAAGCCGAACGGGTGGCCAACTGCGCATACAGGTTGCTCAGGTAGATATCCTCCCGATCCTGAAGGGACAAGCCCTCATCGAATGACACGATACTCCCCCCCACGACGGCCGCCCGCGATGCCTCATTCAGGTGAAGCCGCTGCCCACCGGCCGATCGAAATCCCTGGTCAGTCATAACGCCTCCGCTTGCTCGACCGCGTCGGAAATATCGATGATGTTCCTGGCCGCCTTATCCCCCAGCTTGTGAACGATCGCATCGCGAAACGGCGCATAGAGCGCCTGGGACAGATTCGCCTTGAAGCAGCGCAATTGAATATTGCCCACCACAGGGTGGGTGGAGAAAAGTTGCCCCAGAGGGTTAGACGTCACGTGCTCGGGCTCACACTCCAGGCAGACGCTACTCAGCACAGGCCCCTGCTGGGCCAGGATAACTTGCAGCCTGATTCTGTCAGTTGCCTTAGGGGTCACCTCGGACGAATCCGGGCTCTTCGGCCCGTGGGCATGTTCATGCAGCAATTCAATAGCGGGCAACGTGCTGGACAATTGGGCGACGCGCTTCAATACGCCAGTTACTTGCGCGATCAAAGTTTGATCAACATATTCTTGCAGCCGCTCTTCGACACATCCCATCAGATTGGTTTTCGAGGACGCTGCGAGTGTTAAGTTGTCCCAACTGACGGCCTTTTGCATCCAGCCATTATTCAGCACCTCCCGATACGCTGAGTACCAGTCACTGGACCGGGCAAGAGCGGGGTATTTTTTATTGGCTACCAGCTGAGCAAACAATACCGAATTCAATACATCGAGCCGGTCCTGCCCAATCAGGTCAGTGGGCAGCAGGACAACAGCGCCGGCATCAATAAAAACCGAACAATGATCTTTCATGACAATTACCTTATTCCATTAACGGATGGCGACTACCTCGGCAGTCGCCGAGAGATCAATCAGATCTCGTACTCGTCGATTTTTTGTTTCGCACGATCACCCAGTTTTGCAATGATAGTCTCTCGAGTCGCACTGATAATTGTCGGCACCATGGTCATATGGCATTCACCGCGATACAGGTCTACCGAACTGCTATCCCAATCCACAAACAGGACCTTGGTCTGGTTCGTCCGTTTGATGAAGCGCACGGCGCCCAATGCCATGAGGATTTCACCGTGCAGGGTTTCGTGACAGGTCGCCACACCAAAGCCCCCGGTGCCGGACTCCTGGATATTCTGGTCAAAGAGCCGCAGCGACTTTTCACTGGTCTGCAATGCGGCGATCGCATCACCGGCCACTTTAAGCATCAACAATGAAGTTGGGCCAGGAACGGCAGCCGCTGCCACGGCCGAACCGAGGATTTTCAACACCAGTTGATCCATCTTGAAACTCTTGCCGGACGCGGCAACCTTATCGTAGTAACGCTGCAGGATGGTCCAGCCACAACTCTGCATGACCTCAAGAAAAGTTCTATACCATTCTTCGCCTTCGTCATCCCGCGGAAACTTCTTGTTGGCAACCAGCGATGCAAATAGATAGGAATGCTGGATATCCGCTTGATTTTGCGCTGTCATGCCTGAAACGAACGACAGGATAGCGTCTCCGACAATCGAAGCGCGGTCTGGCTTTTCGATTTCATTGTCAAACTCCGCCGATCTGTACTTGCCAATTCGAGGAGAAACAATGACATTGGCCGGCGTTACATCGTAGGAGTTCAGGCGTTCCAGTCGGTCTGCCAAGGTTATGACCGAATCAAATTTAGTATTCATTCAAGATATTCCTTATTTAATTAAAGCCCTCCATGGGCCCGGCGCCATACTTACCCATCTACCTTCAGGGCAACAAGTGCAGAACTGTAACCACGCTTAATTCCAAGACAACAACAACCAACAACTAACAGAAATAAATCCGGGTTTACTGCATTAAAACCCTAAAGCCCACGGCCAGCCGACAGACACCCCGGCGCCTGATAGACTCCACGTCAATTGTCATTCGTCGCGAGTTCCAACCATGCTCCACGTGCTGTTCAGCGTTTACCTGAAGATGCTGGTCCTCTATAGCCCTTTCTTCGTGTTGTCGTGTTTTATCGGCCTGACTCGCGGCTACTCGCGAAAGGAGCAACGCCGCCTGGCCTGGAAGGTCGCGACCGCGACCCTGGTCTCCAGCGTCCTGTTGTACTTGTTCGGGCGGGTGATTTTCAGCGTGTTCGGCATCACCGTGGATGCGTTCCGGATCGGCGCCGGCAGCGTGCTGTTCATCTCCGCGCTGGGCATGGCCCAGGGCAAGTCGGCGGTACAGACCGACAATGTCCAGCAGGACGTGACCATCGTGCCGCTGACGATTCCGCTGACCGTGGGCCCCGGCACCATCGGCGCCCTGCTGGTGATGGGCGTGAGCCAGCCGCACTGGGACGACAAACTCATGGCCATCATCAGCATCGCCCTGGCCAGCCTCACGGTCGGGGTGGTGCTCTACCTGTCCAGCCGCATCGAGCGGATCCTGGGCGACCAGGGCTTACAGATCGTCAGCCGCCTGATGGGGCTGTTTGTCTGCGCACTGGCCGCCCAGATCATTTTTACCGGGGTGCGCGGTTATCTGGTGCCTTAGGCACCGACTACGCTGTTCTGCCGCGCAGGCAATGGGTCGTTGAACGCTTTCAGCGACACGCCGTTCCGAGCGTCTGGCTGGCCGTCCAGCCAGCGCACCAATGCCGAGACAGCGTAGTGCCGATCCTTCCCGAAACTGAGCAACACCTCGCCACGCAAGCTCACGTCCGTGGCATGCACTTCACGGAAAACCACGCTGTGCCCGCTGTTCGGGTCAATGATCACCAGGTGCTCCAACACCAGGCTCAACAGCAATGAGTCAGGCTCTTCCAGCTCCCAGATCAACTTGCCGGGAACAGCCACCGTATCGCCCAGGGGTGGTCGGCAATCAAGGATGACCGACCGTGCCCTCAGCCAGGCCGCCTTGGACAATCGGTAACTCACCGTGCCCTGGCCCATGCGCAGTACCAGCGTGGTCACGTCGTCCGGCATCAGCGGTAACAGATCGTCGATCTTCATCTCATGCCCTTCGACCACCAGCACTTCACCTTCGCGCTGGACATAACTGAGTTCCCCCACGTGCCCTTTGTCCGGAAGGGTCAGCAGTTTTCCATTACCACTCTCATGCAGCAGTAAGCGGGTCTGGTGTTGAGTACCGAGGATCTCGAAGGCCTCGGGAAGCGCCGCCCTGGAGATCTGGATCAGCCGTTCCGTCTCGGCCACGAACCACTTCAGGCTCACAGGGTCTTCCACCGCCAGCAGCGGACCGTGCAAAGGCTGGGCTGCAAGGCGCCTGAGCCCCTCTTGCAACTGATCGCCCTGGGTGATGACCCATTGATGAGTGACTCCGGTGATCAGCGGCGGCTCCCGGTCACGCAATGCAACCACCACGCCATCGAACGTCACGCCGCGCAGCCCGACGCCGTCGACTGTCAGCTCGGCAAACTGCCAGGGTGCCCATTGGCGTTGGGGAACAGGCAGTACGTCGTCGCGCAGCAACTGCGATCCCTGGCCAAAGGCCGCCTCCAACCGTTGCGAATCGATGAATGCCTGTCGATAGACTTCGCCCACTTGCACATCGAACAGCCAGGCTGCCTCGCCATCCGGAGTGGCGCCCAGCAGGCGGATTTCCTTTGCGGGCGTGGCTGGCGCCAGCAGCAGCCGATTGTCGATGTACCAGCCACACAAACCCGCCCCATCCTGGAAGCTGCCCAAGCCAATCAGGACCAGCCGTCCACTGGTGTTTCGCCGGGCCAGGGCGTCCAGGGCCGACCACCACTGCGCCCGGCCCTTGAACCAGGGTTCGTTGACGCCGCTGAGCTTCAGCTCGCCATCATCGGTCAGGTCGTAGATCAAGCCGCCCGAGGTCAGCGCGACGTACCCAGCGTCAACGGCGACGACATTTTCCAGCCGGTCGGAACTTGCCCACTTGCTGGACCAGCGCCCCTTGCCCGCGACTACGCTACGTCGCCTGAAGCACAGCGCCTGCTTGAGCCGGTCGTAGACGATAAACATATCGTCGTCACCCGGCGGCGGCAGCAGCGTCAGGTCAGTCATGTCCTTGATCGAATCGGCCCAGCCCCGCGGCTCGTTGCGCCTGGGTATCGGGCGGATGATCAGCCCGTCGCTGCGGCGTACCCAGGCCATGTCCCGTCGTTGCGCATCCAGCTTCCAACAGAGGGACACGAAGGGCGCCGGCTGCCAGGTGACTGTACGGAACGTGGCCTCAGGGGCAGTGCTCGGCGCAAGCACAAAACCCTCACCCAAAACCTGCGCCCAGCGTGTCAGCGTTTCGCCGGCGCTCAGGACGGACTCCAGGGCCGGGTCCAGCCCGCGGGTGATCGAACTCAACAGCAACTGCTCTTCGTGGATCACATACACCAGGACATCGACGGACTGATCTTCGCGAGTGATGTGCTGGACGACATGGACCAAACCCTGTGCATCGGCCTCCACGCGCTCGATGCGGGTTACCACATTGCTTGTGCTCCACAACCAGTAACGATGGCTCAACAGCCCGGTGACCGCATCGACTTGCCAGATGATCAGGTTCTGCGAGTCGTAGAAGTAACCACAGTCGTCTACCACCGCCCCCAGCACCGCGTCATCGACGCCCGGCAGGTCATTGCGGACGTAGAGGAAACGATCCCCCTGCGCGTCGTACCAGGCGGTGATATAGCGCGGCTCGTCCGGCTTCTCGAATGGAACCAGAAAGTGGTGGAGCGGTGTGAACGGCATTACCAGACGGTGCTCTCGCGCCAGGGTGCGCAGGCGATCCTGCAGCGCCTGGCGCCCCATGCCCGGCGGCACGTCCTCCTCGACCAAGGTGAGTCTGCGGTCCCCCGACTCAACCTGGAACACCTGGCCGTTGGCGAGCCTGAGCAGCATCTGGTGGCGTCCGGTCCCGGTGAATGCGAGTTGTACATCGCCGATGAGCAGCTTGCTGTAGCCCTCGAACCGGACATCCCCTTCAGTGGCCCAAGGGGCATCCAGAACCCAACTCGATTGCTTCAGGCTCGGTGAGTCGAGGGTCACGCTGATGCCGGGATGAACTGCCAACGCGCAGCGCTTGCCGGCACCGCGGATCTGATAGGCGACCTTGCCGTGCCAGGCCGCCGGCAGGACCGGCACGACCAGCGACCGATCGACTTCGTCGAGCACTACCTCGATGGTCGTGGGCCGATAGTCCGGGACCATGCGATAGAGGATGTAGTCGCTCGGAAACGAATAGAAGGAAAACAGGAACAACCAACCGCCGTCGGCTTTCCTTTTCTCCAGGCGCCGGGCGATGTCGAACCCTGGGTCATGGCGCAGTCTTGCGAACGGCAGCGCCTTGTACTCGTAGCGATAACAGGTTTGCGGTGTGCAGGGCAGGACGATGACTGAGCCGGCGGCCGGCCTGAAGGTGGTGCGTCCCGGCAGTCTCAGCTCTCGACGGATATTGATGGCCCGCTCGTAATCGTCATCGAAGGTTGGCACCCCGAAATGGTCACGTAGCGGATAAAGCCGGGGGCCGTCCAGCACCAGCTCGGCGCGGGTCAGGTCCAGCGTCTGGAGGATCAGCGACGCATGCGGCGACCAGGTTCCCTGCTTGGCGTCGAAGCGATAAGCCTCCAGGTGGGCCTTGCTGAGCTCGTCGAAAAACAGACCGACCTGCCGGGCTTCTTCGGCAATGCCGGAGAACCCTTGGGCCAGGGCCGTCACGCCGACCGCCAGGCCACCGAGCATCACGGCAGCGCCGCCCAGGAACGCCCCGGCGGCCGTGGCACCGACCGCGTAGGCGCCTCCCGACAAGACCAGGCTGGCCGAGTCGAACGCCAGCTGGGTCCCGAACTGGGCGCGCTCAACCGCGTTTTGCGCTGTCGCCAGTTGATAGATATCGAACCCGACGTTTGCCAGTTGCAGCAGCCCACCGGTCGCCTCACTGACACTGCTGCCCACCGCAGTCTTGACCACCGGGGCCACGGTTCGAGCAATCAGCTTTTCTTCTGCCAGGGCCTGGCGGACCAATCCCAGTAATCCCGCGACATCTGCCGCATTGCCATGCACCAGTTGCGCGTAATTGACATAGGCATGCAGCCGGACTGCCAGGGTCAGGGACCGGTCCGCCCCTTCCCGCCCTCGCAACGCGTTCATCAGCGCCTGGATGGCAAAGCCGGCGTTCAGGGTGTGGACGCTGCCCACTTCGGCGGGGTCGCTCGGCACGAGCGGCCTGTTGGCCAAGGTGGAAAAACGTTCCGCGAGATAATGCTTGATGCGCAGCAGCCGCGGGTCAGCGGAAACAATCCGCACCGGATGTTCAGGATCGGTCGGATCGATCAGGTTCATCCGGTACGCGCCGTCCGAGGTCAGTTCCAGGGTGTCGAACAGCGGCACGAGGTGCGATCCCAGTTTGTTTTCCTGCTGGAGGCGAGCCGTGGCCTGCTCGATCTGTTGGCCCCACCCATAAGCGTCCAGCGTCAGCAGGCAGTTGCCGAGGCGCGGATTACTCTGCAGCGATTGCCCGCGTGCACTGGCCAGCCGTTGCCGGATCGGGCGCTGCGGCTGTCCGGGCAAGGCGCCGGGTTGCAGCAGTTTTGAAACGTCCATTTCACCCGGCAAGACCACACTTGCCACTCGCGCCCCATCCAACTCAATCAGGTCGAACGTCGGGAGCGCCGCTTCGCCGTAGGCCGCGTAATGCACAGCCATGCCCTCGTCGAGGAAAAACCGTTCCAATGCCCGCCTCAACCGTGCCGGATGCTCGAACTCGAACACCCCGAAATTCGGGTCGTAGAAGTGATAAGTGGTGCTCTGGCCCTCGATAGTCTTGGCCACCAGCATGGCGTGATTGTCGGAGTTGAGCATCAGCGTGCCGCTCGATGTCCTGGCGTGCAGCAGATCCACGACTTCGCTCAGATTCGAGCGCGCCAGCGTGCGGCCAACGTCGCCGAGCTGCACGTCGCGCAGTGCTTCGATGCTGTTGAGGAAGGTGTTCGAGTCGCTGGCCCCGGGCTCGATTACGCCGAGATAGAAGCGCTCGCGCAAGGTATTGACCGCCGTCTTGCCCTGGGACAACGCAGCGGCCATCGCCAGGCTCAGGGGATAACAGCGTCCGCCAACCCTGTCGCCTTCGCCCTGGAGCAGCAGATCCTGGGGCACCAGCTTGATGGCGTCGGCTTCGAATCCGTCCAGTACACCACCGAGGCGCTCGACAATCTGGATCCGGTATTCCAATTGCGCCAGCTGCCGGATCCGCGTCACGTGCAGGCCCCACTGGCGCAACGTCAAGGGTTGCGTCAAAGCAGCTCTCTTCAAGCCCAAGGCGGTTTCGCCGTGCCTTGGCGGGTCGTCACTGGCACTGGCGAGGCCGGCCAGGAACGCTGGCGCCTGACGTTGGTACAGCAACTGCTCGATCGCGGCATAGCGGCCAGCGGTACCGTGTCCGGCGAGGCTGTTAGCCAGGTTGTCTAGCTGCGGACGAACCGCGTCGAAGCTGCGGTTATCCAGGGCACTCGCATCGATCAACCCTCCCAGCAACAGGCGCTGCAACGGGCTCAGTTGAATGATTTCGAAACGGCCTTGGGCGAAGCCGTCCAGCAGCTGCGCGACAGACAACGAGCGTGTCTGTGCATCGCTCGACGAGGCGGGCGGCAACGCCTTGGCACTCTGGCTGCGGATCGACTGGCGCTGATCGAACCCCAGCGGTATCGGCTTGCCGAAGACGACCGTACCGTTATGGCTTCGCCCCATCGCCTGGACGAACGGCTCACCCAGCTCATCGGCCAAGAGTTGCAACAGCTCGGTGGCCAAGACATGGCGGCCCTCGACCACCGGCCAGCCTTCGTCGAATTGCAGGGTGCGGTACTTGAGCAGCTCGGCCATGTCACCGGCATAACGGGCCTTGAACCGCCCTTGCTGCCAACGCTTTTTCTCGTTTTCGAGCCACTGTCCGGTGTCGCTCTGGTTCTCTTTCCAGGAGTGATCCTGCTCCTCCTCCGTCGCCAGGTTGACGCTGTCGATGGCCTCGATGGCTGCCTGCGCTTGCCACTGTTCAGCGGTCCGCGGAGTGAAATGGGCTCGCTGATAATCGTCCATGCCCACCCGCATGGCAGCGGGCCCGGTCAGGTAGATCGTCCCCTCGCTCTGCGGGCGAATGCCATCGCTGTAGTAGGTCGCGGCCGCCTCGATCAGCAACACGGTGGTCATTTCCACTTCCGTCGGCAGCTCATGCAGCTCACCGAAAACCTCGGTCGCAGCCTGGCGCGCCAGCCCGGTCATGGCTTCGACATCGATCAGGGCGACGTTCTGCTCGTCCGCCAAACGCGCGGTGGCATCGACGATCTGGTAGTTGAGCCTGAAACGTTCGACCACCGCCTTGAGCATCGCCGCCCCCGGATGGGCCATCAGGAAAGCGTTGCTCAACGAGTTGCGCAGGGTCACGGCGCGCAACTCATCCGGACGTGCCAGTCGCTCGACCGGGACACGGAAGACTCGGTTCAACCTGGGTTGGCTGGCAGCAAAACGCTCGAGCGCCGCGCGGTGCTCCGCAGGGATCGCGTCGTAGTAATCCGTGTATTGATTACGCAGTGCCTGACGCCCAGGCATCCATCCGGGGTTGCGATCGAGCAGCAGTTGCAACACACCGATCCGCGCGTCGGTCTTGAACGCCCGGATGTCCACTTCGCCCAATTGCTCCTGCAAGGGCGGCAGGTTATCGACATCGGCATATCGGCCGCCTTCAGCGAGCAGGGCTTCGATCCGTACCACATCGGAGGCGCCTGCGAACATCCCGCGCAGGTTGACCTCGCGCCGATAAATGTCCTGCAAATGCTCGAGCGCCCCGCCGCCGGCAAGGTCGCGCAGGACCCATTCATCTGCGGCCAATGCTTCCAGGCTTCGACGGTTATCGTTCCTCAGGATCGTCAGCCGCGCCCCGTCCTGGCCGTAGGCCCGGACCAACAGATCGATTCGCGCCTCATCAGCACTGCCGCCGTTTCCAAGCGCTTTATTGATGTAGGCGTACATTTGTTGCTTCAGAACTATGACCCGTTCTTCGTAGCGGTCGCCCAGCTCCAACGCATTGTTGCTGGACTGTCCGCCACTGCTCATGGCATCGGCTTTGGCAGCCTCGACGATGATCCGATTGGTTTCATAAGCCAACAGCGCATCGCTGTCATACCAGACTCTAAGTTGATAACCCTCTGCTCCCAGTAGTTGTTTCCAGATACTGATGTAGTCACGCTGGATCGCACCAATACCGCCGCCCAGCCAGACAAAATGCAGGTTCTTCGGCACTTCGATGACCGGTTGTTGCAGCAGGTCCAGACTGTTGCGCAGACGCGCCTCGAAAACTTCTATCTTGTTATAGGCCTGCCCCAGCGTCGCGCCCCCGGCCTCATCCGCCCCCGATGACGACTCAGGCGAGCGGCGACGCCTGCTGCTTCCCTGCAACACGCCCAGCGCTTGCTTGAGCAGCCCCAGGGGCTTGAGCATCTGCGGCGAATCCAGCACGGCGATACAACCGAAGTAGTAACGCAGCACCGCGTCATACTCCTCGGTGCCTTTATGCGCTATCAGCGCCCGCTCCAGATCTTTTAACTTAAGTAAACTCACGAAGTTGACGTAGTTATCCGCCAACGAAACTTCAGGCTCATTCATAAACAACACTTCCATGTAGTTGAATGCAACTAATCAGGATTCCTTCCTGAATAGCGGACAACATAACGCCCGCTGTAATACCGCTCAAACGATAAGAGATTCAATAAATGTCAAACTTTTATATATAAGGTCCGGACTATTGCTCATAAAAGAACAACACAAACCCCGTGGCGAGGGAGCTTGCTCCCGCTGGGCTGCGAAGCAGCCCCCTCACCATCCAACGCAGTAGATAAGCCTGGCGACTGCTGCGCAGTCGAGCGGGAGCAAGCTCCCTCGCCACGGTAGCCTCGCCAATCTCTGATCACAAACTTCAGAGCGGCTTGCTGCCATACCAACGCGGCGTGTAGACCCAATCGCCCCCCCCAACCCTTGGGAAAACGCAGGTCGTAGAGGAACCGATCAGCACCATGGTGCGCATGTCCACCTGATCCGGCGTCAACTGCTCCAAGGTGGTGACACGCAAGGTCTGGCCCGGGCGGCCGATATCACGTCCCAGCACCACCGGCGTCTGGGCCGTGCGATGTTGCCGGACGATTTCCAGTGCCCGGCCCAGTTGCCATGGCCGTGAACGCGAGATCGGGTTGTAGAAGGCCAGGGCCAGGTCCGCTTCAGCCGCCAGGTCCAGGCGTTTCTCGATGATCGACCACGGCTTGAGGTTGTCCGACAGCGACATCACGCAAAAGTCATGTCCCAGCGGCGCACCGGCCTGGGCGGCGGTCGCCAGGGACGCCGAGACCCCCGGAAGAATCTGCAGATCGACGTTGTGCCACTGGGCATCCGTCGACTCGTGCAAGGCTTCCAGCACGGCGGCGGCCATGGCGAATACGCCGGGGTCGCCAGACGACACCACCACCACCAAACGGCCCTGGACGGCCAGCTCAAAGGCATGCCGGGCGCGCTGCATTTCTTCGCGATTGTCGGTGCAGTGCTGCACTTGATCGGCGCGGAACGGGCCGGCCATGCGTACATAGGTTTCATAGCCCAGTACATCGGTGGCGCGGTCGAGTTCGGCGCGTACCGCCGGCACCATCAGCTCGGCAGCGCCAGGGCCAAGGCCGATCACCGCCAGGCGTCCACGTAGCCGGCCAATGTCCTGCGGGTCAACAGGTTGCTCAGCCACGGCGATGGCGTGGTCGCCCACCGCGCGCACCGCCGCCGGTTGGTCGACGGCGTCCGCCAACCATTGACTGGCATCGCCACTGGCCGGCGCAAAACGCAGCGGCACGTTCAATTTGAATGCGGCGTCGTGCAATTCGGAGCGCGCCATGTCGCTGTCCGCCGCCAGCAGGCACGCCAGCGACTGCACCGCCAGCCCGGCCTCTTGCAAGACTTGCTCAATGTTCGGCAACGCGCCGGCGCCCACCGCCAACACCACATTGCGCGGATAAATACGCAGCTCGTGCGCCCCGGGCGCACCGGCGGCACTGTCTACACGAATCGCCAGCCGCGCCTGTGCATCCTCAGGCAACCGCGCCTGATCCAGCCACGGCGCAACTCCCTCGATGCGCACCGATTCGCCGGTCAGCAGATCGGAGACAAAACGCTTGCCCTGCTCCAGGTCGCCAAGGCTGTAGCCGCTCGGCGGATTAAGCAGGCAAGTGCCAAAACGCAGCTCACCACTGGTGGTGATCGCGGGCGCGACTTGCAGGGTTTGCGCGATGTCCCGGGCCATGACATTGACCCCGCCCAGGCCGCCCAACAAAGGCACCACGGCGCTGCCATCCTCGGCCACCGCCAACACCGGCGGCTCCACGCCTTTTTCCAGCAGCAGCGGCGCCAGGGTGCGGATGACGATGCCGGCGGCGCACAGGACGATGATCGGCGTGTCTTGCTGGTAGAGCTCGCGCAACGTCGCGCCAAACTCCTGGTAGTGACGATCCGCGTCCACGACCCGCCCGGCCAAGCCGTGGATCAAGGCCTCGGGATAGCGCTGCTGGATCCGCCGCGCAGTCGCCAGACTGCCCGGGCCGAGGATAACGATGGCCGGTGCGTTGGCGGTCATCCTTGCCACCGTTCGCCCGGCACGATGATCAGCGAGAAATATGGCGAGGACATCGGCTCGACTTCATCCAGCGGCACGATTTTCTGATTTGCCATGGTCGCCCGTTCGACGTACAGCGCCCGGCCATCCAGGCCCAGTTCCTCCAGCACCTGGCGAACCTTGGGGAAGTTGCGCCCCAGCTTCATGATCACCGCCGCGTCGGCATCGGCCAGGCGGCGTTTGAGCTCTTCATGGGGCAGCACGCCGGAGAGCACCGACAGGCTCTGGTTGCGATACACCAGCGGCGCCCCCAGCACTGACGCGCCGCCCAGCATCGAGCACACGCCCGGGATGACCTCGGCGTCATAGCGCTCGGCCAGGCGATCGTGCAGGTACATGTAGGAACCGTAGAAGAACGGATCGCCCTCGCAGATCACCGCCACGTCGCGGCCGGCATCCAGGTGCGTAGCCAACTGTTCGGCGGCGGTGTCGTAGAAGTCGGCAATCACCTGTTCGTACGACAGCGGTGCCGGCAGCGCTTCGGTGGTGACCGGGTAGACCAGCGGCAGCAAGGTCTGCTCAGCCTGTAAATGCGCCTCGATGATGCCGAAGGCGTTGCCCTTCTTGCCCTTGGCGACGAAGTACGCCACCACCGGCGACTCACGCAGCAGGCGCAGGGCCTTGACGGTAATCAGTTCAGGGTCACCCGGGCCCACGCCGAGGCCGATCAGACGTCCAGGCTGCTGCATCATTCGATCTCCGTGGCGAGGGCATTGACGGCGGCGGCGGCCATGGCGCTACCGCCCAGCCGGCCTTGCATGATCACGAACGGCACGCCACGGCTGTCGGCCGCCAGCATCGCCTTGGACTCGGCAGCGCCGACGAAGCCCACCGGGAAGCCAAGGATCAATGCCGGCTTTGGTGCGCCGGCATCGAGCATTTCCAGCAGGTAAAACAACGCGGTTGGCGCATTGCCGATGACCACGACGCTGCCTTCCAGGTGCGGGCGCCACAACTCCAGGGCGGCGGCTGAACGGGTGTTGCCCAGCTCAAGGGCCAGCGCCGGCACGCGCTCGTCGCGCAAGGTGCAGATCACCGGGTTGTTGGCTGGCAGACGGGCACGGGTCACGCCTTCGGAGACCATCCGCGCATCGCACAGGATCGGCGCACCGGCGGCCAGCGCCTGGCGCCCGGCCGTGCCCGCGCCTTCGGAAAACTGCAAGCCATCGACGGCCTCGACCATGCCGCAGGCGTGGATCACCCGCACCGCGAGTTTCTCCAGGTCAGCCGGGATACGCGCCAGGTTGGCTTCGGCGCGGATGATCGCGAAGGAGTTGCGATAGATCTCCTGACCGTCGCGGATGTAATCAAGCATCAAGTGGGGCTCCGGGGGCGAGCGTCGAGCCGGTGGCTGAGCGCTTCAATAGTGAGGTCACGGGCCTGCAACGCGCCGAAACCCGGCTGCGTGGCCTCGCGAAAATACAGGTCATAGCGACCGGGGGCGACCGCCAGCAAGGTAACGGGCGCGATATGGGCCGCCGCACAGGAACGTGGGCAACCGGACAAATGGACTTTCGGGGTGTTGCCCTGGCGTTGCAGCAGCCCGGCCAACTGCCGGGCATCGGCCTTGGTGTCGCTCAGGGCCTTGGCGCAGCCGCTGGAGCCGGTGCAGGCAATGAGCTGCGCCAAGGGCTGATCCAACGAGCACAGCAGGCCCAGGCCTTCGAGCCGCGCCAGGACCTCGTCAGCGTCTTCGAAACTGACGTTGGGCAGCAGCAGGCTTTGCCAGGGCGTGAAGCGCAGACTGCCGTCGCCCTTCTCCCGCGCCAGTCGCGCCGCGCCTCGCAGCATACCGACGTCGAGCCGGCCAAGGGGCGCCGCAGCGCCGACGTAGAAACGGTCGTCGTGCTGGGGATGAATGCCCAGGTGCAACCCGTCGCTGGCCGCACCGCGCTGCCAATCGAGGCAAGGTTGCAACGGCACGCGACGGGCCAGTTGGGCGATCAGTTCATCCTGTGGGATTTCGGCCAGCAGATGACGCATGCGGGTCTGGTCCGGGCGGGCCAGGTCGAGAAACAGTTCCAGCACCGCCACCACCAAGGCATGCCCCTGGGCCAATGGCACGCTGCCGGCCGGCTGATCCAGCGGCGTGCCGGCCAATCCGAAAGCGAGCCAGGGTTCGCCATGCTCGAAAAAGGCGGACAACCACACGTCATGGGGATGTTCGAGCATCGCCATGGCCTCGCCGCCATCCAGTTGCACGGCGAACTTGGCCGACAACTCATGGAAGCGATCATGGGTCTGCAAGGTGAACAGAATCCGCTCGGCCAATGGCCGGGTATCGATCAGCATCTGCCGGTCGATACCCGCCGAAGGGCTGAGCATCAGGTTGCGCACGTCATCGCCGGCTGGCTTGCGCGGGCCAAGCCCGGCGGCCAGCAATTGCTCGATCAACGCCCCGTGCTCCGGACCAATGCCACGGATCTGCAGATTGCCCCGGTTGGTCGCCTCGATCACACCGCCGGCAAACCGCTCCGCCGCCGACGCCACGGCCTCGGCCTGATCCGCCCGGATGGCACCGCCGTCGAGCTTGATCCGGCAGATCCCACCGTCCAGCGCCTGGACGACACGCAACAACCCCGGACAACCCGAGGGGCGGATGACGTTGGCGGATGGACGTTCGTTCAAGGGCAAACCGGCAGATAAGACACGCCACGACGGCGAAGGAGCGCCATTATGCCTGCTTTGCCGGGGGGCATGAAAAGCTTGCTGGTCGGATTGGGGGTGGCGTGATAGCAAATTTTGAGGCGAATCTGCCGCGATTGCGGTCTGGCAGCCTTGGCCTGGATTTTTTGAGCGGGTACATATCCGTTGCTGCGGTAACGGCTGCTTAGGGTTCCGCCCTGACGGCGGCTCACTTTTTTTCAAACGCCAAAAAAAGTAAGCAAAAAAGGCTGTGCCCCACCACTGGGCACCTCGCCAAGGCTCGGTGTTCCCTCACTCCGGCATTGCTCCGTGGGCCCGCCGCGATGGGCCATCCATGGCCCAGCGCGGCTAACCCGGCATCCATGCCGGGTTGCCCACTACGCAATGCCTGCGTTCGGCCCTTGTGGTTAATGGGGCGCTCAAGATCAAAAGCAAAAGCAAAAGCGAGGCGGCCTAACGGCCGGCCTGACTTTACCGGCTATACCTGAGTCCTGTGGGAGCGGGCTTGCTCGCGAAGACGACCTGACAGCCGGCCTATCTCTCCCGGTTGTACTGCGATCCAATTGTGGGAGCTAGCCTGCTCGCGATGGCGGTCTGCCTGAACCGTTGATGCGGGATCGGACGCAGCCTTAACCAAACACTCACGGTATGATGCCCACCCGGTTAGAGGGCATCACAGCCTGCCAACCACACAGATCCAGTCGAGGAACACAGATGACGCCCTGGTTGACCGTAGTGGGCATCGGCGAAGACGGCTTCAAGGGCCTGGGCCGCACCGCCCGGCATGCTTTGCTGCGGGCGTCGCACATTATCGGCAGCACCCGGCAATTGGCCCTGTTGCCGCTGTGTATTCGCGGCGAACGGGAGCTGTGGCCCAGTCCGTTTTCCCTGGAGCCGCTGTTGGCGCGCCGGGGCGAGGCGGTGTGCGTGCTGGCGAGCGGCGATCCGATGTTCTACGGCGTGGGCGCCAGTCTCGCTAAACAGATTCCGGGCGACCAGATGCTGGTCATCCCTGCCCCATCGTCCTGTTCGCTGGCGGCGGCGCGCATGGGTTGGCCGTTGCAGGATGTGACTATCCTGTCACTGGTAGCGCGCCCCCTGGCCGTGCTCAATGCCCACTTATCCACCGGCGTCAGGCTGCTGTTGCTGAGCAATGACCGCAGCAGCCCGGCCGCCGTGGCGACACTGTTGCGCGAGCGTGGGTTCGGCCCCAGCGCCATGACAGTCCTGGAACACTTGGGCGGTGGCGCGGAACGGCGGATCGAAGGCTGCGCCGCGCAATGGTCCGACCCGGCCGTTGCGGACCTCAACCTGATCGCCGTCGAATGCCGGGCCGATCCCTCGACGCCTCGTCTGTCACGCCTGGCCGGCTTGCCGGACAGCGCATTCGAGCATGACGGCCAGTTGACCAAGCGTGACGTGCGGGCCATCACCCTGGCCCGTCTCGCGCCGACGCCCGGCGAGCTGCTGTGGGACGTCGGCGCCGGCAGCGGCTCCATCGGCATCGAATGGATGCGCGCCCACCCCAGCTGCCGGGCCCTGGCGATTGAAGCCGATGAAGGCCGCCAAGCCCTGATCGAGCGTAACCGCGACAGCCTCGGCGTGCCCGGCCTGCAACTGATCCGCGGCAAGGCTCCACAGGCACTGGACGATCTGGAGCCACCGGACGCCGTGTTCATCGGTGGCGGCGTCACCCGCGAAGGCGTGCTCGATAGCTGCTGGGCCCGGCTCAAGCCCGGTGGCCGACTCGTGGCGAACGCCGTGACCCTGCAAAGCGAGATGACGCTCATGCACTGGCGCGAACGGCACGGCGGCGAACTGACCCGGATTCACATCGCCCAGGCCCAGCCATTGGGCGAGTTTGACACCTGGCGCCAGGCCCTGCCGATTACCTTGCTGGACCTGACGAAGCCTGGCGATGCGTGACGAAACCGCCGAACAGCCCGCGCCGCTGCGCAGCGGCCTGACCACCGGCAGCTGCGCCACGGCCACCAGCCTGGCGGCGGCCCGGCTACTGCTGTGCGGCATCGACGCCGATGCCGTGGAAATCGTCCTGCCCAAGGGCAAGCAGGTGCAGATGCGCCTGGAGTTCTGTCGACGTACCGAGCATGGCGCCGAGGCCGGGACGATCAAGGACGCCGGCGATGACCCGGACGTGACCCACGGCGCCCTGCTGTTTTCACACGTGCGGTTGACCGCCGGACCTGGGGTGCGCTTCATCGCCGGACGCGGCGTGGGCACCGTGACCCGACCGGGGTTGGTGCTGAATGTCGGTGAACCGGCGATCAACCCGGTCCCACGCAAAATGATCGGCGATCACTTGGCCCGACTGGCCGCTGAAACCGGCTATGCCGGCGGTTTCGAGGTCACGGTCAACGTCGAGGGCGGCGAGGCCCTGGCGCTGAAAACCATGAACCCGCGGCTGGGCATCCTCGGTGGTCTGTCGATCCTGGGCACCAGTGGCATCGTCCGGCCGTTTTCCTGCGCGGCCTACATCGCGTCCATCCACCAGGGCATTGATGTGGCGAAAACCAACGGCTACCTGCACATCGCCGCCTGCACCGGCAACGCCAGCGAAGACACCATGCGCAGGGTCTACAACCTGCCGGAAATCGCCCTGATTGAAATGGGCGACTTCGTCGGTGCCGTGCTCAAGCATCTGCGCAAGGTCCCGGTGGACAAACTCAGCCTGTGTGGCGGCTTTGGCAAAATCAGCAAACTCGCCGCCGGCCACATGGACCTGCACAGCCGTCATTCCAGCATCGATCTGCCGCAACTGGCCAACTGGGCGGCGGCAATCGGCGCCGATGCGGCCCTGCAACAGCAGATCCGCGACGCCAATACCAGCCAGCAAGCCCTCGCATTAGCCAGCGCCGCCGGCATCGCCCTCGGTGACGCGGTGTGCGAGCACGCCCTGGCCTTCGCCCGCAGCGTCGTGCCGCCTCAGGTCCAGGTCGAAGTCTTCGCCATCGACCGCCAGGGCGGGATCGTCGGCCACGCAGGATCACTGGAATGAAACGTATCCTGTTGTTGGGCGGCGTCACCGAAGCCCTGGCCATCGCCCGCACGCTTGGACCGCAACATATCTACAGCCTGGCGGGCATCGGTCGCGTCCCGACGGACTTGACCTGCCAGGTCCGCGTGGGCGGCTACGGTGGCGCTGACGGGCTTGCGCAATTCATCCGCGAGCAAGGCATCGACCTGCTGCTGGACGCGACGCACCCCTACGCCGCGCAGATCAGCCACAACGCCGCCCAGGCAGCCCGTGCCTGCGCCATCCCGTGCTGGGCCCTGCGTCGCCCGGCGTGGCAGCCCCAAACCGGCGATGACTGGCGCGAAGTCGCCGACTGGGCCGAACTGACCCAGGCCCTGAAACCCTACCGTCGCCCCCTGTTCACCCTTGGCCGCGAGCCGCTGCAACATCTGCACGAAATTCCCCCCGGGCAATTCTGGACCCTACGCGCCCTGGACGTTTACCCCGGCAACGAACGCTGCGAAGTCATCGGCGCCCGCGGACCGTTCCACCGCGAAGACGAACGCGAGCTGTTCCAGCGGCGGCAGATCGATGTGCTGGTCAGCAAGAACAGCGGCAGCACCGCCACCGAGCCGAAGCTGGAAGTGGCCCGAGAGCTTGGGGTACCGGTGCTGGTGTTGAAGCGGCCGGTGTTGCCGGCTGTCGATCGGGAGTTGGGGGGAGTTAGCGAGGTGTTGTTTGCGTTGGGGAATCTGATCTAACGGCGTTTTTGTCGTGATGTTTAGAAACCCCGCACAGCCCTACAATTTCGTCCGTCAGAACTACGAACCAGGCTACGCAACCTTGCGCCGCTGCCTACAACTACGCCAGAATCCGCCGGCTTGTGCGCCTTGGGATCCCTCAGTAACTTGATCCCCGTCACTGCCCATCAGTGATCGGGTTTAGTCGCCCGTGGTCTTCAGCTGGTCATAAGCTCCGTCCAGTCAGGTAGTCATCCTGCACTCGATGGTGGTTGTGCGCAGGGCGCCCTCGGGCGCGCCGGTATGCTGGACTCCCCGGTCGACTAACCTGCGTACAGCCGCCACCCATTCGTTTAGTCGCGAAACCGTTGCGGCTCCATAACATGGAGTATCCAGCAATGTTCAAGATCACACCGAATCCACCAACCAAAGACGAGCAAACTTCCCGCCCCCAGTCGGATAACGCTAAAAAGCTCGACGAAGCAGCAGCCACACGCGCCTTGGATTACTACCTCAAGCCGCCAGCCGACAAATGAAGCGCGCGACACGCCCGACACCCTTTTCATCATCGCTCCTGACGTCGATGCCGAATGCCTGCTCGCCAACCTCAGCGAAACCCTGGCCTCGGCCAATGCAATAGTCAGTGATCTGCTATTCGACCTGAATGGCTCCCGACGCCATATTGCGCTGGCAGTCCAACAGATGATCGAGCTGGGTCAATTGCTGGCGAATCGGGCATTGGATGTCGTGGAAAAACGATAAAAACGCACCGGGCTTGATCGGCATCGACTGATCAAGCCCGGCCCCTTTGTGGTGCTGTCATTTAAAAGGTAACTGGATGGCCCTCACACGAAGCTACAAACACACGATTGCCGAACGCGCTGCGCGTGATCCTGAGTTCACCCAGATTCTGATGGATGAAGCCGTAGCCCTGTTTTTGAACGGGGAGCAGGCGATGGCGAGGATGATCCTTCGCTTTCTCTTCAATCCCACCTAATACCCTGTGGCGAGGGAGCTTGCTCCCGCTGGGCTGCGTAGCAGTCCCAAGAGGACGAGCACCCTACTGCTGACACACCACAGATGCAGTTTTGGGGCCGCTCGCGCTGGAGCGCCAGCCCGGCCCAGCGGGAGCAAGCTCCCTCGCCACAGAGATCTCAGATGCCAGACAGATGGCAGATGAAGTCCGCAATGAGAGTCAAGCATGATCAAAAAATTCTCACGCTTCGATGCAGCCACGTATCTCAAGACGCCTGAGGAAATGACGGCTTATCTGGACGCTTGCTTCGAAGAGGACAACGGCGACGGTGTGTTGATTCGAGCGGCCCTTAACGACATCGCCCGGGCAGAGCGCATGACACGAATGGTCTACGATCCCGACTTCGAACAACCAAATATCGACTGACCGAAAATCCCTGTGGCGAGGGAGCTTGCTCCCGCTGGACTGCGTAGCAGTCCCAAGAGGATGAGCACCCTATTGCTGACACACCACAGTTGCAGTTTTGGGGCCGCTCGCGCTGGAGCGCCAGCCCGGCCCAGCGGGAGCAAGCTCCCTCGCCACGGGACTTCATGTGCCGTTCGCAAAACCATGTATCAGGTTCCCGGCCTTTTCACCTCGCAGCAGGGGTAAGCTTGCGCGCCGCACCAGTACGCACCCGACAATCTATTGCTACTGTTAACCCAAGCCCTGCGACCCTACACCGCACGTGGCTTTTTTACTTCTACCCCCCGATCAGGCTAAATACCGCCACCTGATCGCCCAACCGAGCGGATTCGCCCATGTCCCGACAACGGCTTGCATTTGCCTGGATCGCCTGCTTCGCAGTGCTGTTCAACATGCTTGCCATGCCGCTTTCCGGTAGCGCAGCCGCAAGGGCAACTGCTCCGGCGGAGCAGCTGTTGTGGGGCAGCTTCTGTTCTTCGGGCGGCACGAAGAGGGTGGCGGTTTCCCTCGGCAAGCTCGAGCAGAGCGCACCGCAGCAAGACGATCACTCCAACATGCAGCATTGCTGGTGCTGCGCCGGTTCAGCCGCGCTGGTGGCGCTGGCCGGTCATACGCCACAGCTGTCCCTGGATGCACGACTGGCCCACCAAGGCGTCGCCCCGCCATCGATCGACAACCCCACGCCACGCCAGCAATGGCCAAGTCTCAACCCCCGCGCCTCGCCTCTGGCCTGATTCTTCCCGCAAAACCTGCGCCTTGAATCGTTTCGGAGAATTGTCATGTTGAACAGACTCATCCTGCTGGCCGCCCTGCTGCTGCCCATCGGCTTCGCCCAGGCTCACCAATACAAGGCAGGCGAGCTTGAGATCGCCCACCCGTGGTCCCAGGAACTGCCGCCGAACGCGCCGACGGTCGCCGCGTATTTCGTGATCCATAACGCCGGCTCCAGCGCCGACCGGCTACTTAGTGTCGACTCGCCGATTGCCGGCAAGGCCGAGCTTCATGAGCATGTAAAGCAAGATGACCTGATGAAGATGCAACCGGTGCCGGTGGTGGATATTTCCCCGGGCGCCACCGTGACCTTCGCGCCGATGGCCTATCACGTGATGCTGTTGGACCTGAAGGACCGCAGCCTGCTGAGCGATGGCAAACGCTTTCCCATGACCTTGCATTTCGAGAAAGCCGGGGACGTCGTCGTTGATGTGGCGGTGCAGAAAAAAGCCCCCGACGGCACCAAGACCCACGTGCACGCACAGTAAGCCTAGCCGCCCGTGAAGTCGTTCCACAGCAGACTGTCCGTACCCCGTAGCCCGCCCATGAGCCTGGCGCGCGGTAGCTGGATCAGCCTGTTCGCCATGCTGATGATCTTTATCGGTCCACTGATTTCTCAGTCGATGCCGATGGATCAGCGCATGTCGCCGGCCATGAACATGTCCATGCCAATGGACATGGATATGGACATGTCGGCAAGTGCCCATGGCGACCATAGAGCCCCCACAGCCGAACATTGCCGGCCCCAGAGCGAGCACCATGCACTGTGGGAAAAATGCGGCTATTGCAGCCTGCTGTTCAACTGCCCGGCCTTGCCTGGCGGCCAGACGTTCGCCGCTTTCGACACACCACCAGCCAACAGCTTTACTACCCCTTCTCCACGGCTGGGCCATGCCCGTCCGTCATTCTTCCCGGGTGCCCGCACCCGCGCCCCACCTCTCGACGCGTAAGCCCGACACTTACCTCACCCGGTCGCACAAGACAGCCTCAGGCTGCCCGACCGTGTCGTTTACGTCTGTTCGATGGAATCATCATGTCCAGGTTTTCTGCCGGCATCGCTTTGGGCTCTGCCCAGGTTCGCTGCCCCACGAACGAGCCACGGGTTCGTTTTCGCCATACGGTCGCCGCGCTGTGCGGCCTGCTGCTCACACCCCATGTACTGGCCGATGAGCACGACCATCACGAAGGCCAGGTCGAAGAACTGAGCCCGACGGTCATTACCGCCATCGCCCCCAGCTCACCGCTGACGGTCGTCACCAACCCCAAGGACCCGCGCCAGCCGGTCCCGGCCAGTGACGGCGGTGACTACCTCAAGACCATTCCCGGCTTTGCCCTGGTGCGCAACGGCGGCACCAACGGCGACCCGGTGCTGCGGGGCATGTTCGGCTCGCGGCTGAATATCCTCACCAATGGCAGCATGCTGCTGGGCGCCTGTCCCGGGCGGATGGACGCGCCAACGTCCTACATCTCGCCGGAGACCTACGACAAACTCACCGTCATCAAGGGCCCGCAAACCGTACTCTGGGGCCCCGGCTCATCGGCCGGGACCATCCTGTTCGACCGCGAGCCGGAGCAGTTCGGCGAACTCGGCACCCGGGTCAACGCCAGCGTGCTGGCCGGTTCCAACGGTCGCTTTGACAAAGTGCTGGATGCCGCCGCCGGCGGGCCGCTGGGCTATGTGCGAGTGATCGGCAACACCGCCCACTCCGACGACTACCGTGACGGCAATAACGACACGGTGCCGTCGCGCTACGAGAAGTGGAACGGCGACGTCACGCTCGGCTGGACGCCGGACGCCGACACCCTGCTGGAACTGACCGCCGGCAAGGGCGACGGAGAGGCGCGATACGCCGGGCGCGGCATGGACGGCGCGCAGTTCAAGCGCGAGAGCCTCGGGCTGCGTTTCGAACGCTCGAACCTCGGCGAGGTGTTGGATAAGGTCGAAGCCCAGGTCTATTACAACTACGCCGACCATGTGATGGACAACTACACCCTGCGCACGCCGTCCGGCACCGGGATGATGGCCGGGCCCATGGCCTCCAACGTCGACCGCCGGACCCTCGGTGCACGGATCAAGGCCACCTGGCGCTGGGCCGACGTGCAGTTGATCAGCGGCCTGGACGCCCAGACCAACGAGCATCGCCAGCGCAGCAGCATGGGCATCGACACCTACAAGGACCTGCCCCGGACCAAGGACGCCGATTTCCACAACTACGGCGTGTTCAGCGAACTGACCTGGTACGCCGCCGACCGCGACCGGCTGATCACCGGAGCCCGGCTCGACCGTGCCTCCGCCAGGGACTACCGACAGACTGTCGGTTCCGGCATGTCGGCCCGCCCCAACCCCACCGCCGACGACACCCGCGCCGACACACTGCCAAGCGGCTTCGTACGTTATGAACGCGATCTGGCCGACAGCCCGACCACGTTGTACGCAGGGCTGGGCCACGCGCAGCGCTTCCCGGATTACTGGGAGCTGTTCTCGCCGAACGCCGGCCCCAGCGGTTCATTGAACGCCTTCGACTCGATCAAGCCGGAGAAAACCACCCAGCTCGACTTCGGCCTGCAATACAAGACCGATGCCCTCGAAGCCTGGGCGTCGGGGTATGTCGGCCAGGTCCGCGACTACATCCTGTTCGACTACACCCCCGGCATGATGGGCAGCACTTCGCGGGCCGAGAACATCGATGCGCGGATCATGGGCGGAGAACTGGGCGCGGCCTACAAACTGACCGAGCGCTGGAAAGCCGATGCGACCCTGGCCTATGCCTGGGGCAAGAACATCAGCGATGGCACGGCCCTGGCGCAGATGCCACCGCTGGACGCCCGCCTGGGCCTGACCTACAGCGCAGACCGCTGGAGCGCCGGAGCCCTGTGGCGGGTGGTGGCCGCCCAGCATCGCATCGATGAAAACAAGGGCAACGTGGTGGGCAAGGACTACGGCAAAAGCTCGGGTTTCGGCGTGTTCTCCCTCAATGGCGCGTACCGCATCAACCCGAATTGGAAGGTCAGCAGCGGCGTCGACAACCTGTTCGGCAAAGCCTACGCCGAACACCTGAACCTGGCCGGCAATGCCGGGTTCGGCTACCCGGCAAACGACCCGCAAGCCATCAACGAACCGGGGCGCACGCTCTGGACGAAGGTGGATATGAGTTTCTAACAACATTACAGGCAAGGCCTGGCACCTGACCCTGTGGCGAGGGAGCTTGCTCCCGCTCGGTCGGTCCGACGTCTCGGGCGTAGCGACCAAAAAAACCAGGACTGCTGCGCAGTCCAGCGGGAGCAAGCTCCCTCGCCACAGAACAGTGTGCTGCCTCACGACATACAAACCCAATTTGCCAAGCGGAGCGCTTCTCGATGAGCCAACCGAAACCGAATTTCTACAACCTGGCCTGGCGCTGGCATTTTTATGCCGGGCTGTTCGTCGCGCCGTTCATGGTGATGCTGGCCCTGACCGGCATCATCTATCTGTTCAAGCCACAACTCGACCCATTGATGTACGGCAGCCTGCTGAACGTACCCGCCGGGCACCACAGCCTGGCGGCGGACGACCTGCTCAAGCAGGTGCGCCAGGCCTACCCCGAAGGCAAGGTCAAGCAGTACCTGCCGCCGGTCAACGCCGAGCGCAGCGCGCAGTTTGTCGTGATCGACAAGGGCCGGGAATTGAACGTGTTCATCGACCCGTACCATGGCGACGTCCTGGGCGAGCAGGATGCGAAAAACAACCTGCAAGCCATGGCCCGGGCGATTCACGGCGAGCTGCTCATCGGTACGGTCGGCGACCGCCTGGTGGAGATGGCCGCTGGCTGGGGCGTGGTGCTGGTGGTGTCGGGGCTGTACCTGTGGTGGCCACGCGGACAATCGACAGCCGGGGTGCTCTGGCCTCGCTGGCGCGCTCGCGGTCGGTTGCTGTGGCGCGACCTGCACGTGGTGGTCGGTTTCTGGGGCGCAGCGTTCCTGCTGGTGATGCTGCTCAGCGGCATGACTTGGACCGGCTTCTGGGGCAAGCAATACGCCGACCTCTGGAACCGCTTCCCGGCGGCGATGTGGAACGACGTGCCCAAATCCGACGTCGAGGCCGGCAGCCTCAACAACGCCCACCGCCAGACCGTGCCCTGGGCCATGGAAAACACGCCGATGCCGATGTCCGGCGACCACGCCGAACACATGGCCCACGGCGGCGCCCACGAGGGTCCGGCGGCCCCGATCGTCAGCCTGCAAGCGGTGCAAGATATCGCCACCCAGCGCAACGTCGAAGCCGGCTACAGCATCACCCTGCCGGCCACCGCCAGCGGCGTGTTCACCATCGCCGTGTTTGCCGATGACCCGCGCAACGACGCAACCCTGCATGTGGACCAGTACACCGGCAAGGTCCTGGCGGACGTGCGCTGGGAGCATTACAGCATGGTGGCCCGCGCCACAGAAACCGGGGTGATGCTGCACGAGGGCAAGATGTTCGGCCCTTTGAACCAGATCATCGTCCTGCTGATCTGCCTGATGATCCTGCTCAGCGCCGTCAGTGGCCTGGTGATCTGGTGGAAGCGCCGGCCCCAGGGCAAGTTCGGCGTACCGCCGCTGCGCCATGACCTGCCGACCTGGAAGGGCGGTGTGTTCATCATGCTCGCCCTGGCGGTGGTGTTCCCGCTGGTGGGCGCGTCGCTGCTGGTGGTGTGGCTGCTGGACCGGCTCGTCACCCGACTCAATCGCCAGCCTGAGGTGGCTTCATCTTCAAGTTGAACACGGTGAGTTAACGGCAAGCGGCGCGAAGCCTCTACAATCGCGTCCGCTATCCAAGCTGTACACAGGTCAATTGTGGGAGCGGGCTTGCTCGCGAAAGCGGTGTGTCTGTCACATCAATGTCGGATGTGCCGACGCCTTCGCGAGCAAGCCCGCTCCCACAATGGGGACTGTGTGTCGATCCGAAGACTTCGAGTGTACAAATGACCTCGCTCACCCTCTCCCACCTCGCCTGGACACCCCTGGGCCACGGGCATTGCCATCACCAGTTCCAGCTGCGTGACGTCACGTTGCAGGTGGCGGACGGGGAGTTCGTCGGGTTGATCGGGCCCAATGGCAGCGGCAAGACCAGCCTGTTGCGCTGCGCCTATCGCTTCAGCCGGCCGGAACGTGGCGAGGTGAAATTCGAGCATCACAATGTGTGGAAACAGTCGTCACGCTGGTGCGCGCAACGCATCGCCGTGGTGCTGCAAGAGTTTCCCGAGGCCTTTGGCCTGACAGTGGAAGAAGTCGTCGCCATGGGCCGCACGCCGCACAAAGGTTTGTTCGACACCGACACCCCTGACGACCGGCGCCTGGTGATTCAGGCACTGGCGGCGGCAGGCCTTGAAGGCTTCGGCGAGCATGCCTTCGCCACGCTGTCGGGCGGTGAAAAACAACGGGTGATCCTGGCTCGCGCCCTGGCCCAGCAGCCCCGGCTGCTGATCCTCGATGAGCCGACCAACCACCTCGACCCGCACTATCAACTGCAATTGCTGCAACTGATCAAGGGCCTGGGCATCGGCACCCTCGCCAGCCTCCACGACCTGAACCTGGCCGCCGCGTTCTGCGACCGGCTGTATGTGATCGAACACGGACGCATCGTTGCCAGCGGCACGCCCCGGGATGTCCTCACCGCCGAGCTGTTGCGTGAGGTGTTCGGCGTGCGGGCGCTGGTGGACGAGCATCCGCTGTCCGGCTACCCCCGAATCACCTGGATAACCCAACCATGACTTTGCGTTTTCTGCTGCTCCTGCCCCTGCTGCTGGGCAGCGCCCAGGCCCTGGCCGAGGCCACCCGCTATCCGCTGACGATCCAGAGTTGCAACCGCCAGGTGCAGTTCAACCAGGCACCCCGGCACGCGGTCAGCCATGACATCAACATGACCCAGATGATGCTCGCCCTGGGGCTCAAGCCACGCATGGTCGGCTACAGCGGCATCAGCGGCTGGAAATCGGTGACGCCCGAGATGGCGCAGATTCTCGACGGTCTGCCGGAGCTGGCGGCCAAGTACCCGTCGGTGGAAACCCTGCTCAATGCCAATGTGGATTTCTTCTTTGCCGGTTGGGACTACGGCATGCGCGTGGGCGGCGACCTGACGCCACAGACCCTGCAACCGCTGGGCATCAACGTGTATGAACTGACCGAGTCCTGCGCCTTCGTGATGAAACGCCCGGCGGCCTCGCTGGAAGACACTTACAACGACCTGCGCAACCTGGGGAAAATCTTCGACGTGCAGGATCGCGCCGAGGCACTGATCGCGACGATGCAGGCCCAAGTGGCCGAGGTCCGCAAGCAGCTGCCTGCTGATCGACCTCGGGTGTTCCTGTACGACAGCGGCGAAGACCGGGCCATGACCTCTGGCCGCCTGGGCATGCCCCAGGCGCTGATCGACGCGGCCGGCGGGCGCAACATTCTCGACGACGTGGAAACCAGCTGGACCCGGGTCAATTGGGAGAACGTGGTAGAACGCTATCCCCAGGTCATCGTGATCGTCGACTACGGTGAAGTCAGTGCCGAGCAGAAGCAGCAGTTCCTGCTGGACAACCCGGCCCTGCAATCGGTGGACGCGATCAAGCACCGACGCTTCATCGTGATCCCCTACGTCCAGGCCACGCCGGGGATCGATAACGTGCTGGCGGTGCAAACCCTGGCGAAGGGTTTTCACCGTCCATGAACGATCGTCGCTATGGCGCGCTGCTGGTGCTGCTCGGCACGCTGATGCTGGTGTCGTGCGTGGTGTCCCTGGGCTTCGGCCCGGCGCGGGTGCCGGTGGCCGTGGTCTGGGACATCCTGCTGAACAAGGCTTTGGGTATCGGCGACGTCCACTGGACGCCCGGTCAGGAGCACATCGTCTGGCTAATCCGCGTGCCGCGCCTGCTGCTCGGGGCCCTGGTGGGCGCAGGGCTGGCATTGATCGGGGCGGTGCTGCAAGCGGTCACGCGCAATCCGCTGGCCGATCCGCACCTGCTGGGGGTCACGTCCGGCGCAACCCTGGGCGCGGTCATCGTGGTGCTGCATGTCGGTGAAATCGTCGGCCTGCTGACCCTGCCCCTCGCTGCCTTCGTCGGCGCGCTGTTGAGCATGTTGCTGGTGCTGGCGATTGCCAGTCGCCAGGGTCGCCTGGAAAGTGATCGCCTGTTGTTGTGCGGCGTGGCGGTGTCGTTCGTGATGATGGCGGCGGCCAACCTGCTGCTGTTCCTGGGTGATCACCGCGCCAGCTCGGCGGTGATGTTCTGGATGCTCGGCGGCCTGGGCCTGGCGCGCTGGGAACTGCTGGCGGTGCCGGCCATCAGCGTACTGCTGGGGCTGGTGTTGCTGCTGGGCATGGCGCGGCCGCTGAACGCGTTGATGGCCGGCGAGCAGACCGCCGTGACCCTGGGCCTGAACGCGGCGAAAGTGCGCTTGTGGATCTTCCTGATCGCCTCGCTGATGACCGGCGTGCTGGTGTCCATCAGCGGCTCGATCGGCTTCGTCGGGCTGATGGTGCCGCACATAGCCCGACGCCTGGTAGGCGCCGAGCATCGTCGGTTGCTGCCGGCCTGCGTGCTGCTGGGCAGCCTGTTCCTGATCTGGGTGGATGTCGCCGCCCGGACCTTGATTGCGCCGGAAGATTTGCCGATTGGCGTCGCCACCGCAGCCATCGGCGGTCTGTTCTTCATCGGCTTGATGCGCCGCCGATAAAGGCTGACGCCAACCGTGGCGAGGGAGCTTGCTCCGCTGGGGTGCGAAGCGCCCCCGGATTCTGAGTTCTGAGGCAATCGCTGATGACCTGCCAAATGGGGACTGCTTCGCAGCCCAGCGGGAGCAAGCTCCCTCGCCACAGGTCTGTATTCACAAGCAGAGTCATGGCCAAGGCTTCAACCCCGCGCTCCAATCTAGCGCATTTCCTCGCACCAATCCTCATTATGCGACCGCTCATGGTGCACCCGCGTTTTTCCTAACCCTACCAACTCCCTGTTTCCTCGCCTCCCCCCAACCGGGCACACCCCTTGCAAAAGCCTCCTTCAGCGTCTGCATCTGCCAACCAAGAAAACTCATAAAGTCCACGGAGATCGCACAATGAAGCGTCGTAGCTTGATCAAGGCTTTTACACTCTCGGCAAGCATTGCCGCGATGGGCATGGCCTGGACCGTCCAGGCCGCCGAGACCATCAAGGTCGGCATCCTGCATTCGCTGTCCGGCACCATGGCGATCTCCGAGACGTCCCTCAAGGACATGGCCCTGATGACCATCGACGAGATCAACGCCAAGGGCGGGGTCAACGGCAAGAAGCTCGAAGCGGTGGTCGTGGACCCGGCGTCGAACTGGCCGCTGTTCGCCGAGAAGGGCCGGCAGTTGCTGACCCAGGACAAGGTCGCGGTAGTGTTCGGCTGCTGGACCTCAGTGTCGCGCAAATCGGTGCTGCCGGTGTTCGAAGAACTCAACGGCCTGCTGTTCTACCCGGTGCAATACGAAGGCGAAGAGATGTCGCCGAACGTGTTCTACACCGGCGCGGCGCCGAACCAGCAGGCGATTCCGGCGGTGGAATACCTGATGAGTGAGGAAGGCGGCAGCGCCAAGCGCTACTTCCTGCTGGGCACCGACTACGTCTACCCGCGCACCACCAACAAGATCCTGCGCTCGTTCCTGCACTCCAAAGGCGTGGCGGACAAGGACATCGAAGAGGTCTACACGCCGTTCGGCCACAGCGACTACCAGACCATCGTGGCGAGCATCAAGAAGTTCTCGGCCGGCGGCAAGACCGCAGTCATCTCCACGGTCAACGGCGACTCCAACGTGCCGTTCTATAAGGAGCTGGCGAACCAGGGCCTGAAAGCCACCGACGTTCCGGTGGTGGCGTTCTCGGTGGGCGAAGAAGAGCTGCGCGGCATCGACACCAAGCCGCTGGTGGGCAACCTGGCGGCCTGGAACTACTTCGAGTCGGTGGATAACCCGGCGAACAAGAAATTCGTCGACGCCTGGAAAGCCTACGCCAAAGCCAAGAACCTGCCGGGCGCCGATAAAGCGGTGACCAACGACCCGATGGAAGCCACCTACGTGGGTATCCACATGTGGGCGCAAGCGGCGGAGAAAGCCAAGTCCACCGACGTCGACAAAGTCCGCGAAGCCCTGGCCGGCCAGACCTTCGCCGCGCCGTCGGGCTACACCCTGACCATGGACAAGACCAACCACCACCTGCACAAGCCAGTGATGATCGGCGAGATCCAGGCCGACGGTCAGTTCAACGTGGTCTGGCAGACCGAAGGCCCGATCCGCGCCCAACCGTGGAGCCCATTCATCGCCGGCAACGACAAGAAGCCCGACTATGCGGTGAAGGGTAACTGAGCCCATGGGTGTCGGCTTGAGCACGGCGCTTAAGCCAACACAACTCCCTTGTGGGAGCGGCGGTGCGGCGATCCGACTTGCTCGCGAAGGCGGTGGGTCAATCAATATCAATGTTGACTGTCCCGACGCTTTCGCGAGCAAGCCCGCTCCCACAAAAGAAAGACCGCGCAAGGCCTGACATATGCCCACTGCCCTTTACCGTCTTATCCTCGCCCTGGTGATGCTATTGCCAGTGGCCGCCCACGCCGGCGACGCCGAAGACTTCGTCGCCGCCAACCCGACCCAGCAGGCCAGGCTTCTGGAAGACTGGGCCGCGCAGCCCGAACCTGGGCGTGTGGAGCTGATCAACGCCTTGCAGCAAGGCCAGTTGACCGTCGACGGCCAACCCAAGACCCTGCGCCTGAACAACCGTCTGCGCGGGCTGATCGAAACCGCCCTCGCCAGCCATCAACTGCTCGCCAGTGACGCGGGCCTGCGCCTGAGCGCCGCCCAGCAATTGCAAAAAAGCGCGCGCCCGGCCCAGTTGACCTTCCTCGACCGGCAGTTGGCCGGCGAACAGGACGAAGCGGTGCATGCCGCCCTGAGCCTGGCCCTGGCTAACCTGCAACTGGTGGATACCAACCCCAGCGTGCGTCTGGCCGCCGTCCGCCTGCTGGGTGAAACCGGCGACCCGCTGGCCCGCACCCGCCTCGAGGGCCTGCTGGAGCCCGGCGTCGAAACCGATGCCAACGTACGCACCGCCGCCGAAACCAGCCTCGGCCAGGTCAAGCGCAAGCTGCTGGTCGGCGAGTTGCTCGGCCAGGCCTTCAGCGGCATGTCCCTGGGCTCGATTCTGCTGCTCGCTGCCCTCGGGTTGGCGATCACCTTCGGTCTGCTGGGGGTGATCAACATGGCCCATGGCGAAATGCTGATGCTCGGCGCCTATTCCACTTATGTGGTGCAGATGCTGTTCCAGCGCTTCGCCCCCGACGCCATCGAGTTCTATCCGCTGGTCGCGCTGCCGGTGGCGTTTTTCATCACCGCCGCCATCGGCATGGCCCTGGAACGCACGGTGATCCGCCATCTCTATGGCCGTCCGCTGGAAACCCTGCTTGCCACCTGGGGCATCAGCCTGATGCTGATCCAATTGGTGCGCCTGGTGTTCGGCGCGCAGAACGTCGAAGTCGCCAACCCGGCCTGGCTGTCGGGCGGGATCCAGGTATTGCCGAACCTGGTGCTGCCGTACAACCGCATCGTGATCATCGCCTTTGCACTGTTCGTGGTGGTGCTGACGTGGCTGTTGTTGAACAAGACGCGCCTGGGCCTGAACGTGCGCGCCGTGACCCAGAATCGCAACATGGCGGCCTGCTGCGGCGTGCCCACCGGCCGCGTCGACATGCTCGCCTTCGGCCTCGGTTCGGGGATCGCCGGGCTCGGCGGCGTGGCCCTGAGCCAGATCGGCAACGTTGGCCCGGACCTCGGCCAGAGCTACATCATCGATTCATTCCTGGTGGTGGTGCTGGGCGGCGTCGGTCAACTGGCCGGTAGTGTCTACGCAGCCTTCGGCCTGGGCATCGCCAACAAGATCCTCGAACCGCAGATCGGCGCCGTGCTCGGCAAGATCCTGATCCTGGCGTTGATCATTCTGTTCATCCAGAAGCGTCCGCAAGGCCTCTTCGCGCTCAAAGGACGGGTAATCGACTGATGAACCAGCCCCTGATCGTCACGGCCACGCAAAAGGCCGGTCCCAAAGTCACCCTGGCGGTCGGCGCACTGGTGCTCGCCGTGCTGCTGATCCTGCCGTTGCTGTCGCTGTTGTCGGCGGACAACCCGCTACAAGTCTCGGCCTATACCCTGACCCTGGTGGGCAAGATCCTTTGCTACGCCATCGTGGCCCTGGCGCTGGACCTGGTCTGGGGTTACGCCGGCCTGCTCTCCCTGGGGCACGGCCTGTTCTTCGCCCTGGGTGGCTATGCCATGGGCATGTACCTGATGCGCCAGGCGGCCGGCGATGGCCTGCCGGCGTTCATGACCTTCCTGTCGTGGACCGAATTGCCTTGGTACTGGACCGGCACCGACAGTTTCCTCTGGGCATTGGCCCTGGTGGTGCTGGCGCCCGGCTTGCTGGCGCTGGTGTTCGGCTTCTTTGCCTTCCGCTCGCGGATCAAGGGCGTGTATTTCTCGATCATGACCCAGGCCCTGACCTTCGCCGGCATGTTGCTGTTCTTCCGCAACGAAACCGGGTTTGGTGGCAACAACGGCTTCACCAATTTTCGTTCGATCCTGGGTTTCGGCATCACCGAGCCGGGCACCCGGGCCGTGCTGTTCCTGGCCACGGTGCTGCTGTTGGTGGCAAGCCTGTTACTCGGCTGGCGACTGGCCCGCAGCAAGTTCGGTCGGGTACTGACCGCCGTGCGCGACGCGGAAAACCGGCTGATGTTCTGCGGCTACGACCCGCGTGGCTTCAAGCTGTTCGTCTGGGTACTGAGCGCGGTGCTGTGCGGCTTGGCCGGCGCGTTGTATGTGCCGCAAGTGGGCATCATCAACCCCAGCGAGATGTCGCCGACCAACTCCATCGAAGCCGCCGTATGGGTGGCCCTCGGCGGGCGTGGCACCTTGATCGGGCCGCTGCTGGGCGCCGGCGTGGTCAATGGCATGAAGAGCTGGTTCACCGTGGCCTTTCCTGAGTACTGGCTGTTCTTCCTCGGTGCGCTGTTCATCGTCGTGACCCTGTACCTGCCCAAGGGCGTGATCGGTCTGCTGAAGAAAAGAGGTGAACAATGAGAATCACACCCACCGCCGAATTCATGCTCGAACCCGCGTTCTTTCCGCCGGAACCCAACAAGGATGCCGGCAGCAGCCGCGACGCCATCGGCCTCGGCCAAGCCGCAGGCATTGGCTTGAACACCCGCCACGGCACGATCCTGACCCTGGAAGATATCAGCGTCAGCTTCGACGGCTTCAAGGCCCTGAACGACCTGAACCTGTACATCGGCGTCGGCGAGCTGCGCTGCATCATCGGCCCCAACGGCGCGGGCAAGACCACGCTGATGGACGTGATCACCGGCAAGACTCGCCCCAGCCACGGCAAGGCCTGGTTCGGCGAAACCCTGGACCTGACCAGCATGAGCGAGGTGCAGATTGCCCAGGCCGGCATCGGCCGCAAGTTCCAGAAACCCACGGTGTTCGAAGCCCTGAGCGTGTTCGAGAACCTGGAGCTGGCGCTCAAGACCGACAAGTCGGTGTGGGCCAGCCTGCGGGCCAGACTGAGCGGCGAGCAGCACGATCGCATCAGCGAAGTGCTGGAAACCATCCGCCTCACCACCTCGGTCAATCGCGCCGCCGGGCTGCTGTCTCACGGCCAGAAGCAGTTCCTGGAGATCGGCATGCTGCTGGTGCAGGACCCGCAACTGTTGCTGCTGGACGAACCGGTGGCCGGCATGACCGACGCCGAGACCGACTTCACCGCCGAGCTGTTCAAATCCCTGGCGGGCAAGCACTCGCTGATGGTGGTGGAACACGACATGGGCTTCGTCGGCGCGATTGCCGACCACGTCACCGTGCTGCACCAAGGCAGCGTGCTGGCCGAAGGGTCGCTGGCGCAGGTGCAGGACAATGAGCGGGTGATCGAGGTGTATCTCGGTCGGTAGCCTGTGAACACATTCCCCCTGTGGGAGCGGGCTTGCTCGCGAAGGCGGTGTGCCAGCCAACCATGATGTCGGATGTGCCGGCCTCTTCGCGAGCAAGCCCGCTCCTACAGGGATTGAGGAGAAATCAAGTCATGCTACAAGTCGACAAGCTGCACCAATACTACGGCGGTAGCCACATCCTGCGGGGCCTGTCGTTCGACGTGAAGGTCGGCGAAGTGACGTGCCTGTTGGGGCGCAATGGCGTGGGCAAGACCACCCTGCTCAAGTGCCTGATGGGCCTGTTGCCGGCCAAGGAAGGCGTGGTGAACTGGGAAGGCCAGCCGATCACCGCGTTCAAGCCGCACCAACGGGTGCATGCCGGCATCGCCTATGTGCCCCAGGGCCGGGAGATTTTCGGGCGGCTGAGCGTGGAAGAAAACCTGCTGATGGGCCTGTCGCGTTTCCCGGGGTCGGAGGCCAAAGAAGTACCGGCGTTTATCTATGAATTGTTCCCGGTGCTGCTGCAGATGAAACAGCGTCGTGGCGGTGACTTGTCCGGCGGCCAGCAACAGCAACTGGCGATTGGCCGGGCGCTGGCGAGCCGACCGCGGCTGCTGATCCTCGACGAACCCACCGAGGGCATCCAGCCGTCGGTGATCAAGGAGATCGGCGCCGTCATCAAGAAACTGGCGGCCCGGGGCGACATGGCGATTTTGCTGGTGGAGCAGTTCTACGACTTCGCCGCCGAGCTGGCCGATCAATACCTGGTGATGTCCCGGGGTGAGATCGTGCAACAAGGGCGCGGAGAAAATATGGAAGCCGAGGGTGTGCGCGGACTGGTTACGATCTAGTCTGTAGTGTCCCGATAATAATCAGAACTCATGAATCTACCTGTCTTCCCACTGGCGCCGGCGGCGCTGTTCACCCCCAGCTGGCACGCAGAGCTGGAGCTCGGCTACGCACGGTTCGGCGACTGTACCCGCCCGGTACAGCGCCGCCATAAAGGCCCATTGCGGGTGCAGAAGCACTTGTACGCCGAAGGGCCCGAGGTGTGTCAGCACATCATCGTCCACCCACCGGGCGGGATTGCCGGCGGCGACCGCCTGGATATTTCGGCCAATGTCGGCCCTGGCGCCTGGGCGCAGCTGACCAGCCCTGGCGCGGCCAAGTGGTATCGCGCCGGCGGCCCGGCGTACCAGCAATTGACCTTGCACGTCGCACCTGGCGCGACCCTGGAATGGCTGCCCCAGGAAACCATCGTCTTCAGCGCGGCCCAGGCCGAACTCAGCACCCGCATCGACCTGCAAGGCGATGGGCGGCTGCTCTATTGGGATGTGGTTGCCCTGGGCCGACCGGCCAGCGGCGAACGCTTTGACCTCGGGCATTTCCAGTCGCGGCTGGACATTCGCCGCGACGGCCGGTTGCTGTGGCATGAGCGCCAGCGCATTGTCGGCGGTGACGGGCTGCTCGACTCGCCAATCGGCCTGGGCGGCGACCCGGTGTTCGCCACCTTGCTGGTGACCGGCGAGATCGACAGCGAGCTGCTGGAACGATGCCGATCCCTGGGCCATGCCGTGCGGGGTGACCTGACGCAGTTGCCTGGTCTGGTGGTCGCTCGGTGCCTGGCGAGCGAGGCGTTGCTGGCGCGGGGGTGGTTGATTGAATTGTGGCGTTTGCTGCGCCCGGCGTTGCTGGGACGACAGGCCGTACCCCCACGAATCTGGAGCACCTGAATTGCTTTCCTGTGGGAGCGGGCTTGCTCGCGAAGGCGGCACGTCCGCCCACATAAAACATGAATTTAA
>NZ_JALJDX010000014.1 GCF_022952855.1 Pseudomonas sp. RGM2987 | reverse complement strand
CTGTGACCCTGAGCAATGGCGCGGTAATCAACATTGCAGCCGGTCAAACGACTGGCACCGTGGCGGTCGATACCCCGGCCAATGACGTTTACAACAATGGCAGCACCGTCAGCACGACTATTACTGGCACCACCGGCGGTAACTTCGAAAACCTGGTGCCTAGCACAACGCCTGCAGTCACAACTATCACTGACTCGGCCGATGCCACGGGTCTGAGCCTGTCGGCATCTAGCGAAGTGGCAGAAGGCGGTTCGATTGTTTACACCGCGACTCTGACCAATGCGGCCGGTACGCCCGTCACCGTCACGTTGAGCAACGGCGCGGTCATCAATATCGCTGCCGGCGCTACCACCGGCACCGTTACTGTTGATGCGCCTAAAGACGACGTCTACAAAGATGCCGGCAAGGTTGAAGTCAGCATCGACCACGCCACTG
>NZ_JALJDX010000015.1 GCF_022952855.1 Pseudomonas sp. RGM2987 | reverse complement strand
AGCTAGGGGAGACGCCACCGCGCGAAGGCGCGGCGGGGGGGCTGAGTTGAGTGGAAAGGCCCCGCGCAGAGGCGCAGGGCCGGCTCGGCAGTTGCGCCAGGGCCGGGTTTCCTGTCTTCTGGTCCCGGCGACAACCATCCGGCGCCGCTGCCGAAACCCTGGATGAGGTCCAAGATGCATGACGATCAGACCCTTGCCCCGCCTGTCGGGATGTCCCGCCGCGCACTGATGCTGAGTTCGCTGGCAACGGCGGCGCTGTGGCCCGTCGGGGCCGATCTGGCGCTGGCGCAGGACGCGCCGCCCGCCGGCCCCGCCCCCGAATCGGCCGCCGCCGCCCGCGACGCGGTCGAGGCGATCCGCGACCAGATCCTGCGCATCTCGCGCGAGGTCTGGGAAACCCCCGAACTGTCGCTGCACGAGGAGATCTCGCACCAGATCCATATCCGCGAGCTTGAGGCGGCGGGATTCACG
>NZ_JALJDX010000016.1 GCF_022952855.1 Pseudomonas sp. RGM2987 | reverse complement strand
CCAGCGGGAGCAAGCTCCCTCGCCACAAGGGCCTGATGTTTAGCGGGCTGATTGCGGGGTAGGAGTAAACCACGTTGCCTTGCGCCATTGCCTACAACTACGCCAGAATCCGCCGGCTTGTGCGCCTAGGGCCTGGGCTTTATCGTTTTCCGGTCACTGACGAATCAGTGATCGGGTTTGGTAGCCCGGGTAAAACTAAGGCGCACAGTTCCGCAAATACATCCGCCGACTATGGTCGGGTGATTGTTATGGCGGCTGTGCGTGGGGCGCCTCTGGGCGCGCTGGGTTTGCCTTGGTACCCGGTCTACCAACCTGCGTATAGCCGCCACCTAATGTTTGGTAGCAATAGGTCGTGGCTCCATTAACCAAGGAGATTCACCCATGATCAAACCAACACCCAACCCGCCCAACACCGATCCGAACTCACCGGAACTCGACGAAGCCGCCAAGCGCACGATAGACGCCTACCTCAAGCCCACCGAACCGGCAACTGACC
>NZ_JALJDX010000017.1 GCF_022952855.1 Pseudomonas sp. RGM2987 | reverse complement strand
CGCTCCCACAAGGGATTTGCGCCAGACGCGAAAACCATTGAACACCCGAGTTCCACTGTGGCGAGGGAGCTTGCTCCCGCTCGGCTGCGCAGCGGCCGTGAAGTGATGAACGCGGCCTGGCGCGAGCAGGCTTGCTCCCACAGGGATCGGTGGCAGGCGCAGAACCAATGAACACCCAAAATCCACTGTGGGAGCGGGCTTGCTCGCGAAGGCGGTGGCACATCCAACATAGGTGCAAACAGACCCACCGCTTTCGCGAGCAAGCCCGCTCCCACAAGGGATTTGCGCCAGACGCGAAAACCATTGAACACCCGAGTTCTACTGTGGCGAGGGAGCTTGCTCCCGCTCGGCTGCGCAGCGGCCGTGAAGTGATGAACGCGGCCTGGCGCGAGCAGGCTCGCTCCCACAGGGGATTGGTGACAGGCGCAGAACCAATGAACACCCAAAATCCACTGTGGGAGCGGGCTTGCTCGCGAAGGCGGAGGCACATCCAACATCTGTCTCTTAT
>NZ_JALJDX010000018.1 GCF_022952855.1 Pseudomonas sp. RGM2987 | reverse complement strand
GTCGGCTCGAACAGGCGGTACAGGCCGTCGTCGCTTTCGATCAGCAACTGGCCGTTGAGGTGTCGGCGCACGGCAAGGCCTTCGCCGGCGCTGAACACCGCGCCGCCCAGAGGAATCGCGCCCATGTCGATGGGGCGGCCTTGTTCGTCGGTGTAGACCAGGGTCTCGCCGCCGTCAGGGTGAGGGCAGATCTCGACCTGCACCTCGTAGCTCACGCTCCAACCGACCCCGAACAAACCCTCGCCGCGTTCGTCGCGGCTGTTGTAGAAGCGCTGCCAGTCGATCGGCAGGATGCCGGGCAGGACGAAGTCCAGTTCCTCGTCACGCCCCAGCACCTTGGCGCCGGTGGCGGCGTGCACCGGATTGGATGAGCCCATGGCTGCATTGGCCGCCGCACCCATCGCACTGCTGACCGCCATGGACGCGGCGCCGCCCACCAGCATGCACGGCAATTTGCTGAAGAACTTGCCCTTGCCACCCTTGAGCATCAGCAGCGCGGTCACCGCCAAGCCCACGCCCGGGG
>NZ_JALJDX010000019.1 GCF_022952855.1 Pseudomonas sp. RGM2987 | reverse complement strand
GTCCAGGCCCGGATCGCGCCCGTTGGCGAGGTGGTCTGGAGCAACCGGCCCATGGCGTCCCATTGGTAATGGGTGAGTGCGCCGTGTTCATCCTGGCGACTCAACAAACGCCCCCGGGCGTCGTAGGAAAAAACCCGGTGACTGGCGTCGGGCAAGGTTTCTTCCGTCAACTGGCCGAGCGCATTCCAGCTCAGCCGGTGGAAACTGCCGTCGGGGTGGCAGGTTTCCAACAGTCGGCCTTGCCCGTCGTATTTGTAAAAGGTGACGTGGCCGTCGGGGTCGGTCTGGCGAGTGATGTCGCCCTGGTCGTTGCGCTGGTAGGTCCAGGTGGCGTTGCCGCGGGAGCGGGCGTGCAGGAAACCGTTGCGGTATTCGTAGGACGTCGGCACTTCATCCGGCGCAATCAGCGCCACCAGGCGTCCGACTTCGTCGTAGCGGTATTCGGTGACGGCGCCCAGAGGGTCCTGCTCGGCGATCAACCGGCCCTGGTCGTCATAGGCCTTGAGGTGCTCGCCGCCATCGGGCTCGACCTTGCGCACCAGCCGCGCCCGGTCGTCGTGCGCGTAGATTTCCTGGCTGCCATCCAGG
>NZ_JALJDX010000020.1 GCF_022952855.1 Pseudomonas sp. RGM2987 | reverse complement strand
ATGACTGGGGTGAAGTCGTAACAAGGTAGCCGTAGGGGAACCTGCGGCTGGATCACCTCCTTAATCGACGACCGCAGCGGCTCCATGAGCTCCCACACGAATTGCTTGATTCATTGAAGAAGACGATAGAAGCAGCTTTAAGCTCCAAGCTGATAGCTCACGCTAACAGTTACAAGCTCGAAATTGGGTCTGTAGCTCAGTTGGTTAGAGCGCACCCCTGATAAGGGTGAGGTCGGCAGTTCGAATCTGCCCAGACCCACCAATTTTGTAATGGGGCCATAGCTCAGCTGGGAGAGCGCCTGCCTTGCACGCAGGAGGTCAGCGGTTCGATCCCGCTTGGCTCCACCATAAACTGCTTCTGAAAGCTTAGAAATGAGCATTCCATCAAGGTGATGGTGAATGTTGATTTCTAGTCTTTTGATTAGATCGTTCTTTAAAAATTTGGGTATGTGATAGAAAGATAGACTGAGGGCCACTTTCACTGGTGGTGTTCAGGCTAAGGTAAAATTTGTGAGTTGCTCGATGAGCAAGCGTACGAATTTTCGGCGAATGTCGTCTTCACAGTATAACCAGATTGCTTGGGGTTATATGGTCAAG
>NZ_JALJDX010000021.1 GCF_022952855.1 Pseudomonas sp. RGM2987 | reverse complement strand
CACAGGGTTCGGGTGTTTCAACCCAACCGGTGCCTCAACAGCACTTCGGCCCGCCCTTGCCACCGTAGCGGGCTTCCTGGCGTTCGCGGAAGAACGTTTCGTAGTCCATCAGCGGCTTGTCCGGGTGCTTGGTCTGCATGTGCTCGACGTAATTGTCGTAGTCGGGCATGCCGACCATCAGGCGGGCGGCCTGACCGAGGTATTTACCGAGGCGACTCAAGTCATTGAACATCGTGCAATCCTCGCGTCAGGCGTCCGGCAGGGCCTGGAATGGGGCTTCTTTATCCGTGCGCTCCTTCGTGCCCCAGGCGGCGATGCCGACCTTGAGCGCGTAGAACAGGATGCTCAGCACCACGAACAGGAACAGCGCCGTCAGCGTGGCATTGGTGTATGCGTTGAAGACCACGTGCTGCATCTGCTCGATGCTCTTGGCCGGGGCCAGGACTTGCCCTGCGGCCAGCGCTTCGTTGTATTTGCGCGCCAGGGCCAAAAAGCCGATCGCCGGGTTGGCGTCGAACAGCTTGATCAGGCCCGCCGTGGTGGTGCAGATCAGCAACCAGGACGCCGGCAGCAGCGTGACCCAGACGTAGCGCTGGCGCTTCA
>NZ_JALJDX010000022.1 GCF_022952855.1 Pseudomonas sp. RGM2987 | reverse complement strand
TTGCCGGCATCTTTGTAGACGTCGTCTTTAGGCGCATCAACAGTAACGGTGCCGGTGGTAGCGCCGGCAGCGATATTGATGACCGCGCCGTTGCTCAAAGTAACGGTCACAGGTGTACCGGCAGCGTTGGTCAGAGTCGCGGTGTAAACGATGGAGCCGCCTTCAGCGACGGTATCGGTCGCGCTCAACGTCAGACCGGTAGTGTCTTGGGTATCGGTGACGGTGGTGTCGGCAGGCTTGCCGTCGATTTCCAGTTTTTCGTAGTTGCCGCCCTTGGCGTCGTCGATCTTGACGCTCAGGTTATCGCCGCCAGCGAGGGCGTCGTTCGGGGTGACGAAGTTCACGCTGCCCGAACTAGCACCAACAGGGATGGTGATGCTCTGACCGTTCGAAAGGGTGACAACCAGTGGAGCGCCAGTGACTGGAGCGTTGACCGAGGCGGTGTAAACCACAGTTCCACCTTCGGCAACGGTCGAGGTCGCGGTGAGCGAAACGGTGCTGGTGTCGATGGTATCGGTAACGTCAGTGACCGCCGGAGTCGTGCTCGGAACCAGGTTCTCGAAGTTGCCGCCAGTGGCGTGGTCGATGCTGACTTCAACCTTGCCGGCATCTTTGTAGACGTCGTCTTT
>NZ_JALJDX010000023.1 GCF_022952855.1 Pseudomonas sp. RGM2987 | reverse complement strand
CCAGTAATAGTCGTGCTGACGGTGCTGCCATTGTTGTAAACGTCATTGGCCGGGGTATCGACCGCCACGGTGCCAGTCGTTTGACCGGCTGCAATGTTGATTACCGCGCCATTGCTCAGGGTCACAGTGACCGGAGTTTGAGCAGCATTGGTCAGCGTCGCGGTGTAAGTGATCTGCCCGCCTTCGGTAATGGTGTCGCTGGCCGTCAAGGTCAGGCCGGTGTTGTCGACCGAATCGGTGATCGTGGTGACCGCAGGGGTGGTGCTCGGCACCAAGTTCTCGAAGTTACCGCCAGTGGCACCGGTGATGGTGGTGCTGACGGTGCTGCCGTTGTTGTAGACATCGTTGGTCGGGGTATCAACGGCAACAGTGCCAGTCGTTTGACCGGCAGCGATGGTGATGACCGAGCCGTTGCTCAAGGTCACAGTCACCGGCGTCTGAGCGGCATTGGTCAGCGTCGCGGTGTAGGTGATCTGACCGCCTTCAGTGATGGTGTCGCTGGCGGTCAGTGTCAGGCCAGTGTTGTCCACCGAGTCGGTAATCGTGGTGACCGCAGGGGTGGTGCTCGGCACCAGGTTCTCGAAGTTGCCGCCGGTGGCACCGGTGATGGTGGTGCTGACGGTGCTGCCATTGTTGTAGACATCGTTGGCCGGCGTATCAACATTGA